>CALALX010000038.1 GCA_937925635.1 uncultured Caulobacter sp.
CCTCTACGACAGCCCGGACGAGGAGGACGAAGAGGAAGAGTCCCCGCCGCCGGCTGCCGAGGTGCCCGCGCCGGCACCGGAGCCGAAGCCGGAGCAGCCGACGACCGTTCCGCTGCACGTCGTCGCTGAGCTGCGAGCCGAGCGCAAGGCGCTGCTGGAGCAGAACAAGCAGATGCTGGAGCTGCTGGGCAAGGTCCAGCAGCGCGCCGCTGCCACGCCTGGGGCGGCTCCAGAAGACCTGACGCCGAAGCCGGGCGAGAGCGACGGCGAGTTTTTCGGGCGGGTGATCAACCACCTGCTGACAGAGACGCAGGAAACCCGCAAGGAGCGCGAGCGGCGTGCCGAGCGCGAGGCCGCGGCCCTGCAGGAGCAGCAGTACGTCTCCAAGGTCGTCGAGGACTACCAAGCGTTCAAGGCGAGCGTGGCCCCGGACCTCGTGGAGGCCGGCGACTACCTTGCCAAGCCCATCGCTGACCAGTTGGAGAAGATCTACCCGCCGGAGACGGTGCGGGTGATCATCGGCGGGCTGGAGCGCGACATGCACCAAGCCGCGGAGAAGGCCGGCATGGGCTACGGCGAGTACGTCTGGAAGACGGCCATCGCCGCCGGCTACGTGCCGCAGGCGGAACGGCAGAAGCAGGAGGTCGCGCAGCAGAAGCGGGTGAAGGCGGAAGCCGCGCGCGGTATCGGCGGCGCTGGCGCGTCTGCCGGCGGCCTGACCCAGATGGAGGCGGTGAAGCTGTTCAACTCCGGCAAGGCCGGGCGAGCGCAGAAGATCGCCGAGCTGGGCGGCATCACGGTCGAGGAGGCGTTTGCCTCAGGCGCGGTACGCAAACTGCGCAAATAAGGTGTTGAATAGCGACCCCCACTAGGGTATTTCCTTAGTGCGCTGACGCCGAGCGATATCGGCGGTCCCGCTGACAACGAGCTGCATCGTTGGTCCCAGGGTTGTGGCCTCTCCCCGTTAAGCGAGGTCGGCAAACGGTGGAGACCAACGGCTGTGGCCGACTATTTCCCCACGACCGACGCGAACAGCGTCAAGATTTGGGAGACGCAGCTTCAGGCTGCTGTTCTCGCCAAAACCATCATGAAGCCGTACATCGGCGGCAACTCCGCGATCATCTCGGAGCGGTCGGCGAAGGGTCGCAAGAAGGGCGACACGGTTTACTACAACCTGCGCGCGCCCATCGACGGCGAAGGCAAGGTCGGGTCCGAAACCCTGGAGGGCTTCGAGGAAGACCTGACCATCCATCAGGCGTCGATGGTGATCAACCTCAGCCGGCACGCGGTATTCGTCGGCGACGAGATTTCCGAGGAGCGCTACCCGTGGGACGACCTCCGCGAGGAGGCGAAGGACGCGATCTCCGAATGGGGCGCGCGGCGTCTCGAACAGGCGATCATGAACCACGCCTGCGGCTTCACTCCGGCGAACGCGCTGCACGTCACCCGGCGTGGCCACAACACCGTGGTCGCCCCCACGTCCAGCACGCGCATCCTGCGGGCCGGCTCCGCTTCCACTGACGAGGGCCTCGGCTCCGGGGACAAGTTCACCCTGCAGCTCATCGACTTCGCGCGGGAGCGGGCCTTCAAGGAGGAGAGCTCGGCGTTCCGCATCGAGCCCGGAGATGGCCGCAAGTACGTCTGCATCCTGTCGCCCGAGCAACTCACCGACCTCCGCGACGACGACCGCTGGGAAGCGATCCAGCGCGCCGCCCTGGCCCGGTCGGCCAGCAACCCGCTCTACGAGTTCGCCGCCGGCGAGTACAACGACACGATCTTCGTGCCGAGCCAGTGGGTCACGCAGGGCGTCAACAGCAGCACGGGCGCTGCCGTTGCCGACACCCGCAGGGCCGTTTTCCTCGGGCAGAACGCGCTGTCCATCGCCTGGGGCCGCCAGTACGGCGGCGGGGCCTGGAAGTGGGTCGAGTCCATGCGGGACTACGACGACAAGCGGTACGTCGCCGCGAAGCTCCTGTGGGGCGTCAAGAAGGACGTCTTCAACTCCACCGATCGCGGCTGCATCGTCATCTCGACGTATGCAAAAGCGCACGCTTAAGGAGGGCTGAGAATGCCTACTGGCGTCACCGGGTCCAAGGCCCTCCGTCACCACCTGCCGATGCCGAAATGCGTGTCGGCGAGCTTCGCCTACAACACCAGCGGCATCGCGTCCGGGGTATCGACCGGCGTCATCATCCCGAAGGGGGCGACGATCACCTACGCCGCCGTCATCGTGGATACGGTGTTCAACGGCGGCACCACGAACGTCGTGACGGTCGGCTACGGGGCCAACCTGAACGAGATCTTCGACGCTTCGACCTCCGGGTCGTCCGTCACCGAGGGCACCGCCGGTGTCTACACCTCGGCGGCGGCGCTGGCCCTGAGGTTCACGGCGGATCAGGAGGTCAAGGTCAAGTACACCCAATCCGGCACCGCCGCCAGCACCGGCGCGGCCCGACTGGTCATCGTCTACGTGGAAGAGGGGCCGACCCTCTAGCATGACGACCTTCCTTCGCCTCCAGGATGTTATCGCTTCGGAGACGAGGTTCGTTGATCGGGCGGCGGATCTGAAGGCCGATGAGGTCACGCAGATCCGCCTCCACATCAACGAGGCGATCAAGGCGCACCAGCAGGATGCATTCTGGTTCAACCAGCAACTGTGGGAGCGCGAGACGGAGGCGGGGCAGGAATTCTACGCGCTGCCAGCGGAGTATGTGGCCGGGCTCACCGTGAGCATCGCCACGCCGCGCCGGAAGCTGCGGTCGATCTCGAACGACACCATGGAAGGCTGGGAGCCGGGCGAACGGGCTATGCCAACGCATTTCGCGCTTTTCGCCAACCAGTACCGGCTCTATCCGATCCCGGACAAGGTTTACACGATCAGGCTGTGGGGCGTCCGTTCGTACGAGCCCCTCGTTGCGGACGATGACTCGAACGCATGGCTCCAGTTTGCGTTCGAGCTGATCCGCGAGGCCGCCAAGGCGAGGGTGTTTTATTCCATGCTGCACGATCAGGAGAACGCCGCCATCGCCCAGGCCAACGCTGTTTCCGCCCGCGCCGACCTTGCCGCCGAGACGCGCCGCCGGCAGCCGCCCCAGGAGATCAGGCCATTCCTGTAGAGCCCTTCGCCGAATGGCTCCCCGACCAAGCGCCCATCGCTGGCGGCATGGTGCAGGCGAGGAATGTCTTGCCGATGGCGGGCGGAGGATACGGCCCGTTCCCCTCGCCGGTGGACGCCGGCATTGCCCTGCCCGGGGAGTCCCGCGGCGGCATCACCGCGTCCGTGCCGGGCGGGGCGACCTTCACCTACGTCGGCACGCAGACTGCGATTTACGTTCGCAGCGGCGACACCTCCGGCTGGACCAACGTGTCGAAGCCGGGCGGGTACGCGCTTGGCGATGCCGGCTGGGAATTCGTTCAGTACGGCACCAAGGTCATCGCCGTCGGCGGTCCTTCCGTGCCGATCCAGGTGAATGAGGTCGGTGGCCCGGCCTTCGCCGACATGATCCCGCCGTCGAGCGCACGCAGGCCGCGCGCCTACCACATCGCGCTGATCTACGGCATCCCGGTCCTGGCGCACACCTTCGACGATCAGGACGGCGAGCAGCCGAACCGCGTGTGGTGGCCGCAGATCATCCAGATCCCGAACCTTGAGAACTGGGCTCCGAACCTGTCCACGTTTGCCGGCTACAGCGGCTCCCTGCCCCAAGCGGGTGACGGTGCGATCCGGGCGGTGATCGGCGGCGAGGTCGGCATCATCTGGTCCGAGCGGGCCATCTACCGGATGCGCTACCTCGGGTCCGCGCCGAAGATCTTCGACATCGAGCGCGTCGAGCGCGGGCGGGGCCCCATCGCGGCCGGCGCGGTCATCGACGATGGCCGCATGACCTACTTCATCGACCGCGACGGCTTCTACGCCTTCGATGGGCAGCAGGCCACACCCATCGGCCACGGCAAGGTGAACCGCGCCATCGCCAGACGGATGAACACTGGCGCGGTGGACACGATCAAGTCGGCCACCATCCCCGGCCTCGCCGTGGTGATGTGGGCGCTGCCGCTGGACGGGTCGCCAAAGCCGAACAAGCTGATCGCCTACTCGGTCAACGACGGGCGCTTCACTGAGATCGACCTGGGCGCTTCGCTGGTTCTGGAAACGGCTTCGCCCGGCATCTCGTGGGACGAGGAACCGTGGGCGTCCCGTCCGCTCGATCAGGAGCCGTGGGCCAGCTACGTGTGGGACTCGCCGTCCTTCCTGGGCGGCGACCGCACCCTGACGATGTTCGACAGCGCCGGCAAGATGTTCTTCCTCACCGGCGCGGGGCTGCCGGCGCTCTTGGAGACGCAGGAGGTCGCCCCGTTCGAGCCGTACGTGGCCGAGTGGACAGACCCGCGCCCGGTGGTGGACGACGCCTCCGCCGGCACCACGGTCAGCGTCGGCGTGCGCTCGTCCGTTGCCGAGGAGGTGTTCTGGGGGCCGGACACGAAGCTGAACCGGATCGGCTTTGCGCCGGTCCGCGAGCGCGGCGTCTACACCCGGATGCGCCTGAAGATCCCGGCGGGGTTCCGCCACGCCATCGGCATCGCCGCCACTCCGCGCAAGGGGGGGCTGGCATGAGCGTCGTTGCTCCGACCGCACCGCCGCGGCAGATCGCCGAGGCGCTGAACGACTTCTCGGTCCGCTTCTCCGGCGGGCAGGTCACGCTCGGCAGCGGGACCGCCACCATCGTGCAGGACCCGCGGGTCGGGCCGCTGTCGCTGGTGTTCCTGACGCCGCTGTCTGCCGGCGCGGCGCTGGGCAGGCCGGTGCCGGGCGACGGCTTTTTCACCATCGAGCATGGCTCACAGGCGGGGCAGGTTCTTGGGTACTTCGTCTTTACAGCGTGATCCATACACGGCAGTGCGAGTGCCGGCGCACGAGGTCCACGACGCGTGGGCCATCGCCAGACCGTTCGTCCTGCGCGCTCACAACAGCCGCTGCGCCACAGGAGACGCCTTTCTGGAGGACATCTACGCGCGGGTGCTGCTTGGTGACTCCGGACCGCTCCGCGCCGCTCTGTGGCTCGCCTACTGCGGCACGGAGGCTGTCGGCGCGATGATCACGCAGGAAGTCCGCTACGAGCGAGGCTCGGTAATGCAGATCCCCTACCTCGCCGGCGACAGCTTCGAGGATTGGGTGCACTTGCTGAACGACGTGCTCGCCGACGCGGCCCGGCGCGGGCTGCCGGAAGTCGAGCTGCTGGCGAGGGAGGGGTTCGGGCCGGTCCTCGCCGATTATGGGGCGGAGAAGAAATGGACGCTCTTCAGGCTGAAGGCGGGTGAGTGATGGGCCTTTTCGGTAGCGCGCCCAAAGCTCCCAAGCCGAGCGAGGCCGCGCGTCGCGCTGACGCAGTCACGAACTGGGCGCTTCAGAACCGCCGGCTGACCCCGTACGGCGGTGACTGGGTCGCGAACATGACGCCGGGGCAGACCTCGGCCATCGACGCGATCACCAAGCGAGGGATGCAGGGCAGCCCGCTCCTGTCTGGCGCTCAGGGCTATGCCGGGGATGTGCTTGGCGGGAAGTACCTCGACGCCGGGAACCCGCATCTGGCCGCCGCCATGGCAGCGGCTCGTGACGATATCGGGCGCGAGGTCGGCGGCGCGTTCTCGACTGGCGGCATGGCTGGCTCGCCCATGCACCAGCAGTTCCTGACGGAGGCGTGGTCCAAGGCAACTGCGCCGCTGCTGTTCCAGAACTATGAGAACGAGCGTGCCAACCAGATGACGATGGCCGGCATGGCCCCGGAACTGGCGAATGCTGATTTCGTCGGGCTGAACCAAGCGCTTGGCGCGCAGAGCGTCATCCAGCAGCAGGGGCAGGCCGAAGCGGACGCCCTTCGTGAGAGGTGGGATCTTCAGCAGAGCGAGCCTTATCGACGCGTGGCTGCTGCTGGCGGCGGGATCAGCGCCAACCCGGCGACGATGGGCCAGGGCAGCGCCGGCAGCAAAGGGATGGTCCCTGGGATGCTTCAGGGCGCCATGGGCGGGGGCATGGCTGGCTTGGCAACAGGCAATCCCTACGCGGCTGGCGGCGGCGCGATCCTCGGTGGACTTGGCGGCGGAGCGGCAAACAAATGATGGACCTCCCTTCCCTTTACATGCTGCTCCAAGGCGGCGGCACTGGCTTTGGGCAGCAGCCCCAGAGTCAGTTGCCGATCATGGGCCGGATGGGCCGCATGACAGCTGGCGGGCAGGGGTTCGGTTCGGACGTGAACCTGTCCAACAGCCCGGTCCTGTCGGCGTCTGCCTATAGGGACGTGCCGGTGTCTCACGGCGGGGTCCCGATGCATCCGGGCATGCAGGGCTCGGGCCTGCCGATCCTTGGAGCAAGCACGGCGGCGCAGCCTGGGCAGCAGCCGGCGCCCGGCCCAGGTCAGGGCGCGCAGGGCGACATGATGAAGTACATGATGCTGACGGGCGGGTTGGATCAACTGTTCCAGGCGCTCAGGGGAAGCTAGCCGTGCCCATTTGGGACCAGCTTAACCAAAATCCGATGTCCGCCATGATCCTCATGAGCGGCCTGTCCAACCTTGGCAACAGCTTGAGCAAGCAGAACCTGCCGGCGCGCGGTTCGTACGCGCCAGGCGGCTACAGCCAGGGCGGCGGCATGGAGGACATGCTGCCGAACATGCTGCGCATGCAGGCGATGCAGGCGCAGATGCAGAACCAGCAGCAGGACAACGAACTGGAGCGGCAGAAGTTTGCGCTTGAGCAGCAGAACATGCAGGCGGCGCAGCAGGCCGCGCGCGGCATCGAACAGCGCTTCGGACTTCCGCCCGGGTCGTTCGCGCACTTTGCCGAGCAGCTTGGGCCTGGGATCGCCGACCGGCTCAAGATGAGCCAGATCAACGGCCGCCTCGTCATGAATGAAACCGGGCAGGCGGTCGGCGTGTACCCGACGTTCACGGACACCGGCACCGGGCCGATGAATACCCTGACGGGCGAGGTCAGTCGTGACGCTGTGCGGATGCAGCATGACCTGAACAAGTCGTCCCGGGGCGCGACCCGTGTTTCCGTCAGCCCCACCGCCATCTACGGAGCGACACAGGGAGCCTTCGACCAGGAGATCTACAAGGAGGCGGGCAAGGACTACATCGCCTTGCAGAACGACGCCGACGCTGCCCGCAAGATGGCCGACGACTTCAAGAGGATTGACGATCTTCTCGGGGAAACCCCGACCGGCGAGGGGTTTGATCAATGGCGGTTGGCGTTCTCGAAGGCCGCTCGGGGCGTCGGCATCCCGATTGGCAGCGCGGAGGAGATCGCCTCGAAGGAGGCTGCCGAAAGCCTTGTGAACCAGTTCGCGCTTGGGGCGCGGTCCCCGGAAGGCCCGCTCGGCGGCCTGCCCGGTTCGGCCTCAAACCAAGATGTGGCGTTCCTCAGGGCCATCCCCCCAGGCATCGAGAAGACGAGGGAAGGCCGGAAGCTTCTCGTTGACGTGCAGAATGCGAAGGCCGCCCATCTCACCAGGCGGGCTCATGCGGCGCGGGAATACGTGCGCGCCAAGGGCGGGCAGATCGACCCGGTCGAACTCGACTCCTTCAAAGCGTCCTACGACCAGCAGAACCCGATGTTCACGGACCTCGCGCCAAAGTGGGCGGGCAAGTTTCAGCAGACTGCCGCCGCTCCAACGGCCAGCCCGCCACCGACGCCAGCTCCGCAGGGCGGGCTTTCTGTCGACCCGGACATCCAGGCGCGGGCGAATAAGGCGCGCTACCGCTGATGGCAACGCAGGAAGAGTTCGACAGGCTGCAGGCCGCGTTCGCGAAGGCTGACGCCGCGGTTGACGCCGACCCGAACGACACCGAGGCCCTTGAAGATGCGCGGGCGTTCTCCGCGGAGATCCGTCGGCTGACTGGTCAAGCCGGCGCGCAGCCGCAAGCACAGGCCGCCCCTCAGCAGGAGGATGGGTTTCTCGCCCGCGCCGGACGGTCAATCAGCGACGCTATGGTGGGCAGCATCACCACGAGCAAGGCCGTGGCGCAGGGGCTTCCCGGCATCGGCACATGGACGGACGAGCTTGCCGGGCAGGCGATCAGCGCCATCCACGGCGGCGATGCCGAGCAAGCCCGCAAGGACTACATGGCGCCGGTCGAGGCAATGCCGGCAGGGCGCAGGCTGGCTGCGGAACTGGTTGGCGGTGTGGTCGGGAGCGCTCCGCTTGCTGGTCTTGGGCTTCCCGCCTCCTTGGCCGCCGCGACCGGCCTAGGGGCCGCGTCTGGCGCTGGGGCGAACGAAAGCGACAGGGCAAAGGGGGCAATGGCTGGCGGCATCACCGGCCTTGCCGCCGGCGTGTTGGCCCCGGCAATCGGCGGCGCTGCCTCTTCAATCGGCAGCCGTGTTGCCAACGTTGCTCGCAGCATTATGGGCAAGCCGACAAACCCGTTCGTGGGGGGCGGATCTGGCGCGGCTCAGCGCACGATGCGTGAGTCCATCGACAACGCCAAGCGCGCCGGGTTTGAAGCGCCGACAACGGATGCGCCGCTGCTGGCTCAGCCGGCGGGCGTCCCGGCAGCGCGCCGCGTGCTCAACCGTGGCGAGACTGCTGCCGCTGATCTGGTCGGGGCTGCTCGTGGCGCTGCAGACGAGAGTCGCGCCGTTCTCGCCGACACGGCGGGCAAGGTGGGCGGGATCGCCGATCAGTCCGACCTCCTTGCGGAGGCGTCTCTGGCGTCGTCCAGGGGCGGGTTGAAGATGCGCGGGGCGCAACTCGCGGCGGAGGGCGACGCCGCCATCTCCTCGGCGGAGAGCAACCTGTCCGGGATCGGGCAGAGGCTGGCGAAGAGTGGCCAGCAGCGGATCGCCGAGGTGGCGCAGAAGATCGCAGGCACTGGCCAGAACATCGGCAGGGAAGGCGTCCGCGAAGCCGGGAAGGCATATCAGGATCTCGGGATCGTTCCCGTCGGGCTGCGCACCACGCCGGAGGAAGTGCTTGCTTCCCCGATCGTGAGTTCGAATGCCATCGGCAGTCTACTCAAGAACCCAGACGTCGAGAAGATCGTAGCTGGGATGCAGAAGGACGTCCGGTTCACGGGCGTCCCCACGAACAACCTGACGTTCCTGAACGAGCTGACCATCCAACTTGGTAACGCCGCCAAGGGCCTGCGTTCCGTGGTCCCGGTCAAGGCAACCCGCATGGATGCCTTGCGGGCGCAGTTCATGGACGCCATGGAGGCCGCTGTCCCTGGGTATAAGGGCGCGGCCGCCGGGTACCGGCAGGCGTCCACCATGAGGTCGGCGTACGACCTCGGGTATGGGTTCGACACAAAAACAATCTCCAAGGAAGCGCTAGACGCGCTTCCGGCGGATGCTCGATCCAAGGCCGTCTCCGCGATGGCCCAGCGTTTCTCGGACCTGATCGCCCCGCAGGGCGGGGTCGCGCAGTCACCAGCGCAGGTGAAGGCAATCGCCGACCGGATGAAGGCGAAGCTGTCGCTGACGTTCGGTAAAGATGCAGAGGGCTTCGTCAATTCGTTGCTGGAGGGCAGCAGCCGCATCCAGGCCGGCAGGGTCGCCTCTGACTTGGCGGCCAAGGGGCTTGCTGGCGCGAAGCCGAAGAGGCTGAAAGACATTCTCGCGCCGGTGTTCGGCGGAGACGAGAAGGCGCTCAAGGACTTCGTGGCTTCCGTCAAGGCGGGTATCGAGAAGACCAAAACCTCGAAACTGGCGACGGCACAGGCGGAGCGCGGCTTCTCTGCCGGCAACCTCGGGAAGGCCCGCGACAAACTCGTCACCGTGTTCGGGAGCAGCGAGGCCGCAGACGACTTCCTCGCTACGGTCGTGGACGCGCTTGGGCGCAAGGAGGGCGCGGTGGCCGCCCGCGAGATCGAGGCGGCGGTCGGGCGCGGAGATGTTTCCGGCCTACGGAAGACCGTCGGGGCCATCGCCGGCGAGGATGTCGTGGACTCCATCGCCACGCCGGCTGAGACGGCAGCGAAGCGCCTGACGAGCGCCAATCTGTCCGGGGCTGACACGAAGTTCGTGCCGGTGGGTGACCAGGCCAGCGACTTCGCGCAGTTGGCGGCATCGCCGATCTCAGGGTCGTGGATCGGCGCTGGCATCCGGGCCGGCCTAACCGGGAACGCGCTGGCAATACGCAGGATTGCGCAGTCCGCCGGGCGGAAAGAAGCCGACATCCTGAAGCGCATTCTGAGCGAGAAAGACCCCGAGAAGATCGCGGCCATTCTCAGGTTCGTGAAGCAGGACCTGACCGGCAAGCCCTATCGCTGGCCGATCATGTACCAGGGGCCGAACGCTCTGCAGGCGCTGGCGCGGGAGGAATAGGTGGCCGAGTTCCACACGTACGAGACGAACGCCGACGGCAACCAGCAGGCGGTGCCGAACGGATTCCCTCGCAGCACGCCGGGCGGGTTCTATCCGGGCGTCGTCCGGGAACTGATGTCCGCATGTCGCCGTATCCATGACGACCTCTGTGGGCGTATCCGCGCCACCGGATCGAACGGCAACTATGTCCTCGCTGCGTCGCGTGGCCTTGACTTGGCGCGCGGCTTTTCGATCAAGTTCCGCGCCAATCACGAGAACCCAGCTTCCGGCCCGACGCTGAGCGTCGGCACCTCCGGCCAGCGCCCGCTCACCTATGCTGACGGCTCGACGATCCCCACCGGGGCGATCAAGGCCAACCAACTTCTCGACGTGGCCATCGACACTGACAACAACCGCTGGACCACGACCCTCATGCCAGCGGGCACCGTCACGACTGGCGGCGGCACCGTCACCGGAGACAAGATCTCGCTCACTGGCGAAACGCAGGGCAGCGTTGCCATCCGCGCCGGCACCTCCTGGATCGCGTCAGCGGCAGGCACGACAGGACAGTTCTTCCGTGG
>CALALX010000039.1 GCA_937925635.1 uncultured Caulobacter sp.
CCGCCGCCAGTCGCAGCTCGGCGGCGGGCTCGGCGGCGCGCAGCAGGACGGGGGTGCGGGGGGCGGATAGCCGCCGCCGCAACCGCCGCCGCAGGGCACGGTCTCCACATACTGGCCGATCGGAACATAGCCGGGCGGAATGAGGCTCGAAGCCGGGGCGGAATAGCCGCCCGCGCCGCTCCGGCCGCAGCAGGTTTCCTCGACGACGACCACGACGCCGGGCGGATAGCCGCCGCCCTGGTAGCCGCCGCCGTAGGCGCCGCCAGACGCGCAGCAGGATTGCGGCGCGGGCGGCGGGACGGGATAGGGTTGGGGTTGCGGATAGGGCGAGCCGCCGCAACAGCCTTCGCTGACCACCGTCATGCCGCCCTGAGCGTAGCCACCCTGGACCTGGCCGTAGCCGTCCTGGGCGTAGTAGCGGCCGTCGGCGCCCATCCGGATCGGAATCCCGCCCTCCGGATAGCCGGGCAGATAATCCTGCGGATTGCTCGCCTTCACATAGCCGGGTGGAACCGGATAGGCCTGCTGGGCCGACGCCGCGCGCGCGAGCACGAGCAGGCTCAGCACCGCCAGGGTCGCGCGTCCGATCCACTTCATGGCCGCCTCCGGAAAGCGAAGAGGGCATCGTGGTCCCCCCACGCGCGCGGTGCGAGCGGTTGCGCCCGTGGCGCGAAGGGCGGGTGGTTAAAGTTCGCGTTCCGGCGGAGGGCGAGGATCGACGCGGCTGGCCCGGAGCCGGCGCCCGGCCGATGGCCTAGAAGTCGACGGCGACGCCCTTGCGCTCCCAATCGCCGTAGCGGGTCGGTTCGGGTCCGGCTGGGCCGCCCACTTCGGGGGGGCGCTGCTGCGCTTGCGCCGCCGCGCGCCGGGCGGCGGCCTCCTCAAGGGCCCGCCGGGCGGCGGGGGTCAGGGGCTTGTCGGGATTGGCCCCGGGCGGCAGGGGCTGGGCAGTCTGATCGTCATGCATGGACAAGATTTAACAGAACTCTGGCTTGCGAACAACGATCAGCAATGGTCTACGCCCCGCGTCAACAATAAGAACACTTATCGGAGTATTACAACTATGTCACGTTGGCCCAATGCATTCTTTATGATGGCGGCATTCTATATCGTCATCGGGACCAGCTGGGGACTTTACATGAGTGTTACTCATGATTTCGCGACCGCCCCGGCGCATGCTCACCTCAACCTGCTCGGTTTCGTGAGCTTGTCAATCATGGGCGCCTTCTATGCCACCCTCGGCAAGAATACGCCTCGCTGGCTTGTGAAGACCAACTTCTTCCTCAACAGCATCGGCGTTGCGGTGATGATCACCGGCCTGTGGCTGCTGTTCACGGAGAAGGCCACGCCCAAGCAGCTCGTGCCGCTGCTGATCGTCTCCGAGCCGATGATCATCCTCGGCTTCGTATCCTTCTTCACGGCCGCGGCGCTCAGCTTCCGCCGGGGGCCGCGGCTCGCCGCCTAGCGGGGTGAGCGCGAACGCTTGATCGTTTCGCGGAACACTGGTCTCGTCACCCCACTCGCCCGTGGGGTGACGGGCTGGATTTCATGTTCTTGGGGGACTGACGAATGCCTCGTGTTTCCAAGGCCTTTTTTCTGATCGCCGCTCTGTGCGGCCTCGCCGGCATGTTCTGGGGCATGCACATGGGCAAGTCCGGCGACCACACCTTGCACGCCGCCCACGCGCACCTGAACCTCCTTGGCTGGGTGACGCTGTCGATCATGGGCGGCTTCTACGCCTTGCCGGGGACGCCCAAGGGCGGCTGGATGGCCTGGACGAACCTGGTGCTGTCGTCGTTCGGCGCGATCTGGATGGCGATCCTCCTGCCGCAGGTCATCGGCGGCAAGGTCAGCGGAATGTTCATGGTCACCTCGGAAGTCCCCGTGGTGCTCGGCATGCTGCTGTTCATCGCGGGCATCCTGATGAGCTTCCGAAAGCCGGCCGCCTGAGTCCCCTTGCGCCCCGGCCCGGAAAGGGGCACGGGGCGCGGGTGAGCGAGATCGAAGAGGCCGGCCTGCCCGCCCGGGAAGCCGCCGTACACTACCTGGAAGCCGCCCTGGCGCGGCGCGCTGGCCTCGACGAGGCCCTGGCCACGCCCGCCTCGACGCGGCTGGACCCGCGCGAGCGCGCCTTCGCCCGGGCCCTGACCATGGCCACGCTGCGCCGGCTGGGCGCCATCGACCGCGCCCTGCAGGCCAAGCTGAAGAAGGAGCCTCCGGAGCGGGTGGTCACCCTTCTGCGACTGGGCATGGCGCAGCTGTTCTGGATGGGCGTGCCCGACCACGCCGCCGTCTCGACCATCGTCGCCATCGCCGACAAGACCAACGCCACCCGGCCGTTCAAGGGCCTGGTCAACGCCGTGCTGCGCGGCCTGCTGCGCGACGGCCCGCCGAAGGACGATCCGGAGACCCTGGCCCCCGACTGGCTGCTGGCGCGGTGGAAGGCCGCCTTCGGCCCCGAGGAGGCCCGCGCCATCGCCGCCGTGATCGCCCAGGAGCCGGCGGCCGACCTGTCGGTGAAGGACCCGGCCGACGCCGCCGCCGTGGCCGAGGCGCTGGGCGGCGAGATCCTGCCCGGCGGCACGGTGCGCACGTCACTGCGCGGAGACATCGCCGAGTGGCCGACCTTCGCCGAGGGTCGCTGGTGGGTGCAGGACGCGGGCGCGGCCATCCCGGCCAGGCTGCTGGCTGTCGAACCCGGCCAAACGGCTCTGGACCTGTGCGCCGCGCCCGGCGGCAAGACGCTGCAGTTGGCCGCGGCCGGCGCCGTCACGGTCGCGGTGGATCGCTCGGCGGAACGGCTGAAACGGGTGTCGGAGAATCTGGCGCGGCTGAATCTGAACGCCGAGATCGTCGCCGCCGACGGCATTCTCTGGAAGGATGAGCGACGGTTCGACGCCGTTCTCCTGGACGCGCCCTGCTCAGCGACCGGCACCTTCCGCCGGCACCCGGACGTGCTGTGGGCCGCCTCGCCGACCGACATCGTCAAGCTGGCCGCGGTCCAGAAGCGGCTGCTCGACAGCGCAGCCGATCGGGTGAAGCCGAAGGGCCGGCTGGTCTACTGCGTCTGCTCGCTGGAGCCGGAGGAGGGAGAAGAGCAGGTGCGGGCCTTCCTCAAACGCAGGCCGGACTTCGACCTCGACCCGATCGAGCCGGGCGAGGGCGGCGCGCCGGAGGCCAGCGTGCCGGATGGCTGGCTGCGCATCCTGCCCCATCACATCGTGGGCGGCGTCGACGGCTTCTTCGCGGCGAGACTGGTCCGGCGTTTCTGACACAGCCCCCGTCCTTGTCCCCCCGCCGCCGCGCGGTTAGGACAGGACATGGCCGCGCCCCTGATCTCCCCGTCCATCCTCGCCTCCGATTTCTCGAAGCTCGGCGAGGAATGTCGCGCCGTCGAGGCGGCCGGCGCCGACTGGCTGCACATCGACGTCATGGACGGCCACTTCGTTCCCAACATCACCATCGGACCGGACGTGGTGAAGGCGCTCAAGCCGCACGTGACGATCCCGTTCGACGTGCATCTGATGATCGCGCCGGTCGATCCCTACCTGGAGGCCTTCGTCGCCGCTGGGGCGGACATCGTCAGCATCCATCCGGAAGCCGGACCGCACCTGCACCGCAGCCTCAAGCGCATTCGCGAGCTGGGCGCCAGGGCGGGGGTGGTGTTCAACCCCTCGACCCCGGTCGAGCACGTCGAGTGGATCCTCGAGGACATCGACCTGATGCTGGTCATGACCGTGAATCCCGGCTTCGGCGGCCAGAGCTTCATCCCCGCCCAGCTGCGCAAGATCGAGCGCCTGCGCAAGATGATCGACGCCGCGGGCCTGGACATCCAGCTTGAGGTCGACGGCGGCGTGACGCCGGTCACCGCCCCGCGCTGCGTCGCGGCCGGCGCCACGGCCCTCGTCGCCGGCTCGGCCGTGTTCAAGGGCGGGCCAGAGGCCTATGCCGGCAACATCGCCGCCCTGAAGGGCGGCTGACGGCGTCGTGGACGCGCCGCGCCTGCCTTCACCCTCCTCCGCCGCCCTGGCCTTCCAGGCCCTGGGCGAGGGCGCGCGCCGTCTGGCGGAACGCGAGTGGTTCGGCACCCCTCTTCACGCCCTGGCCATCTCGGGGCCGAAGCCCGATGGCCTGGCCGCCAATCCCCGCGACCCGCGGCCGGTCGATCTTGAGCGCGGCCGACGGATCCTCGGAGGGGTCTTTGACCTGGCCGGAGCCCAGATGGCGGTCGGACCGCAGGGCGATCCGTTCGATCGGGCGAGTCCCCACCGGCGGTTCGCCACCGCGCTCCACCACATGGGCTGGCTCGGCGATCTGCTGGCGGCCGGCGACGCCGGACCCAAGACCGGCCTTCGCCTCATCGGCGACTGGAAGCGGGTGTTCGGCCGCTGGAACGGCTTTTCCTGGCAACCCGACATCCTCGAGCGGCGGGTGTTCAACCTGGCCTGCGCGGCGCGGCGCCTGACGGCCCCGGCCTCGGACGCCGAGCGTTCGGTCCTGCTGCTCGATCTCGCGCGTCAGGCCCGCCATCTGATCCGCATCGGCCAGGCCCCCGAGCGGGCGCTGGAGCGCGCCGTGGCGGCGGGCGTCGCCGGCTGCGCCCTGGCCGGCGAGGCGGGCGAGCAGCTGATCGACGTGGCGATGGACCGCCTGCGAAGGGATCTGCCTCAGGTGGTGAACGCCGACGGCGTCCACGCCTCCCGATCGCCGCAGGCCGGGCTGGAGCTGCTGTTCGACCTGCTCACGCTCGACGACGCCCTGCACCAACGGGGCCAGGCGGGGCCGGACGAGCTGCCCCGGGCCATCGACCGACTGAGCGCGGCGACCCGGTTCTTCACGCTGCCGGACGGCCGGCTGGCCGGATTCCAGGGCGGCGAGGCGACCTCCGCCCGGCGGGTCGCCTCCGCCCTCGCCCATGAGGACGGCGAGAGCCGTGTGCGGCGGCGCGCGCCGCACGGCGGCTACGAGCGGCTGGAATCGACGGCCTTGACCATCATGGTCGATGGCGGCGCGCCGGCCCGCGGTCGCTGGAGCGTCACCGCCTGCGCCCAGCCCGCGGCCATGGAAATCGTCTGCGGGCCCGACCCGATCATCGTCGGATGCTGCTGGAGCGCCGAGTCCGGCGCCTCGCACGCCCTGCGGCTGACCGACGCCGCTTCGACCGCCAACCTGGCCGATATGTCGACCGGCCAGCCCTTGCGCGGCCTCGCGGCCGCCGCCCTGGGCGCCCGGCTGACCGGCGCGCCGCAGAAGGTCGAAAGCCGGCGGCACGAGACCGAGGCCGCCGCCTGGCTCGAGGTCAGCCACGAGGGCTGGCTCAAGCGCTTCGGCCTGATCCACGAGCGCAAGTTCTATCTCGACCGCGCGACCGAGGAACTGCGCGGCGAGGACCACTTCCGACCGAAGGTCGAGATGGAGATCGACGGTCCGCGGCGCTACTATCCCTTCACGGTCCGCTTTCATCTGCATCCCGACGCCCGCGCCTCCCTGGCCCGGGACCGCAAGAGCGTGCTGCTCAAGGGACCCCACGATCAGGGCTGGTGGCTGCGCAACGACGCGGTCGAGGTGTCGGTCGAACCGTCGCTTTACATCGACGGCGACCACCAGCGCCGCACGGTGCAGGTCGTGCTGCGCGGCCAGGCCAGCGCCGACAAGGGCGGCCGGGTGCGGTGGAAACTATCGCGGGCCGAGGGGTAGCGCTCCTCCCTCCCCCTTGTGGGGAGGGACAGGTCGCGAAGCGACCAGGGTGGGGCAAGTGATGGCCGCCTTCAACGCCAGTGGGATCGCTGCTTGCCCCACCCGTCTCGTCTCACTGCGCTCGCCGATCCACCCTCCCCACAAGGGGGAGGGAGAGCGCGTGCAAAGCCGGCGAAGCTCTGCTACAGCCCCGCCCGTTCGCGTGACTGGCGCTGAAGGTGGTCGACCACCGGGGAGCACGAACCTCATAGCCGCGCGCCTGGGCTCCTTCTGATCGACCGGAGACCCGAACCATGCCTGCCGCCCCCGACTATCCCGCCGCCCCCGACGCCGCGCCGATCAAGCGCGCCCTGCTGTCCGTCTCCGACAAGACCGGCCTGGTCGAAGCGGCAAAGGTGCTGGTCGAACTCGGTGTCGAGCTGGTCTCCACGGGCGGCACCAAGGCGGCGATTGCGGCGGCCGGCCTGCCGGTCAAGGACGTGGCCGACCTGACCGGCTTCCCGGAGATGATGGACGGCCGGGTGAAGACCCTGCACCCGATCGTGCACGGCGGGCTGCTGGGCGTGCGCGACGCGGCCGAGCATGCCAAGGCGATGACCGACCACGGCATCGGCGGCATCGACCTGCTCTACGTGAACCTCTACCCGTTCGAGCAAACCGTGGCGGCCGGCGGCGACTATGACGCCTGCGTCGAGAACATCGACATCGGCGGCCCGGCGATGATCCGCTCGGCGGCCAAGAATCACGGCTACGTCGCCGTCTGCACCGATCCGGCCGACATCGCCGAAGTGCTGGAGCAGTTGAAGGCGACTGGGACCACCACGCTGGCCCTGCGCAAGACCCTGGCCGCCCGCGCCTACGCTCGCACGGCCGCCTATGACGCCGCCATCTCGGCCTGGTTCGCCGCCCAGCTCGGCGACACGCAACCGGTCCGCAAGACGATCGCCGGGACCCTGATCCAGACAATGCGCTACGGCGAGAACCCGCATCAGTCGGCCGCCTTCTACGCCAGCGGACCGGCGCGCGCCGGCGTCGCCAACGCCCGCCAGCTGCAGGGCAAGGAACTCAGCTACAATAACATCGCCGACACCGACGCCGCCTTCGAGCTGGTCGCCGAGTTCAGCGAGCCGGCCTGCGTCATCGTCAAGCACGCCAACCCCTGCGGCGTGGCCACCGGCGACGACCTCCTGTCGGCCTACAAGCGCGCCCTTGAGTGCGACCCGGTCTCGGCCTTCGGCGGCATCGTCGCGGTCAACCGCAAGCTCGACAAGGCGGCCGCCGAGGCGATCGTCGAGACCTTCACCGAGGTGGTCATCGCGCCGGACGCCGACGCGGACGCCGTCGCCGTGTTCGCGGGCAAGAAGAACCTGCGCCTGCTGGTCACCGGCGCCCTGCCGGACGCTCATGCGCCGGGCGAGGTCTTCCGCTCGGTCGCCGGAGGGTTCCTGGTGCAGAGCCGCGACACGTCCCTGATCAAGCCGGCCGACCTCAAGATCGTGACGAAGCGCCAGCCGACCGAGACCGAAATCCGCGACATGCTGTTCGCCTTCACGGTCGGCAAGCATGTGAAGTCCAACGCCATCGTCTTCGCCCGCGCGGGCCAGACCCTGGGCGTCGGCGCCGGCCAGATGAACCGCAAGGACAGCGCCCGCATCGCGGCGATCCGGGCCGCCGACTTCGGCCTGGATCTGAAAGGCAGCGCCTGCGCCTCCGAGGCCTTCTTCCCGTTCGCCGACGGCCTGATCCAGGCGGCCGACGCGGGCGCCACGGCGGTGATCCAGCCCGGCGGCTCGATCCGTGACGAAGAGGTCATCGCCGCCGCCGACGAACGTGGCCTGGCCATGGCCTTCACCGGCGTGCGGGTGTTCCGGCACTAGAGCCTGATGGGTTCAGATGGAACAATCTGAACCCTGAATCAGGCTCTACAGCTTTGATTCTAGAGCACGCTTCAGCCATCAGACGATTCCGTCTGATGCCATCGTGCTCTAGGAAAGGACAGCTTCCGGCGATAGCCGGTAGCTGTCCCTCAACACCGCCTGAATGCAGTTGAGGGGCCGCTACGCTTCGCGAAGCAGTCCCGGACTTGACCATGTGAGCATTTGCTCACATGGTGCCGTCATGGCCGCACCCGTCACCACCGTCGCAGGACACGCCGAACGCCTCGCCTCCGGCTTCACGGTCCACAAGCCGTTTGGCTTCGGGCCGTTCCCCGTGGCCCTGCAGCTGCACGGCTGCGCGGGCAATCAGCCCTTCCAGAAGCGCTATGCCGAGGCGGCGGTGCGGGCCGGGTTCGCGGTCGTGATCGTCGACAGCTTCCGGCCGCGCGGCCTGTCGCGGCTGGACGGCAGTCTGTTGGTCTGCACCGGCGCGACGTTGCGCGGCTCTCAGCGGGCCGCCGACCTCTACGCCGTCCTGCACTGGTTGAGGGGCCAGGCCTGGGCCGACCACAGCCGCGTGGTGACGGCCGGCTGGAGCCACGGCGGCTGGACGATCATGGACGCCCTGGCCCAGGGCGAGGAGGCGGCGCGGATGACCGGCCTGGCCGACGTCGGCCCCGATCTGCTCCAGGGCGTGCGCGGGACGTTTCTGGTCTATCCCTACGCCGCCTTCCCGTCGCTGACGTCGGCGCGGGGCTGGCGGACCACAAGGCCGAAGGTGTTCGCGGTGCTCGGCGGTCGCGACGCCGTCGTCGGCACACGCTATCCGCAGAAGGCCTTCGACCGACTGCGCCGCGACGGCCTGTCGGTGGAGACCTTGCTGCTGCCCGAGGCGACCCACTCGTTCGACGACGACGACGCCAACGACCCGCGCACCAAGTACCGCGCCGATCTCAGCGAACAGGCGCGCGCCTTCTACGTGAAGGCGCTGAGCGCGGCGGCGGGGTAGCCGGGGACACGCACTGACGTGCATATCCCCGGCGGGCGCCTATTTCACCGCCGCGTTGGCCAGTTCTCGCAAGGCCGCGTTGGCGATGGTCAGCTTGGCGAAGGTCCAGCCGCCGCCGGCCTGCTCGATCTCCTCGATGGTGCGCTTGACGGCCCGGCCGGGGCCGGAATGCATCTGCGCCCAGGAGGTCACGGTGGACTTCGCCTGCTCCGACGTCTCGGCCGCGTCGGGGGACGCGGCGAAGGTCATCACCGCGCGGGCCACCTGCGCCTGTTCGGCCAGCATGTCCTCGACCAGGCGGCGCACGGCCATCCGCTCGAAGTGGTCGCCGCCGCGCTTCTCGCCCGCCGCCGCCCGCAGGCGGTCGAAGCTGAAGGCCGCGCCGACCTGGTGGTAGACGCGGGCGGCCGAAGCCACGGGCCAGCCAAGGCCGCTGGCGAGGTCGACCAGCTCGGTCGCCGTGGTCAGGGGCTGCATCGCCGCGATCTGCTGGGCCAGGACCTCCGGCGCGCCGTCCTTGACGAAGATCGCGGCCCGACGGGCGACGTTCTTCTGTTCGAAGGTCGACAGGATGCCGGGCGTGAGGGCCCGCAGCTCGGCCATGCCCGCGCCGTAGCGGGCGGTCAGGGCGTCGACGCCGCCCGATCCGGCCCGGCGCGCCATCCAGTAGGTCTGGCTGCGCAAGGTGTGGGCCAGGGCGCGGAACAGGGCCAGCTGGCCTTCCGCCGGCGCCTTGCCGTCCAGGGCCGCCACCGCGTCCCAGGTCTCGCCGAAGCGCAGGATGCGGCGGGCGCCCTCGAAGCCGGTGATCAGCGCGCCGGTGTCGCAGCCGGCCGCCGCCCGCAGACGCGAGGGGAAGGTCGGGCCGCAGATATTGACCAGCTCGTTGTCGATGACCGTGGCGATGATCTCGCGCCGCAGTCGGTGCTTCTTCATCTCATCGTCGTACCGGCCGAGCGCGGTCGGGAAATAGGCTTCCAGAATCTGCTCGAAGGCCGCGTCATCCGGGGCGGCGGAGGCGACGATCTCGTCGAATAGGTCCAGCTTGCCGTAGGCCATCAGCACGGCCAGCTCGGGCCGGGTCAGGCCGGCGCCGCCCGCGGCCAGCTCGGCGATCTGGGCCGGATCGGGAAGGCCCTCGACACGACGGTTGAGGCGGCCTTCGTTCTCCAGCTCGACCATGAACCGCGCATGGTTCTCCAGTTCGCCGGGCGCGTCCTGTTCCAGCAGGGAGATGGCCAGGGTCTGGTCGTAGTTATGGGCCAGAACATGCTCGGCGACCTCGTCCGTCATCGAGGCCAGCAGGACGTTGCGGTCCTCGCGGCTGGTGATCTTGCCGGCCCGCTCGACCATGCCGGTGAGGATCTTGATGTTGACCTCGTGGTCGGAACTGTCGACCCCGGCCGAGTTGTCGATGGCGTCGGTGTTGATGCGCCCGCCGGCCCGCGCGAACTCGATGCGGCCGGCCTGGGTGAGACCGAGGTTGGCGCCCTCGCCGACCACCTTGACCCTCAGCTCCGAGCCGTTGACCCGAATGGCGTCGTTGGCCTTGTCGCCGGCGTCGGCGTTGCTCTCGCCACGGGCCTTCACGTAGGTGCCGATGCCGCCCAGGTAGAGCAGCTCGGCCCTGGCCTTGAGGATGGCGGTCATCAGTTCGGCCGGCGAGACGGCGTCGGCCTTGATGTCGAGCGCGGCCTTGATCTCCGGCGTCAGCACGATCGACTTCAGGGCGCGCGAGAAGACCCCGCCGCCGGGCGAGATCTTCGACCGGTCGTAATCCTCCCACGACGACCGCGGCAGCTCGAACATCCGCTTGCGCTCCTCCCAGGAGACGGCGCTGTCGGGGTTTGGATCGATGAAGATGTGACGGTGGTCGAAGGCGGCGATCAGGCGGATGTGCTTGCTGAGCAGCATGCCGTTGCCGAACACGTCGCCGGACATGTCGCCGACGCCGACCACGGTGAAGTCGGTGGTCTGGATGTCCTTGCCGGCCTCGCGGAAGTGGCGCTTGACCGCTTCCCAGGCGCCGCGCGCGGTGATGCCCATCACCTTGTGGTCGTAGCCGGCCGAGCCGCCCGACGCGAAGGCGTCGCCCAGCCAGAAGCCGTACGCCTCGGCCAGGCCGTTGGCGATGTCCGAGAAGGTCGCCGTGCCCTTGTCGGCGGCCACGACCAGATAGGGATCATCGCCCTCGTGGGCGATCACCGAGGCCGGGCGCACCACGGTGTTGTCGGCGTCGATGTTATCGGTGATGTCCAGCAGCCCGGACAGGAAGGTGCGGTAGGCGCGAACGCCCTCGGCCCTGACCGCGTCCGGCGCGCCGCCGCGGGGCAGCTGCTTGGGATAGAAGCCGCCCTTTGAGCCGACCGGCACGATGACGGCGTTCTTGACCTGCTGCGCCTTGACCAGGCCCAGGACCTCGGTGCGGAAGTCGTCCCGGCGGTCGGACCATCGCAAACCGCCCCGGGCGACCGGGCCGAACCGCAGGTGGACCCCTTCGACGTGGGGGGCGGACACGAAGATCTCGCGATACGGCTTGGGCGCGGGCAGATCGTCCAGCTCGCGGCTGGCGACCTTGAAGGAGATATACGGCTTGGGCCGGCCGTCCTCCGCCAGCTGATAGAAGTTGGTTCGCTTCACGGCGCCGACCAGCAGGGCGAGGCGGCGCAGGACGCGGTCGTGATCGAGGCTTTCGACGGCCTGCAAGGCCTGGACGATCTCGTCCATGACGGCGGCGGCCTGCATCTCACGGGCCTTGAGATCGACCGCGATGGCCGGATCGAACTTGATGCGGAACAGATCGAGGATCAGGCGCGCGACGCCCGGGTGCGCCTGCAGCGCCTGTTCCTGCACCAGCTGGCTGGGGTCGAGCCCGGACTGCTGACGGTAGCGGGCCAGGGCGCGGATCAGGGCGGCGTCCCGCCAGCTCACGCCCAGTTCGAGGACCAGGCGATTGAAGCCGTCACTCTCGGTCCTTCCGGTCCAGACGGCGGTGAAGGCCGTCTCGAAGGCGTCCTGGACGTCGGCGAAGACCAGGTGTTCGCCGCCTTCGTCCTCGAGCAGGAACTCATGGACCCAGACGGTCTCCGGGCCGCCGGCCCCCTGCGGGGTCAGTTCGAAGGCGTCCTCGATGAGCGCCTTGAGCCCCATGTGTTCGAGGATCGGCATGACCTCCGACAGCGGGGCGGAGTCGCCACGGCGGTAGATCTTGAAGCGGAAGCGGATCGAGGCGTCGCCGACCTGGCGGTAGGCGCGGGTGCGGAAGTTCTCCTCGCCCATGGCGTCGATCTCGGCGAGATCGCAGAGCGCCTCGTCGGCCGAGTAGAAGTCCCGGTAGCCGCCGCTGAAGGCGCCGGCCCAGCGGGCCAGGGTCGGCGCGACGCCGGCGGCCGGAGGGCTGGCGCGCACGGCGGCGTCGAAGCGATCGCCCCAGGTGCGGGTGGTCTCGGCGATATCGGCCTCGACGACGGCGAGGTCCGGCTCCGGATGATGTCCGGGGTCGATGCCCAGGATGTAGTGCACGCGGGCCAGCGGCGCGTCTGAGAAGCTCGGGTACCAGGCCGACACACGGCCCCTGTAGGCCTCGGCGAGAATCCGCCCGGCCCTTTCGCGCACGCCGGAATCATAGCGTTCGCGCGGTACGAACATCAGGATCGAAACGAAGCGGTCGAACGGGTCGCGGCGCGCGAACACGCGCACGCGCGGGCGGTCGAACAGGTGCATGACGCCCGTCGCCAGGCCGCGCAGCTCCTCCTCGGACGTCTGGAACAGCTCATCGCGCGGCCAGGTCTCGAGGATGTTGCGCAGGCGCTTCTCGCTGTGGCCGCCGGAGGCGACGCCGGCGGCGGCCAGCACGCCGGCGACCTTGCGACGGATCAGCGGCACGTCGCGGGCCGGGGCGTCATAGGCCTCGGCCGTGAACAGGCCCACGAAGCGGACTTCGCCCGACGGCTTGCCATCGGCGCCGTACCGCTTGACCCCGACGTAGTCCATGTAGCCGCGGCGGTGCACGCGCGAGCGCAGGTTCGACTTGGCTACCGTCAGCGGCGGGGTGGTCTCGATGTGGGTGTGCACCGCCTTGGATAGGATGGCCGGCTCGCTGGCGCGGCGCAGGACGCGGCGGTTCTGGTCGCGCAGCAAACCGAGGCTGCCCTCGGGCTGGTAGAGCGGCTCCTCAGAGGCATAGCCGCCATCGGGCGTGCGCGGATACTCGTAGACGCGCGCGCCGAGGAACACGAACTCCTCACCCTCGAGCCACTCAAGGAAGGCGATGGTCTCGGCCTTCTCCTCGGCGCTGATCGGGGTGTTCGCCGCCGCCAGCTCCTCGATCGTGCGGCGCATGAGCGCCTGCATGGCGTCGAAGTCGGCGACCGCCAGTCGAACATCGTCCAGCGCGCCGGCGACGGCGGCGACCAGCGCGGTCTCGCGGTCGGCGCCGACCGGATCGAGGTGAACCTGGATCATCGACCACCGCTTGCCGCCGCGCTCGACGACGGGGTGGAACATGGCGCGCACGGGGAAGCCGGCCTCGGCGATCTCGCCCATGATCGAATCGACCAGGAAGGGGCGGTCGGGCTGGACGATCTCGAGCAGATCGCGGCCATAGCTGGCGCCGCCGGCGCCGGACCAGGGGCGGATGCGCACCAGCGGCGCGTCGCCCTTGGCCGTCTCGCCGAACCGCCAGAAGTCGGCGAACGCCGCACCGATGTCCGACAGCGATCCCTGCGGCAGCTCCTCGGCGGAAGCGTCGGCGGCGATCTGGGCGACGAAGGCGGCTTCATCGGCCTTCAGAGCGCCGGGTTTGCGGCCCAGGGCCGTGGCGAACGCCTCCGCGATGTCGGCGGCGTCGAGGCCCTGCGCGGCAGGGTGAAGGCTTTCGCCTTTCATGTCGTTTCCCCGTGGAACTTTCCGGCGAGCCTAGCCCGCTTGGGAGGCGGATCAACCGTGACCCGCCCCGGAAGGCAAGAACTTTCCGTTACGTCGCTCCAGGCGGTTTGGCTATGGGCGCCGGAAGCGGGGTCGATGAGGGGGTCTGAAACGGAATGCGCCGCCGGAGGGGGGTCCGGCGGCGCTCCGAGCAGCGGCAGGGGGGATGCCGATGCTTTTCCGAGGGGCGCCCATCGGGGGGGAGGGAAGGCGCCGCTTCGTCCGGGCTGGCAGGGGGAGTGCGCCCCGGACAGCCCTGAGATAGGCGCCCGTTCCCGGGGTTCAAGACGTGGCGTCGGATTCCCCGAGATGACGCCCGCGGCGACGGGCGCCGTTTTCGTCCAGCCCCTGGGGATCGCCGTTCTCGCTCATCAGGATGGCGATCCAGCGCGAGCCGTCGAACTCGGCCAGGATGATCATCGCCATCACCGCCAGCGGGGTGGACAGGAACATGCCTGGCAGGCCCCACAGCAGCCCCCAGGCGGCCAGCGACAACAGCACGACCACCGGGTCGATGTTGAGGCTGTCGCCCTGCATGCGCGGCGTGATGATGTTGCCGACCACCGCCTGGATGGTCTGCAGGACCGCGAGAAGGACCACCGCCCACAGCGGATTTTGGAACTGCAGCAGGGCGAACACCACCGGGAAGGCGACGCCGACGATGCCGCCGATGATCGGGATGTAGGAGGCCAGGAAGATCAGGAAGGACCAGAACAGCGCGTTGTCGAGTCCCAGGGCGATCATTCCGAGCCAGGACGCCGCCGCGATCATCAGGCCGGTGACCGTCTGAACCCACAGGTAACGCTCGACGCCGAACCGGATGCGATTGAAGACGAGGATCGCCTCGTCGCGCTCGCGGTTGTGCGGGAACAGGGCGACGATCTTGCGCTTGAAGCCCCGCCGCGCGGCGATGATGAAGCCTAGATAGATCAGCACGAACAGCGCGTCCGATCCGAAGCTGCGCAGACCGTTCACCAGGGAGGCGAGGAACTGTGTCGGATTGCTCTTTCTCACCAGTTCGGCGACCGATTCCGGCGCCTCGCCGCCGGCGAACCGGAAGACAGCCCCGAACTGGATGATCAGGTCGTCGAGCCGGGCCTGGTAGGCGTCGAGCTTGCTGGCGAATTCCGCGGCGTTGACCACGACCACGACGGCGCTGACGCCGAAGATCAGCAGAGACAGCAGGATCGCGGCCAGGAACGACAGCGCGTCAGGCAGCTTGGGCCATTGCTTCTCAAGCCGGCGCGCGAAGCTGTCGACCATGATGGCCAGGAACATGGCCAGAGCCAGCGGCGTGAGGATTCCGCGCGTCAGCCACAGGGCGCAGCCGCTGGCGACCACGGCGAGAATCACCACGGCGTTGCGGGTGATGCCGTCGCCGGCGGCCGGCGGATTGGAGACCGCGGCCGCCGGGACCTCGGACGGCGAAACACGCTTGCGTCGGGCCGGTTCGGCCTTGGCGGCGGGCTTGGCGGGCGCTCTGGCCATCGGAGTCCTCTCACGGCGTGGACGGGACTGTCGCGGTGGTCCGCTGGGTCGTCAATCCGCCAGCTTGGCGAAGGCCCGGGCCCGGCCTAGCTTCGGCGTCCAGCTTTATGGAGACAGCCATGGACGGCGCCAGCGACCCGGGACTTCTGTTCGTCGGATACTCGGACAAGCCCGAGACTCTGCGCCTGGACCGGGCCAACCGGCACGGACTGGTCGCCGGGGCGACCGGCACCGGCAAGACGGTGACGCTGCAGATCCTCGCCCAGGCCTTCTCCGACGCCGGGGTGCCGGTGTTCGCCGCCGATGTGAAGGGCGACCTGTCGGGCATCTGCCAGCCCGGATCGCCCAACGAGAAACTGCTGGCCCGCGCCGCCGGCATGCATCTGGAGTTGCGCCCCGACGCCCCGCCCACCGTGTTCTGGGATCTGTTCGGCGAGCGCGGGCACCCCGTGCGGACGACCATCTCCGAGATGGGCCCCATCCTGTTGTCGCGCCTGCTGGAGCTGAACGACGTCCAGGAAGGGGTGCTCAACATCGTCTTCAAGGTCGCCGACGCCGAGGGCCTGCTGCTGCTCGACCTCAAGGACCTGCAGGCGGCGCTGAAGTACGTGGCCGACAACGAGAAGGAGATCGACGCCCAGTACGGCAACGTCTCCGCCGCCACGGTCGGCACCATCCAGCGCGGCCTGCTGACCCTGGAGACCCAGGGCGCGGCCAACCTGTTCGGCGAGCCGGCGCTGCAGCTCAGCGACCTGATGCGGGTCGACGGTTCGGGCCGGGGCGTCGTCTCGATCCTGGCCGCCGACAGGCTGATCCAGAGCCCGCGGCTCTACGCGACCTTCCTGCTGTGGCTGCTGTCGGAGCTGTTCGAGGACCTGCAGGAGGTCGGCGACGTCGACAAGCCACGTCTGGTGTTCTTCTTCGACGAGGCGCACCTCCTGTTTCGCGACGCGCCCAGGGCGCTGCTGGAAAAGGTCGAACAGGTCGTCCGGCTGATCCGGTCCAAGGGGGTGGGCATCTACTTCGTCACCCAGAATCCGGCCGACATTCCCGAAACCGTGCTGGCCCAGCTGGGCAACCGCTTCCAGCACGCCCTGCGCGCCTACACCCCGGCCGAGCAGAAAGGTCTGCGGGCGGCGGCGGCCAGCTTCCGGCCCAACCCCGCCTTTGACACCGCCGAGGCCATCCAGGGTCTGGGCGTGGGCGAGGCGCTTGTCTCGGTCCTCGACGAGAAGGGCGCGCCGTCGGTGACGGCGATGACGAAGATCCGCCCGCCGGCCTCGCGGCTGGGCCCCGCTACGGAGGCCGAACGCCAAGCGGTGATCGGGCATAGCCCGGTGCGCGGCCTCTACGACCAGGCCAAGGACCGGGAGTCGGCCTTCGAATCGCTCAAGACCCGCGCAGAGCAGGCGACGCGCCAGGCCGAGGCGGCCGCCGCCGAAGCCGAGGCCGCGAAGCGCCGCGAGGCGGACGAGAAAGCCTGGGAGAAGGAACAGGCGCGTCGCGATCGCTACGACCGCGACCCCGCCCCGCGCCGCACGTCCAGCCGCCAGACCATGGGCGAGGCCTTCGGCAAGACCTTGGTCCGCACGGTGGCTAGCCAGCTGGGTCGCGAGATCCTCCGCGGCGTGCTGGGGGGCCTGAAGCGGCGGTAGCGCGTCTCCGGCGAAGCCGCGGGGTGGGTGCTGGACGCACCGCTTCAGGAATTCGGATCAGCGGGATGCGGCCCGTCAATGACGGCCCAGTCTCTTCCGCTGATCGCGACGTGGATTTCCTCGGCGATCCAGCGATTCGCCGCTGTCCGCCTTTGATACAGACAGACAAACTCCGACGGCTCCTCTTCGAAGCCCTCGCATCGCAGGCCGCGCAGCCTGTCGGGAGAGACCCGGATCACCGCTGCAAGCTCGACCAAGGACGGGCCCGGAGGAACCGCGAGCGCCCATCCTCCCAGGCTCAGGGCCGCAAATATGTAGGGTAGCGACAGGCCCGCCCGCACGGGGGCCTACGCCGCCTTTTTCCGTGAGCGCGGCGCCTTGGGCTCCACTACCCGCTCGACCGGCGGAGTCACGTGGAAGCCCGGCGCGCCGTCGTCGGTCCAGGCGGACAGGGTGTCGGCCGGGGCCGGGCGGCCAATCGCGTAGCCCTGCACCTCGGCGCAGTCCTCGCCGCGCAGGAACTCCAGCTGCTCGGGCGTCTCGACACCCTCGGCCACGACCGGGATGTCCAGGCTGCGGCCAAGGCCCAGCACGGCCTTGACGATCACGGTCGCGCGCGCGTCGCGGTGGATGTTTTCCACGAAGCTCTTGTCGACCTTGATCTTGTCGAACGGGAACGACTGCAGGGTCGACAGCGACGAGAAGCCGGTGCCGAAGTCGTCCATGGCGATGCGGACGCCCAGCGCCTTGAGCCGGCGCAGGTTGTCCAGCGCGCGCTGGTAGTCCTTGAACAGAGCGCTCTCGGTGACCTCCAGCTCCAGGCGCGCGGCCGGCAGGCCGGACTCGATCAGGATCTCGTGCACCAGGGTCGGCAGGTTCGGCTGGTTCAGCTGCAGCGGCGACAGGTTCACCGCGATGCTCAGCGGTCGGGTCCAGGCGGCCGCCTCGATGCAGGCCTTGCGCAACACCCACTCGCCCAGCGAGACGATCAGGCCGGTTTCCTCGGCCAGCGGGATGAAGTCGATCGGCGGGATCATGCCGCGGGTCGGATGCTTCCAGCGAACCAGGGCCTCGAAGCCGCAGATCTCGCCGTCGCAGGCGCGGGCCTGTGGCTGGTAGTGGACGACCAGATCCTCGTCGAGGATGGCTTGGCGCAGCTCGCGGGCCAGATTGCGACGCTCGCGAATGGTCTCGTCCATCTCGCGCTTGAAGAAGCGATAGGCGCCGCGGCCGCCCTCCTTGGCGCGGTAGAGGGCCATGTCGGCGTTGGCCAACAGGGCTTCGCCGGTGCGGCCGTCGTCGGGGAACAGGGACACGCCGAGGCTGGCGGCCATGGCCAGGTCCTGGCCTTCATAGGCCATGCCCTCGCGCAGCGCTTCCAGCAGCTGGCCGGCGAGTTCGGAAGCGGCGGTCGCGTGGTCGCTGTCCTGGTCGGTGATGTGGACGACGACGAACTCGTCGCCGCCGAGCCGGGCCGCGAACGAGGGCGAGGACAGGCTGTCCTGCAGGCGACGCGCGGTCTCGACCAGCACCGCGTCGCCGGCCAGGTGACCGTGCAGGTCGTTGGCCTCCTTGAAGTGGTCGAGGTCGACGCAGATCAGCGACAGATGCTCGCCCGAGGCTTCGACGCGGTCGAGCGCGGCGGCGAGGCGGGCCTGCAGCGCGTTGCGATTGGGCAGGCCGGTCAGGCCGTCATGCTCGGCCAGATAGCGGATCTTCTCCTCGGCGGATCGCCGCTCGCGGAGGTCGCGGACCGCCAGCACGGTCAGGCCGCGGGTCTCGGCCCGGGCGCCGTCGTCCATGAGGCGGGCGAAGATCTCGACCGGGATGGACTTGCCGCCATCGACGGGCTGCATGCGGCCTTCGCGGCGATCGGCCCCGTCGGTGTGCACGCCCTTGGCGTCGTCGAAGGTCAGCATGCCATCCATGAGCGGCTGGCCGAGCAGGTCGTCGAGGGTGGAGCCGGCCATCTCGCAGAAGGCGGCGTTGGCGTCCTTGATGGTCCCGTGCTGAACCACGACGATGCCTTCATAGGCGGCGTTGGCCAGGGTGCGGATGCGCTCCAGCGCCGAGGCGGTGGTCTGGGATTCGATGAACACCGCGCCCAGTCCGGCCAGCATGATCAGGCCGGTGATGCTGGTCACCGCCAGGGTCATCAGGCCGCCGGAGAACAGCTGGTCAGGCACCACGACGCTGGCGTCCGGGATGATGGTGATGGCGCCCATGCCGGTGAAGTGCAGCGAGCAGACCGCCAGGGTCAGCAGCACGCCGCCAAACGCCTGCTTCAGGAACCCGCGGCCGTCGCCGGCCAGCATGAGGGCGGCGGAGGCGCCCGCCACGCCGAGCATCACCGAGACGCCGATGGTGGCCGACTCCCAGGTGATGTGGCCCTGGGTCACGAACGACGACATGCCGGTGTAGTGCATCGCGCCGACGCCCAGGCCGATCAGCAGACCGCCGGCCAGCTGGTTGACGTAGTCCCGCTCGCGGTTGGCGGTGGCGGCGAAGAAGCCCGCGCCCATGAACAGCACCGAGACCATCAGCGACATGATCGTGCCGGTCGGCGAGAAGCCGGTCTTCACGCCCGGGTCATAGGCGAGCATGCCGAGGAAGTGGGTGGCCCAGACGCCGGATCCGGCGACGAGGGCGGTGAACAGCAGCCAGGCGGCGCGCGCCAGTCCTCGGGCGCCGTTCATGCGCGAATAGAGTCGGAACGCCGTCAGCGACGCGGACAGGCACACCAGGCCCGCGATCACCACCATGCCGTAATCGTGCTCGTTCACGAGACACGAGAATACCTTGAACACGCCCCGCTCCCCATTCTGGAGAATTCACCAGCGGGCACTATCGGCGCCAGAAGCAAAAAAAGCGTTTCAAACCGAGACTGGGGTTCGGCGAACGTCCCGGACGCGAAAAAGGCCGGGGTTTCCCCCGGCCTCTTCGAGATCGATCTTCCTAAATGGAGCGGGCGATGAGATTCGAACTCACGACCCCAACCTTGGCAAGGTTGTGCTC
>CALALX010000040.1 GCA_937925635.1 uncultured Caulobacter sp.
TCGATCGGCTCGGGGATAGAGATGCCACCGACCGCCTTCGCAATCGCTGCATCAACGTCAGGGAGATCGGCCTTGTCCGCCTTTGACCCGATCGCCTCCACAAGCGCGCTCGGGTCAAACGGCTCGGGCATCTCACGCGCCTCGACCGCAGCAAGGCGTGCCGCAAGCGCGTCGTTGGCGCCGCGAAGCCGCTCATTCTCGGCCATTACCGGGGCCATCGCCTTCGCGATCAGCGCCTGAGTGCCGGCCAGCATCGCTTCCGCGAGCCGGTCAACATCAAGAGACATGCAGCGCCTCCGCATACTTGAACCGGATCGCTGCGATGGCGCGTTCGGTGTCGTCAGGCTCTGGCGCGGGCAACGCGGGCGGCGGCTCAGGCTGGCTGATCTGCTCGCCAAGCGCGGCGCGGCTCGCCAGGTCCTCGAGCGACCAGTTCTGCTCCTGCATGAAAGGCGCATCGCCGCCCTTTGCAGGCGGCAGCGCAAATTTGCGGCGCGCCTCGTTCGGGGCCATCACACCCGCGCCCACCAGCGTCTTGGCGACCTCGGCCAGCGCCGCGCCGTCCATCCGCAGCAGATCGTCAAGATCGAACTCGGCGCCCTTCGGAGCCTTGATCTCCAAGCCCTCGTCGAGAAGCGCCTCGATCTGCTCGATGTGAATCTGCAGGCACTGCGAGTAGTAGACCTCGCGCAGCGTCTGCGCGTTGTTGTTCAGCGGGGCCTGCCCGACGCCGACCAGGTAGGCCGGCACGCCGAAGCAGCCGCAAATGGTCTCTGCCGACCACTTCAATTGCTCGATCAGCTGCGCGTCGACGCTGCTCATCATCATCGGAGCATAGCTCAGGCCGTCGCCCAGGACCGCGATCTTGCCCGTGTTCTGCCCGGAGAACTCAGCTTCCCAATACGCCTTCAACCGTTCGGCCGTCGCCTGCTCGATCTCGCCCGGTGCGGTCAGGACGCCGCTCGGCCGCGCGCCGTTGCCGAAGAACTGCGCCGAGCTGTTCTGGATGCGCTGCGCCTGCGTCGCCGCGAGCCCGGCCGCGTAGATGGGCGAGAGCCCGACCAGCGGGTGAAACAGCGCGTTCATCCGGTCGTGGATGATCTCCCGCGCGGGCACGACGATCTGCGTCTGCTGGATATCGGCCAGATGGTCCTGCGAAAGCTCGTAGAACACGTCGCCGTTTTCGGAGACCAGCACCTTCACCCGGCTCGGGTTCAGCACGTAGAGGCCCACCACGACGCCGCGCGCGTCCCTCACCTTGAGCACGTAGGCGTTGCCGAACGCGAGCTTGCTCATCATCCACGACGCGATGAACTCGATCCGCGTCTGGAAGTGGTTCGGTTTCCTGAGCACCGGCGAGTATGCCGGGCTCTCGGTCTCGACCCAGATCGCGGCGGCCTTGTCGAGCTCGACCAACCGCAGTCGCAGCTTGGCGATGTCCGTCGCGATCCGGCTGATGCACGAGAACACGGTCGGGTTCGCCAGAACGTCGGCCTGCCGCACCTCGATGTTGCGCTGCCAATTCCCCGGTGCCGCCTCGCTGATGACCCTCCACCAGCCGCCCGACGACGGAACAGGCGACAGCGCCTTTTCCTCGCGCGTCCGGGTGATGGTCAGGCCGAAAAGGCGCATCAGTAGGCCGCCACGATCCCGGTCGCTGTCGTGCCGGTCGCCCGGACACGCCGAAACCGTCCGGGCAGCCAGCCGCCCGGAACCAGGGCGACCGTAACGGCGTCAGTGTCGTGCGCGCCGATCACGCTCGCACTACCCGCGACAAGGCACGTCAGCGCGCCGCACTCCCGCTCCGGGAGGTCGGAGCCATCGGACGGCGTGACGCTACGGAACTGCCCCGGAGGCGATCCCGACTGCGGGTTGCGCGGAACCTTCAGAGCCATCGTGCATCCTTCCGCACCAGATGATTTCGGCAAAGCCGTGCATTCGGGCCGCAGCCTCGGCCTCGCGCTCGTCAGAGACGGTCTCGCGGATCGGGCCGGGCCAATGCGCCGCCGCCTCGGGCAGCGCGATCACCGCGTCAGTCGGGCCTGCCGCCGCAACGTCTCGCCACAGCGTCGGGCCCGCGCTCAGGATCAGGCATCGCCCGCCCTCATCGCCGCGGTAGTGATCCGTCACCCAGCCGCTCAGTCCGACCAGGCCCCAAGGCTTCGGCTGGCCGGGAAAGAACATGACGCGCAAATCGTCGTTGTAGCGGCTGCCCCACCACGCGACGCCATCGGCCGCCGTCCACGTCGCCTCGCCCCAACCCAGGACATGGCTTAGCCAGCTCTGATCCGAGCCAAGAAACCGCGCCCCCGCGACGATCGCCTCGGCCTCGCTGAAACGCTCGTATACCTGCGGCCTCGCCCCGGCCGTCAGCATCTGCATCGACCCGTTGTAGGGCCGCGCCGCATTTGTGCCCGCGTAGAGCACCACGTCCTCGGGCCGGTCCAGTAGCGAATCGAGCGAGCCCGCGATGACGCAATCCACGTCCATCGAGACGATCCGCTCGCCGCCGAACACCTCGGCCGCGTCGCGACGCCAGAGCGCCAGCCGGCGGAAGCAGTTGGGCAGCGGGCCGCTCCACGTCGGCGTTTCGATGCCCACGAAGTCCCCAGGCGGTGCTATGATCTCCACGCTGGGGTCGATGCCCAATGGCGTGTCGGTCACGCAGGCGAGAGTGTGGGGTAAGGTCAGGTGACGACGCACTTGCGCCGCGAAGATGTTAACGTGTCCGGCCGTGTAGGCGGTCCTGCCGCCGGGTTGTGACCACAACCAACAGAGGATGCGCAGGGTCAAGGCTGACCGCCTAGCGCCTCGACCATCCCGCGCAACTCGACCATGCGCGCATTCATCGCTTTTCCATAGGAGAACCCGGCCCACGCCAGATCCTGAAACAGCCGCCGCTGCGGCTCTGGCAGCGCCTCGGCCTGCCGGTGAATCTCGCGCATCGTCTCGCAGATCGTCAGCCGCCCCGACCGATGCTGCGGGTTGATCTGGTATTTCCGCTGCGGACGCATGGCGAACGTCGCCTCGGCGAAGGTCATGCCCGCAGGCACGTCGCCCAGGTTGGTGACCATACGCTCGCTCGCGTGAGCCATGCTCAGGAGGCCGCCTCGGCTTCCTCGATCCGCTTCGCCAGCGTCGCGTCGCTCCACCGCTTGTCCAGCGTGAGCCCGACCGACTTCGCGCGCTCGAGCAGCGCGTCACGCGGCGTCACGACGAGACCGGCAGGCGGCGGCGGCACGACGGCAGGCTCGCGCTCGGCATAGCGAACCGCACGGCCAAGAGCGATCAGCACCTTCGCATCGCGCGCGCCGATATCGAAAACGTCGCCGGCGCGGATCGCCCGCGTGCTGTAACGGAACGACTTGATCGCGGTCAGCCGTTTCTTCATCGCGCGTATCCTTCCGCGTGGTGGACGGGGCGGCCGAAACCGCCCCGCTCAGGATCAGGAGGCGCCGATGCCCCAGGTCACGCCGGTGATCAGCGCGACCGCGGTCGGGCGGCGACGCATCCAGTTGACGGTGCGCTCGGCCAGGAAACCGACCGAGTTCGTCTGCCAGAGCGAGACGAGATCGGTCGCCACCGGCGTCGCCGACACGGTGTCGTTGGTCGGGTTGTCCATCATCTGAAGCGACGCCTCGGTGGAGATGTCGATCGTCACGCCGCCCTCGTCGCCGACGTAGATGTCCGCGGCGTTGATCAGCGCGACATACTCGCCGACATACTGCGAGGTGATGACCGGCAGGCCGAAGAAGACGCCGCCGTTCATCGTCAGGCCCGGATACTCCTTCTGGCCGAGGGCGTTCTTCAGCCCGGACAGATAGAGCGCCGTCAGCGCCGACATGACCCACACGCCGGAGCTGAGGTCGTTGTTCGCGGCGATGAACTTGCCGATGGCCGCCTGCGCGTCGGCGTCGATCGCGTCGATGTCCTGACCGCCCGAGGCGAACGCATTGCCGCTCAGGCCGTTGGTGATCGACGCCGGGGAGACGCCCGCCGAGCCCGAGTTGGTCGGGTCGATGAACGACTGGTCCTGCCGCTTGGCGATGGCGTTCACCAGGCTGTCGCGGATCAGCGCCTCGCCCGAGGGCGAACTGTCGCGAAGCTGCTCCATGGTCGCCACGGAGATCGTCGCCACCTTCAGCGGCGCCATCTCGGTGCGGATCCAGCTCGCCTTGGTCAGCGGCTTGGGCTTGCCCTCGCCGACCCAGTAGGCCGCGCTCTCGGTCGCCTCGGTGATCAGCGGGACGCGGAACGGGATGCGGGTCACGCCCGGAATGCCGTTCTGCCCGAACCGGCCGAGGATCGTGCGGGGGCGCAGGTACTCGACGAAATCAGCCCAGCCGCCCTCGTTGCCGATCAGCGCCGCGTCGGTCGTGGTGTTCGACGCGATCACCGCCGCCTTGACCGCCGTGACCATCTTCGGGTCACGCTCGCCGTACAGCTCGGTCGCGATCGCCACCGGGTCGCGGTGCGACTTGTGGGCGATGCCGAGGCACTTCGCGAAGCGCGCGAAGCGGATGCCCGCCTCGGGCTCGGGCGCCTTCACCGACACGGGAGCGCGACCATCGGCCCCGGCCACGTTGCGCGGGTCGGCCCGGACGTCCTTCGCGGTCTCGACCGCCGCCTTCTGCAGCACCTTCAGCCGCTTGATGTGGCCGTCGATCTGCTCGATCTCGGTCTCGAGAGCGTCGAACGCTTCCTGATCCGCCGAATCCAGGGTCTCGCCCTCGTTCGACTTCGCCATGATCTCGGCCATGTCGGCCGACTTCTGCTCGCGGGTCGACTGCCACTCGGCAATCTGATCCGCCGTGGATTTCTTCGCCATCGTCTGTCCTTTCGTGACGACAGGTTTCTTTCGGTCGCCAGACGCGGCGGGGGTGGCCTTCGCCTCGGAGCGGCCAGACGCGGCCCTCTGCTCGGAGACGATGGATTTCTGTTCGGTCAGGACGCCGCGAGCCTCGCGGTCGATCGCCTTGACCGTGTGAATGATCGCCCGCGCGTTCGCGGGGACGCTCACGGTGCTGAGCTCGACGATCTCGACCTCGTCGAAGTCGATACCGCCGTCCTGGCGGTGCGCATGCTTCATCGAGCGGAAGCCGATGCTGACCGCACGCACGAGCCCGTGCTTCAGCTCGCCCCAAGCCGTGTCGACGCGGTCCTTCAGCGGGCCGGGCTCGTCGATAACGGGGATTTCCGCCTCGAACTCGATGCCCTTGGCGGTCGGCTTCTTGAACGTCACGCGCCCGATCGGCCGGTCGCTGTCATGCTGATGCAGCAGAACGAGAGGGTTCGCGAACTTCGCGCCCAGCGGGTTGATCGTGTCGAGCATGCGGTCCGGTTCGGGAGTCGTCGCCCAGCCAGAAAACACACGCTTGCTGTCATCGAGGCTCTTAACCTCGATGAGCGAATACGCTCGGTTCATAGGGTATCCTTTCGGCCTAGCCGAAGACCAGCAGCTGGAATTTCTTCGGGGACGCTGTGTCGCCCGCCCAGGTTCCGGCGACGCTGTCCGCCATCGCGAGCGCCACCATGCCGTCGATCCGGCCGCGCGAGCGCGACTTGTCGAGCTTGCGGTTGCCGGACGGATCAGACTTCACCGTCGCATTGCCGGCGCACATCGAAAGCACCGGGTGATTGCCGTGAACGATCGTCCTGCCCAGCAGCTTCGATTCCAGCGCCAACAGCGCCGGGCTCATGCTCTGGAACCCCTGCCCGAACGGCTCGAACAGCGCGTCGTCGCCCTCTAGCTGATCGTCCGTGAAGCCTGCGTCGGCCAGTAGCGGCTTCAGATGCCGGTAGCCCCAGCGGTCGAACGCGATCTTGCGCACGTCGTGCTCATCGCAGAACCCGCGCAGGAACGCCGCCACGAAGCGATAGTCGATGGCCGGCCCCGGCGTCGTCTCCAGCCAGCCATCGCGCGCCCAGACGTCATACGGCACCCGGTCGGCTCGGGCCTTCTCGCGCAAGCCCTTCTCGGGAAGCCAGAACGTCGGCCGCACATGCCACTCGTCGCCGATCGGCGCCAGCGCGACGAACGCCGTCAGGTCCGACACGCTCGACAGGTCAAGGCCGCAGAACACTGGCCGGCCGTCGAACTCAGAGACCGGGCCGCCGCAAGCCTGCCAGATGGATTTCGAGACGAACGGCGCCGAAGCGTCGATCCGCTGATTGAGGAATAGCTGCCGCGCTCGAGCCTCCGCGCTCGGCAAACGCGACGCCTGCTTCATTTCCTCTTCGAGATCGCGTCTGGACCGGAACAGGCCAAGCGCGGGATTGGCGGCTTCCCAAGCCTTCTCGTCCAGTAGGTCACATTCTTCGGGCGCTGCGTAGACGTGGCACACCGTCGCCGGGTCTTGCGACACAATCGCATCATCGATCATGACCGACATGAAGTCGGCGTCGCTTGGAGCCTGCGTCGAGATCACGAACAGGACCGCTTCGTCGTAAGCGCCTTGGCTGGTGATGATCGCGTCGAAGAACTCGTCGCTCGGGCCTTTCACCTGTCCGGCCTCGTCGAGGATGGCGACCACGTAACTGCCGCCGTGCGCCGTAGCTCCCTCCGCCGAAAGCGCCTCGTATTCCACGTTCATGAGAAGCCCGACCAGCTTCTTGCTGGACGGAACGACCCGGATCACCTTCCGCAGATCAGGCGAAAGCATCGCCATCTTGCTTGCGTAGTTGAACACCTCAGCCGCCTGCTTGCGCGAACGCGCGCCTGACGCAATCCGGCTATTCTGCCGCGCCTCTGGGCCAACCGTGTGGATCAGCACCATCATCGAGATCGTCGCAGTCTTTGCGTTCTTCCTAGCCATCGACGCGACGGCGCGGCGGGTTAGAACGTCGTTGTCATAGACTGAGTAAAAGAACGCCTCCTGGAAGGCCGCGAGCCGCACCGACTGGCCGACAAGATCGCCCTCCGGCACCCGAAGATACTTTTCGCAGAAGGCCATGTTCCGCTCGGCGCGCGTCCACGCCCGCGACGGCATCGACCGCCAGTCCCTCATTCGCGGTATGGGGCCGCATTTGATCGCGGCCCTCACATTGTCAGGGAGCAAGACTAGATCGGCCGCGCCAGAAGATCGTCGCCCGCCCCGTCCACATCCGCCTCGATCCCCTTCGCCCCGCCCCGGCGCTTGGCGACATCCCGCGCTTCGCCTTCCTGCGCGCGCGCGTGCAGCGACAAAGACCGACGACCAGCATTGATCGACCCGGCAAGGGTCTGGACTACCGTCCGAAGCGGGTTGACCGCCAGGTGTCCTTTCGGCGTCGTCACGACCTCGCTTTCGAGACGAAGCATCCGCTGCGCCTTCTCCCGGTCGGCCATGTCCCGCGCCAGCATCGCCGCCAACTCGAGCTGATGCGCCGTCCACTCCGAACGCGCGAACTCGGCAAGCACGCTCGCGAAGAACGGCAGGTCGCCGGCGTCCAGCGGGACGTTGCTCGGCGGCTCAATCGGCCGGGCCGCAGCCTGCGCCACCCGCACCGCCTCGGCCGTGCTGTCGATCCGCAGTTTCCGCGTCATCAAGCGATTCCTGTGTTAGCAATAGATTTGACTGAACGCGCCGGTTTCCTGTTCGAGCGGCCTCAAATCGAAAACCGCCCCCCGCCCCGTCACTCGACAGGCCAGCGC
>CALALX010000041.1 GCA_937925635.1 uncultured Caulobacter sp.
GGCGACGGCGTCAAGGAACCCCTGAACCGCCGTTCGACGATCTCGATCAACTTCTAACGATCGACATCGAACAGACCTAAGCGAAGGGCCGGTGGAAACACCGGCCCTTTTGCTTTGGCGACGCCCTGCGTGAAATCGACGTCGGCCAGGTCCGGCTGCGGCAGACCGATGTAAGGAGGCGATGACCTACAGGACGCCCCGGCGGGAGGGCCCGGGCGGCAGGCCAAGCCCTGCTGCCCCGCCGCTGGGCGCGGGGGTGTCCTCGACGAGCGTTCGCCCGCTGACGCCATGACGCTCCGGGCGCGGTCCGGCGGCGGACCGTCAGACGGCCAACGCTATGCCGCGCGCCGGCGCTTCGAGGTCCGCCGCGGCGGTTTGGTGAGGAGACCGCACAAAAACCCGAACGAGACGGCCATGGCGGGCGTGCGGAGGGGATAGTCCGCGAAGGAGTGAAGCAGCAGCAGGCCGATGGCGACCATGGACATCCAGAACAGGCCATCCCGGCCAGTCCCGTCCTCCCGGCCGCTTCCGAGGCCCTGCCGTACGAGCCAGGCGATAAAGCCAATGAACAGAAGGGGGAAGGCCACGCCCGCCTCCAGCCAGAGCTGGAGATACTCGTTGTGCGCCTCGTTGACATAGGAAGGCGTCAGAAGCTCGACGGGCAGGGCGGCGTCGGCGACAGACCGGAAGGTCCCGAGACCCGACCCTAGCGGCCAGAAGGACGCGGCGGCCTCGGCCAACGGCGGCCAGAATTCGAAGCGCGTTTCGGTACTGGCGGAATCGAAGCGGGCGAGAACGGGCTGCAGGCCCAGGGCGAGCAATGCGACCAGCGCGACGGCCAGGGCGAGGAGCCAGTTTGTCGTCCCCGAACCCAGGCGCTGGCGCAGCGGGTCTCGGGCCAACAGCATGGCGGCGGCAACCACGGCGAGGGCCAACAGGATGACCCCGGCGCGAGACAGGGTGGCCAGAATGCCGGCGGCGAACAGGGCCGCCAAGGCCAGGAAGATGTAGCGGGGCGACAGGCCTGACCGGCTTCTCACCCCGTCCGTCCGATGCGCCGCGCCCGCGGCAAGCACCAGGGCTACGGCTAATGATGACGCCTGATGGTTGCGGTTCGCGAAGAAGCCGGTGGGCAGACCGGCGTTGACGAACTCGTACGGAAGCAGCGTGTAGCCGGGTCCGAGGTACATCTCGTACAGGCCGACGACGACGCCGATCATCGAGATCGCGAGGTAGAGGCCGACCAGCCAGCGCCGCGAACGATGGCCGATCGACATGACGCCAATGAACATCGCGATTGGAGCCAGCAGCCAGCCCACGGCTTCAAGCGTCTTCGCCGGCGCCAGGGTCAGTCCGTGGACAGCGCCCTCCGCGCCGACCAATTTGGCCGAGGCGATCGCCAGGTCCCGACCGGGCAGCCGAGACCAGATTTCGCTCGGCAAGGGCGTTAGCTGGAGGATGGGCAGGGCGACGAGCGCCGCGCAAAGGCCCAGGGCGAGGACGTCGTGGCGCCCTGGCGTCCGGCCGAGCCGCCAAAGGCCGGCGGCGAGCGCCGCCGCGGCCAGGATCGAGACGCTGGCGAAGCCGACCGGACGATCCGTCGCCGATCCCCCGAACAGGAAGCCCGCGACTACCAGCAGCGCCAGAATCGCCAGCAGCGTCTGTTCGGATCTGGATCTTGGCCACTCAAGGGTAGCGCCCTGCGGCGGGGGGGAGTGCTTCATGCTGCTAGCTCGCCGGCCCGGTCATGTTGCGCGCCGAGATGCTGTCGATCTCGACCGCCGCCGAGGATCGGATGTCGCTGTTCCTTGCCACGATGGCCAGGATCTGGACGGGACAGTTCTCCGGCACGTCGAACGAGGCGCGGGACGCCGTCCACTCCGTCTGTCCCACGTCAATCGGCCGCCGGCCCAGAGCGGCGCCGCGCTCGCATCGCAGGGCGACCTCGAAGTCCCCGCTGTTGCCCGCCCCCGCGGCCCGGGCGACCACCTCGACCTGCACCCGGCCCCGGTCGCCAAAGATCAGCTGTGAAACCAGCGGCCGGGACGAGGAGAAGAGGTCGCTTTGCAGCGCGAGGCCGCCGCTGTCGGAGCCCGTCGCGCCATAGTACCGGACCTGAGCCCCCGGCGCCGAGTCGATCGCCCATCCCAAAGCCGTCGTTGCGGGATCCTGGTCGAACCCGGGGTCCCGAACGAGTTCGCCCGCACGGCGCGGCCCGCCCGTCCTCGCCTTGGCGAAATAGGCCTTGAGGCTGGCGATGTGCCCGCCGCGAAGCAGTCTCTGCAGCACCGGCGTCAGGGCGGGGTCCGGAAGCCCGGGCTTATCCGCCGCCATCGTGAACAGCAAGGCGGAGAGGTCGCCGGCTCTCGCCGTTTGCGCCAGCCTCAGCACGAACGCGTCCTTCCAGGGCGGATCGCGGTGCAGTCGGCGCGTGAGCGCCGTGCGAAGCGCCGGTTGGTCGAGCCGCTGCGCGACCTGGAAGGCCAGGTCGGGGCCAAGCTCCGGCGCCGTTCGCAGAAGCCTGTCCAGGCAATCGATCGCCAGGGCGTCGTTTCGCTCAAGCAACGCGGTCGCGAAAAGCTGGGTGAGGGCAAGGCGATTTGCGCCATCGACGGCGACGGCCTGTTTCGCGAACGCCTCGGCCGCGCGGCCATCGCCGCCGGCCGACTTCGCCCGCGCCAGGGCCGCGAGCGCCGATCCGTCGTAGGGGTTCCGCGCGACCTTGTCGGTGAGCGCGCGCACGCAGGGCTCAGCCTCGGCGCGGCGATCGCCAACAGCCGCAGCCTGGACGCAGCTCTTGGCGTTGTCGACCGAGGGGTTCACGGAGGACAGCGCGACGGCGAGCCAGCCGCCGCTGACCGCCAGGGCCGCCAGCGCCGACAGAACGGGTCGAACGGACCGAAGCGTCGTCATAGACCCTTGATGATCCCTGGCGCCCCGAGTCCGTACATCTTACCGGCCGCTGTCCTCGGCGATCATCGGCGGCTTCTGTCCGTAGTCGTAGGAATAGGCGTAGGCATAGCCGTAGCCGTAGCCGTAGCCCGCCGACGTGCTGTTGAACTTGGTGAGGATGACGCCGGACAGGCGCGCCCGGGCCTGGAGAAGACGGCGAACCGCGATCCGCACGACGCTGCGCCGCGCCACGTTCGCCTCGACCACGACCACGGTTCCGTCCGTGTAGGACGAAAGGATCGGCGCGTCGGCCAGGCCGATCACCGGCGGACCGTCGACGATGACGACACTGAAGTGTTGTCCGGCATCCTCGAGCAGGCGGGCGAACCTTGGACTTGAGAGGAGTTCGGCGGGGTTCGGCGGCAGGGGCCCGGTCGGGAGCACGAAAAGGTCGGACTGGTCGGTCGGGCGGACCGACTCTTCCCACGGGGCGCCGGTCAGGTAGTTGGACAGGCCGGTGGCGTTATTAACGGCCACCAGGCGATGCACCGACGGGTTGCGCAGATCCCCGTCCACCAGCAGCGTCCGCACGCCCAGGCGCGCGAAGCTGGTCGCCAGCGCCAGGGCCGTGGTCGACTTGCCTTCCGACGGTCGGGCGCTGGTGATGAGAACGTTGCGCGGCGCGCCATCCACCGTGGAGAACTGAAGCGCCGTACGGGCCGACGCATAGGCCTCGCTGAAGCTGGATCGCGCCAGGGCCATCGCCTCGCGAGGCGAGGTTCCGGCCTCGAGGACCGGAATGACGCCCAGGACCGAGTAGCCGAGCTTCGACTGGACATCGTCGGGATTGCGCACGAGTTCGTCCATGGTCTCGAGCAAGAGGACCAGCGCGGCGGCGGTTCCTGCGCCCAGCAGCAGGGCCACAGCCAGGTTGAGCAGCAGCTTGGGCGAAGAGGGGCCGCTCGGCGTGGTCGCCCGGTCGACCACGGAGATGTTGTTCGATGTCACCCCGCCGGCGACGCCGACGTCCTTGTAGCGCTGGAGCAGGCCCTCATAGAGCGCCCGGTTGGTGTCGACCTCCCGCTGCAGGATGGTGTTGTTGATGTTGCGCTCGCGAAGGTCGATGTAGGAGCCCTTCAGCCCCTCGACCTGCGCCGCCAGGCGGTTCTCTTCCTGCTGGGCGCGGGTGTACTCGGCGCGGATCGTGCCCAGCACGCTTTCGGACTGGGACCGCAGCTGGCGCTCGACCTCCTCGATCTGCGCCTTGAGCTGTTGCATCTCGGGCATGGCCGGACCGAAGACCCGGGCCTTCTCTTCATAGTTCGCCGACAGGCGGGCGCGCTCCTGAAGCAGCGACTGGATCGCCGGGCTGGATTGGACCTCGGGCAACGAGAGCGGAGAGGCCCCCTGCGCCTGCCGCCACTTCTGTTCGGCGGTGATACGACGGCCTTGCGCCGCGGTGAGCATCGCGTTCAAGGAGGCGAGGTTCGCCGCGGTCAGGGATTGCGTGGCCGTGTCGCCGCCGCTGGCCTGGCCGCCGGTGGGCGCGACCGTGATGATCTGCTCCGCGGCGCCGTAGGCCACCAACTCCCTTTCAGAGGTTTCCAGGCGTTCCTTGGCCTTGGCGAGCTGGTCCTGCAGGAAACGACGCGCATAGGCCGACGATTCGAACCGCCGCTCCATGGAGATGGTCTGGAAGTTCTCGGAGACCGCGTTGGCGATACTGGCCGAGAGCGCCGGGTCGGGAGTCGTCACCTCGACGCTGACCAGTCGTGACAGCCCCTGCTGGCGAACCCGCAGGGCTCCGGCCACCACGCGGGCCAATCGATCCTCGACATTGGCCGGGTCGCGGGTCTGTTCGCCTTGCTTCACCGGGTCGAGGCCGGCCATGTCCCGGAAGACGGCATTCTGTTGAAGTCTGAGGGTTTGCGCCACGCGGCGGGCCAGGGCGTCGCTTTTCAGGAGGCCGACCTGTGTATCGATGAACTCGTTCCCGGTGGTCGCTTCCGTCGGGGTCAGGCCGTCGACGTCGACGACCTTCGCCGCTTCGCGATCGATCTGCAGGACGGCGGTCGCCGTGTACTGCTTCTGCATCAGCAGGGTGGCGGCGAAGCCGACGATAAGGGCGCACAGGATCGTGGCCGCGATCTTGAGGCGGTGGCGAACGATCGCGCCCCAGATGACGGCGAGCTGAATGCGCTGGAAGTCCTCGCCATCGCCGTCGTCCATGCCGTCGAAGGCCTCGACGTCACGGCCGTGCCGGACGATGATGGGGCCACGCCGGACGGGGGCCAACCCGACAATACCTCGATCGTCGTCCATCCCCTCACTGGGCTGGCGGCTCATTCACGCAATCCTTGGCTGGTTACTAAAAGGGCCGGAATATCGTCAGGGCCGGCAGGGCGCCGAGGACTTCGCGCAAAGCGCGCTTTGTCCCCGAGCCATCAACGACAATCACGTCATTGCCCTTGATCTCCGGGTCTTCCGCCCGTCCCGTTCGAATGTCCTTGAGATTATACGTCGCCGCCATCCGTTGTCCGTCGACATTGCGGAAAACCACGACGCGTTTGAGGTCCGCGTACCGACTGTCTGGCCCCTTCGCCATCGCGACGGCCTGCAGCAGCGTGGTGCGGCCTGACATGACGTAGACGCCCGGCTGGATGACAGCGCCGTCGACGGTCACCTTCTGGCTGGCCGCCTCGCTGACCCGCACGGCCACCTGCGGCGCCTGCAGGTACTTGCCCCGCAGGCGGTCGGCGATGTCGCCGGCCAGCTGTGTCGGCGTCCGACCCGCCGCGGGCACGACGCCGATCAGGGGAAGAAAGACATTGCCGGCGGAATCGATCTGAACCTTCTCAAGGCTCAGGTCCTTGACCTGGTAGACCGTGATATCGATCTTGTCTTGCGCCTCGAGCCGATACTCTTCCTGCGCCGGGGCGGAAAAGGGAATGGTCGGGATCGAAGTCGCCATCGGCGCCTGAGCGTTGGCGCCGCTCCACGACAGACTACTCACAGAGAGAAGCACAGTCGCGACAACAGTTCGATAGCAAGGGGCCCGTGTGATCATCTTGGTTCGCCTCTGCCTTTAGCCCCACTAAACGGTAGCGTCTTCCGCGTCCCGGGCGAAGCCGAAAAGGGCGGCTGTTGACGATGAAATCAAGTGAACAGCGATAGCGGACGCAAAAAAAGGCGCCGATATGCTCGGCGCCTTCTTGTAGACTCGCGAAACCGCCGCCGACTAGGGGCTGGTCGGGCTATCGCGGCTGTCAACGCGATCGGCCACGATGATCACACCGCCGATCACGAACGCGGTGACGAAGAACGCCTCCGTGCCAAGCCCGAAGAGCAGCGGCTCTTCCTGCGCGTGAGCCATGCCGCCGACGGAAAGCGACGAGGCGAGCGCCAACGACAGCGCAACCTTCTTGATCAACGGAACCTCCACCGGCTGAAAAAACCAACAACTTCTGGATGCCATAGAACCGCGCTGATTGCAACCAGGTTCCTTCTCAAGCCCAATTTTTATTGCGGGATAGTCGCTTCTGCCGCGCCCCTGATTGCCTGTTCGACTCGCGGACCGGCGCGAATGATCGAGATCCTGCGCAAGGGTTAAGGAACTCACCAGCATTGGTGAACGGGAGAATGCTCATTCCTCGGAGGAAATAAAAGTAGAGTGGGACTGATAGTCTATGAAGTGAGGCTGGCCTGATGGAAGGTCCTGGCCGACCCAGTCAGCTCGACGGCCGTCAACACGCCTGACTTGTACGCCCAGGTATCGATGCCGAGCCGCACATCGTCGGCATAGGGCGCGTTGCTGGGTGTGTGGCCGTGGACGATGAGCTTTCCGAGCGGGCGCGTGTTGCGAAGGAACTTGCCCCGAATCCAGCGCAGATCGTGCGGCGACTGGGACTGCAACGGGCGGTCAGGATCCACGCCGGCGTGGACGAAGAGATAGTCGCCGAGTTCGACGACGTCCTCAAGACCCCAGAGAAAACGCCGGTGTGCCTTCGGGACGGCCCGGGAGAACGCCTTGTGGAAATCCAACCACGCGGCGGAGTCGGCATCCTTGTCGGGGGCTGACAGTCCGTACGACGCTACGGTCTCGCGACCGCCGTAGTCCAGCCAGGCCAGGCCCTCGAGGGGGCTGTCGAGGAAGCGTCCCATGGCCTCTTCGTGGTTGCCGCCGATAAATCGCGTTCGACGCCCTTCGCCATTCAGGGCGATCAGCCTGTCCAGCACCTGGGCCGACTGGGGTCCGCGATCAACATAGTCCCCAAGGAATATAAGGATCGGCTCTTCAGCATCGCCCTTGCAGCGCTCGCTGATAAGGTCGAGCAAGATTTGCAGCAGGTCCAGCCGCCCGTGAATATCACCGATCGCGAAGACACGTCGGCTTCCCAGAGAGGTCGACAGTTCCCTCGGAAGCCGGCGTTCCGCATCGGGCGAAAAACGATCACGCAGCTCGTTCAGGAATTTTTTGAGCCGCTGGACCAATTCGATGCCATCAATTGACTGCTGACCCTATAGTTGGAGCGACGTAACGCTCCCGGGCGTTGGAACGCTCCACCTTATCGGAGCGACGGGTCGAGAGGTAGTCTGCCATCATGACAGTTTCAGTGAGATTTGGACCACGATCGGTGAGCGCCGCTGTCCTCGCGGGCCTTTGTGTGCTGACGGCCCAGGGTTGTTCTCGACCCGTGGGGGATAGCGCTCAGGGCAAGGCCCAGACGACCGGGTCGGCGGCGCCCGACTATCCGATCCCGGCGCGCAAGCCCGGCTACTGGCGGCAGGTGAACCTGGTCGACGGCGGGACTGGGCCGGTCGAACTCAAGATCTGCCTCGACAAGGCGCTGGACGCCCGGCTGTCCTGGTGGGGGACCGCGACGCGGGAATCCTGCAGCCGAAACACGTTCGAGCGTCAGGAGGACGGGTCGTGGCGATTTGAATCCGACTGCACGAGCCGCGGTGTCCGCACGCAGCGGTCGGGGGCCGTGGTCGGCGACTTCGATCAGAAATATCAGGTCGAGGCTGTGATGACGATCACCGGCGCTCCCAGCGCCGGAATGAACGGCACGCGCAGGATCACCATCGATGCCGAGCGGATCGGGGACTGCCCGACGGACATGCGTCCCGGCGATGTGGAGACCGCTAGCGGCGCCCGGTTCAATGTCGACGAGACGCTGAAATCGGCTGGCCAGTAGCGCCAACCCGTCGTTGAGGCTCCCGGAGCGCGGACAGTCTGGGTTCGCGGGATGACGCCGACGATTTCGCTAGCCGAGCGCGTCGAGGACCATCAGGCCGACAAGGAACCAGAACAGTCCGGCCGCGCTGACGATGAAGAGCGTGCGCGCGCGGAGGTTCCAGCTGTGCCTCGTCCAGATCGAACGAAGCAGTCCCTCGAAGGAAGTGCGGCGGGCCGCAGCCTGTGTGGTCATTCCGGGCGACACGTCTAACCTTGGTTGTCGAAGATCCTAGACTGCAGGGGTTAATGCACCGTCATGCAAATTTCACGCAGAGGGTCAGTCAATTCGTTGCATCGGTAAAAGCGGTGGGTTGTCGCAGGCCTTGGATGCCTGGCCGACCCCTAGGCGCTGCTCCCGGGAGGTTGTAGGTCCTCGCTCATGTCCGATGACGCCATCCGCTGGTATGTGGTGAACACCAAGGCGGGGCGAGAGCCGCAGGCCGCCGGGAATCTCGTCCGGCAGGGCTATGGCGTCTTCCTGCCCGTGCAGCGCAAGACCGTGCGGCACGCGCGCCGCCAGACCGGAAAGCTGGTCGCCTACTTTCCGGGGTATCTGTTCGTTCAGCTGAACCTCAGCCGGGATCGATGGCGTCCCATCGAGAGCACCGTCGGGGTATTGCGGATGATCAAGGCCCAGACCGCGCCCTTGGCGGCGCCGCCAGGCCTGGTCGAGGCGCTTCAGGCCCAGGCCGACGGGCAGGGCGTCGTCCTGCCCCGGGACACCGACCTGAAGCCAGGGCAGTCCGTCCGGATCGCCAACGGCCCCTTCGCCGAGCGCCTGGCGACGGTCGACCGCATGAGCGGCGAGAACCGGGTGCGCGTGCTGCTGGCGATCATGGGGCAGGAAATGCCGGTGGAGCTCGACCGGCAAGATGTCGACGCGTGACTTCCAAGGAAGATCGCGGCCTGACGGGAGGGGGCCCTTGACCGTCACGCGCAGCGACAGACGCGGCCAGCGTCCGTCGGCGTCCTGGCGGCTCCGGGGGGCGGCGGCCGCGATCCTGGCCCTTTTGACCGTTCTCTTGCTGGGACCGGCCACGCCCCTTGAGACCATAGGGCAGTGGGACAAGATCGCCCATTTCACGGCCTTCGGCCTGACGACCTGGAGCCTGGCGGTGCTGGCGCCCAAGGCCCGCCGGATCGTGGTCGCCTCGCTGGCGGTCGCGCTGGGCGGCCTGACCGAACTGCTTCAGGGGGTCACGGGGCGCGATCCCAGCGTCTTCGACTTCCTCGCCGATGTGCTGGGCGTGCTCGTCGCGCTGGGGCTCTGGCTGTTGGTCCGCGGTTTCGCGCCGCGCCGGGCCCTGTCCGCGGATCGGTCCTCGGCCTAGGGCTTGTCGGCCCGCGCCCTTAGGGACGCGCCGCGCCCCGGGCGGCCTTCTCCGCCGCGTAGTCTCGGTCGGCCTCGGCCTTCCGGCCCATCCGGTCGAAGGCGACGGCGCGATTGTAGTAGGCGTCGGCGAAGTCCGGCCGGAGCGCCAGCGCGCGCGTCAGGTCCGCCACCGCGGCGGCGTTGTCGCCCTTGCGGATCAGGGCGACCGCCCGGTTGTTCAGGGCGTCGGCATAGCGCGGGTTCAGCTTCAGGGCCGCGTCGAAATCCAGGATCGCGGCGTCGAGCCGCCCGAGGGCCGACCGGACGGCGCCGCGGTTGTTGAAGGCTTCCGCGTACATCGGGTTCAGCGCGATCGCCCGGTCGTAGTCGGCGAGGGCGAGGTCGGCCTCGTCCAGCCTGACATAGGCGGCCCCGCGGCTGTTGAAGGCGCGCGCGTCGGCCGGTCGCAGCGCGATGACCCTGGCGTACGCCTCGATGGCGTCGCCGTAGCGCCCCAGACTTCCCAGCGCGGCCGCTCGGTTGAGCTGCACGCCGGCGTCCGCCGGTGCGATGCGCAGCGCCGACTCATAGTCGGCCACCGCGCCCGCGAGGTCCCCCTGGCCATGACGGGCCTCGCCCCGGCGCGCGAAGGCCGCCGCTAGGGCGGCGTCGGGGACATCCAGGGTCTGGATGACGGCCGTGCAGTTGGGGATCGCCAGCTCGGCCGAGCCGGTCAGGCAGCGCTGCAGGCGCTTTTGGTGGTCAGGCGCTTCTCCAACCGCCGGAACGCGGGCCGGGGTCGTGGGCGGCGGCGCGGCCGCCGCGGTCAGGGCGACATGCAGAAGGCTGAAGACGAGGGGGCGGAGCATCTGAACCGGTGAAAAGGCGTCGCGGCTCAGTAGCCGTCAGCAGCCCCCAGTCGTCAACATCCGCTCCGCCGATCCGCGGGCGCCGGATATCGGCGGTCGAAGCGAACGGCAAATCCACTTCTGGTAAACCGGCCGTCGACGACCTCCCTTCGACTATAGTCGAAGGGCCACAAGACGTTGTCGAATTGTCGCACCTAGGGGAAAGTCGACCGCCTCTCCTTTCCAACGCCTGATTTTGCGGCCTAAGGAGGGTCAGCGGAAATTTGAACTGATCCAAGTCTCGGGGGACTGGCAATATGATGGAATCAGGCGATCGCCTGCGCGAACTCGTGGCCGAAGTGGCCGCGGCCTACTTCTCGAACTCTCCAGTGTCGGCGGGCGAGATTCCGTCCGTCATCAGCCAGATCGCCAGCAGCCTGGCCGGCGTCGGCGCGGCGGCTGCCCCCCTGGTCGAACTGGCGGCTCCGGAGGCGCCGGTCGCTCAATCCAGGCTGACTCCGGCGCAGGTCCGCAAGTCGATCACGCCGGACGCCCTGATCAGCTTCGAGGACGGCAAGCCGTACAAGACGCTCAAGCGCCACCTGTCGACCCGGGGACTGACGCCCGATGACTACAAGGCCAAGTGGGGTCTTCCGGCCGACTATCCGATGGTGTCGCCCAGTTACAGCGCCGCCCGCTCCGCCATGGCGGTCAGCCTTGGCCTGGGGCAGAAGGGCGGCCGCAGGAAGCGGGCCTAGGCTTGACGGCCCCACCCGGCGCTCGCCGCCGGTCGGGGTCGGCCACGACGACCGCCCGCCGCGGCGCGGCGAGCGGTCGCCGAACGGCGCGCCGCGACCACGGGTCGCGTAGCGTCGTTATCGAGAACGCGCCAGACTGTTCGACGCGACGAACGCCAGCCCCGCGCGTTGTGGGGAAGCGCCTTTTCTCGCGTCGGACCTTACCATGCAGCGGTCGCCGTCTTTCAGCCTGATGAAGTTCATCAGCTGCCTCTTCACGCACCACAAATGGCGCAACAGCAACTCCCGCCCCGGCTACGTGACCTGCGTCCGCTGCGGATACCGCAAGCGGTTCTAGGGGAGACGCAGGAGATGGATGGGGAGATCGTCAGGCGCTGGAACGAGACGGTCGCTGACGACGACACGGTCTATGTCCTGGGTGACCTTGGACGGCGGAAGAACGCCCTCAAGGTCCGCGACCTGAAAGGCATCAAGCGCCTGGTGGGCGGGAATGGCGATGACCTCGCGGCGCTCATGGGCTGGGGGCTGTTCGAGAGCGTCGGCGTCGTCAAATACCTCCCGGGCCTAGTGCTCAGCCATATCCCCGTCCACCCGAGCCAGCTGGGGCGGGGGACGCTTAACGTTCATGGCCACCTGCACGCCCGCTCCCTGGATGACCTTCGCTATCTTTGCGTGTCGGTCGATCAGACAGAATTCAGGCCCATCCCGCTCGATAGGCTGATGGGAATGGCAACTGGTCGTGCGCTTGCGGCGAATCGTAGGTTGTCGCCCACCAACCCTTGGGCGGACGAGCCAGCCTAGACTGAGGGGTTGGCGGCGCCCGGGGGCCTAATCCGGATGCCTGGTCCGTCTTCGGGGGAGCCGATGAACTCGATCCCGGCCGCTTCGAACGCGCGCTGGATGTCCATCAGGGTGGATGTGCGGCTTGGGGGCACGCCATCTACCGGCTCGAGCCGCTTGATCGTGCGCACGGCGACACCGGAGCGCTCGGCGAGGTCAATCACCGACCATCGCAACCCGCTTCTGGCGGCCCTGATTTGAAGTCCAGTCAGCATAACCCGCTCGACAAACGGCCCTTTTGGAGCCATAATCATCACATATGGAGCCGAATAGTACGGTCCAGCTGGATGAGTATCCACCGAAGACAGGCGGCCTCCAATGGCGCGCTTCGATCGATCGTCTCTCCGGCGCCTACGCTGAAAACACCCTGCGCGGCTATCACGCCGACCTGACCATCTTCGAAACCTGGTGTCTGGCCAACGGTCGCGACGTCGCCCCGGCGACGCCTGAGCAAGTCGCCGCCTTCATCGCCTGGAACGCCCCGCAGGCGTCTGTCTCAACCCTCAAGCGCCGTCTCGCCGCGATCCGAAAGATCCACCGCCTGGTCCGCGCGCCCTGTCCGGTGGATGACGAGGAGGTGGCGATCGCACTGCGCCGGGCGATGCGGGGAAAGGTCCGGCGGCCGAAGCAGGCGCGGGGTCTTACGGCTACTCTGCGCGACCAGCTGCTGGCGGCCTGCCCAGAAACTCTGATCGGCCTGAGGGACAAGGCGCTGATCGCCGTCGGCTACGACACCCTTTGTCGGCGCTCGGAGCTGGTCAACATCGCTGTTGAGGATATGGTCCGCCTGCCCACCGGCGGCGGCAAGATCCTCGTGCGCCGCGCCAAGAATGACCCGTTCGGCGATGGCCGCTGGGCGTTCCTATCGGCCAAGGCCGTTGCGCATCTCGACCCTTGGCTGGAGGCGTCCGGGGTGGAGGAGGGCTACGTGTTCCGCCGGCTGATCAACGCCTCGGTTCACAGCATCTCGATCGACTCCCTGACCGTCAACCGCCGGATCAAGGCCGCCGCGATAAGCGCTGGCCTCGACGAGACCGTCTGGCGCACGCTCACCGGCCACTCCATGCGCGTCGGCGCCGCCCAAGACCTAATGTGCGCCGGCCGAGACATCCTAGTGATCATGACCGCCGGCGGCTGGACGTCGATGAACGTGGTGGGACGGTATGTGCGCGAGGCGCAGCTGAATGTGTGGGGTAGTCAACGCTGACCGAAGTGATCAGCGGCCTGTCGAACCGCTTGCGTGCTGGCCAGGCCGCAAACCAAAATCGAGCCGTCCGGAGCGACTATGACCGCGAGATCTTTGACGCCGATCAGAGCGACCTTCGAACCGGCGGGCGCGTTCACCAGGCAATTTGAACTCTCGATCATCAGGACCTGATCCGTGACCGAATTGCCGTTCTCGTCGACCGGGACCGCCGCCTTGACCGCGTCCCAAGCGCCAACGTCGGCCCATTCGAAACTCGATGGCACGACCGACGCAAGGTCCGTGCGCTCCATCACCGCATGATCAATGGATATGGAGGGGGCTTCAGCGAAGGCGGGACCCAGCTCCCAGGCTCCGTCGATGGCCGTCCGCTGTCTGATCGCAAGTTGGGAGGCATCCAGAACCGCCGGGGCGTAGCGGGCGATTTCGCTCAGGAGCGTTTCCGGCTTCCCCACGAACGTCCCGCTATTCCAAAGATATCCGTCCCGCATGTACTGCGCGGCGGTGTTCGCGTCCGGCTTTTCCACAAAGGCCCGAACGGTTTGAACCGGATCCGTGGAATTCTCCGGCAGGATGTAGCCGTAAGCCGTGGACGGTGAGGAGGGGCGGAGACCCAGGGTCACAATCCGACCCTTTTCTGCAGCGTCGACTGAAGCCTCAACTGCCCGCCCGAAGGCGGCTGCATCTGGAATGTTGTGATCCGCCGACATGAACACGGCGATCGATTCTGGCGCGGTCTCAGCCAGATAGGCGCAGGCGGCGGCGATGGCGGGCGCGGAATTTCTTCCGGAGGGCTCGAACAGGATACTGGCGGTCCTGGTGAGACCGACGAGCTGCTCGTGGATGTGACCCCGGAGCTGACTATTCGACACAACAAGTATTGAGTGGACCCCGGCAATTCCAAATGCCCGTTCCACGGCCATCTCAAATGTCGATCGCCCACCGAATAGTTTTAGAAACTGCTTGGGCCGTTCGGGCGTCGACATTGGCCAGAGGCGCGAACCTGAGCCCCCGCAGAGGATCACCGGAACAATTTCTGCAGACATGCTCGGTTCGGGCCCCGGGAGGTTCTCCCTGCCTAGTACACCAATCGAATTCTGACGTGACCCCCGTTTCTCATCCAGCCATAACGAGAGTCCTTTGGTGATCTGGTCCGCTCCCATTCTCGGGACCACCTGAGGCTAGAGTTTTCCGGCCTCTGTCACGGTGGCGGGCTGGATGCGCCACGGTGATTTACCAGTGAAATCGGGGTCTTTTGCCCGATGGCCCCATGGGGCCGGACCTCGTTGTAGTAGCTGCGCCAAGCCTCCAACTTTTCGGCCGCGTCAGCAAGGGTGAGGAACCGGTGGGCGTTCAGGCACTCGGCCCGCAGGCGCCCGTTGAAGGCCTCGATGAAGGCGTTGTCGGTCGGCCTTCCGGGCCGTGAGAAGTCCAGCGTCACGCAATGGGCATAGGCCCACAGGTCGAGGCCCCGGGAGATGAACTCCGCCCCTGGTCGACCCGGATCGCCTTCGGAAAGCCAACCTGGGCGCAAACGCGCTCCAGGGCCTCGACGACGTTCTCCGCCCGATAGCTGAACCGCGGGTCGATCACCGGTGAGAACCGGGTGAAGGTGTCCACCACGGTCAGGATCCGGATCTTCCGGCCCGTGGCCAGCTGGTCGTGGACGAAGTCCATGGCCCAGGTTTCGTTCGGCTCGGTGGCCTCACGGCGGTCCTCCCGAAGCTTGGCCTTCACGCGCCGTTTGGGCGTCTTGTTCCGCAACTGAAGGCCCAACTCGTTGTAAACACGCCGGGTTTTCTTGATGTTGATACGCCAGCCCTCACGCCGCAGAAGGACATGGACCCGACGATAGCCGTAGCGGATCCGGGTCTGACAGATCTCCCGGATCCGGGCTTCTAGACCGGCCTGTTCGGGGCGACGGGACTTGTAGTGGTAGGTGGAAGCGTCGATCTCGAGCACCCGGCAGGCCCTCCGGATCGACACGCCCCACTCGTCACAAGCCCCGTCCACTAGCTCGCGCTTCCGAACAGGCCTCAGAGCTTTGGCTGCGCCGACCTTCGGTTCGGCGGATAATGTCCTGCAGCATCTCGCGGTCCAGCGACAGGTCCGCCACCAGCTTCCGCAGCTTGGTGTTCTCATCCTCCAGCTGCTTCAGCCGCTTCATTTCGGTCGGCAGAAGCCCGCCGTACTTCTTCATCCAGTTGAAGTAGGTCGCTTGGCTGATCCCCGCACGCCGGCAGATCTCCGCCACCGACGCACCCTCCGCGCCCTGCTTCAAAATGAACGCTTTCTGCGCGTCCGAAAACTTCGATGCCTTCATCGTCTTCCACTCCTCCCAGCCCGGGGAAACGGCGCGGAAAACTCTAACTCAGAACGGTCCAGTTTCCGGGGAGCGGATCAGAGCAAACGGCGGCCACTTCGCCGACCAGCTGGTGGTGGTCGAGCGCTCAAGTGGTGAGGATCGGGCGAGGTTGTTTGCTGTCCGCGCCGGAACAGCTGGCGCCGTTCGAGATCGTTCGGCACGATCTGGCGATTGCCTAGCGCAAGGCCGCTACTTGGCTGCGGCGCCTTCAAGGACGGCCAGCATATCGAGGGCGAGATTGGCTCGGTCGTAGCGAGGGGCGCCTTCCAGCGCCTTGGCCCGATAGGTGGACATGGTAACGGCGTCCCGCGAGAGCCGAAGCATGGCGTCAGCCAGAGCCTGCGCATTTTCCGGCTCGAAGGGCTCGCCGGCTTCTTCGCGTGCGAGAATGGCGGCCGACTCTCCCTCGACACCGTGGAGAACGGGCAGGCCCATGGCCATGCACTCGAACAGCTTGGACGGGATCACCGTGGTGAACAGCGGGTCCTTCTTGAGGTGAATGATCGAGACGTCGAGCAGGGCCCAGTAGTCCGGCACCTCCGCCTTCGACACCGAGTCCACAAAGAGCACGTTGGTCAGGCCCATCGCCTTGGCCTGGGCGACCAGGTCCGCCTTCCGGGCGCCGTCGCCCAGCAACAGGATGCGGATCGCCGCCCCCTCGGGCGAACGGGCGAGAATCTCTGCGGCGGACAGCAGCGTCTCAAGGCCGTGCGCCATGCCGTGTGTGCCGACGTAGCCGGCCACGAAGCATCCCTTCAGCCCGAGCCGCTCGGTCAGGGCGTCAGGTTTAGCCCGGGGGACGAACTTCGACAGGTCGGCGCCGTTGGTGACGACATGGATCTTCTCGCCGGCGATACCGCGCCGGATCAGCGCTTCCTTGAACGAATGGGTCACGGCCACGATCCGTTTGGCGCGCCGGTAGAGGAACAGTTCCAGCCGCTCGAGCATCGACAGCACAGGGCCGCCCTTGATCGCGCCGACCGCCTTGATCGACTCCGGCCAGATGTCGCGCAGTTCAAACACCCAGGGCCGCCATTTGGTCAGGCTCACGCCGAGCGCACCCAGGGCCGTGAAGAACTGCGGGGAGGTGCCGACGATGACGTCGACCTTGCGTACGCCGAAGGCTGCGATGTTTGCCGCGACCATGAAGCTCACATAGTCGAGGGTGCGCTTGTAGAAGCCCTCGTTGGCCGTAATGTATGTCCAGACCCGGATGACCTTGATCCCGTCCATCTCCTCGATCTGCCAGAGCTTGTTCTGGTAGCCGTCGAACACCCTGCCCTTCGGAAAATTTGGCGCGCAGGTGATGACCGTCACCCGGTGGCCGGCCTTCACCCATTCCCGCGCATGCTCGAAGGTCCGGCTGGCCGGCGCATTGACCTCCGGCGGGAAGTTGTCGGTGAGGAAGAGGATGTGCATCGGCGGGGCGACTTCAGGACCAGGAAACATCGAGGGCGGCGCGGTGGCCGCGGACGGGGACGACAAGGCAGATCGAGGGGCGGCTGACGCCGAATTCCGGATGCCAGGTCGAGGGTTCAAGGCGGACCCCGTCCCCCCAGGCGTTCCACAGGACGTCCTGCCCACCCGGCAGCGTGAACACGCCCTTGCCGTCCTCCGCCAGCATAGCCCGAACGTCCGGGTGCAGATGGTACCGCGCCTCGGCGTTCAGATCCTTTGCGCCCAATTCGTCCTGAATTCTCAGGACACCGGGCGAGAGGGTCCATTGCCGGTGATGCGAGGGCCGCCCCGGCAAGTGCCTGTAGCCGTCGTGCGAGGCCTGGGCGGTCTGCCCCTGGCCGATCTGCGTGACCAGTCGACGATGAGGTCTGGCGCGCCGTCCGACGCGGAACCCGCTCCAGACATCGGACGAGTTCTTCCCCTCGACCAGCAATGTATTGTGGGCAGCCGTGCCGCGCTGTCGGAGACGCTCGGCGCTCAGGCCGTAGATGGATGTTCCGGAGTTTACGAAGAGGCGCTGTCCGTGAATGGACAGCTCGAAGCTCAATGTGTCGGCATGAGCGTGCCCGGGAAGATAGGTCGGTCCAGCATCGCCAAGATCGGCGATCAGAACCGCGCCGGGCTGCGACAGTCGCACATATCCGGTGGCCGGCAGCCAGACCCTTGCGCCCAAGTCTGGCGCTGCGCCGAAGCCTAGCCGCGAGGCGTAGGCCTCGAGTTCGGTGTTTTCCGGCGCGATCCCGAACGCCGCGTCGTTGAAGAAGGCGATCCGTCCGTCCGGGTGAGACATCGCCGCCTGCCACATCCGCATTGACCCCACCCGCTCCGACAGCCTGTTCATCTGGGCAGACTGTTCGGGCGCGAGCCCATCGCCGAAACACCGACAGACGTTCAACAGGTCGAGGACATCCTCGAGCGCCAACGCGTGATACATCGGACTTAGCTCGAATTGTCCGCCGTCAGACAGGATCTGTTCGGGAACCTGCCTGGCGAGGATCGCGAGGCCGGTGTTCAGCCAACTCTGCGCTTCCGGCCCCTCGAACCAGAGGCCCGCGAACACCAGCGCCTTGGCATTTGCGAACAGGTGGTTGCCGAGCAGGTGCCATTCCAGGCGTCGACGCAGCCATCTCACCTGCACAGCGAGGCTCTGGACGGCCGCATCGTCGAGTTCATGTCCATCGAGCGCCCACTTGATCCAGTTCACGATGCGCAGCGAGGTTGGGTAGGGTTCCCAGCCGGACCCTAGCCCAGGTGGGTTGTGCGCAAGCCAGTGGTCCACCAGCGCCACATGCCATGACGTGCGGGCCGCGGTGCCGACAGCGTTCAGGTCGTCGAAGTAGTGCTGATTGTACCGCCACAGCTTGTCTCGGGCGGGATCGTCCCATCCGCAATCCGACAGGTCGCCCGACTGGTTCAGGAATTGAAAGACGCCCGGCCCGACGAGGCTGGCGGCGCGCCGCGCAGGCGGCGTCCAGGCGCCCGAGGGGCTGCGTCGCGGCGGTGCAGGGCTGAGGTCCGGACGCGGACGAACCGCACGGAACCAGAGACGCCCGTAGATCTGCACAGGCTTCAGCCAGCGCAGGGTCTGCCAGTAACGGTCAATGGTTGCGAGCGGGCCCATCAGGCCGTCGGAGCCTGTCCGCCCAGCAGTCCTTCGAGGGCTTCAACAATCCGCGGCGCCGTCTTGCCGTCCCACAGGTCCGGGATCGCGCCCTTCTTCCAATCGCCGGCGAACAGTCGATCAAGCGCCGGCTTCAGGGCGGCCGGGTCGGTGCCGATCAGCTCGTTGGTGCCGATGGTCACCGTCTCGGGCCGTTCGGTGCTGTCGCGCAGGGTCAGGCAAGGGATGCCCATCACCGTTGCTTCCTCGGTGATGCCGCCGGAGTCGGTGATCACCGCCCGGGCGTTCTCGACCAGGTAGTTGAACTCCAGATAGGGCTGGGGATCCACGAGGTGCATCGAGGCTGGCGCCGCGCCGACTTCGCGCAGGGTCTTGGCTGTACGGGGATGGACCGGGAAAACCACGGGCAAGCCCCGCGTACCGGTCGCGATGGCGTCCAGAAGGCGGGAAAAGCCGTCGCCGCGGTCGACGTTGGCCGGGCGGTGCAGGGTGACGACGAAATACTCGCCCGCCTTCAGTCCAAGCTCGTCAAAGAAGGCCGGCTTGCGGAACCCGGCGCGGTGGTGGAGCAGGGTGTCGATCATCGTGTTGCCGACGAAGAACAGCCGCTCATCGCTCACGCCCGTGCGCCGCAGATTGTCATTGGCGATGGCGCTCGTGGTGAAGAACCAGTTGGTGATTGCATCCGTCACCATCCGGTTGATCTCCTCGGGCATCGTCCAATCACCAGACCGGATGCCGGCTTCCACGTGGGCCACCGGAATCCGCAGCTTCTGGGCGGCGATGGCGCAGGCCATGGTCGAGGTAACGTCGCCAACCACCAGGCAAAGAGCGCTCGGCGCATCGAGCAGCAACCGCTCGTAGCGGGTCATGATCGCCGCTGTCTGTTCGGCCTGGGTGCCGGATCCGACCTCCAGATTGACGTCGGGCGCGGGGATGCCGAGCTGGGTGAAGAAGTCGCCCGACATCGCCGCATCGTAGTGCTGGCCGGTGTGCACCAGGCGAAACCGCAAGGGACCGCCCTGGGCTCGCCGCGCTTGGATCGCGCGAATGATCGGCGCGACCTTCATGAAATTCGGCCGCGCGCCGGCGATGATATCGATGAGTATGGTCATGCCTTGGCCGCTGTCGCCGCTTCGATGGTCAAGCGGCTGACTTCCAGCACCTCGTCCAGCGGGATCGGCGAGGGGCGGCCGGCCTGGATTGCCTCGACGAAGGCCTTTGCACAGGCACCCTGCCCCTTGTCCTGCCGCCACAGGTTCAGGCCGGAAAAGCCCTTCCAGCCCCAGCCGCGCAGTTTGCGGAAATTGTCGAGCTGAAGGATCCGGCCGGCGACGAATACCTCCAGCCGCTCCTTCGGGAAACCCTTGTGGCCGTTGGCCAGATAGTGGACCACGCCGGTCGAGCCGTCCGCGAAGCCGAGGGCGATCGACACCTTGTCGTCGCGGATCGCCAGACCCGGATAGGCGCCCATGGCTAAGGTGTGGGCGCTGACGATCGGCGCGCCGGCGAGATGGCGTAGGAGGTCGATGAAATGGCAGCCTTCGCCTATGATCCGGCCGCCGCCGACCGCGGGGTCCTGGGTCCAGTGGTTGGACGGAATGTCCCCGGCGTTGACCGTCATGATGAAGGACTTGGGATCAGCGATCGGCGCTAGCAGCGCCTTTACCTTGACCACCTGCGGCGCGAACCGGCGGTTGAAGCCGACCATAAGCAGCTGGTTCGGCCGAGCGGTCGCCTCGGCCTCGATCTCGGCGAGTTCGTCGAGGGTCAGGCACAGGGGCTTTTCGCAGAACACGTGCTTGCCGGCGCGCAGGGCGTCCAACACCTGGCGGGCATGGGAGTCGTGCCGGGTGGCGATGACGATGGTGTCGACCGACGTGTCCGCCAACACGGCCGCACCATCGGTGCTCGCTTGGGCGAAACCATGCTTACGGCCGAAATGCACCGCGCTGACGCCGCCGCTGCTGACCACGGTGCGCAGGTTTGCGCCGGCGGCCTTGAAGGCCGGGATGAGGACGCGGCCGGCGTAGTTGCCGGCGCCGAGGAAGGCGACGCTGGCCTTGCCGGGCGCCGGAGCGGGCGCGAGGGTCACGGTGCGCTCGGTCAGTCGCTCGGGCGCCTCGTCGGGCCGATACTGCAGCAGGATGCCCAGCGATGGCGTGTCCGACGCCAGCAGCGAGAAGGCGTCCGCCGCTTGTTCGACGGGGAAGCGATGCGAGATGAGCGGCGCCACGTCCAGCGCGCCAGAGGCTATCAGATCGAGCACGGCCTCGAAGTTGCGCTGTTCGGTCCAGCGCACGAAGCCGATGGGGTAGTCTTGGCCGCCCTCCTCGTAGGCCGAGTCATATCGCCCGGGTCCGTAGGAGCAGCTGACCTGGAAGGTCAGTTCCTTCTCGTAGAACTCCGCCCGGCTCAGCTCGAGCCCGACGACGCCAACCAGCACGATGCGCCCGCGCTTGCGGCACATCCGGGCGGCCTGGGACACCGGCTCATTGCTTTTGGTCGACGCGGTGATGATGACAGCGTCGACACCGATTCCGCGGGAGAAGGCCGCGGCCGCAGCCAGAACGTCCTCGCCGGCGGCGGGGTTACAGACCTCGGCGCCGAAGGAGCGCGCCAGGGCGAGGCGTGAGGCGTCGAAGTCGACCCCCAGGACCCTGCAGCCCTGCGCGCGCAGCATCTGCACGGTCATCAGGCCGATCGGCCCGAGCCCGGTGACCACCACGCACTCGCCGAGCGTCGGGTTGACCAGGCGAATGCCCTGCAGCCCGATGGCGCCAAGCACCGTAAAGGCGGCTGCTTCGTCGCTCACGGCGTCTGGAATGTGAGCGCAGAGGTTCTTCGGAACGGCCACGACCTCAGCATGCTTGCCGTTGCTGACCACCCGGTCGCCGACAGAGAAGCCGTCTACTCCGCGGCCGACCTCGGCCACCCGACCGACGTTGCAGTACCCCAGCGCCAGCGGCTCATCGAGCTTGCTCCGAACGGCGTCGACAGTCGCGGCGATCCCGTCGGTCCGCGCCTTCTCCAGCACCATTCGGACCTTGTCCGGCTGCTGCAGCGCCTTGTCGACCCAATTGGCCTTGCCGAAGCCGACGAGCATCCGCTCGGTTCCGGCGGAGATCAGGGAGGTGGTGGAATTCACGAGCACTCCGCCTCGCCCCGCGCCGGGCGAAGGGACATCGGCGAGCTGCGTAGCGCCATCGGCCAAGCTCTGCAGGACCTGTTTCACTCAGACGGCTTTCTGGCTTCAATAAGCATAAATAGACCTGACTTTGGGAACAGGCTTCGAATTATTCTCCTTGGCCACACGTATCTTGCGACGCTAAGCAATATGCCTCGATGCCTCTGGCCAGCTTCAGATTCAAGTAAGTCCCCGTGAGTTAGCACCGTTCTAATAGATACGTCATTGAATTGTGAAAACATATCCCTTGCCGATTTAATCGAATATGCTTTCGTGCCGGGGCTTTCCAAATAATTCGAATAGATTTTCTCCAAAGACAGTCCCGGCCTAAACTTCATAAGCCCGTATCTTACCCACAGCATAAATCCGACAACACTAAACTTATTATATATCATAATTTTGGCTCTTCCGCCGGGTTTTAGTACTCTCCAAACCTCAGAAATCGCCCCCATGGTATCGGGGCTATGGTGCAGAACGCCCCATGAGTAAACCAAATCAAATGACCTGTCTGGAAACTGCAAATTCTCAGCATCACCTACAGACAATTTTGATGAATTATTAGTAGCGGCAAAGCGCCTCTTGGTATGTTCGACAGCACGGCTGGTTAGGTCTACCCCGGAAAGTACGGCTCCATGTTCAGCAAATCTCTGATGGTCCGATCCGAGCCCAACTCCGATTTCCAATACCGAGAGCCCTGCGCAATTCGAAAAATCGGCAAATTCTTCGATATACGGCTCTAAAATATATCTCTTCCGAGATTGCTCACGATAGCCGTCGAGATCAGCAGCATCCAGATAAAGTCCTTCGCCGCATGACGCGGCGTCCCAGAAATCGTGAACAAGCTTCTTGTCCATATCCGAACTGTTACTGTTCACATCGGGCCCCATCGTCTGATTTCATTCGAAAAGATCGTTAAGTCGAAAGCGGCCCCTGCAGATCAGGGCTATCGCTATAGCAATGCTAAACCAATTCTCCCTGGGACGGCTTCGTGTGTAGCGAGGTCGGCCCCGCACGCTGAACCGCGGGCAATTTCCGAAATATCAGTGATTTGCCGGATGACGCATGAAGGGTCTGCACGTGTCGCCCAGTCTAGCAAATCCTCGCGGTTCAACAATCGGACGGGCACCCGCAACTCCCGGGAAGAACCAACTAAAGTGCTCCGTGCCGCAACTACCGAGGGCGCTTCTAAGCACCCTCATGCCATGTCGACCTTGAATGCATCGCCGCCTCTTTGGCTCGGCACCGTAGTCAACCCAACTGTGAGCCAGTTGGGTCCATTGGACCCATCTCGTCGGCCAGGGCTGACAATCTGATCTTCGGCGGATGGGCCCCCTCACACCCCGAGCTCATTCTGATAGCCCATTGCGAGCGGCATTTCGAGTTTGCTAAGGTCGACGCCTGCGGTCGAGTTGCCACCGACATTCGGCATCTCCTCTTCAGCAACCGCGAGATTGCCCAATTGCTGTGGCTGCCCTCTATGACCCAATCGGCATTGCCTGGCCCTACGAGCGTCGGCCCGGTGCCGGCGGGGCTGACAGCGCGGGTTTGGCGAACTTGAGCGGTGCCCTGGGGTGACGGCAATTCCAGGTGGATTCGCCTTCCGACAGTATGAAGCCCGGTGCTACGCCGCGCCTGTCGCAACATCTCTAAGGCCATGCCGAGAGTAGGGGTCGTCAGATGTTCCGTCTACAAAATGCCGGAACCAGATTTCAATGCACATCATAGAAAATAGAGCATAGGTCCCATCCATACGTCCAGCGTCGGTGGCCTCGATTAGTTTTCGGACTGCACGGGGGTCAAAGATGTTCCGGGATGTTAGGCTGTCTGGGGAGAGGAGTTCCAGCAATTCGCCTCTCAATTCATTTCTGATCCAAGATCGAAGCGGGGCTCCAAACCCTGTTTTCGGGCGATATATTACATCTCGAGGCAGGTAAGGTTCCATTGCCTGCTTCAGTACCCACTTCCCAGTTGAGCCTCGCTGTTTAAATCGATTGGGGAGCGTTGAGGCGAATTTGACTAGATCCAGATCCAGGAACGGCACTCGGACCTCAACCCCGGCCGCCATTGACATTTTGTCGGTATACAGAAGATTGTGATCTGCAAGGAAGAAACGCTGTTCAAGCGCTAGAATTCTATCAAGTGGCTCTGCATCGCTATTCATGCCCGAGAGGAAGTCGGTCATCACAAGATCGACCTCCTCGGCGCCGATAGATTCGATAAAGTCCCGCGTGTAAAGTCTATAAAGTTCTGTGTTGCTTATCCAAGAAAAGTAGTTTGCGATCTTTCGATCGCCGCTCAGTCCTGACCCGGAGAAAAGCTTGTTTATCCGACGAAGAGAAGGGTGTCTTTTGTCTAGTCGAGACGTTGTCGATTCAGCAGCCAACCTAATTCCACGGGGAATTAGTCCAATGAGACGGTCGGCTCCGACGGCGTGGTGTCTTCGGTAACCGGTAAACAGATCGTCGCCGCCTGCTCCTGACAGAAGAACCTTTATACCTTGGCTTCTAGCCAATTGGCTAATGTACAAGACATTTAGCGAGGCGGGATCGGCCAAAGGTTCATCTAGTTGGACAACCATCTGAACGAGGTCTTTCGCCATTCTACTGGGGTCTACTTTTACGACGTTGAGCGAGACGCCTAGATGCTTAGCTACACGTCGTGCGTAGGGCAGGTCTTCTGGCGTACCGTCTGTCGGTTGTCCCGCATCGATAGTAAAGCACTGTATGTCGGGGTTAACTTCGCGGGCAAACGCGACGACGGCGCTCGAATCGAGCCCGCCAGAGAGGAACGCGCCGACCTGGACGTCGGCAACGAGCTGCCGATGGACAGCGGCGCGGAGATGCTGGGTTGTCAGCGAGATGGCCTCCGCATCGCCGCTAATTGCGCATTGAGGCTTGAGTGCGGGCTGCTGAAACCAGCGCCAGTGTTTCAAGATCTTGCCATCGCGGACTGTCATTGCTTCGCCGGGGCCAAGCTTGCGCACCCCCACGACAGGGGTCCCGTCGCCAGGGCACCACAAATAGGTTGTGTAGCGTGCAAGCGAGATGGGATCGGCCTGACCGAGATCCGCACCCATCGCATCCAAACCCTTTATTTCGCTGGAAAAACGAAAACAATCTTCCCCGACTGAGTAGTACAACGGTTTCACGCCGAAGTTATCCCTCACCAGGGTGAGCGTGCCATCTTCCCCGTCGAGCAAAGCGAATGCAAATATCCCGTTCAATAGACTCAGACATTCAAGTCCCTGGTTCTCCAGGAGCCGGAGCAGAACCTCTGTATCTGAATGACCACGAAACGGGTATCTGGAAGCATCAATTTTCTTCCGGAGCGTATCAGAATTGTATAGCTCGCCGTTGTAAACGATCACGAACCGACCGTTGGCGCTCACCATAGGCTGATCGCCGGCTGCACTCAGATCGACAATGGAAAGTCGCGCGTGACCAAGGCCTACGCTGCCGTCTTCAGTTCGATACGTGCCCATTCCATCGGGGCCGCGGTGCCGAATTGACGCGACTGCCGCAACAATATCGGGGCGCGCGTCTCGACTCGAATAACCCACTATTCCGCACACAATCTCCACCTCCCGTCCGTCGATTACAAGTTATACGGGATTTGCGGTTTCATCTCGCCAAACCCGGGCGCCAGCAGTGCCGTCCTTGAGGAACCAGCGGTAGGTGTCGCCCAGGCCCTGGTCGAGGGGGGTCGCCGGGCTCCAGCCGAGGCCGCGCAGCTTGGCAGCGCTCATCAGTTTGCGCGGGGTCCCGTCAGGCTTTGACCGGTCGAACGTCAGATCGCCCCGGTAGCCCACAGCCGCGCAGACCGCCCGGGCCAGATCGGCGATCGACAGGTCCTCGCCGGAGCCGACGTTGACGTGGGTCTCGCCGCTGTAGCGCTGCATCAGGAACACGCAGGCGTCGGCGCAGTCGTCCACATGCAGGAACTCCCGTAGCGGCGTCCCCGAGCCCCAGACGGTCATGCTCGGCGCGTTGGTCGTCTTCGCCTCATGCGCCTTGCGCATCAGCGCCGGGATCACATGGCTGGACTGTAGGTCGAAGTTGTCGCCCGGCCCATAGAGGTTGGTCGGCATGGCGCTGATGAAGTCGCATCCGTACTGGCGACGATTGGCCTGGGCCAACTTGATACCCGCAATCTTGGCGATGGCGTACCATTCATTGGTCGGCTCGAGGGGCCCGGACAGTAGGGCCTCCTCGACGATCGGCTGCTCGGCAAGCTTGGGGTAGATGCAGCTGGAGCCGAGGAACAGTAGTTTTGCCACGCCCGCCAGTCGCGAGGCCTCTATGATGTTGGCCTCGATCATCAGGTTTTTGTACAGGAAGTCAGCCGGGTAGCTGTCGTTGGCCAGGATGCCGCCGACCTTTGCCGCGGCCAGGAACACCGCGTCGGGCTTGTTTGCCATGACCCAGTCGTGGGTCTGGGCCTGGTTGGTAAGATCCACCATCTTGCGGTCGACGACCAGAACTTCGCAGCCCTCGCTGGCCAGGCGCCGCACCAAGGCGCCGCCGACCATGCCGGTGTGACCCGCAACCCAGACCCGCTTGCCCTCTAGCGGGAAGATGATCTCACTCGCCATGGCTGCGGCGGTCCTTCTCGACCCGGATGAGATCCTCCTGGACCATCTCCTCGCACAGCGCCTGCCAGCCGGTCTTGTGCTCCCAGCCGAGCTTTGCCTTCGCCTTGGAGGGATCGCCGATCAGCAGATCGACCTCCGCCGGGCGGAAGTAGCGTGGGTCGACCTCGACCCGGACGGTTCCGGTGGCAGCGTCACAGCCGATCTCGTCCACCCCCTCGCCCTCCCAGGCGATGGTCACGCCGGTTTGGGCGAAGGCGTGGCTGACGAAGTCGCGCACTCGGGTGGTCGCTCCCGTGGCCAGCACATAGTCGTCCGGCGTTTCCTGTTGCAGAATCCGCCACATGCCTTCGGCGTACTCCCGGGCGTGGCCCCAGTCGCGCTGAGCGTCGAGGTTGCCAAGGTAGAGCTTGTCCTGGAACCCGTGCAGGATCGCCGCCACCGCCCGGGTGATCTTGCGGGTGACGAAGGTCTCCCCCCGCAGCGGGCTCTCGTGGTTGAACAGGATGCCATTGGAGGCGTGCATGCCGTAGGCCTCCCGGTAGTTCACCACCATCCAGTAGGCGTAAAGCTTAGCCGCCGCATAGGGGCTGCGGGGGTAGAAGGGCGTGGTCTCGGTCTGGGGCACCTGCTGCACCTTGCCATACAGCTCCGAGGTCGAGGCCTGGTAGAACCTCGTCTTTTCCGTCAACCCAAGCAGTCGGATCGCCTCCAGAAGCCGCAGCGGACCGATGGCGTCGGCGTTGGCGGTGTACTCGGCTGTCTCGAAGCTGACCTGGACATGGCTCTGGGCAGCCAGATTGTAGATCTCGTCCGGCTGGGTCTGCTGCACGATTCGGATCAGGTTGGTCGCATCGGTCATGTCCCCGTAGTGCAGGATGAACCGCTGACCGGGTTCGTGCGGATCCTGATAGAGATGCTCGATCCGCTCGGTGTTGAACGACGATGACCGCCGCTTGATCCCGTGCACCGTGTAGCCCTTGGCCAGCAGAAGCTCGGACAGGTACGCCCCGTCCTGGCCGGTCACACCGGTCAACAATGCGACCTTGCCGTTCGACTCAATCAACTTTCGATCCTCGATCCATAAATTTCACTAAGTAAGAGCCCAATAAGGCGGTGGCCTTTGACCATCGGTTGAACGCACGTTGCAGAGAACACGAAGCGATCCGGCTGCCGCGTTTGCGCCGTATGCGACCGCTTCTCGATTGCAGCTAACTATCCTCGACGGAGCATTCCAATTGGAATCTTAAAGGCGGTGATTTTACGAGCCCAAAACCATCAGTGAGGCGCGCTGCAACGACCAAAAACCGTAAGAGGCCCACTTAGGCATGCCCGGCACAAAAGACCGTAGGCGCGATT
>CALALX010000042.1 GCA_937925635.1 uncultured Caulobacter sp.
TTCTTCGAGATCATCCAGCGCAAGGGCAACGAGGGCTTCGGCGAGGGCAACTTCAAGGCGCTGTTCGAGTCGATCGAGCTCGACCAGATCCGCCGCGGCGTGGTGAAGGCGGACTAGGCCGAGGTCAACTCGAGCCGGCGCTCGATGCGTTCGAGGCGAAAGTCGAACGTATCCATGCGCCGGTTCATCGCGCTCAGGCCTTCTTCGATGAGGCTGACGCGAACCTTGATGTTGGACATGTCCTCCTTGAGGTTGGCGATGTCGTCGCCCACACGGTTCAGCTGGGCCTGAATCCGCTGAAGCATCGGGACGACGATGTCGGTCACCTCTGACATGACGTGAACATAGGGCGAACATGACGCGAGCGCAATTGAAATCTCTCGCAATGATTGTGGCGACGGGCCTCGTCCTCCTGGCCTCGCCCGCCCTCGCCAAGCCCAAGTGGGCGCTGGTGATACACGGCGGCGCCGGCGTCATCGAGCGCAAGGACCTGACGCCAGAGGTCGAGGCCGCCTACCGCAAGGCCATGGCCGACGCCGCCGCCAAGGGCTCGAAGGTCCTCGCCGAGGGCGGCGCGGCGATGGACGCCGTCGAGGCGGTGATCCGCGATCTCGAGGACGATCCGCTGTTCAACGCCGGCCGCGGCGCGGTCTTCACGGCTGAGGGACGCAACGAGCTCGACGCCGCCGTCATGGACGGCAGGACGCTGAGGGCCGGCTCGGTGGCCGGTGTCACCCGCACCCGCCACCCGATCACCCTGGCCCGTGCGGTCATGGAGAAGTCGCGGCACGTGATGATGATCGGCGCGGGCGCCGACGCCTTCGCGGCCAGCCAGGGCCTGGAGCAGGTCGACCCGTCGTTCTTCTTCACCGAGCGCCGCTGGCAGGGGCTGGTCAGGGAGCTGACGGCCCAGGGCCTGCCGGTTCCCGCCCGTCCGGCCGGCGCGCCGGCGCCGCAGGCGGCCGTCCACGGCCTGCCTGACGACAGCGACCGCAAGTTCGGCACCGTCGGCGTCGTGGCCCTGGACAGTCGGGGCGACCTCGCCGCCGGCACCTCGACGGGCGGCATGACGGCCAAGCGCTGGGGCCGAGTTGGCGACGCGCCGGTCATCGGCGCGGGCACCTATGCCTCCAATCAGTCCTGCGCCGTCTCCGCGACGGGCTCGGGTGAGTATTTCATCCGCCTGACGGTGGCCCGCGAGGTCTGCGCCCTGGTGCAGTATGAGGGCGTGCCCCTGCAGCAGGCGGCTGACACGGTGATCCAGGACCGGCTGACCGCCATCGGCGGCGACGGCGGCGTCATCGCCATCGCGCCGGACGGCCAGATCGCCTGGAGCTTCAACACGCCGGGCATGTACCGCGCCCGCGCGGCGGACGGAGAACCGACCGTGGTCTCAATCTTCAAGGATGAGCAGTAGTCATGGCCAAGGGTAACTGGATCCCCGTCCGCGGCGCGCAGGGCCTGCACAGCCGCCAGGCGCACGCCGACCTTCCAGAAGGGACCTATGAGCGCGAGGTGTCCAAGGAGGGCTTCTTCGGCCCGGCCGCCTTCCTCTACCACCGGCGCCCGCCGACCGGCTGGACCAGCTTCGAGGGGCCGCTGCGCCCGCGCGCGTTCGACCTGAACGGCCTCAACGAGGCGGCGCGCTCGCCATGGGACGCGCCGGTCGTGCTGCACAACGCCGCCTGCGAGATGCGGTTCTGGAAGCTGAGCACGCCGATGCCGGCGTTGGCCCGCAACGCCGACGGCGACCAGCTGCTGTTCGTCCACGCTGGCAGCGGAGACCTGTTCTGCGACTACGGCCGCATCGGCTACGTCGCCGGCGACTATCTCTACCTGCCGCGCGGGACCATGTGGCGGCTGGCGCCGTCCGAACCCACCGCGATCCTGACCATCCAGGCGACCAACGGCCACTACACCCTGCCGGACAAGGGACTGCTGGGCCCGCATGCGCTGTTCGACCCGGCCCTGTTCGACACCCCGGTGATGGACGAGGCCTTCCGCGACCACCAGGCCGACGACGGCGAGACGGCGGTCCACATCAAAAGGCGCGGCCAGGTCTCGGTCGCCACCTATCCGTACAATCCGCTCGACGCCGTCGGCTGGCATGGCGAACTGGCCCCCGCGCGGATCAACGTGAAGGACTTCCGGCCCCTGGTCAGCGCCCGCTACCACCTGCCGCCGAGCGTCCACACCACCTTCCTGGCCGACCGTTTCGTGGTCTGCACCTTCGCGCCGCGACCGTTCGAGACCGACCCTGGCGCGATCAAGATCCCGTTCTTCCACAACAACGAGGACTACGACGAGGTCCTGTTCTACCACGCCGGCGACTTCTTCAGCCGCGATCACATCGAGGCCGGGATGATGACCTTCCATCCCTCGGGCTTCACCCATGGACCGCACCCCAAGGCCCTGAAGAAGATGCTGGTCCAGGACAAGGCGGCGACCGACGAATACGCGGTGATGATCGACACCCGCGATCCGCTCGAAGTGGGCGAGGGCGCGTCAGCGGTCGAGAACCCCGCCTACGTCGACAGCTGGAAGGCGCAGGGGTGAGCGAGGCGGCTGATCCCGATCTCCTGGCCATGGCCGAGGACGAACTCGCGCGCGCCGTGACCCTGAGCTGGCGCGACGCGTCCAAGGTCACCCCGTGGGGCGACACCTTCGACGGAATCTCGCCTGCCGGGCGAAATGTGCAGGTTGAACGCAACTACCTCTGGTCCGATGGCGAAGGCGGGGACATTCTCGTGGAGATAGCGGTGTTCGGCGGCCCCTCGCGCTACGATGCGGGCGCGAGAGTCAGCCGGACGATCCGCAAGGGCGGCTAGAACGGCGGCCCGGTCGAGGGGGTAGAGCATGGTCGAGCATAGTGAATTTCCGTGGGGCCCCGAGACGGTTCCGGGTCTCCTGACGCCGGTGGGCGTCGCGGGCTGGATCATCGCCGGAGTGTTGGCGCTTCTGCTGATGAACGCGCTGCGCGTGCCGGACGGCGGCAAACGCAGAAAGCTGCCGTCCAAGGAAATCTCCGATACCTACGAGATGATCCTGATCGCCGCGCGACACGCGCTGAGCCAGGACGATTACGGCATCCTCGCCGGCGCCAATTTGCTGCGAAGGGTGATCGAGACCCGCCTTGGCCGAACGCTCAAGCTCGGCGGCGAGGTGGGCAAGTTGCTCAAGGCCATCAGCGAGGCGATGGGGGAGAAGGACAAGTCCAAGGAGAAGGATAAGGGGCACGGTGGAGGCCATGGCGGCCACAGCGGCGGCCATTCTGCCAGGGGCGGGGCCGGCTCAACCCTGGCCGCAGTCGGCAATAACGTTCACGGTCCCTCGATCACCGTGAATGTCGGCGTGGCGGAGAAGCCAGAAGCACATGACGCGGCGCACGGTGACGGCCACGGCCACGACGACCACGTCGATCACGACGACCACCACGATGATCACGACAAGCCCCTCAGTCTCGAGGACCAGCTGCTGGCGGTGCGGCGCGCGGTCCGCGACTTCGAAATCTGGTGGAGCAACCGCGCTGGTCGCATCGGCGACATGGAAGGCGCGCTCAAGGACTTCACCGATCCCGAGCCGCTCGATGAAACCACCAAGACGATCCTCAAGAAAAACGAGTCCAAATGAAGCTTGCGTCCCTCAAGGGCGGCCGTGACGGCCGTCTCGTCGTCGTTTCCTCCGACCTGGCCTGGTTCACGCCGGCCGACACGATCGCCCCGACCCTGCAGGCGGCGCTCGACGACTGGGCCAGGTGCGAGCCGCTCCTCAAGGGACTGAGCGACAGCCTCGAGCACGGCGCGGTGCCGAAGGAGCGCTTCCACGAGCACGACGCCCATTCGCCGCTGCCCCGCGCCTTCCAGTGGGCCGACGGCAGCGCCTACGTGAACCATGTGGCGCTGGTCCGGAAGGCGCGCGCCGCCGACATGCCGGAGAGCTTCTGGACCGACCCCTTGATGTATCAGGGCGGCTCCGACGGCTTTCTGGCGCCGCGCGATCCGATCCCGCTCAAGGACGAAGCCTGGGGCTGCGACCTCGAGGGCGAGGTGGCGGTGGTCACCGGCGACGTGCCGCTCGGCGCCTCGCGCGACGAAGCCCTGGCCGCCATACGGCTGGTGATGCTCGTCAATGACGTCAGCCTGCGCAACCTGATCCCGGCTGAGCTGGCCAAGAACTTCGGCTTCTTCCAGTCCAAGCCGGCCAGCGCCTTCTCGCCGGTGGCGGTGACGCCCGACTCGCTCGGCGACCGCTGGAAGGACGGCAAGCTGCACGGAGCTCTTGAGGTCGAGCTCAACGGCAAGCCGTTCGGCGAGGCCGACGCCGGCGTCGACATGACTTTCGACTTCGGGACGCTGATCGCCCACGCCGCCAAGACCCGCGCCTTGTCGGCCGGCACGATCATCGGTTCGGGCACGGTCTCGAACCGCGACGCCGACGGCGGTCCAGGCAAGCCGATCGACCAGGGCGGCCTTGGCTACAGCTGCATCGCCGAGGTGCGCACGGTCGAGACGTTGCTCGCCGGAGAGGCGAAAACACCGTTCCTGCGCCACGGCGACAAGGTGCGCATTGAGATGCGCGGCGCCCGGCGGCACTCCATCTTCGGGGCCATCGAGCAGGAGGTCGTGGTCCCGGGCAAATGACGAGGAGGCCCAAGGGCATGGCTTCAAACGTGACGCCGCTCGCGGCGCGCGACGGCGGCGGGACGGACGGGCTGGCGCTCGACGACTATCTGCCGTTCCGCCTGTCGGTCGCCTCGAATGGCGTTTCGCGCCTGATCGCCCGGGCCTACGAAGATCGCTTCGCGCTGTCGATCCCGCAGTGGCGGCTGATGGCGGTGCTGGCCGAGGGGCCGCTGTCGCCCCAGGCGATCGTGGCGCGCACGGCCATGGACAAGGTGACGGTGAGCCGGGCCGCCCAGGGTCTTCTGACCCGCCACCTCGTGGCCCGAACCGACAGTCCTTCCGACGGTCGCTCGCACATCCTGACGCTCACCGAAACCGGTCGCCGCCTGCACGCCGAGATCGCGCCTCTCGCGCTCGCCTACGAGGCCGCGCTGTTGGCGGGACTCGCCCCGGCCGAAGTCGCACAGCTCAAGCGGCTGCTGCAGCGCCTGGAAGCCGCCGCCGCCCGGCTGTCCGGCGAGGGCGGCTAGCTGCGTCCGGGGCGGGCCGAATGACGATGTCGCCAGCCGTGCGTTGACCCCGCCGCGGCGCGCTGCGACTGTCCGCCATCACGATCCTCCGACGGACCCTTTTTCTCATGCGACCCCTTACGCCTCTCGTGTGGCTGATGCTGGCCTGCGCGCCGCTCGCCGCCTGTGACCAACCGACAAAGCCCGCGGACGCCACGGCCCCCGCGACCGATGCGGACAACTACGCCACCATCCAGATGAAGACGGACGCCAGCTTCCTCAACGCCGAGGAGCGCCAGGTGGTGAATCTGCTCATCCAGGCCGCCGGCCAGATGACGGCCATCTACGACAAGCAGCGCGTGGCCCAGGGCGGCGCCGACGGCCCCGGCCACGGCTTCTATCCCGCCGGCATGACCAAGGCCGACTTCGAGTCCTACCTGGCCGCGCATCCGGACCAGAAGGCGGCGCTGATGGACACCTACACGGTCGTCCGGCGCGAGGGCGACAGGCTCGTCGCCGTGCCCTATTCGGTGGAATACAAGGCCGAGCTGGAGAAGGCCGCCGCCCTGCTGGAGCAGGCCGCCGCCATCACCACCAATTCCAGCCTCAAGCGCTTCCTGACTCTGCGGGCGACGTCCTTCCGGACGAACGACTACTTCCAGTCCGAGATGGCCTGGATGGACCTGTCAGGCACGCCGATCGAAGTCGCGATCGGGCCGTACGAGACCTACACCGACGAGATGATGGGCCAGAAGGCCGCCTTCGAGGCCTTCGTCACCCTGAAGAACCCGGCGGAGAGCTCGGCGCTCGACAAGTACAAGGGCTACCTGACCGCGATGGAGGCCAACCTTCCGGTCGAGGCGCGCTACAAGAACTTCAAGCGCGGCGGCGACTCGCCGATCGCGGTCGCCGAGCAGATCAGCGGCGGGGGCGACAATCTGCACGGCCCGCAGACCATCGCCTTCAACCTGCCCAATGACGAGCGGGTGCGCGAGGCCAAGGGGGCCAAGAAGGTCATCCTCTCCAATGTGCTGGGCGCCAAATACGACGGCATCCTGAGCCCGATCGCCGCCCGCGTTCTGGTGTCCGACCAGGCCGCCCTGGCGAACAAGAAGTACATGACCCTGGAGACCCTGTTCCACGAGCTGTCGCACAGCCTGGGGCCGGGCACGATCGTCGTGGACGGCCGCAAGACCACCGTCAGCGTCGAGCTCAAGGACATCGGCGGCACCGCCGAGGAAGCCAAGGCCGACGTCATGGGCGCCTGGAACATCCTGTTCATGATGCAGAAGGGCGAGTTGCCCGTCGCTGAGAAGCCGCAGCTATTCGCCACCTATGTCGCCGGCCTGTTCCGCGCGGCCCGCTGGGGTGACGAGGAGGCCCACGGCCGGGGCGCGGCGTTGCAGTACGGCTATCTGCGCGAGAAGGGCGCCATCGTCTGGGATGCGAAGCAGAAGAAGTTCCGGGTCGACAACGCGAAGATGGAGACCGGCATCCGCGACCTGACCGCCGACATCGTCCGGCTGCAGGGCGACGGCGATTACGCCGGCATGGTCGCCTTCTTCGACAAGTACGCGCACCTGGACGCGGAGGCGAAGGCGGTCATCGCCACGCTCAAGGACATCCCGGTCGACATCAAGCCGGTCTATCCGACGAAAATCTGATCGCGCCGGTTTGAGGTGGACGGTCGTGGCCCGCCTGTGGCAATCGACCGTCCCCACGCCGCGTTCCGTCCGGGACGCGTGCGACGCCTGTGCGGGTGTGGTGGAATGGTAGACGCGGGGGTCTCAAAAACCCCTTCCGAGAGGAGTGTCGGTTCGAGTCCGACCACCCGCACCAGAGCTACCGCAAGGACCCGGCGCTCTAGCTGCGCTTGGGTTCTCTATCAGCCATGACTCCGATAGCCTTTTCTGATGGCTAAGCTGACGAAGGCGATTATCGCGGAAGCGGACAAGCTGCCGCGTCTCATGATGTGCGGCATCGTCGAGCGGAAGCTAAGGGCCCAAGGCATTGAGCTTGAGGGTGACGAGCTCGCCGCCTTAGTTGATCGCCTCCTTGAGAACGGCGACGGCACCTTCACCTTTGGGGAGGGGAACGAGGCGCTTCGGAATATCGACCTGATATTCGACGAAGAGGACTCGAAGGAGATTGAGCGGACCATCGCAAACTTCACGGAAGAGATTCCGGCCATGGTCGAGCGTGTGATCGAGACCAGTGGCGCGAACCTCTTCAGTTCGCTCAGAGAGGCCTGGCAGGTCGAGGGCGCGCTTCAGCAATTCGATGCCGACGGTTTCCGCGAGAGACTTGAAGACCGTTGGGGTGAGGGGTTGGACCTCCTGCGCATGTTGCTCACATGTGCGCGTGAAATCGGCACCGAGACCGACAAGCGACATCGGCGCTCGAGGTCAAGGCGATACGCAAACAGGCGCTTCGTCCTCACACGGCTCCACTTGCGCGCCTGCCAGGTTGCCGACGAGGTCATCACGCTACTGGAGAATGGCTTCGCCGACGGCGCCTTGGCCCGTTGGCGCACGCTCCATGAGATAGATGTGACGGCGACGGTGATCGAGGATGGCGACGAGGATCTGGCCCTCCGATTCATCGAGCATGACGTCGTCGAGGTGAAGAAACACGCCGACGACTATGACGAGAAGCAAGTTCCTATGGGGTATGCGCCGGTTGCGCCTCGCGAGAGGAAGCGCATCGAGAAGGCCTATGCAGACGTGATCGCTCGCTACGGTTCGGAGTTTCGGAGCGAGTACGGATGGGCCGCGAAGCACCTGAACTCCAAGCGGCCGACCTTCAAGGATCTTCAGGCACGCGCCAACCAATCGGGCATGAACACCTACTACAAGCTGGCGAACTTCCAAGTTCACGCTGGTGCTCGTGCAATGTTCTTCCGGCTGGGTTCTTTGGGCAGGGAGATGCCAATCGCCGGGCGCAGCAACGCAGGTCTCATGGAACCGGGTCAGAACACCGCCTACACGCTGGTGCGCATTACGGGGGCGCTTGTCGGGCGGCTTCGGAACCTCGACAGCATGGTGGAAATGAAGAGCATTCTCCACATGCGCGACGCCATTCCCCCGGCGTTCCACCGGGCCGCTAACCGCCTCCGCCGGGACGAAGCCCGCTTTCAGAAGGAGAGGCGCGAGAAGTCCGGCGGCAAACCGGCCAAGCGCTGAGCCGTCGCGCTCGGCTCAAAGTCCGGTTCCGCAAGGAGTATCGGTCGAGCGTGACCACCCGCAGCACGAGGGTTTGAGGGGTGATCGCTGACCTCATATCTCCCAGATATGACTAAAACGTCACCTGCTCGACCGCGTCGGTGCCCATATATGCACGACTTTCGACTTGCATTTCTATCTCGCTGTGTAAGATATGACTAAATGGTCAAAGTGGAGCGGGCGATGAGCATCATCAGGATCGAGGACGTCGCGTTCGTGCGCTTCCGGGCGCCGGATCTGGACGCCATGGCGGACTTTCTGGCCGACTTCGGCCTGCGCGCCGCCGAGCGCGCCGCTGACCGCCTGGTCGCGCGCGGGGCGGGGACCTCGCCCGTGCTGCACATCACCGAGCGCGGCGAGGCCGGATTCGCCGGTCTCGGCCTTCGGGCCGCCAGCGTCGCCGACCTCGAAGCCCTGGCGGCGGCCGAGGGCGTCGCGGTCATGGACTTCGATGCGCCCGGCGGCGGCAAGGTCGTCGTACTGAGCGACCCCGACGGGCATCGCATCGAGATCGTCGCCGGCCAGTCGGCGGCCGATCCGTCGGCGATTCCGGCGGCCCAGCCCTGGAACCGCGGCGACGCCAAGGGCCGCCTGCGCGCGACCAAACGCATCGCCGGCGGCGCGGCAACCGTCGTCCGCCTCGGCCACGCCGTGCTGAACGTCTCGGACTTCCGGGCCTCGGAGCGCTGGTACAAGGACCGCTTCGGCTTCATCACCTCCGACGAGATCGAGGTCGCGCCGGGCTTCGCCATCGGCGCCTTCCTGCGCTGTGACCGGGGCGCGACCCCGACCGACCACCACACCCTGTTCCTGGTGCAGAGCCCCAAGGGGCCGGGCTTCAATCACGCCGCCTTCGAGGTCGCCGATCTCGATGACCTGATGGTCGGACATGAGCGGTTGAAGGCCGCCGGGCGCACCCCGGAATGGGGCGTTGGCCGGCACATCCTCGGCAGCCAGGTGTTCGACTACTGGCGCGATCCCTGGGGCCATACGCTCGAACACTGGACCGATGGCGACCTGTTCACCGCCGCCGACGGTTCCAACATCGCCAGCCTGCAGGACCTGATGGGCGTCCAGTGGGGCCCCTCGGCTCCACCGACCATGGCCTGACCCCGAGAACGGAAACACATCCATGAAACTCGCGACCTTCCAGGCCGGCGAGACGCCAGAACTCGGCGTCGTCCTCGGCGACCGCATCGTGTCGATCAGCCGCGCCGCGCCGGGTCTCGGCGCCGACATGACCGCCCTCATCAGCGACTGGCCGACGGCCCGCTCGCAGGTCGAGGACATCGCCGCCGCCGCCGCCGATGTCCTGCCGCTCGATCAGATCAGGCTGCTCGCGCCGATCCGGCGGCCGGGTAAGATCATGGCGATCGGCCTGAACTACGCTGACCACATCGCCGAGAGCCAGATGGCGACTCCCGCGCACCAGATCTGGTTCTCCAAGGCGCCGACTTCAGCCTGCGGCCCCTTCGACGCCATCGAGATCCCGAAGGCTGGGCAGGCGGTGGACTACGAGGCCGAACTGGTCGCGGTGATCGGGACCGGTGGGCGGCATATCGGCCGCGCCGAGGCCCCGGGCGCGATCTTCGGCTACTGCGTCGGCAACGACGTCACCGAACGGGCCTGGCAACACCGGACGCCGCAGTGGGTGCTGGGCAAGTCGTTCGACACCCACGCGCCGTTCGGACCGTGGATAACGACCGCCGACGAGCTGGGTGATCCGCACGGGCGCGACATCCGCTGCCTGGTCAACGGCGAGACGCGGCAGAGCTCCAACACCGGGCGCCTGGTCTTCGACATCTGGGCGCAGGTCGAGCACCTCTCGCAGGCGATGACGCTGGAGGCCGGCGACCTGATCTACACCGGCACGCCGGGCGGCGTCGGGGCGGCCATGAAGCCGATGCGCTTCCTGCAGCCGGGCGATGTGGTCCGGGTCGAGATCGACGGCCTCGGCGCCATCGAGAATGTCTGCGCGGAGGAAGTCTGAGATGGCCGCGAGCGACTTCGACTGCGACGTGCTGGTGGTCGGTCTGGGACCGGTCGGCGCCCTGCTGGCCACGATGCTGACCGACCAGGGCGTGAGCGTGATCGCCATCGACCGCGACACGACGGTGTATCCGATGCCGCGGGCGGCGCACTTCGATCATGAAATCATGCGCCTGTTCCAGCAGGCGAAAGTGGCGGATGCGGTGCTGGCTCACAGTCGGCCCGCGCCGGCCTATGAATTCCGATCGGCGAGCGGCGAGCCGCTGGTGCGCATGGACCTGCCCTCCGTCAGCCCATCGGGCTGGTCCACCGGCTACATGTTCCACCAGCCCGCTGTGGAGCATGCGCTGCGGGCGCGGCTGGCCGCGTCTCCGCTGGCCGACGTCCGGCTCGGATGCGCCTTCGATGCCATGGCGCCCGAGGCCGACGGCGTCTCCGTCGCGCTGACTGACGGGGGCGTGCGCGCCCGCTACGTCGTCGGCTGCGACGGCGCATCGAGCGCGGTTCGGGGCGCGGCCGGCATCGGGCTGGACGACTACGCCTTCGACGAGCCCTGGCTGGTCATTGATGTGAAGGTCGGCGAGGCGGCCAAGCTGCCCGAGATCAACCTGCAGATCTGCGACCCCGCCCGTCCGACCACCTGTGTGTTGATGGGCCCGGGGCGGCATCGCTGGGAGTTCATGCTGCTGCCCGGCGAGACACCTGAGCAGGTCCTGGACGACGCCTTCATCGCTCCCCTGCTCGCGCCTTGGAACTGCGGCGACGTCACCATTGAGCGTAAGGCCGTCTACCGCTTCCACGGCCTGGTCGCGAAGCAGTGGCGCGCCGGCCGCGTGCTATTGGCCGGAGACTCCGCCCATCAGACGCCGCCGTTCGCGGGGCAGGGCATGTGCTCGGGCATGCGCGACGCCGCCAATCTAGCCTGGAAACTGCCGCTGGTGCTGCGGGGGGAGGCTGACGAAGCCCTGCTCGACAGCTACCAGCCGGAACGCGAGCCGCACGTGCGCGCCTATATCCAGTTGGCCATCGGCATGGGCCGCGTGGTCTGCACGCTCGATCCGGCCGCCGCCGCCGCGCGGGACGCGGCGATGCTGGCGGCGCGGGCCGAGGGGCGCAACGCTCTGCCGCCGTCGGCGCCGCCGGCGCTGGAGGCGGGATGCCTGCTGGCCGGTTCACCCGGCGCCGGGACCCTGTTTCCGCAACCCTGGGCGGGTGCGGCGCGACTCGACGACGCGCTGGGCGAGGGCGGCTGGCTGATCGGACGCGAGCCGCCGCGCGACCTCGTCGGCGGACTGGTCAGCATCGCCCTGTCCGACGCGCGACTCGCGCCGTTCCGGTCCACCATCGAGGACTGGCTGGCCGATCACGGCGCCGAAGCGGTCCTGGTCCGGCCCGACCGCTATGTGTTCGGCACGGGCGAGGCGCGAATCCTGGCCGACGCCTGGGCCCGAGCCCTTTCGCCCGTTCACGAGCCCGCATGAGGACGCCATGACCCTTAGACTTCACCACAGCCCCATGGCCTGCTCGCTGGCCAGCCGTTTCGCCCTCGCCGAGTCGGGCCTGGACCATGAGATCGTGGTCGTCCGTACACGGACTGGCGAGCACCTGACCGAGGCGTACGGCCGCATCAACCCGCGCCGCAAGGTGCCGGCCCTGGAGACCGGCGGCGGGGTCGTCACTGAGTCGTCGGCCATCCTGCCGCTGATCGCCGACCTGGCCCCGGACGCCGGGCTGTTGCCGTCCGACCCGATCGCGCGGGCCCAGGCGCAGAGCTGGATCGGCTTCCTCGCCAGCACCGTGCACCCGGCCTTCACCCGATCGATGTTCCCCGAGCGGTTCACGACTGACGCCGACGGCGCCGAGGGCGTGCGCGGCGGGGCGCTCGAGGCGCTGGCTTCGGCCCTGTCGTCCATCGACGCGCATCTGGCCGGACGCGAGCACCTTTTGGACGCCTTCAGTGTCTGCGATCTCTACCTGACCGTTTTCCTGCTGTGGCGGCGAGGTCCGGCGCTTGCCGGGCGCCTGCCGGACCTTCCCAACCTCGACGCCTTCCAGCAAAGAGTGTTGGCCCGTCCCGCCGTCGCCGCGGCGCTGGGTGAAGACATGAAGGCGATGGCCGGAGGCTGAAGGGGCATGGCGGGGACGCGAACGACGACCAGGCAGTCCGGGCGGGCGGAGCGGACGCGCGAGGCGCTGATCCGGGCCGGTCGCCGCCTGTTCGCCGAGCAGCCCGTCGACGCGGTGGCCATCGACGACATTGTGCGCGCCGCCGATGTCGCCAAGGGCAGCTTCTACAACCACTTCGCCGACAAGGAGGCGCTGGTCCGGGCGGTGACTGTCGAGATCCGGTCCGGCGTTGAACGCGCCGTGGGTCGCGCCAACGCGGGGATCGACGATCCGGCTCGGCGGGTCGCCCGCGCGATCTGCGTCTACATCCGCTACGCCATCGACGAGCCCGAGCGCGCCGGCGTGCTGGTGCGCGTCCACAGCGGCCATACATCGACCACCGCACCGCTGAATCAGGGCCTGGTGGAGGATGTGGCCTCGGGCCTCGCCGCCGGACGATTCAGTATCGCGACCCTGGAGTCGGGCGTTCTATATATCCTGGGGATCTCCCAGATTTCACTGATCCGCATCGCCCAGGAACCTTCGCTGGCGTTGGCGGTCACCCTGTCCCAGCAGATGTGCGCCCTCCTTCTCAGGGGACTGGGTCTGCCGATGGCCGAAGCCGACGCGATCGCCGCCCAGGCCTCCGACGAGGTGGTGCGTCAGGGCCTCTATTCCGATCTCGCCGCCAGCGCCTGAGAAAGTCCGAACCGATGACGCCCCGCCCGCTGACGCCCTTCGAGGGGCAGGACATCCGCACGCTGATCGACGACCAGGCGCGCTTGCGGGACAGCCATCCCTTCCTGATCTGGGAGCCGTTCGAGGGCGAGGGTCGGACCTGGTCCTACGCCTCGTTCCGGGAAGCCGTGCGGCGCTTCGCGGCCGGCCTTGGGGGGCGTGGCGTGAAGCCGGCCGACCGGGTGCTGGTGCACCTCGACAACTGTCCGGAGTCGCTGATCGCCTGGCTGGGCTGCGCCTATGCCGGCGCCGTGCCTGTGACGACCAACGCCAAGTCCAGTCGCGACGAGATCACCTATTTCGCCGAACACAGCAGCGCCGTGGGCGGCGTCACCCAGCCGCGATTCGCCGCCCTGGTCCGTGAGGCCGCGCCACGCCTGTCGTGGCTCGCCGTCACCGCCGACGACAACGGCGCGCCGGCCGCGGCGGACGTGTCTGACTTCGAGCCCTTCTCGGCGATCGACGGCGATCCCGTGGACCTGCCGCCGCGACCGCACGACCCCTGGGCGCCCTTCGGCATTCAGTACACCTCAGGCACCACGGCTCGGCCGAAGGCGGTGCTCTGGACCCATGCCAATGCCCTTTGGGGTGCGCGAATGTGCGCCCAGAACGAGGACCTGCGGCCCGAGGACGTGCACCTCGTCTACCTGCCGATGTTCCACACCAACGCCCAGGTCTACTCGGTGGCCGCCGCGCTCTGGGCCGGAGCGACGGTGGTGCTGCAGCCGAAGTTCTCGGCGTCGCGCTTCTGGCCGGTGTCGCTGAAGCACGGCTGCACCTGGACCTCGATGGTGCCCTTCTGCCTCAAGGCCCTGATGGATCAGCCCCGGCCCGAGCGACATAGCTACCGTCACTGGGGCAACGGCGTGTGCGAGCCGCCGACCGACGCCGTCTTCGGCGTCAAGACCATCGGCTGGTGGGGCATGACCGAGACGATGACCCACGGCACGGTGGGCTCCGCGCACCTGCCGAACGCGCCGATGTCGATGGGCCGGCCGTCTCCCGCCTACGACATCCACGTGCTTGATGAGGACATGGCGCCGGTCGCGCCCGGCGAGGCCGGCGATCTGTACGTCGGCGGACGACGCGGCGTGTCGCTGTTCCTGGAGTACGCCGGCGATCCCGAGGCGACCGCGAAGGCCTTCACCGCCGACGGCTTGTTCATCACGGGAGACCGCGTGCGGCTGGGCGAGGACGGCTTCCTCTACTTCGCCGACCGCTCCAAGGACATGCTGAAGGTCGGGGGCGAGAACGTGGCCGCCTCGGAGATCGAACGGGTCGTCGGCTCGGTCGACGGCGTAGTCGAATGCGCGGTCGTGGCGAAGAAGCACCCGATGCTCGACGAAGCGCCCGTAGCCTTCGTGATCGCGCGCGACCCCACCGACGCGACCCTGCCGGAGCGGATCATGGCGGCGTGCAGGGACGCCCTGGCCAGCTTCAAGCAGCCGCATGAGGTGCGCCTGATCGACGCCTTGCCGCGCTCGACCCTGGAGAAGGTCGCCAAGGCCGAACTGCGCGCCCTCCTGGCGGCCGAACGGGCCTGACCCAAGGTCCCCGAATAGGGGACTGCCGCCTGTCCCGCTCTTGCGCTGACGGTCCGCTCAGCTAACGCTCACCCTTAGTAGAGTGAGCGAGTTTGGCATGCAGCGTGACTCCGGGCGTTTCGAGCCCCCTGAACATGAACACTCATTCAATGCGTGGCTTGAGGACGACGAAGCGCTGACGGCGACAGTCCTGCCCGGTTCGCCAGTCGCGGAGGTGCTAGACGCATCGGTCGGCTACGCGATGGTCCGAACCGAGCGTCTTGCCGGAGCGATCCTCGACCAGGACGGCCATATCCTGTTCGCCAACGACGCCTTCCGCAAGCTGTTCGGCGATGACGCTCCCGAGTTCGACCGCGCCGCCGAAGCCTTGTCCGAACGTCGCCCCCGCATCGCGTTCACGACCTCGGACGACGACCGGCCGGGCTCGGCGATCGTCTATGCGCCGGTCGATATGGTCGAGAACTGGTCCCTGCCGCTTACGGTGCGGGAGCAGCTTCGCCGTCCGGGCGCGGTCACTCTGGGTCTGGCCGTGGCCGGCATCGGCGGCGGCGACGCGCTTGATGACGCCTGTCGCGCCTTCGGGCTGACGCCGCTGCAGACTCGCCTTGCCGCCGGACTGGTGCGAACCGGAGACATGCGCGGCGCGGCCGCCGAGGCGGGCGTGTCCTACGAAACCGCTCGCTCGGTCATCGCCGACATCTTCAAGCGGGTTGGCGTCGCCCGGCAATCAAGCCTGATCGAACGCCTCGTCAGTCTGTCCTTCGGCATCGCGCCGGAAGGTCGGGATGGGACGGCGGCGCTGTCCGACGTCTGGGGCCTGACGCCCCGCCAAGCGGCGCTCGCGTTGCGACTGTCGGAGGGGCAGACCCGCGCCCAGGCCGCCAGGGCGACGGGCGTCTCGGAGGCCACGGCCAAGAAGGAGATAGACCTGGCCTTCGCCGCCCTCGGCGTGCGGACGGCGGCGGCGCTGGCGCGGGTGGTGACCGAGACCCGCGCCGCCGCGTTGTTGACCGAGGCCACCCACGACGACGTGCGGGTCGGTTCGGAGTTCCTGGAACCTCTCGGCCTGTTCACGCGACCGGACGGATCGCAGGTCGCCTACAGCGACTACGGCCCGCGGTCGGGACGGCCGGTGCTGGTGATCCACAGCAGCTCGGCATCGCGACCGGCGCCCATGGCCTTGGTGCGGACGCTGCAGGCCGCGGGTTTCCGGCCTTTGTCCATAGATCGGCCGGGCTTCGGCCTGACCGATCCGGCGGCGGACCGGCAGACCCATCGGCTCGACCCGTTCGACGGGGCCGTTGATGACATGGCGCGGCTCTGCGCCCATCTGAAAATCCCACGGTTCGATATCGTTGCGCGCGGCGGCGCTCAGGTCGCGGTCGCCTTGGCTCGACGCCGTCCGGACCTGATGGGGCGGGTTGTGCTGGTGAACCCTGATCCGCCGACACGGGACCAGGACGCTCGCGGCGCGTTTTCGGCGGTCAAGGCCGTGTTCGCCCGCCGGCCGGATCTGATCGAAGCCGTGGCGCGGTTGATCATCACCCAGCTTGGACAGGGACAGATCGACCGCGTGCTGGCCCGGACGTTCAGGGACAGCCCGCCGGACGCCGAGCTCATGCGCGACCCGGCGGCGATAGCCGACTTCGCGCGCGGATACCGCATGTTCCTGACCGGTCGGGTGGCGGGCTACGTCGACGAGCAGACGGCGATGACGCGGTGGACCCCGCCATCGCTGGCCGGCGTCGACCACTGGCGCATCCTGCTCGGCGCGCACGACACGATGCATGATCCTGTCGATACCGCGGCGTTCTGGAGCGCGGCGCTGCCAGGCGCCGCGATGGAGATCGTCGCCGAGGCCGGGCGCTTCCTGGTCACGACTCACGCCGCGCTGGTTGTCCGCACCCTCGTCAAGGCGCCGCCAGGTCCGGCCAAAGGGACCTGAGCGGGGGCGCTTTGACCAGGCGCTCGCCGGCTAGCGCCGCAGCGGCAGGACGGTGCGAAGCTGCGGATCGCGCAGCCATAGGCCGACCCACATCCAGACGCCGAGATAGACGCCGAACAGGATATGGCTGAACAGCGGCTGCTCGGCCCGCAGGTTCGTGGCGATCGCGCCGCCGATCAGGCCCGTCGTCAGGACCATGCCGAGCGTCGCGGTGCGCGGAACGGCGTAGAGCACCAGACAGACCAGCTCGATCACGCCGATCAGCCGGTCGTAGTGCAACGGCCACCCCAGCTCGCCCATGATCTTCTGCACGATCGGGTGGTCGATCAGCTTGATGACCATGTTGGGCGCGAGAAACAGGATGGCCGACCAGCTCATGAAGCGGCCGGTCCAGGTCATCCATTTGCGCTGTTCGAGGTCCATGGCGGTTCCCCAGATTGTCGCCGAGCGGCTCAGGCCGCGGGTTTCGCGGGCTCGTTCATGGCCCAGTTGACCCCGAACGGGTCGGTCAGCGTGCCATAGCGGTCGCCCCAGAACATCACCTGCACGTCCATGCCGATCGTGCAGCCGGCATCGACCGCCCGTTTGAACCAGCTGTCGATGTCGTCGACGACCAGCTGCATCGTGAAGCTGGTCGAGGGCTGCCAGTCGAAGCCGTGCTCGGGGAAGATGTCGCTGATCATCAACGAGCCCTCGTTGATGATCAGGTGGCCGTGGATGATGCGTCGGCCGTCCTCCGCCGGCATTCGCGCGAACTCGGTCGCGCCGAAGGCACGCTTGTAGAAGTCGATCGCCTCGGCCGCGCCCCGTAGGTTGAGGTACGGGATCACGCCCTTCATGGCGGGGATCTGATCGGTCATCGCCGGTCTCCAGAGCGGGCCGGGACGGCCCTCATGCTCTCAGGACGCATCAGACCGGCCCGTCCCGACACGTCCGGCGAGAGATTTCGTCAGCTCGCGTCGGCCAGGGTCGGAAAGTCCGTGTAGCCGCGCGCGCCGCCGCCGTAGTAGGCCTGACGGGGCGCGTCGACGATCGGCGCGTTGACGCGCAGCCGCTCGACGAGATCGGGGTTGCCGATGAAGGCGCGGCCGAAGGCGATCATGTCGGCCCTGTTGTCGGCGCGGGCCTGGATGGCCAGGTCGCGGTCATAGAGATTGTTGGCGATCAGTACGCCGTTGAAGAGCTTGCGCAGCCTCTGCAGGTCGAACGAGGGCTCGGCCTCTCGGGAGATGCCGGTGTCGCCCTCGACCATGTCCAGCCAGCCGACGCCCAGCCGGTTCAGTAGCTCGACGACGTAGGTGAACAGCGGCTCGGGATCGCTGTCCCAGGCGGCGTAGGCATGGCCGATGGGGGCCAGCCGGATGGCGGTGCGGGCGCCGCCCCAGACCGAAATGATCGCCTCGAGCGTCTCGACCAGAAGGCGGGCGCGGTTCTCGATCGAACCGCCGTAGGCGTCTGTCCGCTGGTTGGTCATGTCACGCAGGAAGGCGTCGATCAGGTAGCTGTGGGCGGCGTGCAGCTCGACGCCGTCGAAGCCCGCGCCCTTGGCCCGCACGGCGGCCTGGCGGAACTGGTCGACGATGGTGGGAATCTCTTCCAGCGCCAGGGCGCGGGCCTCTTCGTAGTCGGCGAAGCCGGACTCCACGAACATCTGGCCGGGCTGTTTCATGGCGGTCGGCGCGACCGGCGGCCGGCCGTTCAGGTCGAGCGAGGAGTGGCTCAGCCGCCCCGCGTGCCACAGCTGGCTGAAGATCAGGCCGCCCTTCGCGTGAACCGCGTCGGTGACCTGCTTCCAGCCCTCGATCTGGTCGTCGCTCCACAGGCCCGGGCAGTAGGCTCCGCCACGTCCGACGCCGTCGACCGCCGTGGCCTCGGTGATCAGCAGGCCGGCCGAGGCGCGCTGGGCGTAGTAGGTCGCCTGCAATTCGCCGACCTTGCCCGCCATGTCCGCCCGCGTCCGCGTCAGCGGCGACAGGGCGATGCGGTTCTGCAGCCTCAGGCCATTGGCCTCGAAGGGATCGAACAGGTCGGTCATGGGGCGCTTCCCGGGCTTTATCGTTGGCCGGGAGGGTGGCCGGGCTTCCGTCGGGAGAGACAAGCGGAATGTTCGGCGGCCTCACGCGGCGCCACTACCCCCCGATGGGGGTTGGGGGGGCGCCGCGCTCTGGCTAGGTGGATCCCTCAGTTCAGGAGTCGCCTATGGTTCGTCGGATCGCCGCTTTCGCTTTCGCCACGGCAATGCTCGCTGCCACCGGAGGAGCCGCTCAGGCGCCGTTCCCGCCACCGGCCAAGGTTATGGCCACCTGGCCTCAGTTCACCGCCGACAGTTTCTACACCCACTACCGGCAGCCGGAAGTCACCCGGTCCAGATCAGGCGCCATCCTGTGGAAGATGGCGCAGCCGTCGACCTCGATGAGCAAGCTGGGGGTTCCCACGCTCTACACGCAGCTGGAGTTCGACTGCGCGACCAGCCGCAAGAAGATCCTGGCCATCGCCCGCTTCAACGCCGACGGCTCGGTCAAGCCGCCGCCTGACAAGGACGTGGAACTGAACAAGTGGTTCCCGGTCATGGACGCGGCCGACCACGTGCTGCTGAAGGTGGTTTGCGCTGCGAAGGGCTGACGCGGGTCCTGCCTGGCGCCGACCCCGGTCGGCCGTCATCTTGATAACTATTATCGGACGGCGGTATGCTCGGTCCGGAGGACAAGCATGGCCAGCAGCGTTGATCTCGGAAGTCGCCTCGAAGACGTCGTCACCCAACTGGTGAAGACGGGCCGCTACAACTCGCGGAGCGAAATTCTACGGGAAGGGGTACGCTTGGTGCAGGAGCGGGAAGCTCGCCTCGCGGCTCTAGACGCGGCCATAGCGCGTGGCATCGCAGATGCCGACGCCGGGCGGCTACACGATCTGGATGATGTCGCCGAACGCCTCGATGCGAAGTACGCGGCCATGTCCAAGGCCCGCGCCTGAAAATGCGTGTGGCGCTCACAGATGAGGCGCTTCGGGCACTGGAAGAAATCGGTGACTACATCGCTCAGGACAACCCTGACCGGGCGCGTACCTTCGTTGAGGAACTGACGGGCGCGGCGCGACGCATCGGCATCACCCCTCGGGGATTTCCGCTTGTCCAGCGCTTCGCCCGCGAGGGCGTTCGCCGCCGTGTTCACGGCGCCTACCTGATCTTCTATCGGATCGAGGAAGACCATGTGTCGATCCTCCACATCCTTCACGGCGCCCGCGACTACGAGGCGCTATTGTTTCCAGATGGCTGAACGGTCTCAGTCGAAAGCTTGCCTGGTGCCAGGACCGACGGAATCCACCGAGGATGTTCAAGGATCCCAACCACAACCGGACCGACTGGCGTCTGCTGCAGAACGGGGCCGTGAATCTGTTCCGGCAGGCTGCGTATCTTGAGGAATCCAAGCGCGAGCTCACCAGCTTGGGTTACGAGACTATCGACCTGGCGTTTAGCAATCTCGACCAATTCAAGCACGATCTGTCGATCGCCCTGAAGTGGGAAGAGCAGTTTGGCTATGCGCCTTGGGACGGCAACCTTGATGCCCTCAACGACGGGCTGCGTTGGTTCTCAAACGAAGGTCCCGAGCGCGTGGCGCTGTGCATCAACCGCTTTCACGGCCTTTGGAGAGCCAATAAGCGGATCGCTCACGCTCTTCTGGATATGATTGAGTCCCAGTCCCGCGATGCCTTGCTCGTCGGCAAGCACCTGATCGCCATGATCCAGACCAATGATGCGAACTTCCACCCGGAGGGCTTGGGCGGTCGAAGCGCTCAGTGGAACGAGCGAGAGTGGCTGGACGCCAAGCGAGGACTCTAGACCCTACTTCAAATTCCCGCAGAACCGCTGGATGCGCCCACACGCGTCCTCCAGCACGTCCTCGCTGGTCGCGTAGCTGATGCGGAAGAAGGGCGAGAGGCCGAACGCCGCCCCGTGCACGACGGCCACGCCTTCGGCTTCCAGCAGTTCGCCGGCGAAGTCCTCGTCGGTCTTGATGACCTTGCCCGAGGGCGCGGTCTTGCCGATCAGGCCCTCGACCGACGGATAGACATAGAAGGCGCCTTCCGGGGTCGGGCAGTGGATGCCGCTGGCCTGGTTCAGCATCGAGACCACCAGGTCGCGGCGCTTCTGGAACAGCTTCGCGTTGGGCTTGATGAAGTCCTGCGGGCCGTTCAGCGCCTCGACCGCCGCCCACTGCGAGATGGACGAGGGGTTGGAGGTCGTCTGGCTGATCATCTTGCCCATGGCCTTGATCAGCGGCTCGGGGCCGCCGGCGTAGCCGATGCGCCAGCCGGTCATGGCGTAGGCCTTGCTGACCCCGTTCATGGTCAGGGTGCGGTCGTAGAGCCTGGGCTCGACCTGGGCGATGGTCACGAACTCGAAGTCGTCGAAGACCAGATGCTCGTACATGTCGTCGGTCAGCACCCAGACCTGCGGGTGCTTCAGCAGCACATCGGCGATCGCCTGCAGCTCTTCGCGCGTGTAGGCCGCGCCCGACGGGTTCGACGGGCTGTTGAGGATCAGCCACTTGGTCTTCGGCGTGATCGCCTTCTCAAGGTCGGCCGCCTGCAGCTTGAATCCGTTCTCGGCCGTGGTCTCGACAGGCACGGGCGTGCCGCCGGCCAGCAACGTCATGTCCGGGTAGGACACCCAGTAGGGCGCCGGGATGACCACCTCGTCGCCCGGGTTCACCGTCGCGACCAGGGCGTTGTAGATCACCGGCTTGCCGCCCGGGGCGACGTGGATCTGGCTCGGCCTGTAGTCGAGTCCGTTCTCGCGCTTGAACTTGGCGCAGATGGCGGCCTTGAGTTCGGGCATGCCGTCCGGGTCGGTGTACTTGGTCTTGCCCTCGCGGATGGCCCGGATGGCCGCGTCCTTGATGTTGTCCGGCGTGTCGAAGTCCGGCTCGCCGGCCGACAGGGCGATCACATTCTTGCCTTCCGCTTTCAGCGCCCGCGCCTTGGCGCTGATGGCGATGGTGGCGGACGGTGCGATGCGACGCAGGGCGTCGGACTCTAGCGACATGGGGCTCCCCGGACTGGCGGTGGTGTTCGGATTGCCCGGGGTCTTACGCGCGACTCTGCTGCGGCGCAACGAAACGGGGCGTCGAAGGGTTGGGGAGGTCTTGCCCGGAGGCTATGGCGCCGCCGCGCCGCGCCGCATCGCTTGACCCCCGGTCGCCGATAGGCGAGGCCTTGGCGACCATGAAGCGCGTCATCGATTTCCTCACCAACATGGACGCCCGCGCCTGGCGGACCGTGGCGGTCTCGTTCCTGTTGTTCGGCGGGGTCGGGATGGTGTTCCTGTTCGCCGCGCCGCTGCTCGGTCTGAACGGCGAGCGGACGGTGGAGCAATGGCTCGGCGCGGCGCACGGCGTCTGGGCCCTGCCGGTCGCGGTCAGCGCCTTCGCCCTTCTGGCCTTCATCGGCGTGCCGCAGTTCGTTCTGATCGCGGCCGCCGTCGTCGCCTTCGGGCCGTGGACGGGCCTGGCCTACAGCTGGATCGGCACCATGGTGTCCTCGTCGATCGGTTTCTGGCTGGGCCGGCTGTTCGGCGGTCGCCTGATCCGCGACGTGGCCAGCGAGGGCGTCGCCCGGTTCATGAAGCTGATCGGTCGCAATGGTTTCATGGCCAGCCTGATCGTGCGCCTCGTACCGGCCGCGCCGTTCATCGTGGTCAACATGGCGGCCGGCGTCGCGCCGATGAAGTTCCGCCACTTCCTGGCCGGCACCGGCATCGGCATCGTGCCCAAGATCGCTCTGACGGCGTTCGCCGGGAACTCGGTGTTCCAGCTGTTCCAGACCATCGGGGAGGGCGGCGGGGACAGCACGCCGCATGTAGTGCTGCTCATCCTGGCCGCCGTTATCTGGGTCGGGGGCGCTTGGGTGGCCCGCAAGTGGCTGCGCGGCCGCGAGGACGCCGCCGAGCGCGAGGATGCCGGCGCCGAACTGTAACCCGCGTTACAGACAGGGTGAGCCGAACACGGATTTCTGGGCAAAAGACAGAAACGCCTCGGAGCACGCCATGCGCAGGACCTTGACCCTTCTGACGGCCGCGGCCTTGCTGGCCGGCCCGGCTCTCGCCGCCGAGTCGCCGTCGGCCGCGACCCTCAAGGCGCAGGCGGCGCTCAAGAAGACCCTGCCGTTCAAGGATCAACAGGACTTCGATTTCGCCACCCGCGGCTATGTCGGCACCCTGGCCGATCCGATCATCCGCCGCGCCGACGGCGGGGTGGCCTGGGATCTGAACGCCTACGCCGGCCTCGAGGGCGAAGCGCCGGCGACGGTGAACCCCAGCCTCTGGCGGCACGCACAGCTGCTGGCCAAGAGCGGACTCTTCCAGGTCTCCGAGCGCATATGGCAGGTGCGGGGCTTCGACGTCGCCAACGCCACCTTCATCCAGGGCGACACCGGTTGGATCGTCATCGATCCGTTGACCACGGCGGAGACCGCCAGGGCCGCGCTGCAGCTGGCCAACGAGAAGCTGGGCGCCCGCCCTGTCGTGGCGATCATCTACACCCACAGTCACGCCGATCACTTCGGCGGGGTGAAGGGCATGGTCAGCCAGGCCGATGTAGACGCCGGCAAGGTGCAGGTCATCGCGCCGGAGGGCTTCCTGGAAGAGGCTGTGAGCGAAAACGTCATCGCCGGCCCGGCCATGAGCCGTCGGGCGATGTACCAGTTCGGCTATAATCTGGCGCCGGGACCGGAAGGCCAGATGAGCGTCGGCATCGGCAAGGCCATCTCCAAGGGGGCGATCACGCTGATCGCGCCGACACGATCGATCTCGAAGACCGGCGAAACCCTGACCATCGACGGCGTGCGGATCGAGTTCCAGATCACGCCCGGCACCGAGGCGCCGGCCGAGATGAACATGTACTTCCCGGATTGGAAGGTCCTCGACATGGCCGAGAACGCCAACGCGACGATGCACAACGTGCTGACGCCGCGCGGCGCGCTGGTTCGGGATGCCAAGGCCTGGGCCGATTATCTGACCGAGTCTCGTCGACTGTACGGCGACCGCACGGACATCATGATCACCAGTCATGGCTGGCCGCGGTTCGGCGGCGACGTCGTGCGCGCCTTCCTGCGGGATCACAGCGACGCCTATCGCTACCTGCATGACCAGACCGTGCGACTGATGAACCGCGGCTACGTCGGTTCCGAGATCGCCAACCGCATCGAGCTGCCGCCGACGCTCGCCGACAGCTGGTTCAACCGCGGCTACTACGGGACGATGAGCTTCAACAGCCGTGCGGTCTACCAGCGCTATATGGGTTGGTATGACGCCAACCCCGCCAGCCTGGCCGTGCTGGACCCCGCCGACCAGGCCGAGCGCTATGTTGAGGCCATGGGCGGCGCCGGAAAGGTCAAGGCGCTGGCGAAGGCGGCGCACGACAAGGGCGACTACCGATGGGCCGCGACGCTGCTCAACAATGTGGTGACGGCCGATCCGCAGGACCGCGAGGCCCGCGAGGCGCTGGCCGGCGCCTATGACCAGATGGGTTGGCAGGCCGAGAGCTCGCTCTCGCGCAACATGTACCTGACCGGCGCGGCCGAACTGCGCGCGACGGGACCGGTGCAGGTCACGGCGGGCACGGGCTCGCCCGATATCGTCGCCAACCTACCGAGCGAGATGATCTTCGACCTGCTGGCCATTCGGCTCGATCCGGAGAAGGTCGGCAACGCCAACCTGTCGGTGGTCTTCGTCTTCCCTGAGCGCAAGGAGCGGTTCCTGGTCCGCGTGCGCAACCGGGTCCTGACCTCCGAGCCGGCGGAGGAGGGGGCCAAGGCCGACGCCACCCTGACCGTGCCGCGCGCCCTGCTGCTGCAGTCGCTGTTCACGGGCCAATCCCTGGCCGGGAAAGTCACGTCCGGCGAGGCGCAGGTCGACGGCAATCCGCTGGCCCTGATGCGACTGACGGGCTGGTTCGACCGGCCGGCGGGAGACTTCCCGATCGTGACCCGTCCCGAATAGGGCGGTATCGGACAAAATCTTGCGCGGGGTGGCGAAACGGCGTCTCCCTGCGCAACGGCCTTGCGTGATTCCGCCGGATTCGATATCCACAGGCCATGCAACGCGCGCGAACCAGCCTGCGTCTTCTTCTTACCCTGGGGCTTAGCCGCCCCTGGGCGACCGCCTAGTCGCGCGCTGTCGCGACCGGGGCGCTCAGGGGCTTTGACAACCGCCTGATCCCCGAGACTGCGACGAAAGCTGACTTCAAATGACCTCCGTATCCGACGCCGGCCGCGTCATCATTTTCGACACCACCATGCGTGACGGCGAGCAATCGCCCGGCGCCTCGATGAGCCACGACGAGAAGATCGAGCTGGCCAAGATCCTCGAGGAGATGGGGGTCGACGTCATCGAGGCCGGCTTCCCGATTGCCTCGAACGGCGACTTCGAGGCCGTTCGCGCCATTGCCCAGATCGTCACCGAGAGCACGGTGTGCGGCCTGGCCCGCGCCGCCGCCGCCGACATCGACCGCTGCGCCGAGGCCATCAAGCCGGCGAAGCGCGGCCGCATCCACACCTTCATCTCGACGAGTCCGGTCCATATGAAGTGGAAGCTGCAGATGGAGCCGGACTCGGTGCTGGAGGCGATCACCGCCTCGGTGACCCGGGCCCGCAACCACACGGACGACGTCGAATGGTCGGCCGAGGACGCCACCCGCACGGAGCGCGAGTTCCTGTTCCGCGCGGTCGAGGCGGCGATCCGCGCCGGCGCGAAGACGATCAACCTGCCGGACACCGTCGGCTACAGCTATCCGGAAGAGTACGCCAACCTGTTCCGGGACGTGATCGCCAACGTCCCCGGCGCCGACGGCGTGATCTTCTCGGCCCACTGTCACAACGACCTGGGCCTGGCCGTCGCCAACTCGATCGCCGCCGTTCAGGGCGGCGCGCGCCAAGTCGAATGCGCCATCAACGGCATCGGCGAGCGGGCCGGCAACGCGGCGCTGGAAGAGATCGTCATGGCCCTGAAGGTTCGGGGCGAGAGCCTGGGCTTCGGCACCGGCGTCGAGCCGGTCCACATCACCCGCGCCAGCCGCTATGTCTCGGCCATTACCGGCTTCCCGGTGCAGTTCAACAAGGCGATCGTCGGCAAGAACGCCTTCGCTCACGAGAGCGGCATTCACCAGGACGGGATGCTGAAGAACGCCGAGACGTACGAGATCATGAAGCCCGAGGACGTCGGGCAGGGCGCCACCAATCTGGTGATGGGCAAGCATTCCGGCCGTCACGCCTTCCGCGAGAAGTTGAAGGCGCTGGGCTACGAGCTGGGCCAGAATGCGCTGAACGAGGCCTTTGTCCGATTCAAGGAACTGGCCGACAAGAAGAAGCACGTCTTCGACGACGACATCATCGCCCTGGTCGACGACGCCCTGGCCCGCGGCTCCGAGCGGATCCGCGTCGTGCACCTGAAGGTCATCGCCGGCACGGAAGGGCAATCGGCCGAGCTGACGCTTGAGGTGGACGGCGTCGAGAAGAAGGCGGAGGCCAGCGGCGACGGGCCCGTCGACGCGGTGTTCAACGCCATCCACGAGATCGTGCCGCACCAGGCCGCCCTGCGCCTGTTCCAGGTGCATGCGGTGACCGAGGGCACCGACGCCCAGGCCCAGGTCTCCGTCCGGCTCGAGGAGGACGGCCGTATCGCCACGGGGGCCGCCGCCGACACCGACACCCTGACCGCTTCGGCCAAGGCCTATGTCAACGCGCTCAACAACCTCTTCTCCCGCAAGGAAAAGAGCCGGCCCGACACGGCGATCGCGAGCGGGTTCTAGGCGAAGGCGATCCTGCCCGAAGCGAAGCGACGGGGAGGATTGAGGTTCAATGTTCTGGATCCCCGTCACCGTCGCCGCGGCGGCCTTGCAGGTCGCGCGCAACGCGGCGCAGCGCAGCTTGATGACCGGCGCGGGCCCCTGGGGCGCGACGCTGGTGCGGTTCCTGTTCGGCCTGCCGTTCAGCATCGCCTTCGCTTCGGTCGCGCTGCTGGTCCTGCCGCTCAAGCCCACCCTGTCGGGCGTCTACTTCGGCTGGGCGGCGCTGGGCGGCGCGATGCAGCTGGGGGCGACGGCGGCCCTGCTCACGGCCATGCAGCGGTCCAGCTTCGCGCTGGGGACGGCCTTCCAGCAAAGCGGCCTGCCGTTCGCCGCGATCATGGGCCTGCTGCTGTTCGGCGACCCGCTCTCCAACCAGGCCTGGATCGGTGTCGCGCTGGCTTCCGCCGGCCTGGTCGTCCTGTCGTGGCCCAAGCGGGGACAGGACGCCCAAGATTGGACCGCGGCGGCGCTGGGGACCCTGTCGGGCTTCTGCTTCGCGATCTCGGCCAACGCCTTTCGTCAGGCGGCGCACAGTCTCGACATCGACCATCCGATTCCCTCCGCCCTCGTCACCGTGGCTGTGGTGCAGGCCCTGCAGTCGGCGGGTCTGACCCTGTGGCTGGCCATCCGCGACCGGGCGTCGCTGCGCGCGGCCCTGCGATCGTGGCGCGTCTCGATGGGCGCGGGCTTCTTCGGAGCCGCCGCCTCGGCCGGTTGGTTCGTGGCTTTGGCCCTTGCTCCGGCGGGGCTTGTGAGGGCCGTGGGGGTCGTCGAGATGCCGATCGCGGCCCTGGCGGGAAGGCGGCTTTTCGCCGAACGGGTGAGCGTTCGGCAGTGGATGGCAGGGGGCGTGACGGCGGCGGGAATCGCCCTCGCGGCGCTGGGATGAGACAAGGTCCTAATAGACCTTGAATTCAACACGTTCGCGGTGCAAACGGCGTGACATCAGCATGTTCAGCCGTCTCGGCGACGCTGCGCCCGGGGGGCGCGCTCGCGGCGTGGCGCCGGGCTTGCGGTATCTTGCCTCGCCAGTCCCAAAACGCTCCTAGAATTCAAGGCCCTGAATGTTCGGTTCTCTCTTCGGCGCCATCTCGAACGACATCGCCATCGACCTCGGCACCGCCAACACCCTCATCTACATGAAGGGCA
>CALALX010000043.1 GCA_937925635.1 uncultured Caulobacter sp.
GTTCGCGACGCCCCGCCGGTGATCCCGCCCGACGCGCTTGCCGCTAGAGCCAGCAAGAACAATTTATGAACTTCAAATGGAGCTAAGTCAAACCTGACTGACAGTCACCCTCTCAATCTCATGCCGAGCCTTCGCCGGGCGGGTCAGGTCGGTCAAGGACGGGCCTCGCTCCGTCCGCCGCTCTGCGGCAGCGCGAAGCGCTGTCCTTGGCGGGCCCGGCCCGTCCGGCACGCTGGCGGCCATGAGATCGACGGGGCGCTCCCTTCCTGAAGGGCGGATTTCCTTTGCGCTTTCCCGATGCTACCGACGCTCCCGGTTCCAGGGGGATTTCCAATGCGCGCTTCCGTGGGTGGTCTGCTGGCCGCCGCGCTCGCCTGTACGGCGGTCGGCTGCTCCGCATCCGAGCCCGAGGCGCCGGCCGCGCCCCAGGAGATCCGCTCCCTCGGCTTCGATGACCGGGAGGCGACCTACTTCGACCGGGCCTCGATCACGAAGGTCGGCGATGTCGTGACGGTCACGACGATCTCGGTCTTCCGGCCGGACGGCGGGGTCCGGGACGGCGTCTACCGGGCCGACGTCACCTACGAGATCGAATGCGCGGGCGGACGCGGCGCCGTCGTCGGCGTGAAGGAGTTCGATCAGGCGGGCAGGCTGACCAACCGGCAGCGCCCCCCGGCGAAGTGGTTTCCGGTCGAGGCGGGCAGCATGGGCCATTTCCTGCGCGAGACGGCCTGCTCGTCGGATCGGGGGGAAAAGAAGCGCCGGGTCACCGACATCAAGGCCGATGCCCGGATCGTCTTCACCATCCTCGCCTCCAGGATCCGACCCGAGTATCGCCTGCTCGCCCACCGCCCTGGCGCGGCGGACTATCTTGACTCGGCCTCGTTCGACCGGCGGGACGACATCGTCAGGATCAAGGTGGTCACCGTCTCCAACCCCCGCGCGGCCGGCTACAAGGCCGACAAGCACGTCGTCGACATGGCGATGGACGTGGACTGTGCGAGCGATCGCGTCGCCATCGTCACGATGGTCAGTTCCGACGCGAGCGGCGCGGAGACCTCTGAAGGCCTCTACACCGAGCCTGAATGGTTCACGGCGGGACCGGGCAGTCTTGGCGGCGTGCTGAGGGCGGCGGTGTGCGAACCTGGCGCAATGAAAAGGCGGCCGCTGGTGGCGGACTACCGGGCCGACGCCGCCGAGGCGTTTCGTCGGGCCAGGTGACGGGCCCGGCCCGTCCGGCGCGCTGGCGGCCATGAGATCGAAGGGTTTCTCCCTTCCCCCTGGAGGGGGGGAAGGGTTCAGACCTACGCCCCCTCCAGCCCCTTCATCCAGGCCACGATGTCCGCCGCGTCCTCGGCGGAGAATTCGAACTGCGGCATGGCCGGGTGGCCGGACATGATGCCCTCGGTCAGCGCCTCCTCGAGGTCTTCCAGCGGGTAGCGGTCGGCGAGGGTCCGGAACGGCGGGGCCGGGGTGAAGGGGCTGGCGCCCGTGGTCTCGACCGCGTGGCAGCCGGCGCAGTCGCGCTGGACCAGGGCGTGGCCGCGCTCGGCCGAGGGGACGTAGGCCTCCGGCGGCGCGCTCCCCTGCCCCAGGGCCGCGCCCGCGCCGACGCCGAGGACCAGCAGGGCGGCGAGGCCTGAACCGAGGAGACGGGCGCGCATGGGTACCTCCGGAAGCGAGGCCCCAGCCATGCGCCGTCCGGCGCGGTCTGGGAAGGGGCGAACGCCGTCAAATCCAAACATTGTCAAGATCGCGCGGCGCGCCATACTCCCCGCAACGACAAGGAAACGTCCCATGCTCCGATCCACCTCCGCCCTGGCCGCCGCGCTGTTGCTGACCGCCGCCTGCAACGGCAAGGCGCAGCTGCCGTCCGAGGCGACCTACGGCGCCGACGTGAAGCTGACCGCGCCTGACCCGAACGGGCCGATCCCGGTGCTCAATCCGGCCAAGGCCGTCGGCTGGCCGGCGGACGGCAAGCCCACGGCGCCGGCGGGCTTCACCGTCACCCGCTTCGCCGAGGGGCTGGACCATCCGCGCTGGCTGTACCGGCTGCCGAACGGCGACGTGCTGGTGGTCGAGAGCAACAGTCCGCCGCGCGAGGTCAAGGGGATCACCGACTGGGTGGCGGCCAGGATGATGAAGACGGCCGGGGCGGGCGTGCCCAGCGCCAACCGCATCACCCTGCTGCGCGACGCCGACGGCGACGGCAAGCCCGAGCTGCGCACCGTGTTCGCCAAGGACCTGAATTCGCCGTTCGGCGTCGCCCTGATCGGCGACCAGCTCTATGTCGCCAACACCGACGCGGTGCTGAAATGGACCTGGACGCCGGGCATGACCAGCCTGGCCGGGCCGGGCGCGAAGGTCGCCGACCTGCCGGCCGGGACGCCCAACAGCCACTGGACCAAGAACCTGCTGGCCAGCCCGGACGGGACCAAGCTGTACGTCTCGGTCGGCTCGCATTCGAACCTGGCCGAGGGCGGCATCGAGGCCGAGACGAACCGCGCCGGCATCCTCGAGATCACCCTGGCGACCGGCGCCGTGCGGCAGTTCGCCAGCGGCCTGCGCAACCCGGTCGGCCTGGCCTGGGAGCCGACGACCGGCGCGCTGTGGACCACGGTCAACGAGCGCGACATGCTCGGCCACGACCTGGTCCCAGACTACATGACCAGCGTCAAGGACGGCGGCTTCTATGGCTGGCCCTACAGCTACTTCGGCCAGAACGTCGACGAACGGATGCAGCCGCAGCGGCCTGACCTGGTCGCGAAGGCGATCCGGCCCGACTACGCCCTGGGGGCCCACACGGCCTCTCTGGGCCTGATGTTCTATCCGGCCGGCGGATCGCTGGGCGAGGCCTGGGGCGGCGGCGCGCTGGTGGCCCAGCACGGCTCCTGGAACCGCGACCCGGTCAGCGGCTACAAGGTGGTGTTCGTGCCCTTCGAGGGCGGCAAGCCGGCGGGCAAGGCGCAGGACTTTCTGACCGGCTTCCTCGACGCCAAGGGCCAGGCGCTCGGCCGCCCCGTCGGCGTCGCCGCCGACCCCACCGGCGCGGTGCTGGTCAGCGACGACGTCGGCAACATCGTCTGGCGGGTGAGTCCTCGCTAATCCTCTCCCTCTTGGGAGAGGGGGAGGAAGAAAAAGGGCCCCTCCCGTCACCGGGAGAGGCCCTTCGTCCTTCAGGTCGTTGAACCGCCTACAGCGCTTCGACGATCGTCACGTTGGCCAGGCCGCCGCCTTCGCACATGGTCTGAAGGCCGTAGCGCTTGCCGTTGCGGCGCAGGGCGTGGACCAGGGTGGCCATCAGCTTGGCGCCCGAGCCGCCCAGCGGGTGGCCGAGCGCGATGGCGCCGCCGTTGACATTGAGCTTGGACGGGTCGGCGTCATTGCCCCGCAGCCAGGCCAGCGGCACCGGGGCGAAGGCTTCGTTCACCTCATAGAGGTCGATGTCGTTGATCGACATGCCGGCGCGCTTGAGCGCCTTCTGGGTCGCGAACACCGGCTCTTCGAGCATGACCACCGGGTCGCCGCCGGTGACGGTCATGTGGTGGACGCGGGCCAGCGGTTCGACGCCCAGGGCCTTGAGGCCGCGCTCGTTGACGACCATCAGGCCCGAGGCGCCGTCGCAGATCTGGCTGGAGGTCGCGGCCGTCACGGCGCCGCCCTCGACGAGCAGCTTCACGCCCTTGATGCCGTCCAGGCTGGCGTCGAAGCGGATGCCCTCGTCGACCTTGTGGATCTCCTTGGTCCCGTCGGCGAGCGTGATTTCGACCGCGACGATCTCGTCGTCGAAGGCGCCGGCCTGGGTGGCGGCGATCGCCTTCTGGTGACTGGAGAAGCCGAACTCGTCGAGCATGTCCTTGGTGAAGCCGTACTTCTTGGCGATCATCTCGGCGCCGGCGAACTGGCTGAACTGGATGCCCGGGTAGCGCGCCTGGATCTGCGGGCTCATGTAGGTGCCCATGCCGGCCTTGGCGGCCAGGACCGAGGGGCTGCCCATCGGCACGCGGCTCATGCTCTCGACGCCGGCGGCGATGACCACGTCCATCTGGCCGCTCATCACGGTGGCGGCGGCGAAGTGCAGGGCTTGCTGGCTGGAGCCGCACTGGCGGTCGACGCTGGTGGCGGGCACGCTCTCCGGCAGGCCCGAGGCGAGCACCGCGTTGCGGGCGATGTTGACGGCCTGTTCGCCGCCCTGGCCCACGCAGCCCATGATGACGTCCTCGATCAGGGCCGGGTCGGCCTTTGTCGTGGCGACCAGCGACTTGAGGACTTCGCCGGCCAGATCGGCCGGGTGCCACCCGGCGAGACGGCCGCCCTTGCGGCCACCGGCGGTGCGGGCCGCCGCGACGATATACGCTTCACCCATGGGTCTGCTCCCTGCGAGGTTTTCGTTTACGTTCGCGGCAATCTACTCATGAAGACGCCCGCGTCGAGTATGACGTGGCGTCACGACATCCTGAACCCCTCCTCCTCGATGGAGGAAGGGAGAAGACCCCTACAGCGCCCGGTCGCCGGCCGAGGTCGCGCCGCCCAGCTCGTCGGAGGGGGCGTCGGTGTGCACGCGGCGATAGCCGCCGCGCAGATAGACCAGCGGCTCGTGGTCGGCGTCGTGGAACACGCGCAGGATCCGGCCGACAAAGATCCGGTGATCACCGGCGTCGAAGCTGTGGTGGGTCTCGCACTCGAAGTTGGCCATGCATCCGGCCAGCACCGGGGCGCCGGTGTCCCAGGTCAGGGTCTGAAGCCCCTCGAACCGGTCGCCGTCCTTGCGGGTGAACTGGCGGGCGACGGCCTCCTGATCGACATGCAGGACGTTGACCACGAACCGACCGCTGGCCTGCATCGCCGGCAGGCAGGAGGCGGTCAGCCCGATCGAGACCAGCGCCAGCGGCGGGTCCAGAGAGACCGAGGTGAAGCTGTTGGCCGTGAAGCCGACCGGCCGGTCGCCATCCAGGGTCGTGACCACGGTGACGCCTGTCGTGAAGCAGCCGAAGGCGTCACGCAGCGCCCGGGCGTCGCCGGCCGGATCGCCGCCGGGAACGAAGGTGTGCTGACCGCTCATGTCCCCTATCTGGCGCGCGAGGGCCGAGGGAGCAAGCGCTCAGGCGGTGCGGCCGTAGAAGTTCAGTCGGAACGGGCCCCACCAGAAGGTTTTGCCCAACCCGCGCGCGGCGCGGTCCAGGGCCTGGGCGCGGTCGGGGGTCCGAAGCGTCCATTTGGCCAGGGCGACCGGGCCGTAGACGGCGGTCTGGGCGAGGCCGACCAGCATCCACTTGATCACCCCGGGGAGGTCGCGCGGCGTCGAGGACCAGCAGTGTTCCGTCGGGCCCTGGCCATAGCCGAACGCCCGCGCCAGCGTGTAGGCCAGCGTCAGGCGGGCCGGGATCGGATCCTCCCAGACCCAGGCCCTCGGGGCCCAGGCGAAACGGGCGCCCGTCGCCTGCAGGGTCCCGAACAGCAGATCATCCTCGCCGCCGATGGTGTTCCGCTCGACCGCGAAGGGTTGCTCCGACGGAAGGGCGGCCCGGCGGATGAGGCTGTTGCCGCAGCCGTAGAAGTGGTCGATCAGGCCCTCGGCGCTGTCGTCCAGGCGCGAGAAGAAGCGCTCGAAGTAGGCGCGATGGGTGACGACGCCCTCCGGCGCGCGGGCGTGCACGGGGCCGAAGACGACATCGGCCCTCGCCGCCGCCTGCACGGCCAGCAGGCCCGCCAGCCAGCCCGCCGGGGCGTCCTGGTCATCGTCGAGGAAGGCGATCAGCGCGCCGCGCGCGACCGACAGGGCGCGGTTGCGGACATTGGCCACGCCGGGCGCCGGCTCGTGAACGTAGAGGACGGGGAACGGCGCGGCCGTCGCCGCCGCCTCGACCGCCGCCCGGGCGGAGGGGACCTGATCGTTGTCGGCGACGACGAGCTCGACGGTGGTGGGATCGACGCCGCTCTGCGCCAGCGCCGACGCCATCGCCACGGCCAGCCCGCCGGGCCGGCGCTGGGTCGGGATGACGATGGAGACGGCGGGGGTCATGGCGGCGGAGTGTGCACGCCAGCCGCGAAAGGCTGGTTAACCGCCCTGCGCGCTTCGACACGCGCCTACGGCGCTGCTCAGCATGACTAGCTTTGATAGCCTTCTGACTCAGTCATCCTGAGCAGCCGCGAAGCGGCGTGTCGAAGGACGCAACGCTGTTCAGCTGAACGTGTCGCGCAGAATCCGCTCCAGCCACCGCGCGTCGACTTCGTCGAAGGCCGCCGGCTGGTCGCTGTCGACGTCGAACACCGCGATCAGCGCGCCGTCCTTGCCGAACACCGGGACCACGACCTCGCTCTGGGAGCGGCCGTCGCAGGCGATGTGGCCCGGGAAGGCGTGGACGTCGGGGACCAGCTGCGTCTGGCCGCTCGCCGCCGCCGCGCCGCAGACGCCGCGGCCGAAGGCGATCCGCAGGCAGCCGAGCGTGCCCTGGTAGGGGCCGACGACCAGCTCGTTCCCCTTCGCCGGATCGACGACATAGAAGCCGGTCCAGAAATAGTGGTCGAAGCTGCTGGCCAGCATTGAGGCCACCGTCGCCATGCGCGCGATGACATTCGGCTCTCCGTCGAGCACCGCGGCGATCTCGGCCGCCACCTCGGCGTAGCGAGCCTCGCGGTCGGCGGACAGGGTGAGGTCGTTGAAGGCTTCGGCCATGGGCGCGATATGGCCGCCGCCTTGCCCCTTCGCAAGCGCGGAGTCGGCGGCTAGCGTCGGCGCCGCATTGAGGGAGCGGCGCGCGATGGCCCATTGGCTGGTGAAATCGGAACCGGACGTGTTCGGCTGGGACGACCTGGTCAAGGCGGGACCGAAGGGCGAGCCCTGGACCGGCGTGCGCAACCACACCGCCAAGCTGAACCTGATGGCCATGAAGGCCGGCGAACAGGTGTTCTTCTACCACTCCCAGGCCGGCAAGGAGATCGTCGGCGTCGCGCAAGTGGTCCGCGAGCACTACCCCGACCCGACGGACGAGACCGCGCGGTTCGTCTGCGTCGACCTGAAGGCCGTGAAGCCTCTGCCCCGCCCCTTTTCCCTGGCCGAGGCCAAGGCCGATCCGGCGCTGGAGACGATGTCGCTGATCACCAGCTTCCGCCTGTCGGTGCAGCCGGTGACGGACGAGGAGTGGGCGCACATCCTGAAGGTGACAGGCGTGACCTAGCCGCCTGCCATCCCGGCCGAAGCGGAGCGGAGCGCCGGGACCCAGAAGCCGACGCACGGCGACGGCTGGTTCCCGGGTCGGCCCGGCGACCGCCCGGGATGACAGTCGTGGACGCTACCGCACCAGCTCGAACGTCGCGTTGACGTCGATGCGGACCTTCAGTTCGCCGGCCTCGACCGGCGTCGACTCGGCCTTGTCGAAGCGGGCCATGGCCACCATCGGCATCGGCGGCGGCGGACTGTAGCCGCCACCTTCGCTGAAGGTGACCAGCCGCGCCACGCGATAGCCCATGGCCTTGGCGTAGAGGTCGGCCTTGGCCTGCAGCGCCTTGACCGCGTCGAGGCGGGCGGCGTCCTCGGCCGCGCCGGAGTTCTGCAGCCCAAAGCCGAGGCCGCCGATGTTGGTGGCGCCCGAGCCGACCGCCGCGTCGACCGCCCGGCCGAGCTTGCCCAGGTCGCGGACCACGATGGTGACGGTGTTGCTGGCCTGGTAGCCGGTCAGTCGCGGCGGCAGGTTCTCCTGGTAGACATACTGCGGGCTCAGGTTCAGGCCGCTGGTCTGGATGTCGCGGTCGGCGATTCCGCCCGTCTTCAGGGCCGCGATGACCTGGTTCATCTTGACCGCGTTCAGGCGCATGGCCTCGGCCGCCGTCGGGGCCTCGGTGGTCACGCCCAGGCTGATCGTCGCCTGATCCGGTCGCACGCGGGTCTCGCCATAGGCCGAGAGGTTCAGCGTGGTGGCGCGGAACACGGCGTCGGCCGCCGTCGGGGCGGCCGATTGGGCGAGCGCGGAACCGGCGACGCCGAGGCTGCCGGCAACGAGGAAGGCCGAGACGGCCGCGGCCCGGAAGAGGGCTTTCATGATCAGGTCTCCAGTGCGGGGCGAAGAGAAGCGGCCCCCTCGCTTGTTGTGTCGCAAGTCCCACATGAACCGCAGCTTTAAGGCGCGTTGGCGGCTGCTCAGGGATTGGAAGATGGCGGAAGTGGTAGGCCCGGAGGGACTCGAACCCCCAACCAGACCGTTATGAGCGGTCGGCTCTAACCATTGAGCTACGGGCCCCCGAAGCGCTCCCGCCGGTTAGCACGGGGGCGGACGGCGACAAAGGGCGCCGCGCGCTACAGCCCGCCCTTCACAAGCGCCGCCTCGAGGCGGATGGCGATTTCTCGGCCGGGCAGGACGCCGGGACCTTCCATGAGGGCGGCGTAGGCCAGGTCGCCGTGTTTGGCGCCCGCGGACTTCGGGGCCGGGCCGGACGCCCAGGCGACGCGATTCTCACCATTGGGACCGCTGTCGCAGCTGACGGTGCGCGTCTCGCCGGCGGCGGCCAGCTTGCCGAGCGCCTCGGCGCTGAGGCTCGCCTCGCCCTGGCAGGACGGCAGCGGCCGGCGGCAATTGGCGTGGGTCCCGTAGCGGTAGACGACGTCGCCGCCGCCCTTCGTCACCAGCAGCACGCAGGTGTTGGGATCGCCGACCGCCTCGCCGACGGCGGCGTCCAGCTTGTTCACGTCGACGCCCTTGGGCGCCTGGTCGCAGGCGGCCAACAGGGCGAGGATGGGCAGGGTCAGATAGAGGGCGCGGGTCATCGAACGAGCATGCCCCGCATGGCCGCCGCGCTCAACCGTGCATTCGGGGACCGATCAGGCCGCGCGCTTCTGCTCGTTGGCGTCGTCGAGCAGGACGACGGTCGGGTTATAGTTGCGGGCCTCTTCCGCCGGCAGCTGGCAGTAGGTGACGACGATGATCTTGTCGCCCTTCTGCACGAGACGGGCGGCGGCGCCGTTGACGCCGAACACCTTGGAACCCCGCGGCGCCTCGATGGCGTAGGTGGTGAAGCGGGCGCCGTTGGTGATGTTCAGCACATCGACCTGCTCATGCGGCAGGATGCCGGACGCGTCGAGTAGATCGCGGTCGATGGCGATCGAGCCTTCATAGTCGAGGTCGGCCTGGGTCACCGTGGCGCGGTGCAGCTTGGCCTTCATCATGGTCAGCAGCATCGGGTCTTCACCTTCGATCGTCGGAGTAGATCGCGGCGCCGCACAAACATGGGCCGCCTTGGGAGGCAGGGGATATAGCGGCTCCGAGATGACGTTTCAATTGCGGTGCAACATGACGTCGCGGGAGATCGGCGACCCAGGTTGCTTTACGCGTGCGTCAACCTTCTGGATTCATTCAGGAACCCACCGCTTGCGTTTTTTCGCAGAACAAAGCTATCGCCGACAGATTGTTCCGGGGACCTTCATGCGCGCCATCCTGATCGCCGCCCTGCTCATGCTTTCGCCGGTCGTGGCGGCGGCCCAGTCGCTCGACGACGAGCCCGAGGTCTACGTCGCCAGCGTCTACGACCGGCTGTCGAAGGACCAGAACTTCGACGCGCCCGAGGCCCTCTACACCCCGCGCCTGCAGGCGCTGTGGAAGGACATGCGGAAGGACGCCGGCGACGAGGTCGGTCGCGTCGACTTCTTCTTCTGGACCAACTCCCAGGACGGGTCGTTGTCGGGCTTCTCCTTCATCGGCCAGCCGGTCGAGCAGAACGCGAACCGCAGGATCGTGACGGCGCGGTTCCGCAACATGGACCGCAGCGAGGTCATCGCCTTCTACTGGGAGAGGATCGACGGCCGCTGGCGGCTGGACGACGTGCAGTCGCTGGGCGAGGACGGCTGGACCCTGTCGGTGCTGCTCAAGTACGGCTGGGCGGCGAGGGAGTGACATCCGGGACTGCTTCGGGCGATAGCCCGTAGCTGTCCCTCGATACCGACTGACGCTGTTGAGGGACAGGACATCGCGCCCCTGCGGGCCGCGCTATCCAGTCCCCGCTACGCCTCCAGCCGCCAGGGCGGAAACCGCCGAGCCCCAGGCGCCGAATAGAGGCAGACCAGGTTTCCGGTCGGATCGCGCAGATAGGCCTCGCGCCAAAGCCAGCGCTGGTCGACGGGATCGGCCTCGAAGGCGATCCCCTGCCCCTTCAGCCGCGCCACGGTCTCGTCCAACGCGTCTTCCTCGAAGTAGATCACCGTCTGGCGCACGGCCGAGGCGTCCGGGTCGCGGTGGAGGGAGAAGGTGGCCGGCTCGCCCCCGTCGGCGTCAGGGCATTCGAAGCGCACATAGTGTTCGGCCTGCACGATCAGCCTAAGGCCCAGGGCCTCGTAGAAGGCGGTTGAGGCGGCGAGATCGCGGGCCGCGGCGGTGACCTGGTTCAGTCTCATGGAACGCAGGTATGTCGCCGCCCCCGGATTTCAATCACCGCCCTTCGACAAGCTTTCCGATCGCGTCGAGGTAGGCCGCGAACGCCTTACGGCCCGCCTCGGTCAAGGTCAGGGTGGTCAGCGGCTTGCGGTTCACGAAGCTCTTGTCGACGGCCACGAAGCCGGCGTCCTCAAGCTTGCGCAGATGGGCGGAGAGGTTGCCGTCGGTGGCCTGCAGCCTGGCCTTGAGGGTGTTGAAGTCGGCCGACCCCGCCCCCGAGAGATAGGCCATGATCCCGAGGCGGATCCGGCCGTGGATCACCTCGTCGATGCCTTCGATGTCGAAGCCTTCCATGACGCGGCTTTTCCTCAGACGATGTCCGTCGGTTCCTGACGCATCAGGATCAAGCCGGGAACCACGGCCAGCAGAAACAGGCAGGCGGCGTAGCCCAGCATCTGTTCGTTGATCCCGCTGAGGAAGCCCATGCCCACGGCGGCGGCGAAGGAGCCGAGCGCCGTCAGCTTGATCCACAGTTTGCCGGACATGTCGCCGGCCACCATCCAGGCGGCGCCGTAGAGGGCGAAGATCACGGTCGGGAAGATGTTCATCACCTCCCAGTGCCCGGTGCGGTAGCTGTAGGCCATCATGCCCATCCACATGGCGAGGATGGCGAAGCCGACGCCCGACCAGGCTGATCCGGTCGCCCTGTTGACGCCGGCGCTGAAGCCGGGCCGCTTCGAGGCGCGGCGAACCAGCAGGGTGCAGACCACGCCGAACACCGCCGCCGCGCCCAGCCAGTTGAACAGGAAGCCCCATTCGGAGACCGCCAGCAGGCCGGTCGCGATCATCCAGTGTCCGACCGAGGCGAGGCCGAAGATCAGGCCGGCGGCGACCATGTTGCCGCCGAACAGCAGCGGCGTGGCGCTGCCCTCCTGGGCCAGGGCCTTCATGAAGGCGATGTCGTCCTTCAGGGTCTGCATCTTCTCATCGGTCATCGAAGCGGCCCTCCTGGCCCCATGGCGTCGCGTGATTCATCGTCTAGGCCACGTACTTTGCATTGTAAAGTGCTTTCTCATAGACCGACGCTACGGCGCCGAGGCCCGATGCGGGAAACGGGAGCGACGCGATGGCGGAAGAGCCGATCCTGCACCATTTCGACACCTCGCCCTTCTCGGAGAAGGTGCGGCTGCTGTTCGGGTTGAAAGGCCTGGCCTGGCGGTCGGCGATCATCCCCAGCCTGATGCCCAAGCCGGACTACACGCCGCTGACCGGCGGCTATCGCCGCACGCCGTCGCTGCAGATCGGGGCCGACATCTACTGCGACACCCAGATCATCCTGGCTGAAATCGAGCGCCGCTGGCCGAAGCCCCGCGCCGTGCGCGGCGGTCTCGACTGGGCGATCAACCTGTGGGCCGACCGTCCGTTCTTCGCCGCCACCGTGCCGATCATCTTCGGCGAGTACGGCGACAAGGTCGGCGAGGACTTCATCAAGGACCGCGAGGCGATGAGCGGCCGGCCCTTCGACGTGGCCGCCATGAAGGCCGCCACCGGGCCGATGAAGGGCCAGTGGCGCGGCCAGGCCGCCTGGCTCGAGGATCAGCTGGCGGCGACGGGGACCGGCTGGCTGGCCGGCGACGCCGCGGGCCTGGCCGACATCGCCGCCTATATGAACGTCTGGTTCCTGGACACCTTCCTGCCGGGCTCGGTCGAGGCCCTGACGCCCGGCATGCCCCGCCTCGCCGGCTGGGCGGCGCGGGTGAAGGCCCTCGGTCACGGCGAGCGTCGCGAGACCGACCCGAAGGACGCGCTGGCCGTCGCCAAGGCCGCGACGCCGGCCGGCGGACTGACCCACGACGCCGCCGACCCTCTGGGCCTGAAGCCGGGCGACGGGGTGGTGGTGATGGCCGACGACTATGGCCGCGATCCGGTCGCCGGCCGGCTGGTCGCCGCCACGCCGCGCTCGATCACCCTGGAGCGCGAGGACCCGCTGACCGGAACCGTCCACGTCCACTTCCCCCGCGCGGGCTTTTTCGCGGTGGCGGGGTGAGGCGGTGCGTGGTTCGACAACCGCGCGCCGCGCCGCTCACCCTGACTTCCGTGAACAGCCTTCTGAATCCGTCATCCTGAGCAGGCCCGAAGGGCCGTGTGGAAGGACGCACCTCGCCAACAGGATCAAAGAATGACCTCCCCTTCCTACGACGACGTTGTCCTCGGCCGCCGCAGCATCCGCGGCTTCACCGCCGAGCCGGTCAGCAAGGAGACGATCCGCGAAGTTCTCGCCCTGGCCATGCGGGCGCCCTCGTCGCTGAACACCCAGCCGTGGAACTTCCACGTCGTGACCGGCGCGGTGCTGGACCGCATCCGGGCCGGCAACACCGAGCGCAACCTGGCCGGGGTGCCGCACAGCCGCGAATTCCGCATCCACGGCGAATACGCCGGCGCCCACCGCGAGCGACAGGTCGAGATCGCCAAGCAGCTGTTCGCCGCCATGGGCATCGAGCGCGACAACAAGGAAAAGCGCACCGACTGGGTGCTGCGCGGCTTTCGCCAGTTCGACGCCCCGGTCTCGATCGTGGTCACCTACGACCGGTCGATCCACGGCGGCGACATCGCGCCGTTCGACTGCGGCGCGGTGACCAACGCCCTGGTCAACGCCGCCTGGAGCCGGGGGCTAGGCTGCGTGATCAACAGCCAGGGCATCATGCAATCCCCGGTCGTCCGCGAGCACGCCCAGATTCCCGACGACCAGGTGATCATGATCTGCGTCGCCATGGGCTGGCCGGACGACAGCTTTCCCGCCAACGCGGTGATCTCCAACCGCAAGAGCGTCGACGAGGCGACGCGCTTCCTCGGCTTTGACGGCGAAGCCTGACCGCGCCAACCTGCCACCTCATTCATCGTCAGCGGAACGAGACCTTCCGATGATCCTCTTCATCCTGGCGGCCGGACTCGCCGCCGTCCTGGCCATGACCCTCGCCTGGGCCGTCGTGAAACGGGCCGGCGACGGCGGCTGGACCGACGTGGTCTGGACCTTCTCCGTCGGCGTCATCGCCGGCCTCGCCGCCCTGGCGCCGGCCGACGGCGCCGTCGCCGGACGGCAGGCCCTCGTGGCGGCGCTGATCGGCGTCTGGTCCCTGCGACTCGGGACCTATCTGGCGGCCCGCACCTGGAAGGCGCCCCACCCGGACCCCCGCTACGAGAAGTTCAAGGCGCAGTGGCGGGGCTGGGGCTTCAAGGCCTGGGCCTTCCTGCAGATCCAGGCCGCCACCATCCTCGTGCTGGCGATCAGCGTGCGGGCGGCCGCGATCCGGCCAGACGCCTCGGTCGGATGGCGCGAGGCGCTGGCCGCCGCCCTTCTGCTGGTCGCCGTGATCGGCGAGGGCGTCGCCGACCGCCAGATGGCCGCCTTCCGTCGCGACCCGGCCAACAAGGGCCGCGTCGCCGACACCGGCCTGTGGGCCTGGTCGCGGCATCCGAACTACTTCTTCGACTGGGTCGCGTGGCTGGCCTGGCCGGTGATCGCGATCGACGGCTCGCCGACCGGCTGGCTGTCGCTGCTGGCGCCGGCCCTGATGTGGTGGCTGCTCAACCATGTCAGCGGCGTTCCAATGCTGGAACGCCAGATGGTGCGCAGCCGCGGCGACGCCTATCGCGACTATCAGGCCCGGGTCTCGCGCTTCTTCCCGCGGCCGCCGCGCAAATCCAGCTGAACCCCGAGGAGAACGGATCATGCGCTACATCGCCGCCTTCCTCGGCGCCGGGCTTGTCATGGGCGTGCTGGACGCCGTCTGGCTGAACCTGGCGATGGACCGCCTCTACCGCCCGGTCCTGGGCGAGATCCTGGCCGCCGACCTCAACGTCGCCGCCGCCGCGGCCTTCTACCTGGTCTATCTGAGCGGCGTGGTCGTGCTGGCCGTCGCGCCGGCCCTGAAGGCCGGGTCGCTGCGGCAGGCCGTCGCCAAGGGCGCGGTGTTCGGCCTGGTCGCCTACGCCACCTACGACCTGACCAACCAGGCCACGCTGAAGGTCTGGGCCACCCATATCACCCTGATCGACATGGCCTGGGGCGCGTTCCTGACCACCTGCGCCGCCAGCGCCGGCTACCTGGCGGGTCGGAGCGCGGAGAGACCGGCGCGCTGACGACGGCAGCCGGCGCTACAGCTTGAACGCCCCCTCGCAGATCCGCGCGAAGCTGGCCTTGGTGACCTTGGTCCAGGCCTTCTTCGCCGGGTTCTTGAAGTAGAGCGGGTCCTTGACCCGGGCCGGGTCGAAGCCGTCCGCGACCAGGTCGACCTTGCGATACTTGAACGTGCCGGTGGTCTCGATCTGGCGCTGCAGGCGGATGAACAGGGGCTGGGCGTAGCCGGGAAGGCTCTGTTCGACATGGGCGTGGAAGGCCGCCAGGTCAAAGCCGTCGTCGACGGTCAGGGCGGCCATGCCGGCGCGACCGTCCTGGCCAGGGACGGCGACGCCGTAGACATTGGCCTCGCAGACGCCGGGGGCCTCGGCCAGGCGGTCGGCGACCTCGCCGGTCGAGACGTTCTCGCCCTTCCAGCGGTAGGTGTCGCCGATGCGGTCGACGAAGTAGAAGTAGCCCTCGGCGTCCTGGCGCATCAGGTCGCCGGTGCGGAACCAGGCGTCTCCCGCCTCGAAGACGTCGCGCAGGATCTTCTTCTCGGTGGCGGCCTTGTCGGCGTAGCCGGAGAAGCTGGTCCGGGAGTCGGCGGGGTCGATGCGGCCGATGCACTCGCCGATCTGGCCGGGGCCGCATTCGATGCACAGGCCGTTGGGTCCCCGCATCGGCTGCTCGGTCTCGACGTCGAACTGCACCAGGCGGGCATTGTAGCGCTTCTTCAGCCACTTGGGGATCCGGCCGATGGCGCCGGTGTGGCCGTCGAAATTGAACATCGACACATTGCCCTCGGTCGCGCCGTAGAACTCGAGCACTCCGGGGATGGCGAACCGGTCGACCATCTGCTGCCAGACGTCGGCCCGCAGGCCGTTGCCAAAGGCGAGGCGCAGCCTGTGGGCGCGCTCCTGCGGGTCTGGCTCGGCGTTGACTAGGTAGCGGCACAGCTCGCCGATGTAGACGAACATGGTGCACTGCTCGGCGTGGATGTCGCTCCAGAAATGGGAGGTGGAGAACTTCTTGCGCAGCACGATCGAGCCGCCGGTCAGCAGGCCGGCCCCCATGGCGCAGAGGCCGCCGGTGGCGTGGTAGAGCGGCAGGGTCTGATAGATGCGGTCGGCCTCGGTCGCGCCGGTCGAACCGGCGAAGCCGCGCATGTAGAGCTGGGCGCGCATGTGGGTGATGCGGGCCGCCTTGGGCAGGCC
>CALALX010000044.1 GCA_937925635.1 uncultured Caulobacter sp.
CCCCGCTGGCCTTCGCGCCCGACTGGATCCGCCCGCCCCGGCAACAGAACTCGACCTCGTTCTTCTACGCCCACACCGACCAGTGGCGATACGAGACGGTCAGCACCGCCGAGATCCTGTCGCCGACGGCGCCAGAGGGTCCGTGGGACGCCTCGTTGATCGACTTCAACGCCCGGGCCGAGCGAATGGGCTGGCTGCCCTCCACCCCGGCGCTGAAGACCAACCCGCTGGAGGTCGCCCGCGCGGCGGCGGCAGAAGGCGTCGACCCGAAGGCCTATGCGGTCCGCGAACTGCAGGCCAAGCGGCTTGAGATGTCCTGCATGGACCCGGACGATCCGGCGAACTGGCCGCGGAACATGTTCGTCTGGCGCTCCAACCTGCTCGGCTCGTCCGGCAAGGGCCATGAGTACTTCCTCAAGCACCTGCTCGGGGCCGCCCATGGCGTCCAGGGCAAGGACCTGGGCGAGGACGGCCGCCAGAAGCCGGTCGACGTCGCCTGGCATGACCAGGCGCCGGAAGGAAAGCTGGACCTGCTGGTCACGCTCGATTTCCGCATGTCCACCACGGCCGTCTACTCCGACATCGTGCTGCCCACGGCCACCTGGTACGAGAAAAACGACCTCAACACCTCCGACATGCATCCCTTCATCCACCCGCTGGGCGCGGCCGTGGACCCGGCGTGGGAGGCGAAGTCCGATTGGGAGATCTTCAAGGCCATCGCCCGGAAGTTCTCCGAGGTCGCCCCCGAGGTGCTCGGTGTCGAGAAGGACGTCGTGCTGACGCCCATCCAGCACGACAGCGCCGGCGAACTGGCCCAGCCGTACGACGTCAAGGACTGGTACCTCGACGAATGCGAGCCGGTCCCCGGCCGCACCATGCCGCAGATCACCGTCGTCGAGCGCGACTATCCCAATCTCTACAAGCGCTTCACCGCGCTTGGCCCGCTGATGACGAAGGTCGGCAACGGCGGCAAGGGACTGGCCTGGAACACCGAGCACGAGGTCGCCCTCCTCGGCGCCCTCAACGGCGCGGTCAGCGAGCCCGGCGCCACGGAGGGCATGCCCCAAATCCAGACCGACATCGACGCCTGCGAGACCATTCTGATGCTCGCGCCGGAGACCAACGGCGAGGTGGCGGTCAAGGCCTGGGAGGCGCTCGGCAAACAAACCGGCCGCGAGCACGCCCACCTGGCGTTGCCGAAGGAAGACGAGAAGATCCGCTTCCGCGACCTGGTGGCGCAACCGCGCAAGATCATCTCCTCGCCGATCTGGTCGGGACTTGAGAGCGAGAAGGTCTGCTACAACGCCGGCTACACGAACGTGCACGAGCTGATCCCGTGGCGCACCCTTACCGGACGCCAGCAGCTCTACCAGGATCACCTGTGGATGCGGGCCTTCGGCGAGGCGCTCTGCGTCTACCGTCCGCCCATCGACCTGAAGACGACGTACGTGAAGGGCGCCAAGCCCAACGGCGAGCCCGAGATCGTCCTCAACTTCATCACCCCGCACCAGAAATGGGGCATTCACTCCACCTATTCCGACAACCTGCTGATGCTGACGCTGAACCGCGGCGGGCCGGTGGTCTGGATCTCGGAGACGGACGCGCGGAAGGCCGGGATCGTCGACAACGACTGGATCGAGGTCTTCAACGCCAACGGCGCGCTGACGGCGCGCGCGGTGGTCTCCCAGCGCATCCGTGAGGGTACGACCTTCATGTACCACGCGCAGGAGAAGATCGTGAACACGCCAGGGTCGGAGATCACCGGCCAGCGCGGGGGCATCCACAACTCCGTCACCCGCACGGTGCCCAAGCCCACGCACATGATCGGGGGCTACGCCCAGCTCGCCTACGGCTTCAACTACTACGGCACCGTTGGCGCCAATCGGGACGAGTTCGTCGTCGTCCGCAAGATGAGGAAGGTCGACTGGCTCGAAGAGCCCCGCGCCTCCGGGGAGACCGCGTAACATGAAAGTCCGCGCTCAGATCGGCATGGTGCTGAACCTCGACAAATGCATCGGGTGCCACACCTGTTCGGTGACCTGCAAGAACGTCTGGACCAACCGTCAGGGCGTCGAATACGCCTGGTTCAACAACGTCGAGACCAAGCCCGGCGTCGGCTATCCGCGCGACTGGGAGAACCAGAAGCGCTGGAACGGCGGCTGGGTCCGCAAGGCCAACGGCAGGATCGAGCCCCGCATGGGGGCCAAGTGGCGGATCCTCGCCAAGATCTTCGCCAACCCCGATCTGCCCGAGATCGACGACTACTACGAGCCGTTCGACTTCGACTACGGCCACCTGCAATCGGCCCCGGAGATGAAGGCGTTCCCCACCGCCCGCCCCCGCTCGAAAATCACGGGCGAGCGGATGGAGAAGATCGAGTGGGGGCCCAACTGGGAGGAGATCCTGGGCGGCGAGTTCGCCAAGCGCTCAGCCGACTACAACTTCGAAGGCGTCGAAAAGGACATCTACGGTCAGTTCGAACACACCTTCATGATGTACTTGCCGAGGCTGTGCGAGCACTGCCTCAACCCCGCCTGCGTCGCCGCCTGCCCGTCCGGCGCGATCTACAAGCGCGAGGAAGACGGCATCGTCCTCATCGACCAGGACAAGTGCCGCG
>CALALX010000045.1 GCA_937925635.1 uncultured Caulobacter sp.
GGTGTGGGGCGGTCAGGCCAGGGCCAGCAGGGCGTCGATGCCGGCCTGCGCGCACTCGGCGTCCTGCTCGGCCGAGCCGCCCGACACGCCGATGCCGCCCAGGCGCTGGCCGTCCACGGCGATGGGCAGGCCGCCGCCGAATACCACCAGGCGCGGCCGGTGCGGCATGCCGATGCGCAACGCCTCGTCCTCGGCGAGGATCTGCGCCCATTGGCTGGTCGGGAAGCCGAAACTGGCCGCGGTGTAGGCCTTGTCGATGGCGATGTCGATCGAGTGCAGAAACGCATTGGGCATGCGCAGGAACGCGGCCAGCGTGCCCGAGGCATCGGTCACGGCCACGTTGATGCGAATCCCCAATGCCTCCGCCCGCGCCACGGCGGCCTGACAGGCCACCGAAGCTGCCTCGGCGGAAATCACGAAAGCAGGAACAACCAGCGAAGAGTTCATGAATCAAGCTCGAACGAAGCAGCGAAAAACCCAGGGGCGCCGTGGACCCGGCTCCGCCGGGCCACCTCTCCCACCGGGAGAGGGACTAAGTCAGTTCACGTCCGTCTTCTTCGGCGGCTTTGGCGGCAGCGGGGCGACGTTGACCCCGTCCTCGACCAGCTTCCTGACCTCGACCGGCGAGGCTTCGCCATAGATGCCGCGCGCCTCGGACTTGCCCTCGTGGATGTCGCGGGCCTCTCTCGCGAAGGCGTCGCCGACGTAGTCGAAGTTCTGCTCGACGTGGTCGCGGACCTTTCCCATCGCCTCCATGACCATCTCGCGCATGCCGGGCTTGAGGTCCGCGCCGATCTTCTGCGCCTTGGTGCCGGCGACGGCGGGGGCCATGATCTGCTTGCGCACCGCCCGGCTCCCGCAAACCGGGCATTCGAGCAGGTCGCGCGCTTGCTGGTCGTCATAGTCGGCCGAGGCGCCGAACCAGCCTTCGAAGCCGTGATCGTGCTCGCAGACGAGGGCGTACTTTATCATCTAGGGCCCCGTGAACGCCCGCGCGTTCCTGAGGTTCGGGATCGCCGCGCGGGCCTTGTCGGAGGCGGTCAGGTCGAGATCGGCGATCAGCACGCCGGGCTCGTCGTGATCCAGCTTGCCGACGATCTCGCCCCAGGGCGCGACGATGGTCGAGCGGCCCCAGGTGCCGCGGCCGTCCTCGTGGAAGCCGCCCTGGGCCGCGGCCAGCACGAAACTTCCGGTCTCGATGGCGCGAGCCCGGATCAGGGTCTCCCAGTGCGCTTCGCCGGTCGGTCGGGTGAAGGCGGCGGGCAGGGTGATGACGTTGGCGCCCGCCAGCGCCAGGGCGCGGTACAGGGCGGGAAACCGCATGTCGTAGCAAATGGTCAGGCCCAGCCGCGCGCCGGCCGCATCGACGACCACGGCCCGGTCGCCGGGCTCATAGACGGCTGACTCCCGCGCCGTCTCGCCGGTCGGCAGGTCGACGTCGAACATGTGCAGCTTGTCGTACCAGGCGACGACCTCGCCATCCGGCGCGATCAGCAGCTGGCGATTGGCCGCCTTGCCGTCCTCGCGCATCAGGAGCGCCGAGCCGATGTCGAGCCAGATGGCCAGGTCCTTCGCCAGGGCGCGCAGGCCAAGGACGACCGGGTCCGTGTCCGCCGAGGCCAGCATCGGCAGCAGCCGCTCACGGTCCTTCTGCAGGACGTTCGTGCCCTCCGGCGTCAGGATCAGCCGAGCGCCCTCCTCGGCCGCCTGCCGCACCAGTGGTTCGACATGCGCCAGCGCCGCGGCGTGCGCGGCCGGCGTACGGGTCTGGACGAGACCGACGCGCAGCGTCATGCGGCCAGCAGCGGGTCCAGCTTGCCGGCCCGATCCAGCGCCAGCATGTCGTCGCAACCGCCGATGTGCTGATCGCCGACAAAGATCTGCGGGAAGGTGGTGCGGCCGGAGCGATCCATCATCTCGCGGCGCAGTTCGGGATCCATGCCGGCTTCGATCTCCTCGAAGTCGGCGCCCTTGTTGGCGAGCAGCGCCAGGGCGCGCGCGCAGTAGCCGCAGAAGGGACGGGTGTAGATGGTGACCTTGGCCATGACCTGTAACGAAGACTGTTCCTGAAGCGTCATATAGTGGTGTCCGCGCCCGCGCGCACCTTGGCGATGACCGCGAGGTCCACGGCGGCGGCGCCCGCGGCCTTCAGCGCCCTGGCGCAGGCGTGCGCCGTGGCCCCCGTGGTCAGGACGTCGTCGATCAGCAGAACGCGCAAGCCGGCCAGCCGGTCGCGCCGCGCGGCCGGAACGGTGAAGGCGCCGGCCACGTTGCGGCGGCGACCGGCGGCGGACCTGCCCCCCTGCGTCGCCGTGTCGCGCACCCGCTCGAGCAGGTCGGGCAGGCAGGCGAGGCCGTACATCGCCGCCAGCGGCCGCGCGATCTCGGCGGCCTGGTTGTAGCGGCGGCGTAGCAGCCGCAATCGATGCAGCGGCACGGGCGCGACGAGGTCCGCCTCCTCCAGGAGCGGTCGGGCGGCGCGGGACAGCCAGCGCGCCATCAGCAACGACAGGTCGGTGCGATCGGCGTGTTTGAGCTTGAGGATCAGGTCGCGCGAGGTCTCGTCGTAGAGACAGGCGGCGCGCGCCCGGTCGAAGGCGAGGGGGCGGGCCTCGCAGGCGGCGCAGCGGACGCCCGGGCCCGGGTCGAACTCCCAGGGTGAGCCGCAGCCGTCGCACACCGGGTCCTCGAGGAAGGTGATGCGGGACCACCGATCGACGGGCAAGCCGGCGGTCTGGGCCGGCGCGCCGTCGAAGTCGCGAATCGGCAACAGCAGGCCGAGCAGACCCGTGGCGGCGGCGATCACGCCGGCGGACGGTTTCAATCGGGCGCGTGAAGGGCCATGTTCCGCCCGCATGTCCGCAACACCCCCTGCCCTCTTCGATCGCGCCCTGCACCGGCGACGCCTGGACCGCGCCGCGCCCGGCTTCGACCGCGCCGCCTTCTTGAAAGGCCGCGCCGCCGAGGACGCCGTCGTCCGGCTGGAGGCGATCATGCGACGGTTTCCGCTGGCGGTCGACCTGGGCGCCCGCGACGGAGCCTTCGCCCGGGCGCTGGCGGCGAGCGATGCGCGGGACAAGCTGGATCTGCTGGTTGAGACGGACCTCTCCGAGGCCATGCTGGCCGACCGGACGGGCCCGCGACTGGTCGTCGACGAGGAGCGTCTGCCGTTCGCCGAGGCGAGTCTCGATCTGGTGGTGTCGACCCTGGCCCTGCATTGGACCAACGACCTGGTCGGCTCGCTGATCCAGATCCGGCGCGCGTTGAAGCCGGACGGACTGTTCATCGGTTCGATTCTGGGCGGGGCGACCCTGACCGAGCTGCGCCAGTGCCTGCTCGCGGCGGAGTCCGAGCTCAGCGGCGGAGCGGGCTTGCGGGTGTCGCCCTTCGCCGACGCCTTCGACGCCGCCGCCCTTCTGCAGCGGGCCGGTTTCGCGCTGCCAGTGGCGGACGTGGACCAGGTTACGGTGCGCTACGGCCATCCCTTCGACCTGCTGCGCGACCTGCGGTCCATGGGCGAGACCAACGTCCTGCTGGACCGGCCGCGCAAGCCGCTGTCGCGCGCGGTGTTAATGCGGGCGATGGCGCTCTACCTTGATCGCTTCGCCCAGCCCGACGGCAAGGTTCCGGCCACCTTCGAGATCGTCACCGTCACCGGCTGGGCGCCGCACGAAAGCCAGCAAAAGCCGCTCAAACCCGGCTCGGCGAAGATGCGGCTGGCGGACGCGCTGGGGACGGTGGAAGTGCCGACGGGCGACAAGGCGGGGTGACTCTTCATCCTCCCCCTGTGGGGGAGGATCAGGCTTTGACCTACCCGCCGCCGCCGATGGCGCCGTCCACGGCCGCGCTGACGTCGCCGATGATCGCGGTGGTCTTGTTCCCGAAGGCGGTCATCGAGGTGACGACGACGAGGAAGACCAAGGCCGCGATCATGCCGTATTCGATCGCCGTCGCGCCGCGCTCGTCGCGCCAGAAGACTCTCAGGCTCAGATGAGGTCGCGCAGCCAGGCGACCAGCGGCTCGTCGGCCGGCGGCATCGGGTAGTCCGCGAGTTTGTCGGGCTTTACCCACGCCAACGCCTCGTGCTCATGCGCCGTGACGAAGCCGTCCCAGCGTCTGCACAGGTAGAGTGGCATGAGCAGGTGAAACGAATCATAACCGTGGGAAGCGAAGACGAACGGCGCGAGGCAGGCCTGCGTCACGTTGATGCCGAGCTCTTCCTTCAGCTCGCGGATCAGGCAGGCTTCCGGCGTCTCGCCGGGCTCGACCTTGCCGCCCGGAAACTCCCACAGACCGGCCAGCTGCTTGCCCTGTGGCCGCCGGCAGATCAGCACCCGTCCGTCACTGTCGATCAGCGCGGCGGCGGCGACGAGGACGATCTTCTTGCCGGCGGTCTCGGTCATGGGCCCGACCTAGCAGCCACACAACCGCCACGCCAGCCAAGGAGAGGGGGGCGACAGGGCGTGATCCTCTGCTATGGAGCGCCATTCCCCTCCGACGGAGCCGCGACATGGGCCAGCTGAAACTCGACCGGTGGAACGTCGCCTTCGGCGGCGGCTCCCCGCTGGCGGTCATCGCCGGCATCAACGTCATCGAGGATCTCGACCTGGCGCTGACCTGCGGCCGCGAGCTGAAGGCGATCTGCGCCGATCTCGGCCTGCCCTATGTGTTCAAGGCCAGCTACGACAAGGCCAACCGCTCCTCGCTGAAGAGCTTCCGCGGTCCTGGCCTGAAAAAGGGACTGGAGATCCTGGCCGAGGTGAAGTCGCAGCTGAACGTGCCGATCTGCACCGACATCCATACGCCGGAGGAATGCGAGCCGGTCGCCGCCGTCGCCGACCTGGTTCAGATCCCCGCCTTCCTGTGCCGCCAGACCGACCTGGTGGTCGCCGCCGCCCGCGCGACCCAGGCCGCCGGCGGGCTGCTGCACGTCAAGAAGGGCCAGTTCCTGGCGCCGTGGGACAGCAAGAACATCATCGACAAGGTCAAGGAGGCGACCGGCGGCGTCGACCTGACCATCATGTGCGAGCGGGGCGTCTCGTTCGGCTACAACAACCTGATCGTCGACATGCTGGGCATCGGCGAGATGCAGAAGCTCGGCGCGCCGGTGACCATCGACGCCACCCACGCGGTGCAGCTGCCCGGCGCCGACCCGCGCACCGGCGGCGCCTCGACCGGCGGCCGTCGCGACGGCGTCTCGATCATCGCCAAGTCGGCGGTCGCGGCCGGCGCGGACGGCGTGTTCCTGGAGTTCCACCCCGACCCCGACAAGGCGCTCTGCGACCCGCTCAGCTGCCTGCCGCTGGACGGCGCGCGCAAGCTGCTGACGACGCTGAAGGCGGTCCGGGACGCGGTGGGCTGAACCCCCACTGTCATCCCGGCCGAAGCGAAGCGGAGAGCCGGGACCCAGATTTGGCTTCATGCACAGCGGCCGGGACTTGCTCTGGGTCCCGGGTCGGCCTTCGGCCGTCCGGGATGACAGCAATGCTCAATACGTCGAGCCCTGCGGGTGCTTGGGCGTGCAGCCGCTGTAGATCTCGCGCAGCACCGCCATGTCGGCCTCGTAGTCGCCGGTCGGCATGATCGCGCGGCCGAGGCCCACGACCTTGCGGCCGTAGTCCATCATTCCGCAGACCATCGGCACTCCGGCCCCAAGGGCGATATAGTAGAAGCCCGTCTTCCACTCCCGCGCCCGGCCGCGCGTGCCCTCCGGCGCGATGGTCAGCATGAACTCGTCGCGACGAGCGAACTCCTCGACCATGGCGCCGACCATGTCCTTGGACTTGGCGCGGTCGACCGGCACGCCGCCCATGTCCCGCATCATCCCTCCGAACGGCCAGCGGAACAGCGAGGCCTTGCCCATGAAGCTGAGGTTCAGATTCAGCCGGTCCGCGCCGCCGACGAAATGGACGAAGTCCCAGTTGCTGGTGTGCGGCGCGGCGATGATGACGAACTTGCGCGTCGCCGGGACCTCGCCCTCGACGGTCCATCCCGTCAGGTCGAACCAGGTCGACAACGCCCAGCGCACGATACGCGCGACCAGTCCCATGATGCGTGCCCTCCCCAGGGCGGTGGACCGCGGTCGATGCCGGGGTCTCGTCTTGTAGTTTTAGGTTCTCAGGTACATCGGTCCAGCAACAAAGCAGGAGCTCGAGTCAGTCACCGAACCGTTCTGCATTAGGCCTTGGCCCGCTCAGTCTCTATCAACGCAAGTGCCGTGGTAACGCCCAGTCGTGAGATGTCGGCAAAGAGTGGCGACTGATTGATCAGCGCCGTGACTGGCAGGTTGGCCTTGCGCGCAAGCGGCGTTAGCACTGAGCCCCACGCGAGCTTGGCTAGGTGCATAACTATCGCGGCCTTGAAGATCGCTTCTGAATATCGCAACGGGCCTTCGATCTTTACGCCTCGCTCCCTCTCAAAGGCGTCGAGCCAACAAGGGGTAGCATCGATAATGCGTCGGACCTGTTCTTTCGTCGGAGCCCGGGCGCGACGGGAATGCGCGATGCGATTTCTCACCTGCCGGAGTTCGTCGAAGAAGGTCAGATCGTTGTCGTCTATAAAGCCCGCGAGCGCTGCGATCTTCAGTCTCTTATTGAAGTCACCGAGAGGCCCAAGGGGCCCTAACAACGGCTCTGGCTTCAGGTTCTTCCGACCCTCGCGTTGGAACATGTCCTTCAGAAGTTCGTCAGCGACAGCGGCCGCTTGAAGAACGGCGATGATCGGTTCGGATAAGGCGATCTCGGCAAGATCGTCCGAAAGTTGGTCCGTATCGAACAGCACTTCCCCAGCCGCAGCGGCCACGTCTTTGGCGGCCTGCTTCTGAAAAGCGTTCGTGTAGTTGCGAAAGACTTGGAGCCCGTTCTTCTCTACGTCGGAAAGGGAAAGGCTCCCGATATCGTCGTCCCAGTGCGTCGCCCGGGAGGGCTGGAGGTCTTCATCAGCCATAAGGCTCCTCTCCCCTAGCTCCGGTAGTCCCCGTTGATCGCCACGTATTCCTTGGTCAGATCACAGGTCCAGACACTCGCGGCGCCGCGGCCGACGCCGACATCGACGCTGACCTCGAGCTCCGGCTTCTTCATGTAGGCGCTCATCTTCGCCTCGGAGTAGGTCGGGGAGACCAGGCCGTCCTGGGCGGCGACCAGCTTGCCGAACATGATCTTCATCCGCTCGCGGTTGACCGGCTCGTCGGCGCGGCCGACGGCCATGACGATGCGGCCCCAGTTGGCGTCCTCGCCGGCGAAGGCGGTCTTGACCAGCGGGCTCTCTGCCACCGTGCGGGCGATCTTGCGGGCGCTGGCCGCGTTCTCGGCCCCGGTGACGTTGATCTTCACGAACTTGGTCGCGCCCTCGCCGTCGCGGACGAGCTGCAGCGCCAGGTCCAGAAGCACCTTCTCCAGCTTGTCGCGGAAGTCGGCCAGGCGGTGGTCGCCGGCCCGGCTGATGCGCGGCGCGCTCGACAGGCCTGTGGCGAACAGCAGCAGGGTGTCGTTGGTCGAGCGGTCGCCGTCGACAGTCACGCAGTTGAAGGTCGTGCGCGTGTAGAGGCTGACCAGGGTCTGCAGGGCCTTGGGCGCGATGTCGGCGTCGGTGGCCACGAAGGCCAGCATGGTCGCCATGTCGGGCGCGATCATGCCCGAGCCCTTGGCGATGCCGTTGATGCGCACCGTGTGGCCGTCGATCTTCGCCGTGGCCGTGGCGGCCTTGGGGAAGGTGTCGGTGGTCATGATCGCCCGAGCGGCGTCCTGCCAGGCGTTGTCGGTAAGGCGCGGTTCGACCTCGGGCAGCTTCGTCGTGATCTTGGCGTCGTCGAGCACCACGCCGATGACGCCGGTCGAGGCCATCATCACGTCGCGCTGGCGGCAGTCGAAGCGCTTGGCCACCGCGCCGGCCACGCGGCGGACCGCGTCGGCGCCGGGCTTGCCGGTGAAGCTGTTGGCGCAGCCGGCATTGACGACCAGCGCCTGGACGTCGGCCCCGCCGGAGCTTTCCAGCTGCTTCTTGCACCAGTCGACGGGCGCCGAGCCGACCCCGTGGCGGGTGAACACGCCGGCGCAGCTGGTGCCGCGCGCGAACCGCATCAGCAGCAGGTCCGGGCGTTCGTGCTTGTAGAAGCCGGCCCGGCCGATCGCCATCTGCACGCCGGCGATCGGCGGCATCTTGGGCATCGAGACGGCCAGCGGCGAGACCTTCAGCCCGGGCTTGCCCGGACCGTCCGCGGACGGCTCGGCGGCGGCGGCCGGTTCGGTCGACTTGCCGTCCTTCTCGGCCCGGCCGATGCCGGCGCGCTTCAGGGCGGAGGTCAGCGGATCGAGCACGGCGTGCGCGGCGGCTTCCACCGGCTTGGCGGCGGCTTCGAGAGCCCTGGCGGGCGTCAGCTTGGCGGGCGGTTTGGTCATTTCTTGGCGGGCGTCGAGGGAGCGGGCGTCGAGGGGGCCGGCGCGGTCGTCGCGGAGGCGGCGGGGTTGGTCGCTTGCGGACCGGCAGGCGGCGCGACCGGCGGCTGGGCCTTGGGCGCGGCGGGGGGAGCCGAGGCCGGCTCACGCGGCGCGCCGGGCACCTCCTGGGCCTTGCCGAGCAACGGTTCGATCCGGGCCTTGCCGCGCAGGGTCTCGAGCAGCTCGCGGACCTCGTCATAGGTCAGGAACCGCACGATCTGGGGCCGCGCGGCCTCAAGCGTGATCGGCGCCTCCTGGCGCTTGTCCTCGACGCGGACCAGCGCCCAGCCGCCCTCGACCGGGAAGGGCCCGACCAGGTCGCCGGCCTTGGCCTCCTTCAGCGCGGCGACATAGCCTTCCGGCATGAGGTCGAGCGTGAAGTAGCCGCCGAAGTCACCGCCGCTGAAACGGGTGGCGGCGTCGATGGAGCGCTCCATGGCCAGGGCCTCGAACGAGGCGCCGGCGGCGAGGAGCTTCTTGATCTCATCGGCCTGGGCCTGGGTCGGCGCCACGATCTGGCGCGCCTTCATCTCGTCGGATTGGCGGGAAAGGCGCAGCTGTTCCTGGTAGAGTTCGCGGATGGCGTTTTCGGTGACCTTCTTCTCGACCACGCCCTCGACGACCATGTGGGCCAGGATGCGCTGACGGGCGGCCTCAAGCCGCTGCTGGGCGACCGGGTTCTTGTCCAGCTTCATGCGCAGGGCCTCGGCGGCCAGCAGGCGTTGGTCGACCACCTCGTCCAGCACGCGACGGAACAGGTCCGAGGACACGTCCAGCGGCTCGCCCTCGCCGATCAGGCCCTGGGCCACGGCCTCGCGTTTGACGTCGGAAGCCCAGACGGTGTCGCCGTCGACGCGGGCCACGGCGGCGTCGCCGGGCTCGGGCGGCTTCTCCGAACCGGCCTTCTGGTTGCAGCCGGCCAGTGTCAGCGCCAGCGTGGCGGCCGCCAGTATGCTCCAGAGTCCGGATCTCGTGGTCTTCATGTCGGACTTCTTCTCCGCGGAAGGTGCAAGGGTTCCGTAGCGCGGTTTCCGCCGCAACGGAATGCAGTCGCGCGCGAGAGGCGAAGCAGGGTGCGACGATCGGGGACTGGATAGCGCGCCTCGTGAGGCGCGATTTCCTGTCCCTCAACAGCGCGGGCCGATTGTCGATTGAATCGTCGCCAGAAAGGCGGCGTCGCCGACAGGTCTTCCGGTGCTTTCGGCCGCCCTGAGAATCCTGAAGGACCGATCGTCCGCCGGCATCTCCAGGATGTCGGCGAATCTACCGATCCTGGACAGCAAAGGCGCGACCCGCACCACGCCATCGTCGCAGCCCGACAGGTGAGCTCTGACGCTTGACCAGAGCCAGTCCTGGGCCCGCTCGACCAGCCGGGCACGAACCGGATTGAGAGATACGTAACGCGCCGCGACCAGCAGGTGCCGCTCATCCATGACGACGGAGGAAAACCGGGCCTGGAACAGGTGTCCGGCCCAAGACGAGCGCCTGTTTATGTACAGCGCGTACAGACGATGGGCTTCGCCCACGGCGCGGGAAAGGCCTCTCTCGTCGCCAGGGACCATTATGAGATGCACATGGTTGGGCATCAGGCAGTAGGCCCAGATTTCGACGCCATGCTGTCTGGCCTGCTTGGCCAGTATCCGGAGATAGACTTCGTGGTCCTCGGCCTTGAAGAAGATGGGCTCACGCCGATTGCCGCGCTGAGTCACATGGTGAGGCAGGCCGGGAACAACCATTCGAGACACTCGCGCCATCTTGCAATTATAGGTGGCGTCCCGTTTCGCTTCAATGACTGCTGAGGGACAGCAAACGGCGTCCCTGCGGGCCGCCTTATGCAGTCCCAGCTCGGAGTCCCACAGCCGTTGCTCCGCCGCCACAACGCGTCGCCGCGCCGGGGCGTCGCGTTGACACCAAGATGGCCGCTGCTTAAGTCTCCGGCGCGCTGAAACGGGCGGATTTTCAAGGGCCGAGACGGTCTCTGGCAACCCCGACGCCGCCGCCGCGCTCCGCTTTCACGGGATACCTCTCTCTGATGTTCGGCTTCGCCAAAAATCTCTTCGGCTCTTCCAACGACCGCAAGGTCGCCGCGATGCGCGCGCGGGTCGCCAAGGTCAATGCGCTGGAACCGGCGATGTCGGCCCTGACCGACGATCAGCTGCGCGCCAAGACCGACGAGTTCAAGGCCCGCATCGCCAAGGGCGAGACGCTCGACGACCTGATGGTCGAGGCCTTCGCCGTGGTCCGCGAGGCCTCCAAGCGGACGCTCGGCCAGCGCCACTACGACGTGCAGCTGATCGGCGGCATGGTGCTGCACAAGGGCGGCATCGCCGAGATGCGGACCGGCGAAGGCAAGACGCTGGTCGGCACGCTGCCGACCTATCTCAACGCCCTTGAAGGCAAGGGCGTCCACGTCATCACCGTCAACGACTACCTCGCCCGCCGCGACGCCGAATGGATGGGCCAGGTCTACCGCTTCCTCGGCCTGTCGGTCGGCGTGATCGTCAACGGCCTGTCGCAGAACCAGCGCCAGGCGGCGTACCGCAGCGACATCACCTACGGCACCAACAACGAGTTCGGCTTCGACTACCTGCGCGACAACATGGCGCTGTCGAAGGAAGACCGCTACCAGCGCAGCCTCAACTACGCGATCGTCGACGAGGTGGACTCGATCCTGATCGACGAGGCGCGCACGCCGCTGATCATCTCGGGGCCGACGGAAGACCGCTCGGAGTTCTACCGGGTGATCGACACCATCGTGAAGGACCTCATCAAGGAAGAGGGCATCTACGAGCACGACGAGAAGCAGCGACAGGTGCTGCTGACCGAGCTCGGCACCGAGCGGGTCGAGGACATCCTGATGAGCGGCGGCCACCTGGCCGAGGACTCGGCGGGCCTCTACGACGCCGCCAACGTCTCGGTGGTCCACCACGTCAACCAGGCCTTGCGGGCCAACGTCCTCTACACGCGGGACAAGGACTACATCGTCAAGGCTGGCGAGGTGGTCCTGATCGATGAGTTCACGGGCCGCATGATGAGCGGTCGTCGTCTGTCGGAAGGCCTTCACCAGGCGATCGAGGCCAAGGAAGGCGCCGAGATCCAGCCCGAGAACCAGACCCTCGCCTCGGTCACCATCCAGAACTACTTCCGCCTCTACAAGAAACTGTCGGGGATGACCGGCACGGCCTCCACCGAGGCCCAGGAATTCGGCGACATCTACAAGATGGACGTCATCGAGATTCCGACGAACCGCCAGGTCAAGCGGATCGACGAGGACGACGAGGTCTACCGCACCGCCGACGAGAAGAACGTCGCCATCATCCGGCAGATCGAGGACTGCTATCGCCGCGGCCAGCCGATCCTGGTCGGCACGGTCTCGATCGAAAAGTCCGAGCAGCTTTCGGAGCTGCTCAACAAGCACGAGTTCGAGATCGACGGGAAAAAGCGCAAGGGCATCCCGCACAACGTGCTGAACGCCCGTTACCACGAGCAGGAAGCCGGCATCGTCGCCGACGCCGGCGTGCCGGGGGCGGTGACCATCGCCACCAACATGGCCGGCCGCGGCACCGACATCCAGCTCGGCGGCAACATCGACATGCACATGGCCAAGTGGCGCCAGGAGCAGTCGGCGCTGGGCATCGCCTTCACCCACGACCAGGAATTCGCCGAAAAGGCGCGCTTCGAGGCCGAGATCGCCGACGCCAGGGCCAAGGCCCTCGCCGAGGGCGGCCTCTATGTGCTCGGCACCGAGCGTCACGAAAGCCGGCGGATCGACAACCAGCTGCGCGGCCGGACGGGCCGCCAGGGCGACCCGGGCCGCAGCAAGTTCTTCCTCTGCTGCGAGGATGACCTGCTGCGCATCTTCGCCGGCGACCGGCTCGACGCCATCATGCGCTCGTTCGGCGTCCAGGAAGGCGAGGCGATCACCCACAAGTGGCTGAACAAGGCCATCGCCACCGCCCAGAAGCGGGTCGAGCAGCGCAACTACGAGATCCGCAAGAACCTGCTCAAGTACGACGACGTCGTGAACGACCAGCGCAAGGCCGTCTTCGAGCAGCGCCAGGAGTTCCTCGAGGCCTCCGACCTGTCGCAATACGCGGTCGAAATGCGCGAGGACGTGGTCGAGGACCTGATCGCTCGCCACCTGCCGCCCAAGGCCTACGCCGAGCAGTGGGACATCCAGGGCCTGGACGAACGCGTCCGCGCCATCCTGGGCCTGGAGCTGCCGCTGGCTGAATGGGCGGCCGAAGAGGGCATGGCCAACGAGGAGATCCACGAGCGCGTGCTGTCGGCCGCCAACGCCCGCGCCGCGGAGCGCGAGGCCCTGCTGGGCGCCGAGCAGATGCGGTCGTTCGAGAAGAACATCCTGCTGCAGACCATCGACCTGCAGTGGCGCGAGCACCTGGTCCATCTGGACCACCTGCGCAACGTCATCGGTCTGCGCGGTTACGGCCAGCGCGACCCGCTGAACGAGTACAAGACCGAGGCCTTCAGCCTGTTCGAGAAGCTGCTCGGCGACCTGCGCAGCAACGTCACCCGCTATCTGATGACCATCGAGTTCCAGTTCGCTGAACCGGAGCCCGAGCCCAATCCGCTGCAGTTCACCGAGGTCCATATGGACCCGATGACCGGCGAGAACGAGCGGGCCCTGTCCCTGGCCGGAGCCGGCGCGGACCTGTCGGGCGAGCAGCGGGCCGCCCTGCCGATCAGCGCCCTGCCCGAGGGTTGGCAGCGCACCAGCCGCAACGCCAACTGTCCCTGCGGCTCCGGCCGCAAGTTCAAGCACTGCCACGGCGCGCTGGTGTAGGACCGGGATCGACCGGCGGGGACTTCCCGCCGGTCGCGCCCAGACTATTCGTCTTCCGCCTCGATCGTGTAGCGGACCAGCCGCCGCTCGCCCGGCGCCAGCGTCAGGCTCCAGGTCGGACGCCCCTTGACCTCGGCATAGCGGTCCGACGACGACACGATCCGGAAGCCTCGCCGCCAGCCGCCGCTGTCGTGGGCGAGCTCGAAGCGGATCGGGACGGTCTTGTCGTTGGCGATGGCGACCTCGATCGCGCCGCGCTGCTTCTTGCGGACGGTCCAGGCGCGCACGACGGTCGGGCGGACGGCCACATCCATGGCCTCGCCCATCTCGATCTCGACCGGCAGGCCGACGGGCGCGTCCTCGATGGTGTCCTCTCCCGCCAGCACCAGCCGGCCGCCGTCGGGCTCCATCACCGACACCGCCCCCGCTGGCAGCGGCTTGCCCAATCCGCGCTCCTTGCGGTTCTGCAGCCGCAGCAGGACCGAAGCGGGGTGGTCGTCCCCCGCCGCGCCATCGTCGAGTTCGTCCTGCTGCACCCGAAAGCCGTAGACCCGCTCGAAGGGCACGGCCGCCTCATGCAGCATCAGCACCTGCTTGGTCTGGTTGGCGGCGACCGTGGTCGGATCGGGCAGGACGTAGAGCTTGTAGTCGCCCAGCTCCTCCTGCCGCGCGATGCGCGAGCCGGTGACGACGATATCTTCGACGCGGGCTTCGGCAACCGGCGTGGCCATCCGCGGCGGCGGGGGCGGCGGGGGCGGCGCATCCATTAGCAGCGGCAGGCGGGCAAAGCCGTTCCCCGGCAGCGGCCAGCACCGGGCGGCCAGGGCGATGGCCTCGACCTCGGTCGGGCGGGTGTCGTCGTCGCGCTGGACACGGCCGGCCAGAACCTGAGTCGGCGCGTTGGTGAAGGTGGTGTTCCCGCGGTTGGCCAGGGTGATCCAGCCCGTCAGGTCCAGCGTCCTGCCGTCCGGCCGGATGCGGGCGACATAGTCCGCCGACCAGTTCACCCCGACCGCCAGATAGGTCAGCCGAACCTTGTACCGTCCAGCCTCGGGCGAGCGGGTGACGAGCGACAGGGTGGGCTTGTCGGTCAGTCCCTCCGGCGCCTCGTCGAAGACCAGCCGTTCCGGCAGGCCGCTGCAGCGCAAGGCCTCCAGCTCGCCGTCGATCTCCAGCATGACCCCGTCGGGTCCGGACCGCACGATGGCCCGCTGCTCGACCGTCTCGCCCGTGGCCCTGTCGGTGCGGACCAGCCGCACGGTCTTGCCGATCGACTTGGCGATCAGGGCGCCGGGGCTGAGCAGATCGTAGTCCTGATTCCGCTCGACCATCTCGCCGGGCAGTCCCTCGATCGCCGCCGTCTGTGGGACGATGCCCTCGGCGACGCCCCTGAAACTGATCCGGGCGCGGCCGGCGGGCAGGTCGATGGTTCGCGTCTCGGTGACCAGGACCAGCCCTTCGGGCGCGCTGTCCGGGTCATAGAGGTCGGCGGTGTCGACGCGGCCGTCCCGGTAGACGGTGATCGAAACCGCGTCGGGCGCCGGCGAAACCGTCTGGGCCCGGGCAGGCTGGACCAGGACAAGCGCCAAGGCGGCGCCGAGGATCCCGCGCGAGGGCATGACGCTACCAGCCGGTCTCGACGGTGAAGGTCAGCTCGGTCTCGCCGTTGGCCGGCACGGCCACGTCCCAGGCCAGGGTCGAGGCGTTGACACGGCGACTGGCCAGGCTCTCGTCAAGCACCTTGCCGTCCCGCCACAGGCCGGGCTGCACCACCTCGACAGTGACCCCTTCGGGCCGGGCGTTCCGGACGACGTACTTCATCGTGTAGCGCGTCCGCCAGGTGCTGACCTTCTCGGACTTCACCAGGGTCGGCTGGACGGTGACATCGAACGCCTCGCCGGTCTTGACCGCCAGGTCCGAGCCGCGCGGCGTGTGCGGGATAGAGCTCTCGCCGACGAACTTCGGCTCGCCGGCCGCGTCGCGCATGTAGACCCGCAGGATGCCCGACGGCAGCTGGGCGCCCAGGCCGCCGCTGGAGCTGTTGACGAATTTCAGCACCACGTCGGCGCTGGTCGGCTCGTCCTGACTCTGGAAACCCCAGGCGCGATACTGATAGGCCTTCTTCGCCGCCACGCCCTTGCTGTCCAGGAAGCCGATCTGCTTGGTCTGGTTCTGGGCGATCGTCGTCCGTTCGGGCATCGGGTAGAGATAGTAGTCGGCCGCCGACCGGGCGCCGCCGCCCTCGCCGGCCTCGACGCCCGCCTGCGCGGTCCGGCCCCGCGACTGGCGCGCATACTGCTCGCGCTGCCAGTACTCCTGCTGGCTGCGCACCAGGTTGATGGTCCCGGCCACCAGCTGCAGCTCGGCATCGTCGAAGGTCGCGCCGGAGGTATTGGTCAGCGTCACCCAGCCCTGCAGGTCGAGCTTTCCGGCCTTCTCGTCGAACAGCGCGACATAGTCAGCCTTCCAGCTCAGGCCGTTGGTCAGATAGCTCAACCGCGCGTCACGCCGGCCGGCGCTGGCCGAGTCCACCGTCACCGACAGCGTCGGCCGGGCGCGGAGATTCGGCGGCACCCGGTCGAAGATCACCCGCGTGGGCACGCCATCGTCGCGCAGCACCTCGATGCGGTCGCCAATCTGCAGCACGACGCCGTCGTTCACCGCGAGGACCGTGGCCGTCTCGGTGATCTGCTGTCCATTGCCGGGGTTGGTCCTGACGATCCGCACCGTCTGGCCGACCGCCTTCTCCATCAGGGTCTCGGGGCTGAGCAGGTCGTAGTCGAAGTTCTGCTCGACGATGCCGACGCCCGGCGCGGACAGGGTCACCGTCTCCGACCGGATGCGCGGCGAGACGTCCTTGAACTCGATCCGTTGGCGGCCCGAGGCGATGTCCAGCGTGCGGACGTCCTCCACCAGGGCCAGGTCGGAGTTGTAGACGGTGACCGACAGCTTCCGTTGTGGCGAGGGGGCCGGGGCCGGCTGGGCCGAGGCGGACGCCCCCATCGCCATCGCCATCGCGCTTGCCAGGATCCAGTTCCGCATGACGCTCTCCCCACGTATGGGAGCCGAGCGTGTCATGCGGAGGGGGCGGGAGTCGAGACGGCTAGGTTGCGCCGTTCGCTTGAGGCTCGCAGCTCAGGATGACGAATGTGGGTGGGCCACTGAGTGCGTCATGGTGGGGAGCCGGCCCTCGGGCCGGCGTCTCGAACCCCGCAACCCCTACACCCCGTTCACCCAGGCCCCATGGAAGCCGAACGGCACGCGGCGGGGCATCTTCGCCGTGGCGATCGGACCGGCGGCGACGTCCTGGGCCTCGAAGACCAGGAACTCGCTGGTGTCCTCGGCCGCGCGGTAGGCGACCGCGACAATCCAGCCGTCGCCCTCGGGCGCGTCGGCCGAGCGTTCGACGAAGACCGGCTCTGAGAGGGCGTCGCCCTTGCCGGTGAACCAGTCGGTCCGCTTGCCGGTGGCGAGGTCGATATGCGCCAGCATGTCGGTGCGGACGTCGCCCGGCTTGCCGCTCTGACCCGCGAACCAGCCATGCCGGTTGGCCGCCATGCCAAAGCGCTCGTCGTAGCGCGGGAATTCGCCGGCCAGGTCGTCAAGCGGCTCCTCGCGGATGGTGTCGCTGCTGTCGGCCAGGTCGAAGGTCCAGCGGACCAGATAGGCCCCGCACTGCTCGCCGCGGCTGCCGTCGGCGTTCGGGAACAGCGGCGCGACGCGGTACTTCATCACGTCGCAGATGATCTTCTGGCCCTCTTCCCAGCTGTTCATCACGTGGAAGACGTAGCAGGCGTCGGTCGAGAACCAGCGGATCTTGCTGGTGTCTTCATCCCGGCGCATGACGCCGACGAGGGCGGGCTTCTCGGGCTCCCAGGCGAACGGCGGCTTGCCGCTCATCGCCCGCTCCAGGCTGCCCGACAGCGGCAGGATCGGGAACAGCACGTGGTTCCGGGTGACCATGAAGTCGTGGATCATCGAGCTGTAGGGCGCGTCGAAGGTCTCGCGTCGTTGCAGCGAGCCGTCCTTGTTGGCCACGCCGTAGCTGACCTTGGTCGTGAAGGGCATCGGCGCGTCGTTGTATCCGAAGAAGATCATCTCGCCGGTCACCGGGTCGATCTTCGGGTGGGCGGTCACCTTGCCGCCGAGGTCGTGGTAGCCGAGGGTCGCCAACGTTTTCGGGTCCATCGCGGTCGGCGGATGGGCTTCCTCCAGCGCCAGCAGGCGGCCGCCGTGCCAGATGATGGCCGTGTTGGCCACGCCGCTGTCCTGGCCGAAATACTCCGGATCGGTGGTCATCGGGTTGCCGAAGGTGCCGAACAGCGAGCGGCCGGCGGCGTGCTCGATGTTCCACTTGTGGGTTCTGACCCAGCGATTGGCGTAGCGGACCTTGCCGTCCTCGACCCAGAAGCCGTGGAACATGCCGTCGCCGGTGAACCAGTGGTAGTTCGGGTCGCGCGGCTCGAACTGCGGGTTCGGCCCGTTGCGGAACAGGGCGCCGCGCAGCTCGCGCGGGATCTCGCCCTTCACCTCGAGAACGAAGTCATCCTCGCTGCGGACCGGGGCGAAGTTGCCCGACAGGTAGGGGCTGATGCGCGCGTCGCCGTCCATGGCCGTTCCTCCATTGAGGCCTCTGCGGGCCCGATCTGAACGGTGTATATTTACGACGTAAAATATTGGAGGTGTCAAGCGGTTCCGCTTCCCCGCACGTCGCGTGGGAACGCCGGCGCTAAGGCCGGCAGATCACCCCGACGCTGGGCGGCGTCTTGCCGTCGAGCACCGACAGGAACGCCGCCTGCACCCCCTCCGCCCCGCTGTGAACCTGCAGCGTCAGCCAGCGCGGCGTATCGGCGACGAAGGCGTCCCAGGCCTCGCCGTAGCGTGTCTCGAGGCCGCCGGGACCCCAGTCCTGGCGGCGTTTCACCACGCGGTCGGGCGCGAAGAAGAAGGTCGGCTTCGGACCGGGCAGAACCTCGGCGCCGCGCCCGGCTTCCCAGTGCGTCAGCCCGACCAGGCAACTGTAGACAAGTCCGTCGGCGAAGCGGTTGTGCACGGCGGCCAGCACCTTCGGATCGCCGGCGAAGTCTACGAACACCACCGGCGTCTCGACCGGCGCCTCGGTCAGGGCGTCGTAGAGGATGACGTCATCGTACATCCCGAGCCCCTCGACGAAGGCCTTGTTGCGGGTCGAGGTCAGGCCCGCGACCCGCGTGCGGCCGGCCCGCTTGAGCAGCCAGGCCAGGCCCAGGGCCGTGCGGCTGGAGGCGCTGGACAGGAGCACGGTCGAGGCCCCGAAGTCGCCGTTGTCGACCAGAAGGTCGTCGATGAGGAACGAGGTCATGAACAGCGGATTGAGCAGCGACCGCTCGTCCTGGCGCGGAGCGTCCGCCGGCGCCGCGACATACTGATTGTAGGTCGGCGGCAGGGCGGCCCGGTGTTCGACGGTGTCGACGAAGCCGGTCCGCGAGCGCTTGGGCCGCGCCGGCATGTGGCTGCCCATCGGCCAGTAGCCGTAGAAGCGCTCGCCGACCCTGAAATCCGGATGGGCCGTCTTCTCCACCACGCCGTAACCCCACGTCGGGATGCAGCCCCAGCCGTCCGGTCGCGGGAAGAACTTCCAGTAGCCGATCTGGTCCCCCGCCACCGCATAGGTGATGTTGTTGGCCGTGAGCGAGAAGGACTCGACCCGGAACAGCACCTCGCCCTCGGCGGGATCGGCCAGCGTCACAGGCGCGATCCGGGTGCGGTGCAGGTCGTCGCGGGCGACGAGAAGGTCCCAGGCTGGCGTGGTCATGGCGGTCTCCCTTGGCGACGAAGCGCGTACACTGTAAACCTAAGCGCCAGTTAGCAAGCCCAGGCGACAGTTTTCCCAGTCATGCCCCGTCTACTTTCCGAGTCCGACGTCGCCGAGTTCCGTGAGCGGCTGATCGCCGCCGCCGAGCGGCTGTTCGCCGAGCATGGTCCGGACGGGGTGACCATGCGCCAGCTGGCCTCGGCCCTGAGCGTCTCGCCGATGACGCCTTACCGCTACTTCAAGGACAAGGACGCCATCCTGGCCGCGGTGCGCGCCAGCGGCTTCGCGCGCTTCGCATCCGCGCTCGAGACCGCTACGAGGGCCAGCGTCGACGGGATCAAGCGCTCCGAAGCAACGGGCCGCGCCTATGTGAAGTTCGCGTTGGAGAATCCCGACGCCTACCGGCTGATGTTCGACTTCGCCCAGCCCAACGAGGCTGAGTATCCCGAGCTGGTCGAGGCGTCGGGCCGGGCGCGCGCCATGCTGATCCGCCATGCCGAGGGGCTGGTCGCGACCGGCGAGGCCGAGGGCGACCCGGAAATGATCGCCCATATCCTCTGGGCCTCCCTGCACGGCGGGCTGGTGCTGCAGATGGCCGGCAAGGTCTCGCCGCGGGTCGATCCCTCGGCGATGCGGCGCGAGGCCTTCGCCACGATCCTGCGCGGGCTGAAGCCGAAGGCTTGACGGTCGCTGGGGAAGGCGTGCCGATGGTCGTTGCGTGGTTCGAGACGCTCGCTTGAGGCTCGCTCCTCACCATGACGACCGTTGTTGCAGCCCACTCCCCTTCGTCATCCTGAGTAGCCCGAAGGGCGTCACGAAGGACGCAGGGCGCAGATGCAGGAGACCTCGATGTCAGACGTGAAGCCCTTCATCGTCGACTGGGCCGAGGCCGACGTGCGGCGGGTGCTGGACCAGGTGCGCCACTATCCCTGGCCGCCGGCGCCGGCGGTCGAGGACGGTTGGCTCTACGGCTGCGACGCGGCCTTCCTCGAAGACATCTGCGCCCACTGGGCCGACCACTACGACTGGCGCGCGGCGCAGGCGGAGCTGAACCGCTTTCCGCAGTTCACGGCCCGGGTCGAGGACTACGACATCCACTTCGTCCATGTGGTCGGCGAGGCGGGCGGCAAGCGACCGCTGCTGCTGACCCACGGCTGGCCGGGCAGCCACTACGAGTTCTGGGCCTCGATCGACAAGCTGGCCTTCCCGTCGAAGTTCGGCGGCGATCCAGCCGACGCCTTCGACCTGGTGATACCGAGCCTGCCCGGTTTCGGCTTCTCGTCGAAGCCGAGGCGGCCGATCGGCCAGCGGACCACGGCGCGCCTGTGGAACACGCTGATGACCAAGGTGCTGGGCTATGGAAGCTACCTGGCCCAGGGCGGCGACTGGGGCGCGCTGGTGACGTCCTGGCTGGGCCATGACCACGGCGCTCATGCGCGGGCCATCCACCTCAACATGATCGGCTTTAGGCCGGCCGGAGCGCCG
>CALALX010000046.1 GCA_937925635.1 uncultured Caulobacter sp.
GGTCGGTGCGACGGTCGAAACCGCCAAGGTCGAGCCCGCGCCCGCCGACCAGCCCGAGGCCGATCCCGCCGCCGGACTGACCATCCATAAGGACGACGGCGACGTCTCGACCGATCCGACCTTCGCGCCGGGGCCCGAGCCGGTGCTGCCGCGCCCCGATCCCCAGCCCGCCGCCCCGACCACCGCCGAGCTGCGCCCGGCCGCGCCGGCCCCCGTGGCCGCCGCGCCCAAGTCCGCACCGGTCGCCGCCCTGCCGGTGACGCCCAAGACCGCTCCGGTCGCCGCCGCGCCCGTGAAGCCGGCCGCCCCCGCCGCCGGCGGCGCCGCGTCGGTGCAGATCGGCGCCTTCTCCTCACAGGCCCTGGCCGACAAGGGCTGGAACGACGCCGCCTCGGTCGCGCCGGGTCTCGCCGCCGGCAAGGGCAAGCGCGTGGAAGCGGTCGACAAGGACGGCAAGACCCTGTTCCGCACCACCGTGACCGGCTTCGCCAGCCGCGCTGATGCTGCGGCCTTCTGTGACCGGCTGAAGGCCGCGGGAAAGAGCTGCTTCGTCAAGTGAGCCGGCTCGCGGTCATCCTCGGCTGCCAGGGTCATGCGCTGACCGCGGAGGAGGCCGCCTTCTTCCGGGCGGTGCGGCCCTGGGGATTCATCCTGTTCAAGCGCAACGTCGACACGCCCGACCAGGTGCGGGCCCTGACGGCGGCGCTGCGAGAGACGGTGGATGATCCGTACGCGCCGATCCTGATCGACCAGGAAGGCGGCCGCGTTCAGCGACTGGGTCCGCCGCACTGGCCGAAGTATCCGCCGGGCCGCGCCTATGGCGACCTGCCGACCAACGACCCGCTGGTTCGCCGCGAGATCGCGCGCCTGGGCGCCCGGCTGATGGCTCACGACCTGGTCGAGCTCGGCGTCAACGTCGACTGCGTGCCGGTGCTGGACGTGCCATCGCCGGACGGCCACGAGATCATCGGCGATCGCGCCTACGGTCAGGACGTCGAAACCGTCGCCACCCTGGGCCGCGCCGCCGCCGAGGGCCTGATCGCCGGCGGCGTGCTGCCGGTGATCAAGCACATTCCCGGCCACGGTCGCGCCATGGCCGACAGCCACATGGAGCTGCCGGTCGTCGACACCGCCTACGCCGAACTCGACGCCCGCGACTTCGCGCCGTTCCGGGTTCTGTCGGACATGCCGATGGCGATGACCGCGCACGTCGTCTACACGGCCATTGATCGAAAGAAGCCCTCGACGCTGTCGAAGATGGTGATCAGCCAGGTCACCCGCGGCGCGATCGGCTTTGACGGACTGCTGATGACCGACGACCTGTCGATGAAGGCGCTGAAGGGCGACTTCAAGGCCCGCGCGCGTGCGGCGCTGGCGGCCGGCTGCGACGTCGTCCTGCACTGCAATGGCGACATGGCCGAGATGAAGCCGGTGGTCGAGGGCTGCCGGACCCTGAAGGGCAAGTCGCTGCGCCGCGCCGAGGCCGCCATGGCCCGCCTGGCCCGCACGCCCGAGCCGTTCGACGTCGCCGAGGGCCGGGCCCGGCTGTCGGCCGCCTTCGAGGGACGTTTCGACTGATGGGCGGCTCGACCTTCCAGCCCGACCTCGACTTCCAGGCGGCGTCCAACGCGGCCGAGGACGGCGACGCCCTGATCGTCGACATCGACGGCTACGAAGGTCCGCTGCATGTCCTTCTGGCCCTGGCCCGCACCCAGAAGGTCGACCTGCTGCAGCTGTCGGTGACCAAGCTGGCCGACCAGTACCTGGCCTTCGTGAAACAGGCGCGGCATATGCGCTTCTCGCTGGCCGCCGACTATCTGGTCATGGCCGCCTGGCTGGCCTATCTGAAGTCGCGCCTTCTGCTGCCGCGCAGCGAGCGTCCGAAGGCTGAGGAGCCCCCGGCCGAGGAAATCGCCGCCCAACTCGCCTTCCGCCTGGCCAAGCTGGACGCCATGCGCCGCGCCGTCGACGCGCTGCGCGACCGGCCGCAGCTGAAGCGCGACGTATTTGTCCGCGGCGATCCGGAGGCGATACGGATCATCGGTTCCAACCGCATCGAAGGCGACCTCTACCAGCTGATGAGCGCCTATATCGGCCAGCGCCGCAAGGAGGCCGACCGCAGCTATCGGCCCTACATCCCGGTCGCCTACGGTCTGGAGGACGCCCGCGACCGGCTTCGGGGCATGATCCACGAGTTCAGCGTCTGGACGCCGCTCGGCGGCGTCGCGCCGGAGGCCCGCGACCCGGACGGCCCCAGCCGCGCCAGCTATGTCGCCTCCACGCTGTCGGCGAGCCTGGAGCTGGTGAAGGAGGGCGCGCTGGAGGCGCGCCAGCTGGAGGCCTTCGCCGAAATCTATCTGCGGAAACGCAAGTCGCCGGCGTCCGGGGAGGGGGCCCAGGCGTGAGCGAGATCACAAAGATCGAACGCGCCATCGAGGCGCTGCTGTTCGCCGCCGCCGAGCCGCTGTCGGTCGAGGACCTGGCCCGCCGCCTGCCGGAGGGCGCGGACGTGGCCTGGGGTCTGGAGACCCTGCGCCAACGCAGCGAGGGCCGGGGCGTGGAACTGGTCCAGGTCGCCGGCCGCTGGCGCTTCCAGACGGCCGCCGATCTGGCCTTCCTGATGACCGAGGAGCGCGAGGAGCCGCGCCGGCTGTCAAAGGCCGCCCAGGAGACCCTGGCCATCATCGCCTACCACCAGCCGGTGACCCGGGCCGAGATCGAGGCCGTGCGGGGCGTCCAGGCCAGCAAGGGCACGCTCGACGTCCTGCTGGAGCTTGGCCTTGTGAAGATGCGCGGTCGCCGCCGGACGCCGGGCCGGCCGGTCACCTACGGCACCACGGACCTGTTCCTGGAACACTACGGCCTGGCCGCCCTCGCGGACCTTCCGGGGCTCCAGGAAATGAAGGCCGCCGGCCTGCTCGGCCTCGACCTGCCGCCCGGCTTCGAGGTGCCCGATCCCTCCCGCGCCGGCGGCGAGGACGAGGACGCTCTCGATTTTGAAGGGGGCGGGGACGAAACGCCGGAGTTCGTGCAGGATTACGTGGGGGATGACGAGGGCTGAGCCCTCGGTTCGGGGGATTTCTTATGGGCAGCTTTTCGATTGTTCACTGGATCATCGTGCTGGCGGTGCTGGCCAGCACGGTCGTGCCGCCGTGGATCATCGTCCGCAAGGCGGGGTATCATCCGGCATGGTCGCTGCTCGGGCTGATCCCGTTGGTGAACATCGTCGTGCTGTGGGTCTTCGCCTTCGGCGACTGGCCGGCGCTGCGTCGGGACCATACGTAAGCCTCACAAGCCTTTAATTTGGCCAGTTGGCGCGGTAGCGCCTATATAGGCCGAGACATTCGTACGACGCCGCGCGGCGGATGACCGGCGCGGCCTGAAGGAGCACCCGGACTATGGGTTCATTTAGCATCTGGCACTGGCTGATCGTGCTCGCCGTGGTGGCGCTGCTGTTCGGCGGCCGTGGCAAGCTGTCGGGCCTGATGGGCGATGCGGCCAAGGGCATCAAGGCGTTCCGCGACGGCCTCAAGGGCGACGAGAAGGTCGACGAGACCCCGGCCCAGCCGCTGCCGCGCGCCGAAGCCGAGAAGGACAAGATCGTCAGCTGAGCCTGCGATCCAATCAGCCCTTGATCGCGCCCGGTGCGCGGGCTTAAGGCCGCGTCATGCTTCCTGAAATCGGCGCTTCGGAATTCCTGGTCATCGCCGCGGTCGCCCTGATCGTCGTCGGTCCCAAGGACCTGCCCCTCCTGCTGCGCAAGCTCGGCCAGTGGGTGGCGAAGGCGCGCGGCATGGCCAACGAGTTCCGCGCCAGCTTCGACGAGATGGCCCGCCAGTCGGAGCTCGACGAACTGCGGCGCGAGGTGCAGGCCCTGCGCTCGGGCCAGTTCATTGATCCGCTGAAGTCGACCGACGACGCTTCGGTCGAGCAGGTGTTCGCCGACATCGACGCGGGACTGAAGGGCGGCGACATCCAGCTCAGTCCGGCCAGCGCCTGGCAGCCGACCGCCGAGCCCGAGCCGGCGGCGGCCGAAAAGCCGAAGCGCAAGCGGGCTCCGGCCAGGCCGAAGGCGGCCGCGCCTGCCGAGGCGGCCCCGCCGGCCCGCAAGCCGCGCGCGCCCCGCAAGAAGAAGACCGAGGCCGCCTCGTGAGCGACGCCTTCGATCCCGACGAGGCCGACATCGAGGCCTCCCGCGCGCCGCTGCTCGACCACCTGGTCGAACTGCGCAAGCGGCTGATCATCTGCGTCGGCGCGCTGATCGTCGGATTCGGCGTCTGTTTTGGCTTCGCCGACCAGATCTACACCTTCCTGCTGCAGCCGTTCGTGAAGGCCGGGGCGCTGATCGCCTCGCAAAAGGCCGGCGGCGGCAGCCACAATCCGCTCGACCTGCGCCACGCCTTCGACCTGATCCAGATCATGCTCGGGCTCAAGGACGTCCCCGAGCTGAGCAAGAACACGCTGGAGCTGATCTTCACCGCGCCGCTGGAATTCTTCTTCACCAAGATGAAGATGGCCGCGTTCGGGGCCGTGGTGATCACCTTCCCGGTGCTGGCCTGGCAGGTCTACCAGTTCGTTGCGCCGGGCCTCTACAAGCGCGAGCGTCGGGCCTTCCTGCCGTTCCTGCTCGCTTCGCCGGCGTTGTTCACCCTGGGCGCGGCGCTGGTCTACTACCTGATGCTGCCGCTGGTGATGTGGTTCTCGCTGAGCCAGCAGGTGACGACGGCGACAGTCAACGTGGCCCTGGTTCCCAAGGTCTCCGACTATCTGACGCTGGTGACGACCCTGCTGCTGGCCTTCGGCCTCTGCTTCCAGCTGCCCGTGGTGCTGTCGCTGGCGGGTCTGGCCGGGCTGGTGACCAGCAAGATGCTGCGCGAGGTTCGTCGTTACGCCATCGTCGGCATCGTGGTGGTCGCCGCCATCTTCACGCCGCCCGATCCGATCAGCCAGCTGATGCTCGCGATCCCGATCGTGCTGCTCTACGAGGTCTCGATCCTCTGCGTCTGGATCATGGAACGCCGCCGCAAGCGCGAGGACGCGGCGGCCGGCACGGACGTGGTTCCGGTCTGAAGTCTTCTCCCTTCCTCCTCGATGGAGGAAGGGCCGGGGATGGTGGTGTAGCGCCAGCGGGGCGGAGAGGGCGCCGTGGGGCGGCGGCGCCCAGCCGAGCTCTTCCCCTGGACACAGCGGTCACACCACCACCCAACCCTCCTCCATCGAGGAGGAGGGCTATTGGGCGACGACGCCCGCCGCCCAGCAAGGCTGAAGGGCTTCTAAAAGCGCCCGACGCGCTCTAGAGAAAGCGCCTTCACACACTCGGCGTCCTTCCCATGCACGACATCAAGGCCATCCGCGACAACCCCGCCCTCTACGTCCAGGGCTGGAGTTCCCGCGGCCGCGATGACGCCCAGGCGCTGGTCGACCAGATCCTCGGCCTCGACCGCGATCTGCGGGCGGCCCAGACGGCGGTGCAGGCGGCGCAGTCGAAGCGCAATGACGCCAGCAAGCAGATCGGCGCCGCCAAGGCCCAGAAGGACGAGGCCCGGGCCCAGGCCCTGATGGCCGAGGTCGAGGCCCTGAAGGGCGAGATGACCGCCCAGGCGGAACTTGAGGCGAAGGCCGGCGGCGACCTGCGCGGCCTGCTCGAGTCCCTGCCCAACATCCCCGATCCGCAGGTTCCGGCCGGCGCCGACGAACACGCCAACGTCGAGGTCCAGCGCCATGGCGAGCCGCGCCGGATGAACAACGCCCGCGACCACGTCGACCTCGGCGCGGGCCTGGGCGGCATGGACTTCGAGGCCGCCGCGAAGATGAGCGGCGCGCGGTTCGTGGTGCTCAAGAAGGGCGTGGCCCGGCTGGAGCGCGCACTCGGCCAGTTCATGCTGGATCTTCAGACGGAGACGAACGGGTACACCGAGGTCGCCCCGCCGCTACTGGTGCGGGACCACGCCTTGTACGGCACCGGTCAGTTGCCGAAGTTCGAAGAGGACCTGTTTTCGACGGGCGTCGATCTTAACGCCGCGATTGTTGACCTTGATATGTGGGCTGAACTCGACGACCTCGATACCGGCGTGAATGAGTTTCAGGACTTGCCGCCGGTCGACGCGGCGAAGGCCTATCTTCGCTGGCTTGAGGCTGACCGGCGAAGCCGCCACTACCTCATCCCCACCGCCGAAGTCTCCCTGACCAACCTCGTGCGCGAGGCGATCACCTCGGAAGAGGACCTCCCGCTGCGGCTGACCGCCCTGACCCATTGCTTCCGCTCGGAAGCCGGGTCGGCGGGGCGCGACACGCGCGGCATGATCCGCCAGCACCAGTTCCAGAAGGTCGAGCTGGTCTCGATCGCCACGCCCGAGCAGTCGGCGGCCGAGCACGACCACATGGTCGCCAGCGCCCAGATGGTGCTCGAGAAGCTGGGTCTCAGCTACCGCACCATGCTGCTCTGCACCGGCGACATGGGCTTCTCCGCTCGCAAGACCTTCGACCTGGAGGTCTGGCTGCCGTCGCAGAACACCTTCCGCGAGATCAGCTCGATCTCGAACTGCGGCGACTTCCAGGCGCGGCGCATGGACGCCCGTTGCCAGAAGAAGGGCGAGAAGGGCACCCGCTTCATGCACACCCTGAACGGCTCTGGCCTCGCGGTCGGCCGGACGCTGGTGGCGGTGCTGGAGAACTACCAGGACGAGGGCGGCCGGATCGCCATTCCCGACGTCCTGGTCCCCTACATGGGCTGCAAGACCCACCTGGAGCCGGAAGGTTGATGAGAATTCTCCTCACCAACGATGACGGCATCCACGCCGAAGGGCTGGTCTCGCTGGAGAAGATCGCGCGGGCGCTGAGCGACGACGTCTGGATCGTCGCCCCGGAGTACGAACAGTCCGGCGCCAGCCGCGCGCTGACGCTGGCCGACCCGATCCGGGTGCGCAAGGTCGGCGACCGTAAGTGGGCCGTCGGCGGCACGCCCACCGACTGCGTGATGCTGGGCGTCCGCGAACTGGTCGAGGGCGCCAGGCCCGACCTGGTGCTGTCGGGCGTCAACCGCGGCCAGAACATCGCCGAGGACGTCACCCTGTCGGGCACGGTCGCCGGCGCCATCGAGGGGATGGCCCTGGGCATCCCGTCGATCGCGCTCAGCCAGTCGATGCTCGCCTTCCACGACGAGGTGGTTCCTTACTGGGAGACCGCCGAACACTTTGGTCCGGGCGTCGTGAAGCGGCTGGTCGAGGTCGGCTGGCCGGCCGATGTGGTCATGAACGTCAACTTCCCTTCGCGGCCTCCCGAGGAGGTCACGGCGGTGGAGGTGACGCGCCAGGGCTTCCGCGACACTCACATCCGCACCTTCGACAAGCGGACCGACCTGCGCGGCCGCGACTACTACTGGATGGGCTTTTCCGGCAAGCTGTCGAAGCCGGCCGAAGGCACCGACCTGAAGGCGGTGTATGACGGCCGGATCTCGGTCACGCCGTTGCACATCGACCTGACGCACATGGAAACCGTGAACACCCTCAAAGGCGTCCTCGGGGGCGCGCCGCCCAAGGCCTGATGAGCGACGACCAGGACACGCCCCGGACGCGCATGGCGCGTCTCATCCTCGCCCTCCGCTCACAGGGGGTGACCGATCCGCGCGTGCTCGACGCCATCGAACGCACGCCCCGGGAGCTGTTCACGCCGGACCTGTTCAAGGAACGGGCCTTCGAGGACTCGGCCCTGCCGATCGCCTGCGGCCAGACCATCAGCCAGCCGTTCATCGTCGGGTTGATGACCCAGGCCCTGACCATCGAACCCCGCGCGCGCGTGCTCGAGATCGGCACCGGCAGCGGCTACCAGACCGCCATCCTCAGTCGACTGTCGCGCCTGGTCTACACGGTCGAGCGCTACCGCACGCTGATGAAGGAAGCCGAGGAGCGGTTCAAGACGCTCGGCCTGACCAACGTCATCACCCGCTTCGGCGATGGCGGCGAGGGCTGGGAAGAGCAGGCGCCGTTCGATCGCATCATGGTCACCGCCGCCGCGCCGGAGGAGCCGAAGAAGCTGTTGGCCCAGCTCAAGCCCAACGGGGTTCTGGTCGCGCCGATCGGCAAGGGGCCGGTGCAGAGCCTGCGGCGCTACGCCGGGGACGGGCAGGGAGGCTTCAAGGTCGAGTTGCTGGGCGACGTCCGTTTCGTGCCGCTGCTGGATGGCGTGGCGCGAGAACTTTGATTATCCACGGATTTGGTGAGCGGAAGCGGGCGGCGCGCCTCGAATCCGCCCAGAAGGTCCGCTGACAAGAAGCGTAACCCAAGACTGCCGCGTGCTTAACGCAGGCTTAAGGCAGTCCGCACGATTCATTCGCGCTTAATCGAACGGAGCGGCGATGACCCATCTATTGACCCGTACTGCCCTGGTCGCCGCCGCCGCGAGCCTGCTGACCGCCTGCGCCTCGACCCCGCGGTACCCGACTGTCGAGGGCCAGCCGGCCGGAACCGGGCCCCAGGCGCCGCGTCCGAGCTATCCGGTGCAGTCGTCCGACGTGGACTCGGGTCCGGCGCCGATGGCGCGCCCGACCACGCCCGTGGAATCGACTCCGCTGCCGCCGCCCGCGCCCTCGGCGGCGTCCGCCGCCGTGGAGACCGCCGCGCTGCCGCCGCTGCCGGAGCGCGACCCCGAGCCGGCGCCCGAGCCCGAGCCGACGCCGCCGCCGGAGCCGGTGATGATCCCGGTGACCAAGACGGTGACCCTGGCGCCCGGCAAGGTGATCGATGTCGATGGCCGGCCCGCGACCTACGCCGTGCGCGAAGGCCAGGGGCTGGACGCGGTCGCCCGCGCCATGGGCTCGACCCGCAAGGAGCTGGCCGAGATCAACAAGCTGAAGGAGCCCTATGCCCTGAAGCCCGGCCAGGTCATCAAGGGACCGGCCAGTCGGCAGAAGGCCTACGTCGTGGCCAGCGGCGACACCCTGTTCGCCATCGCCCGCCGCTTCGGCGTCACCCTCAAGGCGATGGCCGATGAAAACGACATCGAGGTCAACGCGCCGCTCAAGGTCGGCCAGAAGCTGAAGCTGCCGGAAGGCTACAAGGACGCAGGCCCGCAGAAAAAGACGATCACGGTGATGGAGCCCGCGCCCGGTCAGGCCGCGCCGCCCCCCGCGCCGCGCCCGCAGCCGGTCACGCCGCCGCCGCCGAAGCCGGTGACGCCGCCTCCGGCGGCCGCGACCCCGCCTCTGTCGGGCGCCCCGAAGCCCAGGCCGGTTCCGTCGACGGACACCCCGCCGGCCGCGACGCCGCCGGTCGTCAAGCCGGTTCCGGCGCCGCCGAAGCCCGCGCCGAAGCCGCCCGTAACAACCCTTCCGGTTCCGCCGGTCGTCCGCCCGCCAGCGCCGGCCCCCTCGACGTCGCGGCCGACCGGCACGGCGCCGGCCTTGCCCGATGATCGTCCGCCGGTCCTGACCGACGCCGACATCACCGCGCTCGCCGCCGGCCGCTTCGACTGGCCGGTGCGGGGCGAGGTGATCTCAGGCTACGGCCCCAAGGGCGGCGGTCGCCGCAATGACGGCGTCGATATCGCCGCCGGCGCCGGTACGCCGGTCCGGTCCGCGGCCGCGGGAAAGGTGGTCTACTCCGGCGGCGACGTGCCCGGCTTCGGCGTCACCGTGCTGATTCAGCACGAGGACGGCTGGGTGACCGTCTACGGCAACCTGCAGAGCGCCAGCGTGCGCATGCAGCAGGCCGTCCGGGCCGGCGAACAGATCGGCGCCGTCGGGGCCAGCGGCGGCGCGCCGCGACCGCAGCTGCACTTCGAAGTCCGCTACTCGCCGTCGCCGAAGTACAAGGCCAAGGCCGTCGATCCGGAGCTGGTGCTGCCGCGTTAGGGCCGGTGGGCCGGGATCAATCCTGGCCCCATCGCCAGCGCCATCCACCCCTTGTCTTCAGGGCGGCGACGACGATCAGCACGACGACCGCTCCCAACACCAGCAGGGCGTAGGCGCCGTCGCTCGGCAGCAGGCTCCGGCCGCCGACGACCACCGCCAAGAAGGCGGCCAGCACGGCCCAGCCCTCCCAGCTGCACGGCAGGCCCGCGCCGTAGCCGTAGGTCTTCGGATTGAACCAGGGCTTGCCCATGGGAGCCTCCTTCGTCAGCCGGGGAGGTTTACACCCATCTCGCCGGCCAGATCGCGGATGAACTGCCACGCCACCCGGCCCGACCGCGAGCCGCGCAGCTGCGACCACTGCAGCGCCCTGCGGTCGAGGTCCGGCCGCTCCAGCCCGAACCGCGCAGCGTAGGCACGAACTGCGGCCAGGTAGGCGGTCTGGTCCATGGCGGGAAAGCCGATCCACAGCCCGAAGCGGTCGGAGACGCTGACTTCCTCCTCCGCGTCCTCGGCGGAGGCGATCAGGCCGCGTCCCTCGGCATGGTCGCGCGGCATCAGGTGGCGGCGATTGGAGGTCGCGACGAACAGGACGTTTTCCGGCGGACCGGCGACGCCGCCCTCCAGCGCCGACTTCAGCGCCTTGGCCGCCGCGGCGCCGTCCTCGAACGACAGGTCGTCGCACAGCACGACGAAGCGCTCGGGCCGGTCGCGGAGCAGGTCGAACAGCGGCGGCAGGGCGGCGACCTCGTCGCGGTCGACCTCGACCAGCTTCAGGGCCGGGAAGTCGCCGACGACGCCCATGAAGGCGGCCTTCGACAGGGAGCTCTTGCCCGTGCCGCGCACGCCCCACAGCAGCACATGATTTGACGGCAGCCCCTGGGCGAACCGGCGCAGGTTCTCCACGAAGCGCGCCTTCTGACCATCGATGCCGACCAGCAGGTCGAGCGCCAGGGGATAGTCCGGCGCGGCGGGGAAGCCGCCAGCCTCCGGGTCGTGCCGGAACAGTCGGGCGGCGGAAAAATCGGCCGGCGCGGGCGCGGCGGGCGAGAGCCGCTCAAGCGCTTCGGCGATCCGGGAGAGCAGGGCCTGTGTCTTATCGTCCATAGGGGCGGATTAGCGGGCCGGCCGCTCATTGCAAAGCGCAGGGTCAACGCATAGTTTCCGCCGACCCGAGGCGCGGCCGCCGCGCCACGCCCACATTCTGTTCTTCCGGAGACGACATGCCGACCGGCGACGCTTCGAACATGCTGATCCAGATCGCGCCCCTGGTGCTGATCTTTGTCGTGTTCTACTTCCTCATGATCCGCCCGCAGCAGAAGCGGGTGAAAGAACACCAGGCCATGATCGGCGCCCTCAAGCGCGGCGACAACGTCGTGCTGTCGAGCGGCATGATCGGCAAGGTGGTGCGGGTCGAAGACCGCGAAGTCGGCCTCGAGGTGGCGCAAGGCGTCACCGTCAAGGTCGTCAAGTCGATGATCGCCGAGGTCCGCGCCAAGGGCGAGCCCGCCGCCGCCAACGACGCCAAGAGCTGACGCCGCAAAGGCTGACCGACCCATGCTGACCCTGTCCCGCTGGAAGGTGACCGCCGTAGCCCTGGCGGTCCTCTTCGGCATCCTGTTCACGCTGCCCAACCTGCTGCCGCAGGGGGTGCGCGACAGCCTGCCTCCGTTCCTGCCCAGGAAGACCCTGAACCTTGGTCTCGACCTGCAGGGCGGCTCCTACCTGATGCTTGAGGTGGATACGCCCGCCCTCATCAAGGAACGCTCGGAGAGCCTCGTCGAGGAGGTGCAGAAGCAACTCGCCGACGAGGATATCGCTTCGGTGAATCCCGCCGTGGGCGACGGGTCGGCGTCGGTGAAGGTCGCGGACCCCGGCAAGTTCGACGAAGCCCTTCGCCTGCTGTCGCGGCGGCTGCCGCAGCCCGTCCGCAGCGGCCGGGGCATGGATCTGACGGTCGAGCAAGCCGGGGAGGGCCGCATCCGGGTCGCCTATACCCAGTCCGGTCGCGACGAACTTGCGGCCTCGGCGGTCGAACAGTCGCTTGAGATCATCCGCAAGCGCATCGACGAGCTCGGCACCAAGGAGCCCTCGATCACCCGCCAGGGCCTGAACCGCATCGTGGTCCAGGTGCCGGGCGAGAGCGATCCGGAGCGCCTGAAGGCGGTCATCGGCAAGACCGCCAAGCTGACCTTCCAGATGGTCGACCAGAGCCGCAGCTACGGCGAGGCGCTCGCGGGCGTCCTGCCGCCGGGCGCTGAGATCCTGCCGTACGAAGAGGGCGCGAACGCCAACGAGCCGGGCGTCGTCGTCCGCCGCCGCGTCGAGATTTCGGGCGAGAACCTCGCCGATGCGCGGATGTCGAACGACCCGCAGACCGGCGCGCCGGTGGTCAGCATCCGGTTCGACGGCCGCGGCGCCAAGCGCTTCGGCGAGATCACCACCCGCAACGTCAACAAGCCCTTCGCCATCGTCCTCGACGGCAAGGTGCTTTCGGCGCCCAACATCAATGAGCCGATCCTGGGCGGCAGCGCCGTGATCTCCGGCGGCTTCACGGCCGAGAGCGCCAACAACCTGGCCATCATGCTGCGCAACGGCGCCCTGCCGGCGCCGCTGAAGGTCGAGGAGCAACGCACCGTGGGGGCCGAGCTCGGCGCGGACGCGGTCGAGGCCGGCAAGACCTCGACGATCGTCGGCTTCGTCTCGATCCTGGTCTTCATGGTCCTGGCCTATGGCCTGTTGTTCGGCGGCATTTCGGTGATCGCGCTGGTGATCAACTGCCTGATGATCATCGCCGCGATGAGTTTCACCCAGGCGACGCTGACCCTGCCAGGCATCGCCGGCCTGATCCTGACTCTCGCGGTGGCGGTCGACGCCAACGTGCTGATCTACGAGCGCATGCGTGACGAGGTTCGGGCGGGAAGACCGCTGCTGTCAGCCATGGAGGCGGGCTTCTCGCGCGCCATGGAGACGATCATCGACGCCAACCTGACGACGCTGATCGCCGCCGCCATCATGTTCTTCTTCGGCGCCGGGCCGGTTCGGGGCTTCGCCTGGACGCTGTCCATCGGCGTGTTCACCTCGGTCCTGACCGCGGTCCTGGTCACCCAGGTGCTGCTCGCCTTCTGGTACCGCACGGCGCGTCCCAAGACGCTGCCGATCGCGTGAGGTTCGAACCATGACCTTCTGGCCTCTGATCAAGATCCTTCCCGTCAAGACGAACTTCCGGTTCGTCGCCTTCTCCAAGCTGGCCGGGGCGCTGTCGATCATCCTGACGATCGGCTCGCTGGCGCTGGTGCTCATCCCCTTCAAGGGGCCCTGCGGCGGCTTGAACTGCGGCATCGACTTCCGGGGCGGCACGGTGCTGGAGTTCACCACCGCGCCGCCGGCCGCGCCGGGCGCCACGGCGGCGCCGAGCGGCGGCAAGACGATTCCGCTCGACGTCGTGCGCAAGTCGCTCGAAGGCAAGACCCAGGGCGAAGTCCAGGTCCAGGCCTATGGCGACGGCTCCTCCGCCATGGTTCGCTTCGAGACCCGCGAGGGCGAGAACGCCAACGCTGTGAAGAGCGGCGTGCGCGCCGCCTTGACTGAGGCGATTCCCGGCATCCGCTTCACCAATGACGCGACGGTCGGGGCCAAGGTCTCGGGCGAGCTGTTCACCAGCGGCATCACCGCCCTGCTCGTGGCGATCGGCCTGATGCTGGTCTACATCTGGTTCCGGTTCGAGCTGCAGTTCGGGCTGGGCGCGGTCGTGGCCCTGTTCCACGACGTCATCCTGACGTTCGGCCTCATCGCCGTGACCAAGATGGAGTTCAGCCTCACCACCATCGCGGCCATCCTGACCATCATCGGCTATTCGATGAACGACACCGTCGTGGTCTTCGACCGCCTTCGCGAGAACCTGCGCAAGTACAAGACCATGCCGCTGCGCGAGGTGATCGACCTGTCGATCAACGAGACCCTGTCGCGCACGATCATCACCGGTCTGACCGCCATCCTGGCGCTGACGGGCCTGGCGGTGTTCGGCGGCGACGCCCTGTTCGGCTTCTCGGTGATCATGATGTTCGGCATCGCGCTGGGCACCTATTCGTCGATCTACGTCGCCGCGCCGGTCATCCTGTTGTGGGGCGTCAAGCGCGGGCAGGCGGCCGAGGACGCCACGCCGATCACGTTCGGCGCCGCCTCGCGCCCCTGATGGCCGGCCCGCGCCAGCCCCCGTCCGTCGACGCCTGGGGCGGCGGCGGCTTTCGGGTCGCCGGCGCGTGGCGGCCGGGGTCGCTGCTGATTCTCGACGATGTGGCGCGGTCCTGGTCGGCCGTGTCGCTCGCGACGCTCTCGCTCGATGACTTCGCCGAGATCCTGGCGCGCCGGGATGCGGTGGAGTTCGTGTTGCTGGGCACGGGCCTGACCCAGGGCCTGCCGCCTCGCGCCGTTCGCGACGGCCTCAGGGCGGCCGGCGTGGGCCTTGAGTTCATGTCCACCGAGGCGGCGGCCCGGACCTACAACGTCGTGGCCTCTGAAGGCCGCCGCGTCGCCGCCGCCTTGATCGCGGTTTGATCCAGATCATTGACGGCGCCGCCGAGCCTTTACCGGCCGGGCCAACGCGGCCTATAGCTGACCCCCACGGTAGGAATCTCCAAGGGGTTGGATGATGGGTGCTCTTCTCTCGAATTTCCGCAACACGATCATCGTCAGCGTCATCCTCGCGCTGGTCATGGTCGTCGCGTACTTCCAGTACTCCGGCGGCGGCGCCGCCTTCGGCGAGGCCGTCCTGCGCTGGCTGCACACCTTCTTCGGCATCCTGTGGATCGGGCTGCTCTACTACTTCAACTTCGTCCAGATCCGCGTCATGCCGGACATCCCGGCCGAACTGAAGCCGGCGGTGTCGAAGTACATCGCGCCGGAAGCGCTGTTCTGGTTCCGCTGGGCCGCCCTGGCCACCTGGGTCGTCGGCGTCCTGCTCGCCTGGCACAAGGGCGTGCTGGTCTCGGCCTACACCCTGGGCGCCAGCGAAGGCTTCGTCAGCACCAGCCATATCCTGCTCGGCATCGGCATGTGGCTGGCGACGATCATGTTCATCAACGTCTGGGCGTTCATCTGGCCGAACCAGAAGATCGCGCTGGGCATCGTCGAGGCTGACGCGGACGCCAAGGCCAAGGCCGGTCGCACCGCCATGCTGTTCTCGCGCACCAATACGCTGCTCAGCATCCCGATGCTGACCGCCATGACGATGACGCAGACCATCGGCTAGGCCGCTCACATCGGCTAGAGAAGGCCCGCCGGAGCAGACCGGCGGGCCTTTTTCATTTGGGTATGGCCGAAGATCTCGAATCCACTGTCCGCGAGCATGCGCCGGACCGCTGGCTGTCCAGCCGCTTCGTGGCCGATGAGGCCGCGCGGTCCGACCTGATGGCGCTCTACGCGCTGGATCACGAGCTGGCCCGCATCCCTCACGTCGTCACCGATCCGCTGATGGGCGAGATCCGCATGACCTGGTGGCGCGAGGGGCTCGAGGAACTCGCCGAGGGGCGACCCGTTCGGCCGCATCCGGTGCTTCAGGCGATCGCCGCCTCGAAACTGCCTGCCCTGGCGCTGGCGGCGCTGGCCGAGGCGCGGCTGGGCGACCTCGATGGACCGAAGGCGGGCGATGCGCTGCTGAAGCATGTCGACGCCACCGAGGGCCTGGTCATGGCCCTGGCGGCGCGGCGGCTTTCAGCGGCGGCGACGGCCGACCAGGTGACGCAGGCGGCGCGCGCGTTCGCCTTGTCCAGCCTTGATGCGGAAGCGTCGCAGACGGCGTTGCGGCTGGCGCGGAGCGATCTTCGCGCCCTGCCGGTTCCCGCCTTTCCGGCGGTCGCACACGCGACCCTGGCGCGCGCTGTCGGCGCCGGGCCGCTGGCGAGGCGGGCCCGGGTCCTCTGGGCGGTGGCGACTGGACGGCTCTGAAGCCTATTCCGCCGCCGCCAGGGCCTCGCCGGCGAGCCAGGCCTCGAGGTCGGCGATGGCCCGCTCGCTCATCAGCCGCTTCTTGGCGCGGCCGCGGTCGACGTTCTTCATCCGCTGGCCGTCCGCGGTCCGCTTGGGCGCCTCCATGGGCGGGAGCAGACCATAGTTGATGTTCATCGGCTGAAAGCTGTGCTTGCCGCCCTCCAGGTGCCCGCCGGTGATATGGGCCACCAGCGCGCCCAGCGCCGTGGTCGCTGGCGGCGTGACGATCGGTCGTCCGAGACGTTCGGCGGCGGCCAGCCGGCCGGTCAGCAGGCCCAGCGCCGCGCTTTCGACATAGCCCTCGACGCCGGTCACCTGGCCCGCGAACCGCAGGCGCGTGTCGGCCTTCAGCCGCAGCCTGTCGTCGAGCAGCCGCGGACTGTTGATGAAGGTGTTGCGGTGCAGGCCGCCGAGCCGCGCGAACTGGGCGTTCTCCAGCCCCGGGATCATGCGGAAGATCTCGGTCTGGGCGCCGTGCTTCAGCTTGGTCTGGAAGCCGACCATGTTCCACAGGGTGGCGAGCGCGTTGTCCTGGCGCAGCTGGACGACGGCGTAGGGCTTCACCTCCGGCTGGTGGGCGTTGGTCAGGCCGACAGGCTTCATCGGGCCGTGGCGCAGGGTCTCGCGGCCGCGCTCGGTCATCACCTCGATGGGCAGGCAGCCGTCGAAGTAGGGGACGTTCTCCCAGTCCTTGAACTCGGACTTCGGACCCGCCAGCAGCGCGTCGATGAAGGCCTCGTACTGGTCCTTGTCCATCGGGCAGTTGATGTAGGCCGCCGCGTCGCCGCCCGGGCCTTCCTTGTCGTAGCGCGACTGCCGCCAGGCCTTGGTCATGTCGATCGAGTCGAAATGCACGATCGGGGCGATGGCGTCGAAGAAGCTGAGGCTCTCCTCGCCGGTCAGCTCCAAAACCGCCTGCGCCAGCGCGGGCGAGGTGAGGGGGCCGGTGGCGATGATCACGCTGTCCCAGTCGGCCGGGGGGATGCTGGCGATCTCCTCGCGCACGATGGTCACCAGGGGGTGGCTGGACAGGGTTTCGGTCACCTGGTCGGAGAAGCCGTCGCGGTCCACGGCCAGCGCGCCGCCCGCCGGAACCTGATGCCGGTCGCCGGCGGCCATGATCAGGCTGTCGCAGCGACGCATCTCGGCGTGCAGCAGGCCGACGGCGTTGTACTGCCAGTCGTCGGAGCGGAAGGAGTTGGAGCAGACCAGCTCGGCCAGGCCGTCGGTTTGGTGGGCGTCGGTGCGCACGCCGTCGCGGCGCATCTCGTGGAGGACGACGGGCACGCCGGCCCGTGCGATCTGCCAGGTGGCTTCGGAGCCGGCGAGGCCTCCGCCGACGACGTGGATGGGCTTCAGGGTCATGGCGCGGACAGATAGGCCCGCCGCGCCGTCAGGGAAAGACGCGATCGAGCAGGGTGGTGGCGCGCGCGTCGGAGATGTGGTCCTGTCGCTGGGGTCGTAACTTTCGGGGGAGAGGGCCGATGGCCGCGATCGATATCGGCAAGGCGGCGTCGGCCGGGCTGAGGGTGGTCGCCCGCAAGCCCACGGCGATTCTGGCCTGGGCCGGCGTCCTGCTGGTGGTCGGGGTGCTGCCCGCGGCCGGGATGATGAGCGCGGTGTTCGGCGCGCTGGTCGAACTGATCCAGGCCGAGGCGGCCGGGCAGGAGCCGTCGCCCGACACCCTGCTGCCCGCCATCTCGGCCATTCTCGCGATGCAGCCGATCCTGCTGCTCACGGGTCTCGCCGTGCGGGCCATCCTGACGGCGGCGGTGTTCCGCGCCGTGCTCGAGCCCGACAATGATCGCTGGTTCTATCTGCGGCTCGGGGCGCAGGAGATGTGGACCGGTCTGATGATCGTCGTCCTGTGGTTCCTGATGTCGCTGCTGTCGTTTCCGGCGGCCATGCTGGTCGTGCCGGTCGTCATGTTCGCCGCGATCGGCGCCCAGGGTGAACCGGCGCTCGTGATCCTGCCGACGCTGATCGCGGTGCTCGGCCTAGCGGCGGTGTTCGCCTGGCTGCTGGTCAGATTCTCCATGGCCCTGCCGATGTCGTTCGCGCAGAAGCAGTTTCGTCTGTTCGAGTCCTGGACCGTGACGCGAGGACAGACCTGGCGGCTGATCGGGGTGGGCGCCGTGCTCGTGGCCGTCGTCCTGGCGGTCGAGCTGGTCGTCGCTCTGGTATTCGTCGCGGTCAGCTTCGGCCTGCACGGTTCCGGCGGCTTCGACGAGGCGGCGATGGCCGCCTTCTTCGCGCAGGACGCCTCCCTCTGGATGGCCGAGTTGGCGCCGTGGGCGATTGGGGTGGCGGTGCTCGGCGCCCTGCTGGGCGCGGTGCTGACGACCGTGATGACGGCGCCCTGGGCGGAGGCTTACCGCCAGCTGGCGGGCGCGGGTGCGGAACCTTCGGCCTGACCGGTAATTCCTGTCGCCACGGGCGGCGAAGCAGGGTCTAACTCGCGATGAAGGACAGGCGTGCGATTTGCGCGCGAGAGGACGGATGACGAAGGCGCGTTTCTCGATCCGCACCGCGGTCGCGGAAGGCTTTGAATTCTGGCGAGAGCATTGGCGCAAGGCGGCGGGCCCGCTCGCGCTGGCCGGGATCGGCGCGAGTCTCGCCTCCTTCAACGACCCCGGACTGCTGATGATCGGGGCCGGGATGGAGTTCGTGGCGCTGATCCTGGCGCACGCTGTCTACTATCGTATCGCGCTCGCCGACCTCGGCGCCGAGTCGGTCTCGGTCAATGGTCCCCTCGGATTCCAGTGGGCGCGGCTCGAGGGGCGGCTGCTCGCCATGAACCTCTTGATCGCGCTGATCTACGCGGTCGCTATCTTCATCTGCGCCTTCATGGTCATGGTGCTGCTGGCCGGCGCGTCGCAGGACACGCCCTTGCCCGAGATGCAGGGCATGATGACGCCTCAGGAGGTGCTGGCGGTGCTGTCTCCGCCCCAGCAGGCAGCCCTGCTTATCGGCTTCGTCGGCACACTGATCGTCTTGCTGCTCATCTGGGCCCGGCTGTCGATGGCCGCGCCGACGCCCGCCGCGACCGGGACGATCAACGTGCTCGGCAGCGTCCCGCTGACCCGGGGGTCGACGTTCCGTCTCGCCGGCCTTTGGCTGGTGGTCAGGATGCCGGTCTTCCTGCTGGCGATGGTGGCGGCGCAGTTCGGCCTGCTGGTCGGCGATCCCGTGCTTGGGGTTGTCGCGACATTGCTCGTCGGCCTGATCGGCGTGTTCTTCGTTCAGCCGATCCTGGTGGGGGGCCTTGCCTACGCCTACCGGCAGCTTTCCCGGACGGTCGCCTGATGGCCCGCGTGCAGCCCCTCAGCGCCGCGTTCGAGGGCTTTCGCGTCATCCGCGACCGGCCTCAGCTCATCCTGGCCTGGAGCGCCTTCTATTTCGTCTCCCTGCTGGTCATGATCCTGATCCTGCTGGTGCCGAACCTGGGCAACCTGGCGGCCTCGACGCACACCGGCGGACAGCGCGACTTCGACCAGTTGCTGGCCCGCTTCGGGCCGGCCATCCTGATCGTCTTCCCGCTCGCCATGGCCATGATCACCATGCTGGCCGCGGCGGTGTACCGCTCAGTGCTGCGGCCGGAGGACAAGGCCTTCGCCTATCTCAAGCTCGGCTGGGACGAGGCGCGCCTGTTCGCGCTCAGCGTCATTGTGCTGCTGGTCTTCACGGTCGTGAGCGGCCTCTACGGTCTGGCCCTGGTTCTGCTGGCCCAGGCGGTCGGACCGCTGCGCGAGGCGATCACCCTGCTGGGATCGCTCGGCGGGCTGGCGCTCGTCGTCTGGCTCGGCGTGCGACTGTCCCTGGCCGGGGCGATGACCTTCGCCGACCGCAAGATCCGCCTGCTGGCGGCCTGGCGGCAGACGGAGGGGCAGTTCTGGCCGTTGCTGTGGACCCTGGGCCTGACGATCATCTTTGTCATCGCCGTGGTGGTGCTGGCCTTCCTGCTCAGCCTGCTGCTGGCGATGCTGATGGGCGGCTTCTCGCTGCTCGGCGAGCTGGCCCGCCCGGACCTCACCGACGTCACCCCCGGGTTCGCGCTGGCGCTGCTTGGCCAGCTGCTGGTCCAACTGGCGATCCAGGTGCTGCTGATCGTGCTGGTGCTGGTGGTCTTCTACGCCGCGCCCTGCCGGGCGGAGCAGCAGATCTCGACGCCTTAGGCCGCCGCACTCGGACGCGCCGAGGCCCGGGCATGCCACGCCCGCAGGCTGGTCGCCTCCTCGGGCATCTCCAACCCGGTGAAGGCCGCGAAGTCGATCGTGGTCAGCGCCGCGATGTCGGCCATGGTGTAGTCCGCGCCCGCAATCCACGGCCCGCCGGCGCCCAGCTCCCGATCGAGCCAACGGCAGGCGGCGGCATAGGCGGCGCGGTTGGATTCGCCGAAGTCCTTGTACTGGGTGAGCAGGGCGGCGGTCAGCGGGTGCGCGTGGCGCCAGAACATGCCGACCGGCGTCATCAGCTGGAACTCGACCCGCCGGATCCACATGTCGATCAGCGCCTGTTGCAGCGGGGTCGCGCCGAACAGCGGCTTTTCGGGATGCAGGGCTTCCAGATAGCGGCAGATCGAGACTGTCTCGGAGATCGCCGTGCCGTCGTCGAGCACCAGCGTCGGCACCTGGCCCAGCGAGTTGCGCGCCTTGTGCTCCGGGGACTTGTGCTCGGCCTTGCGCAGGTCGAGGCGGGTCTCGGGCAGGTCGATGCCCTTCTCGGCGATGAAGATGCGGACCCGGCGCGGGTTGGGCGCGGGATTGCGTTCGCCGTACAGGATCATGGTCGACTCCCCTGGTGGGCGGTTTGCCCGCCCATTGCCGCCCGAACGGCGTTCTGTTCAAACTGCTAGCGGTCTCGGACACCACCGTCCACCAACCTTGCAGGAAGGAAAGCCATCATGAGCGAGATCTCACCAGCCGACGCGGGCCTGAGCGGGCTCCGGTTGGCGAGGCGCAATCCCGGCATCGTCCTGGCCTGGAGCGTGGCGCTCGTCCTGGTGTCCTTTGTCACATCCGCCGTCACCATCCTGGTCGCCGGCCCCGCGCTCAGCGCCCTTTCGTCTGCCGGGTCCAATCCAGACCCGGAAGCCTCGCTGCGGTTGTTGGGGGTGCTCGGGCCGTTCTATCTCGGCCTGCTGGTGTTCTTGGCGTTGTACTACGGCGTGGCGCTCGGCGCCGTGAACCGCGCGGTGCTTCGCCCGGAAGACCGTCGGTCCGCCTACCTGCGGTTCGGGGCCGACGAGCTGCGTCTCATCGTTCTGATGATCGTTCAGATGATCCTTGGCGGCCTCGCCTCCGTCGCGGCGCTTCTCCCGCTCTTTGTCCTCGTGGGCGTTGGGGCAGGGACGCAGAACCCCGCCGTGTCGGTCATCGGCGCGGTCGTCGGCGTGTTGTTCGCCGCGGCGGCGATGATCTTCCTCGGCATCCGGTTCTCGCTCGCGGCCTCGCAGACGTTCGCGACACGACGGATCAACGTCTTCGGCAGCTGGTCGCTCACCCGCGGGCGCTTCTGGCTCTTGGTCGGCGCCTATCTGCTGGCCGTCGTGGTCTACCTGGTGGTCTACCTCCTGTTCGTGGCTCTGATGTCGATCGTCGCCCTGGCCGTCGGCGGCGGCTTCGCGGGCGTGACCAGCATCTTCAATCCGGACATGACCAGCCTGCAGGCCTTCTTCTCGCCGGTGATGATCCTCTACACGATCGCCGGCGGGTTCGTTTCGGCCCTGGGGATGATGATCCTCTACAGCCCGGCGGCCGCCATCTATCGCCAGATCGCCCAGCCGACGACCGCCGACGTCTTCGCCTGACATTGCCCCCGCCGCCTCAATCTGCTGATCTGGGCGGCGGGGGCCGCGAGGCCGTGTCAATCACAGGACGCCGCCATGCGTACCATCTCCGCGACTGACGCCGCTTTTGCGGGCTTCAAGTTGATCAGAAACAACCCCGCCATCGTCCTGATGTGGACGCTGGTGAGCTTCCTCTTCGTGCTCGGCCTGATCGTCATGCTGGGGCTTTTCGTCGGCGGGCCGATCATGAGCCTCGCCCAGCTCAGGGGCGGCGCCGAACCGAGCCCCGAACAGATCGCGTCGCTGGTTCTGACCCTGTTGCCGGCGATCCTGCTGATGATCCCGCTGGCGCTGATCTTCAACGGCGTGATGGTGGCCGGCGTCAACCGCGCCATCCTCCGGCCCAAGGAGAAGGGCTTCTTCTATCTGCGGCTCGGCGGCGACGAGATGCGTCTGGCGCTGGTCCTGCTCGTCCAGGGGCTGGCGACCTTCGCCATCGACATGGCCGGTCAGATGCTGCAGCTGGCGGTCGTCGGCGGCGGGTCGCTGGCGGCCGGCGCGATGGAAAACGATACGGCGATGGGCGGGATGTTCTTCGTCGGCCTCCTGCTGCGCTTCGTTTCGATCGGCGTGCTGATCTTCCTTTCGGTGCGCTTCTGCCTGGCCGCGCCGCAGAGCTTCGCGACCAAGAGCATCAACATCTTTGGGACCTGGACCCTGACCAAGGGGCGCTTCTGGACGATCGTCGGCGCCTATCTTCTCTCCGGCGTGATCGTGGCTGTGATCATCCTGCTGGTCGGCGGTGTTGCGCTGGCCATCGGCGTGGGGACCTTCATGGCCGCCGGCCTGGCGAATGTGACGGGCGAGGCGGCCCTCATGCAAAACCTGCCGACCATTGTCGGCTTCGTCGCCGCGGCCGCTGTTGTCTACGGGCTGCTGATCACCTTCGCCAATACGGTGATCTATGCGGTGGCGCCGAACCTCTATCAGCAGATCGTCGGCGCCGATGATCCGAGCGCGGTGTTCTCCTGATGATCGGGCGGGCGGGCCTCAAGCCCGCCTGCGCTTCTCGCCGTCGCGCTCGCGATGCCGCTTGAGGACGTCCGCCAGGTAGCGGCCGGTCCAGCTGCCTTCGCTGGCCGCGACCTTCTCGGGACTGCCGACGGCGACGATCTCGCCGCCGCCGTCGCCGCCCTCGGGCCCGAAGTCGACGATCCAGTCGGCCGTCTTCACGACGTCGAGGTTATGCTCGATGACCACCACGGTGTTGCCCTGGTCGACCAGCTCGTGGAGCACTTCCAGCAGCTTGCGGGTGTCCTCGAAGTGCAGGCCGGTGGTCGGCTCGTCGAGGATGTAGAGCGTGCGGCCGGTGGCGCGCTTGCTCAGCTCCTTGCTCAGCTTGACCCGCTGCGCCTCGCCGCCCGACAGGGTGGTCGCCTGTTGGCCGACGTGGATGTAGCCCAGGCCGACCCGCTTGAGCGTCTCCATCTTGTCGCGGACCGGGGGCACGACCTTGAAGAAGTCGGCGGCCTCCTCGACCGTCATGTCCAGGATGTCGGCGATAGACTTGCCCTTGAACAGGATCTCGAGCGTCTCGCGATTGTAGCGCTTGCCCTTGCAGACGTCGCAGGTGACGTAGACGTCGGGCAGGAAGTGCATCTCGATCTTGATCAGGCCGTCGCCCTGACAGGCTTCGCAGCGGCCGCCCTTGACGTTGAAGCTGAACCGCCCCGGGCCGTAGCCGCGCGCCTTGCTCTCCGGCAGCTGGGCGAACCAGTCGCGGATCGGCTGGAAGGCGCCGGTATAGGTGGCCGGGTTCGATCGCGGCGTGCGGC
>CALALX010000047.1 GCA_937925635.1 uncultured Caulobacter sp.
CTCGTCCCCTGAGCGGCCGCCCGCGCCGCCGCCGCCGCCGCCCGCCCGGTCGGCGGCGCTTGAACCGCAGGCCCCGGATCCGCCGCCGCCGCCGCCGCCGATACAGACGAACCTCAGGCGCCGCGCCCAGGCGGGAACGGCATAGGACCCGCTCGACGTCAGCACCGTCGCCTCCGCCGGGCGCGCGGGCGACAGGGCGAAGGTCGCCTTGCCGTCGGACCGGGCGATGGTCAGGGCCTCGGTCCAGGCCGATCCGTCCGGCGACACCTTGACGCTGAAGTCCTCGCCGCCCGCCAGGCCGAATTCGGCGCGACCCGACCAGCCCGACTGCATCACCAGACTGGCCGTATCGCCCGAGCCCTCCTTGTTCAGGGTCAGGCGCATGTCGCCGTCGCCGCCTTCGCTCGCGGTCTTGGCGGTCAACAGAACACCGCCCGCCTTCACTGCCAGCGGATTGCCCGCGTCGGCGGAGGTGCCGACGCCCAGCAGCGGCAGGTTCTGGAACGAGACGTCAGGCTCTGCGTCGATCCAGGCGCCGTCGGACAGGACCACGATCAGCGCCTCGTCCCTGACCCAGGCGAGATGCCCCTCGGCCGTCGGCAGGGCCAGCCAACCGCCGGCCTCGAAGCGCATCAGGGTCCCGGCTGGTCGGCCGGTCCAAGCGGCGCCGGACGCACCGGCGGGCAGGATGTAGAGCGCGCCATCAGCGGGATCGGCGGGCTGATCGGTGACGCCGCGGCTCTCCACCGCGGTCTGGACCAGGCCATCGAGCCGGCTCAGGGCTTCGTTGAGCGTGACATGCTTCTGCGCCTGGCTGGCCGCCAGATACGGCAGACCCAGGCGCGGGGTGGCGTCGTCGGACACGTCGAAACTCCCTGTCGTTCGTCACGACAAGGATCGGCGGGTGCGGGCGGGGGTGAGTCGAAATGCGGCCGTCGGCGCCAAGCCCCTGAATAGGCTCGACGCCGGCGGCGATGGCCGGTGCGTCCGAAGACTTTACTGCGCGGCGAAAGCCAGCTTCGCGCCGGCGGTCAGCGCCGTCTTGGCGGCCAGCTCGGCCTTGGCGGCCTCGTACTCCTCGGCAAACTTGGCGACCAGCTCGCCGGCGCCGAGCACCGAGGAGATGGCGCCGATGCCCTGGCCACAGCCCCAGATGTCCTTCCAGGCCTTGGCCTCGGTGTTGCCGCCCGAGCCGAAGTTCATCTTCGACGGATCGCTGACCGGCAGGTTGTCCGGGTCCATGCCCGCCCGCACGATCGACGGCCGCAGGTAGTTGCCGTGCACCCCGGTGAACAGGTTCGAATAGACGATATCCTCACCCGAGCTCTCGACGATCATGTCCTTGTAGCCTTGCACAGCGTTGGCTTCCTTCGTGGCGATGAAGGCCGAGCCGATGTAGGCCAGGTCCGCGCCCATGGCCTGGGCCGCCAGGATGGCCTTGCCGCTGGCGATCGACCCGGACAGCGCCAACGGGCCGTCGAACCACTGCCGGATCTCCTGGACCAGCGCGAACGGCGACAGCGCCCCGGCGTGGCCGCCGGCGCCGGCGGCGACCGGAATCAGGCCGTCGGCGCCCTTCTCGATCGCCTTGTGGGCGTGCTTGTCGTTGATGATGTCGTGCATGACGACGCCGCCCCAGCCGTGAACGGCCTGGTTCAGCTCCTCGCGCGCGCCCAGCGAGGTGATGACAACGGGAACCCTGTACTTCTCGCACAGGGCCAGGTCCTCCTCGAGGCGGTTATTAGTCTTGTGGACGATCTGGTTCACCGCGAAGGGCGCGGAGGGCATGTCGGGATTGGCCCGGTCCCAGGCGGCCAGTTCCTCGGTGATGCGGGCCAGCCACTCGTCGAGCTGGCTGATCGGCCGTGCGTTCAGCGATGGAAACGAGCCGACGATGCCGGCCTTGCACTGGGCGATCACCAGGTCCGGGCCGGAGATGATGAACAGCGGCGAGGCGATGACCGGCAGGCGCAGGCGGTCGCGGAGAACGGGCGGCAGGGCCATGATCGGGGGCTCCGTGTATGAATATACGCTGTAAGTAAAACGCTCGTTCGCGCCTTGCAAGCGCCTTTCCGCCCTTCCCCAAGGACATGGCGTCGCGGAGGACGCGCTTGACGCACCTAACGGCAGGAGCGCATCACGCCCTCCGAATGCTGCATCGCACAGGGGAGAGAGAAGGCTTGTCCGGGACGATCCTGCCGCTGGCCGACGATTTCGCGCCGCCCGCCCGCGAGGACTGGCTGAAGCTCGTCGAGAAGACGCTGAAGGGGGAGTCCTTCGAGGACGCCCTCGTGCGCAAGACGGCCGATGGCCTGGCGATCCAGCCGCTCTACACCGCCGAAAACGCCCCGGCCGTGACACGCGACCTCCGTCCTCGCGACGCCGACCGGCCCTGGGACCTGCGCATGCGTCTGGCCCACGCCGACCCGAGGCAGTCCAACGCGGAGGCCATCAAGGACCTGGAGGGCGGCGCGGCGTCGCTGCTCATCTCGATCGACCCCGCCGGCGAGACCGGCGTCGCCGCCGGTTCCGTCGAGGATCTGGGCAAGGTGCTGGACGGCGTGCTGCTGGACCTGGCTCCCGTGGCCCTGGACGCCGGCTTCCTGGGGCCCAAGGCCGCCGACTGGCTCGGCGCCCTGGCCAAGGCGGCGCCGAACGCGCCCCTCGCCTTCCATATGGACCCGCTGACCGCCTTCGCGACCCACGGCGCCTCGCCCGGCCCGATCGAGAGCCATATCGTGTCGGCCGCCACGGTTGGCGCGCGGCTGTCGGGAACCTACGCCAAGGCTTCGCTGTTCCTGGCCACTGGCCGGGCCGCGCATGAAGCCGGCGGATCGAACACCGAGGAACTGGCGGTGATGGCCGCCAGCGCCCTCGCCTACGCCAAGGCCCTGGTGCGCGCGGGCCTCCCCATGGAGGAGGCGTTCCGACGCATCGTGCTAGGGGTCAGCGTCGACGGCGAGTACTTCACGGGCGTCGCCAAGGTGCGGGCCGCGCGCGAGATCTGGGCGCGGATCACCGACGCCTGCGGCGTCGATGTCCCGGCGACGATCGAGGCGCGCTCCTCGCACCGGATGCTGGCCAGGGCGGACGCCTGGACCAACCTGCTGCGCCTGACCAGCGCCGGCTTCGCGGCGGCCGTGGGCGGAGCCGAAAGCCTCGTGCTGGGCGCCTTCACCGACGCCATCGGCCTGCCGACAGCGTTCGCCCGGCGGCAGGCGCGCAACACCCAGCTGGTGCTGATGGAAGAAGGCAACCTGGGCCGCGTGGCGGACCCGGCCGGGGGCGCCTGGTACCTGGACACCCTCACCGACCAGATCGCCCGCGCCGCCTGGGGCGGCTTCCAGGCCATCGAGGCGGAGGGAGGCATCGTCGCGGCGCTGCAGTCCGGCGTCATCGCCCAGGCGGTCAACGCCACCCGCGAGGCGCAGGCCGCCGCCTATGCCGCGAAGTCGCGCAAGATCCTCGGCGTCACAGCCTTCCCGAACGCCGACGACAAGATCCCGGAGGTCGTCGCCGTCGACCCCGCGGCCTTGGCGGTCGCCGCGCCCGATCCGCGTCTGCCCGGACCGGACTCGTCCTGCCCCGCCCTGCCGTCCATCCGTTTCGCCGCCGCGTTCGAGGAGGCCTGAGCCATGAGTGCGTTCCCCGACTTCGCCAAGGTCGATTTCGCCGCCCCCCCCGCGCCGGCGCCCGCCGCCGGACCGGTCTGGCAGACGCCCGAGGGCATCGCCGTCGCCGCCGCCTACGCCCCGCAAGACGTCGCCGGCCTGGACTTCCTGAACGGCTATCCGGGCCTGGCCCCGTTCGGTCGTGGCCCCTATCCGACGATGTACGTCACCAACCCCTGGACGGTGCGGCAGTACGCGGGCTTTTCGACCGCCGAGGATTCCAACGCCTTCTACCGCCGCAACCTGGCCGCCGGTCAGATGGGCCTGTCGGTGGCCTTCGACCTGGCGACGCACCGCGGCTATGACAGCGACCACGAGCGGGTGAAGGGCGATGTCGGCATGGCGGGCGTCGCCATCGACAGCATCCTGGACATGCGGACCCTGTTCGACGGCATCCCGCTCGACAAGATGAGCGTGTCGATGACCATGAACGGCGCGGTGCTGCCGATCCTGGCCCTCTACATCGTCGCCGCCGAGGAACAGGGCGTTCCGCCGGAGAAGCTCTCCGGCACGATCCAGAACGACATCCTCAAAGAGTTCATGGTGCGGAACACCTACATCTATCCGCCCGCGCCCTCGATGCGGATCATTTCCGACATCTTTTCATATACTTCGAGCAAAATGCCGAAGTTCAACTCGATCTCGATCAGCGGCTATCACATGCAGGAGGCCGGCGCGACGGCCGACCTCGAGCTGGCCTACACCCTGGCCGACGGCATCGAGTACGTGCGCGCCGGCGTCGCCGCCGGGATGACCGTCGACCAGTTCGCGCCGCGCCTGTCGTTCTTCTGGGCGATCGGCATGAACTACTTCATGGAAGTGGCGAAGATGCGGGCCGCGCGCCTGCTCTGGGCCCGGCTGATGAAGCGCGAGTTCGATCCCAAGGACGACCGCTCGCTGTCCCTGCGCACTCACAGCCAGACCTCGGGCTGGTCTCTGGCCGCCCAGGATGTGTTCAACAACGTCTCGCGCACCTGCGTGGAAGCCATGGCCGCCGTCAACGGCCAGACCCAGAGCCTGCACACCAACAGCCTGGACGAGGCCCTGGCCCTGCCGACCGACTTCTCGGCCCGGATCAGCCGCAACACCCAGCTGTTCCTGCAGATGGAGAGCGGCACGACCGCCGTCGCCGACCCCTGGGGCGGAAGCTACTACGTCGAGCGCCTGACCCACGACCTGGCCGCCCGCGCGCTGGAGCACATCGAGGAGGTGGAAGCCCTCGGCGGCATGGCCAAGGCCATCGACCAGGGCCTGCCCAAGCTGCGCATCGAGGAGGCCGCGGCCCGCACCCAGGCCCGCATCGACAGCGGCAAGCAGAGCCTGGTCGGCGTCAACCGTTACAAGCCCGAGGTCGCCGACGACATCCCCGTGCTGAAGGTCGATAACACCACGGTGCGCAATGCCCAGCTCGAAAAGTTGAGCCGACTCAAGGCCGAACGGAACGAGGTTGAGACGCAGGCCGCGCTCGACGCGCTCGAAGCCGGGGCGCGCGCCGACGGCAACCTGCTGGCCCTCGCCGTCGACGCCGCCCGCGCCAAGGCCACGGTCGGCGAGATCAGCTACGCGCTCGAGAAGGTGTTCGGCCGCCACCGCGCCGAGATCAAGTCGATCCAGGGGGTCTATGTGTCGGAAGCCGGCTCCAACGCCGCCGTGGCCCGGGCCAAGGCGATGGTCGAGGCTTTCGAACAGGCCGACGGACGCCGCCCGCGCATCCTGATCGCCAAGATGGGCCAGGACGGCCACGACCGCGGCCAGAAGGTGATCGCCACCGCCTTCGCCGACCTGGGCTTCGACGTCGACATGGGCCCGCTGTTCCAGACCCCGGCCGAAGCCGCCCGCCAGGCGGTGGAGAACGACGTCCATGTGGTCGGCGCCAGCTCTCTGGCCGCCGGCCACCTGACGCTGGCCCCGGAACTGATCGCCGAGCTCGGCAAGGCCGGCCGGCCCGACATCATGACCGTCATCGGCGGCGTCATCCCGCCGCAGGACTGGCAGGCCCTGAAGGACGCCGGCGTCGCCGCCATCTTCCCGCCGGGCACCGTCATCGCCGAGTCGGCCATCGAGCTGCTGGAGAAGCTGAACAGGCAGTTGGGGTACGATCAGTAGCCGCGCTCGGCTACCGCTTTCGGCCGCTGTAGGCATAGATCAAGGCGCTAACAGCGCCGGCGGCGATCAGAAGCGAGATCGAGCCGCCGATCAAGCGAGCGTGGACAGGGTCGATGGTCCTGTACCAGGCCTGCAGATCCGCTCCGAAGAGAGCGCCGAAGCCCATGATGAGACCGAGGGCGCCCAGCAGCCAGCCGTGCGCCATCGCTTTTCGGTCGGGCGTCTTCCCCGCCACGGTCAGCTGATCCCCGTCATGCCACTGTCCACGGCCAAGGTCTGGCCGGTCACATAAACGCTCTCGTCGCTAATGAAGAACAGGGCCGCGTAAGCGATCTCCCAGCCGGTCGCCTGCCGGCCGAACGGCACGGGGGTGCGGCCGCGGCTGGGGCGCCCCTGGGTGGCGCGGCGGCCCAGCGGCGTGTCGACCAGCCCCGGGGCCACGATGTTGGCCCGCACGCCCTTGCGGCCGCCCTCCAGCGCCACGTGCCGCATCAGCCCGCCCAGAGCCGCCTTGGACGCGTCGTAAGCCGGCAGCCGCGAGCCGGCGACCAGGCCGGCGATCGAGCTGATGAAGACGATCGAGCCGCCGTTCTCCATTCGCGGCAGCGCCTCGCGGCAGCAGAGCATCGGGCCGCGCAGGTTGACGCCCAGCACCGTGTCCCAGTCGTCGGTCTTCACCCCGGCCAGACCCAGGCCGCCGACGCCGATGCCGACGTTGAGGACGAGCCCGTCGAGGCCGCCGAGCCCTTCGGCGGCTTCCTCGACCATGCGGACGACCTCCGCCTCCCGCGAGATATCAGCCTGAAGGACCAGCGCCGAGTTCCCTTCCCGCTCGACAAGATCGGCGGTGGCGCGAGCGGCTTCCCGGTTGCGGTCGGCGATGGCCACCACGGCGCCCTCGCGCGCGAACAGGAGCGACATGGCCCGACCGTTGCCGACCGGATCCGTCTCGGGATCCAGCACCTGCTGTCCGCCGCCGACGACGAGGATCCGCCGCCCCGCCAAGCGCCCGCGGCCAGGCGCCAAGCCCTGCGATTCGGCGCTCGGTGGTCGGACGTAGGGTTCGGCGTCGCTCATCATCGACTCCCTGTGTCTTCCGGAAGCCTCGTCGGCGACCGGAAGCGAGGCTAGGTCGCGCGGCGCTGCAGTCGCGCGCGCAGGAGGCTCAGCAGGAACAGCAGCACCAGGCCAACCGTGAGGATCAGCCACAGCGCGACCGCGTTGCCCGCCAGCGGAACGCTGGCATTGGAGATCGCGTAGCCCATGCCGTGCTTGAACAGGTCGCCGAAGTCGGACGTCCAGCCGGCGTAGATCATGCCGCCGAGCAGGATCGCCGCCAGGAGGCTCAGGCCCGTCCGGCGGCGGCGCGGCCGGTGTAGAACCGAGTCCATGCCGTGCGGGACGCCGTGGCGCGCCTCGATGTCCTTCTGCAAGGTGGTGGCGGCCATCAGGTGCCCCTGCCAGAGCACGTCGGCGATGTCGCCGACCACGGGCACGTCCGACAGCAGCATGTCGACGCCGAGGAAGCCGGCCATCTTGGCCAGGGTGCTGAACGAGGCGCCGCCGCGACCGGCGCTCCACAACAGATAGAGGCCCGCCCCGGCGCTGTAGAGCAGGCCCGCGCCCGGGATCCAGGTGAGCAGCGCGTCGAGCCCGACCCCGAAGGGGCCGAAGCCGATGACGCGGTCCGAGAGCTTCTTGAGCGTCTCGGCCGATCGGTAGGCGCTGTGGGCGCGTTCCTTGCTCATGAGGCGGAAGCGTAGATCGGCATCGGCCGGTTCCGCCAGCGAGAATTCAGACCTTGGGGCTCTTGCCGAGGAAGACCACCCGCCGCTTTTCCTTGCCCGCGCGGACGCGGGCCATCAGGTCGCGATACTCGGCCGAGGCCTGGGCCTGCTCGCGCGACCCCTCGAAGTAGATGGTCTCGTCCATGTGGCGCAGCAGCAGGTCCGCCGCCCATTTGTGGCCGGTGAACAGGGCGTCGACGACGCCGCCGATGGTCTTGCCGATGAAGGGGGCCAGGGTGTCGATCGCCAGGATCAGCGTCATCTCGGCCAGCACCATCGGCGCGGCCCGCGCGCGGACGCCGTCGACGACCAGCACCAGCCCGGCGCCGGCGCTGTAGGCGGCGCCCAGGGGCGGCACGAAACCGAGCAGCGCGTCCAGGCCGACCCCGAACGGGCCGATCTTGATGACGCCGTCCGACATCTTCTTGGTCCGGTCGATGCTGTTCCGGATGTTGTGCAGATCCAGGTGCGATCGCGCGAGGAACATCGAGAGGCTTCTCCCCGGGGCCCGAGACGCGCCCCTGCGGCGCGCACTCTGCCTCAGCCGCGTTAAACCTCAAAGTCCGTTGGTCGGCTTTTCCCCCAGCGCACAACGCCTTCGCGGACAAGGTTCGCCTCTCAGGAGAACCCTCGCCCCCGGACGCGTTTAGCCTTAATACTCGACCGTACGTTTCGGGAGCAGGCGGATGCTGGTCACGACCACCCCGTTCATCGAGGGTCGGCCCGTGAAGGAATACAAGGGCGCGATCTACGCCCAGTCGATTCTGGGCGCCAACTTCGTATTCGACCTGATGGCCGCGATCCGCGACTTCATCGGCGGACACTCGCGCTCTTACGAGCGGCTGCTGGCTCAGGCGCGTGACGACGCGATGAAGAACCTGATCAAGGAAGCGCAGAAGGTCGGCGCCAACGCGGTGATCGCCGTCGACCTCGACTACAACACGGTCGGCCCGCAGGCGCAGATGCTGATGGTTTCGGTGTCGGGGACCGCGGTTGTGATCTGACGCGGCGCGGGCCCTGTGCAAGCTCACCGCGCTTTCTCGCGCCGTCATGAAGACGGCGCCCAGGACCGGGGAACGCGGCTTCCCTCCGCCGCCGCGGGCGCCTAGAACCGCCCTGTGACCCGCCTTCCCGACATCGCCGATCTTGAGTCCCGCATCCTCACCGGCGACCGCGCCGCGCTGGCGCGGGCGATCACGCTGGTGGAAAGCCGCCGCGCCGACCACCAGGAGGCCGCGCGCGCGCTGCTCGAACGGCTGATGCCGCACACCGGCCGGGCGCAGCGCCTGGGCGTCACCGGCGTGCCCGGCGCCGGCAAGTCGACGACCATCGAGGCGCTGGGCTGCAACCTGACCGCCGCCGGCCACCGTGTGGCGGTGCTGGCGGTGGACCCCTCCTCCAGCCGCACGGGCGGATCGATCCTGGGCGACAAGACACGCATGGAGCGGTTGGCGATCGACCCGGCCGCCTATATCCGCCCCTCGCCGTCCGGCGGGACCCTGGGCGGCGTCGCGCGCAAGACGCGTGAAGCGATGCTGCTCTGCGAGGCGGCTGGCTTTGACGTGGTGATCGTCGAGACCGTGGGCGTCGGCCAATCGGAGACCGTGGTCGCCGACATGGTCGACCTGTTCATGGCCGTGCTCATCCCCGGCGGCGGCGACGAACTGCAGGGAATCAAGAAGGGTCTGATCGAGATCGCCGACCTGATCCTGATCAACAAGGCCGACGCCGATCCGCCGCGAGCCGAACGGTCGGCCCGCGAATACCGCACGGCGCTGCACATTCTGACGCCGGCTTCGCCCGACTGGACGCCGCCGGTGCTGACCGCTTCAGGGCTCAACAACAGCGGCCTCGACGTGCTCTGGCGGCAGATCGAGCGGCACCAAGAGATCATGACCGCCAATGGCGAGCGCGCGGCCCGCCGCGCCGGTCAGAACGCGCGCTGGATGTGGGCGATGGTGCTCGACCGGCTGGAGGACGCCTTCCGTCAGCAGCCGGACGTCGCCGCCCTGGCGCCCGAACTGGACCGCCAGGTCCGGGCCGGCCGCGTGCCGGCCTCGGTCGCGGCCGACCGGATGCTCAAGGCGTTCGGGCTCTAGGCAGCGACCTCGCTGAGCGTGGCCGCTAGTGAACCTCGGCGAAGCGCTTCGCCTGCGCCACCCAGGCTTCGCGGTCGATGCGCCCCATCAGCTTCATGTCGCTGTCGAGCTTGGCGACATCTTCGGCCGTCCAGGCGGCGATGTCGGCGAAGCGGGTGACGCCGCGCTCGGCCAGCGAGGCGGCCAGCTTAGGGCCGATGCCCGTCAGCCGGGTCAGGTCGTCGGCGACCGGGGACGCGGATTCAGCGGCCACTTCAACGATTTCCGCTTCGGTCGCCGCCGGGTGTTCGGCGACGTCCATCATCGGCTCGACCATCGCCTCCGCCGTCTCGACGAGCAGCTTGTCGGTCTCGACCGAAGCTTCGACGACGGTGTCGATCGCGTCGGCGGCGACTTCGACCATGGCGTCCGTGGCCTCGACGGCCGCCATCACGGCCCGTTCGACCGCCTCGACCATCGGTTCGTCCGTGTCGGACGCGGCCATGGGCAGCGGAATGAGCGCCTCGATGTTCACCGGCTTCATCCAGGCGCGCGCCCAGAATACGGCGGCGCCGGCGGCGGCGGCGCCGGCGAACATCAGCCAGAGCGGTGAAGCGATGCCGAGCGGAAGGCTCATGGCCTTCTCGGCGTCAGGGGTGAGAAGCTTGGTCATGCTGTCGGTCTCCGGGGAGCAGAGCGCGAATTGTGCGCCGCAACATAACACGGTTTCGGCGTTCGCAAGTGCGAAAGATTCGTCAAGTCCCCGTGAACCAGACCGCGCCCCGTCCACCGGGGTCGCCCAGCCGCTCAGCTACCCATACACAGGCCTGATCGATGTCCGGCGCGACGCCCTCCGGCGGGTTGGCGACGACCATGGCGCAGCCGTTCATCTTCATCGGATCGATGAGCGGCTTGAGGCGGCACTCGGCGACAAGGAAGCGCGCGGCGGACGGCTCGATGCGGCGCAGGAAGGCGTCGAAGGTCTCCAGGTCCTTCAGGGGCAGCCAGACGGCGACACAGGCCGAGGGATCCAGGCCCAGCACCGTGTCGATCGTATCGGCGATGCGCGCGTAGTCGTCCGAACGTTCGAACGGCGGATCGATCAGGACGAACAGCCGCCCCCCCTGCCCCGCGATGCACTGGGCCGTTGCAAAGCCATCGGCCTGCAGCGCCATGGCGCCCGGCCAGGGCTTCAGGGTCTGAGTCAGCAGTGCGAAGTCGTCATCGCGTAGTTCGCAGCCGACGTAGCGGTCCCCCTTGCGCAGAGCGTGGCCGATCAGCGTCGGGGAGCCGGGGTAGACGCGCACGCCGCCGTCGGGATTGCCCGCGCGGACCGCCGCCTTCAGCGGATCGAACACCGCCGGCGCATCGGCCGCCTGCATCAGGCGAAAGACGCCCTGGGCCGCCTCCCCCGTGCGGCGGGCCAGTTCGCCGTCGAGGTCGTAGCCCCCGGCGCCGGCATGGGTGTCGACGATCGTCAGCGGCGCGGGGTCCGCGGTCAGCGAAGCGAGCAGGCGGATGAGGGTCATGTGCTTCACCAGATCGGCGAAGTTTCCAGCATGGAAGGCGTGGCGGTAGTTCACGGCGGGCAGGCTCGCAGGCGGCAGGAACCGCGGCTGTCCTATCACGTTCCCGCCGGGCCGGAAGGAGCGTCGATGCCGAGGGATGCCGCCGCCTTGCCAGATCTGCCGCCGCGCCTCGTCTGGTGCGGCGACGACGAGCCGGGAATCCGGCGACGCGGCCGGCCGCCGCAGTGGTCGTATGTGGACGACGACGGCGCGACGGTCACGGATGAAAAGACGCTGGATCGGATCCGCGCCCTGGCCATCCCGCCCGCCTGGACCGACGTCTGGATCGCGCCCCACGCCCGATGCCACATCCAGGCCACCGGCCGCGACGCCCGGGGCCGCAAGCAGTACCGCTATCATGAGCGTTGGAAGGCCGCGCGGGACGAAGACAAGTTCGACCGCATGCTCGCCTTCGCCCGCGCCCTCCCCCGGCTCCGCAAGCGGGTCGACGCGGACCTGCGCAAGCGGGGACTGCCGCGCGAGAAGGTGCTGGCCGCCGTCGTCCGGATGCTGGAACTCACCCTGATCCGGGTCGGCAACGACGAGTATGCCAGGACCAACAGGAGCTTCGGCCTGACCACGATGCGCAAGACGCATGTGACGCTGAACAGCGCCGGCGCGGTCTTCCGCTTTCGCGGCAAGAGCGGCAAGGCGCACCGCACGGGCTTTCACGACCGGCGGCTGGCCCGCGTGGTGAAGGCCTGCGCCGACCTGCGCGGCCAGCGCCTGTTCCAGTATGTCGACGAGGAGGGCGACAGTCAGGCCGTGACGTCCGGCGACGTCAACGACTACCTGCGCGAGGCCATGGGCGACGCGTTCACGGCCAAGGATTTCCGCACCTGGTTCGGCACGCTGGCGGCGGCGAAGGCGTTCAGCCTGCGGACGGCGCCTGACAGCGACGCGGCGGCGAAGCAGGCGGTCGCCGATGGCGTCAAGGCGGTGGCCGGCCTGCTCGGCAACACCGCGGCCGTCTGCCGCGCGGCCTATGTCCACCCGCGCCTGATCGATCTGTTTTCGTCCGGCAGACTCACGCTACGCCCTTCCCTTGAGGGGCGACGGCTCGAGACCGCCCTGATCCGGCTGCTGGAGACGGACTGATCCCGAGGGCGTTTCGCCCGCGTTGACTCCCGCGCGTCGATGAGAACATAGTGAGAACATGGAGTGCGCGATGGAAGCCGAGGAACACGACAGCCGCCGGGTCAAACCCGCCCTGGAAGTCCGCGAATGGCCCGTCGCCTCGGCCCTGCGGGAGGGAATGCATCTGCGCGCCCGCTGCGCCAACCCGCGCTGCGAATGCGTCGCCGTCGTGGACGCCAGCTGGTGGGCCCGCGGCCACGCGCCGAACGACCGTCTGTCGATGCTGGAGCGCCGCATGCGTTGCTCGGTCTGCGGCGCCCGTGAGGCCGCGCTGGAGGTCTGGAGCGGTCCGCAGCCGTCGCGTGGCGGCCGGGGACCGTATCTGTTCTGTTGAGGGGCGGCTGCGCTCGGCGACGCCGTCCCGGACCGCCCGCCAAGATCAAAATCTGCCCGGGCGCCCCAACGGCGCCCCTAGCCAGTGACTTCCGCGCAGGTCAGAGTGATCGCAGATCACATAAATGACGTCCGGGGAGGATACATTTTGGCCGGGACCAAGCTTCGCTTCGGCGCCTTCATCGCGCCCTTCCATCCGCTCAACGAGAACCCGACCCTGGCGCTGGAGCGGGACATTGAACTGGTCCAGCACATGGATCGCCTCGGCTACGACGAGGCCTGGATCGGCGAGCACCACTCCGCCGGCTACGAGCTGATCGCCAGCCCCGAACTGTTCATCGCCACGGTGGCCGAGCGTACGAAGCACATCCGGCTGGGCACAGGGGTTTCGTCCCTGCCCTACCACCACCCGCTGATGCTGGCGGACCGCATCAACCAGCTGGATCACATCACCCGCGGCCGGGTGATGCTCGGCGTCGGCCCCGGCTCGCTGCCGTCGGACGCCTTCCTGATGGGCATTCCCGTGGCCAAGCAGCGTGACCGCATGGACGAAGCCCTCGACGTCATCGTGCAGCTGCTGCGCGGCGAGCAGGTCACCCATGTGTCCGACTGGTTCGAGCTGCACGAGGCCCGGCTGCAGATGACGCCGTGGTCGCGGCCAAGCGTCGAAATCTGCACGGCCAGCCAGGTGTCCCCGACGGGCGCCACGGCCGCCGGACGGCACGGCCTGGGGCTGCTGTCGATCGGCGCGACCCAGACGGGCGGCTTCAACGCCCTGGCCTCGAACTGGGCGATCGCCGAGGAGACGGCGGCGGCGAACGGCAACGTGATGAACCGGTCGCAATGGCGCCTGGTGGGCCCGATGCACATCGCCGAGACGCGCGAGAAGGCCCGTGAGGACGTCCGCTTCGGCCTCGAGCAATGGCTCTATTACTTCCGCGAGGTCGCGGCCCTGCCGCTGGCGCCCGCCGATGGCAGCGACCCGGTCGACGCCCTCATCGCCTCCGGCATGGCCGTGATCGGCACGCCCGAGGACGCCATCGCGCAGATCGAGCGTCTCGAAGCCCAGTCCGGCGGCTTTGGCGCCTTCCTGTTCATGGACCACAACTGGGCCAACTGGGAGCGCAAGAAAAACTCCTACGAGCTGATGGCCCGCTACGTGTTCCCGCGCTTCCAGGGTCTGAACGAGAACCGCGAGATCTCGCTCAAGTGGGCGGCGGAGAATCGGCCTCGCTTCATCGGCGAGGCCATGGCCGCCGTCGGCGCCCGCGTCGCCCAGCACGTCCAGGAAAAGGGCGTGGACAACATCCGGCCGGAAATCCTCGAGGCCATGGGCATGGGCAAGAAGCCGGCGGCCGAATAGAGGCCGCAGGGTCGCCCCCTTTAGCCGTCGCCTCCGGCGAAGATGCGGCTGATCAGACCGGGCCTGGCGGCGGGGTCGCCGTCCAGGCGCCGGGCGGCTTCCTCCAGCACCTTCCGGCGCGCGGTGCGATTGGTCGGCCGCGCGGCCTTCTCCCTCGCCACGCGGGGCGCCTCGTCGCCGTGGAGCTTTCGGAGCAGCTCGATCTCAAGGCGCACTTCGCTTTCGAACGCGTGTCGCCGTGCCTTGTAGCCGAACATGAGATCCCCTCGCGCCGAAGACACTAGGTCTCGGCGACGGCCCCAAGCATCCCTCAAAATGGGGGCATGGACAACGCACTCATAACGGCGTTCTCCAAATTTCATCAATCTGTTCAAGACTTCAGCGCACGCGCGCGACCCGCCGCACCCTTGGACCTTGGGGCTTCGGTCCGTCCGCTGCCTATCGCCGGAGGTCCCGCAGAATCTCGCGGGCGGCGTTGTGGCCGGGGGCGCCGGTGACGCCGCCGCCGGGGTGGGTCCCCGCACCGCAGAGATAGAGCCCTGGCACGGGCGCGCGGTAGGCGCCGCTTCCGAGCACCGGCCGCGCCGAGAACAGCTGGTCCAGGCTGAGCGCGCCGTGGAAGATGTCGCCGCCGATCAGCCCGAAATCGCGCTCAAGGTCGAGCGGGCTCTTGACCTGACGGCCGATCACCGAGGCCTTGAAGCCTGGCGCCCAGCGATCGACGGTGGCGATCATCAGGTCGGCGACCTCGTCTCGATGGTCGTCCCAGGATCGATCGCCCGGCAGCGTCGGCGCGACATGCTGGCAGAACAGGCTGGCGACATGGCGCCCCGGCGGGGCCAGGCTGTCATCGAGCATCGAGGGGATCAGCATTTCCACGATCGGCTCGCGGGACCATCCGTCGCGGCGCGCGTCCATGAAGGCGCGGTCCATATAGGCCAGGTCCGGGGCGACGATGATGCCGGCGGTCAGGTGGTCGCCAACCTCGGGCAGGCAGGTGAAGCGAGGCGGCTCCGACAGGGCGAGGTTCATCCGAAAGGTCCCGGAACCGGAGCGGTATCGCCCGATCCGCTCGCGGAAATCAGCCGGCAGCAGCGCGGGGTCGATGAGGCGCTCGAAGGTGATCTTCGGGTGGGCGTTGGACACCACGGTCGCGGCCGCGATCGCCTCACCGGCGTCTGTGACCACGCCCACGGCCCGCCCCTTGGCCGTGATGATCTCCCTGACGCCGATCCCGGTGCGGATCTCGACTCCCTGTTCGCGGCAGGCGGCGGCCATCGCCTGGGTGATCGCGCCCATGCCGCCGAGGGCGTGGCCCCAGGCCCCCTTCTTGCCGTTCACCTCGCCAAATACATGATGCAGGAGAACGTAGGCCGAGCCCGGCGTGTAGGGGCTGGCGTAGTTGCCGACCACGCCGTCGAATCCCAGCACGGCCTTGATCGGATCGCTCTCGAACCAGCCGTCCAGCCAATCGCCGGCTGATTGCGAGAACAGCGCCAGCAGGTCGCGGCGGGCAGTGACGTCCAGTTTCGCCAGCCGGCGGCCCAGGCCCGCGGCCTTCAGCAGCTCCGGAATCGCGTGGACCAGACCGCCCTCGATCATGTTCGGCGGCGTCTGCAGGATGACCGCGCGTAGCACATCGGCGATGGCCTCGAGCCGCTGGTCATAGGCGTCGAGACGCTCGGCGTCCCGCGCCGAGTATCGCGCGACGGAGGCCTTCGTCCGCCCCTCGCCGGTGAGCAGATAGCCGTCCTCGCAGGGCAGGAAGTTGGCGGCGCGACGCTCGACGACCTTCAGACCGTGGCGCGCCAGGTCGAGGTCGGCGATGATCTTCGGGTTGAGCAGGCTGACCGTGTAGCTGGCCACCGAATTGCGGAAGCCGGGGTGGAATTCCTCCGTCACCGCCGCGCCGCCGACGACATCGCGCGACTCGAGGACCGTGACCTTCAGGCCGGCGGAGGCGAGATAGAAGGCGCAGACCAGACCGTTGTGCCCGGCCCCGATGACCACGACCTCGTTCACGCGGCGGCCTCCAGGAAGGCGATGATGTCGGCGAAGGCCGCCCGATCCTCGAGCAGGAACATGTGGCCGCCCTCGTACCAGCGGAGCGCCGCGCCCGGGATCCGTGAGGCCATGGCCTCCTGCGCCGCCGGCCCGGCCAGGTCGTCGTAACGCCCCGCGCAGATCAGCGTCGGGGCCGTGATGTCGGGCAGCCGATCCCAGACGTCGTGACCAGCCCGAGCCTGCAGCTGCAGCATCGCGCCCAGACGCCGGCGAGGCTCGTCGGCCCAGGGGTCGTCGGCCGCCATGGCGACAAGCATCTCGTATGGCTCGCGGTTGGCCTCGGCCCAGGCCGCGTCCCGGCGGCGGTCGGAGATCGGAATCATGTGCCGGGCCCGCGCCATCGGATCCATGTCGGCCAGGGTGTGCAGCGGATAGGAGGCTCCGCCCGCGCCCCCCGGCGAGGTGCAGCACAGGACCAGACGATTGATGCGGTCGGGATGCCGAACCGCCAGGTTCTGGGCGACCATGCCGCCGAACGATACCCCGACAACATGCGCACGCGGCCAATCCAGCGCGTCGAGCAGGCCGGCGGCGTCGTCGGCGTAGTCGGCCATGGTGTAGGGGCCATCGGGCTTGTCGCTCTGGCCGAGACCGCGCTGGTCATAGGCCGCCATATCGAAGCGCCGGGCCAGGGGGCCATCCAGCGGGCCGGGCTTGCGGCGCAGGTCGCCGCCGGTGCCGGAGATGAACAGCAGCGGCGGACCGTCGCCCTTGCGCTCGGTCCAGAGGTTCAATCCGTTGACGTGCAGGTAGGCCATGTCCCGGTCTCCCACGGCGCGCGGCGGCGGAAAAGGGGGCTCAGACCGGGACTAGCGGCCGGAGCGGCGCTGGCGGCGACTCGACGACGATCGCATCGCCCGGACCAATCCGGCCGCCGGCCAGGACCACGCCCATGACCCCGGCCTTGCGAACCAGACCGCCATCGGCGTCCCGATCCAGCAAAGCGTCCATCAGGCCGGGCTGAAAGAGATTGAGCTGATGGCAGGGGTTTCTCAGACCGGTGACCTCGATCACCGCAGCGCCGATCCGCAGCCGGGCGCCGGCGGGCAGGGCCAACAGGTCGAGGCCGCGGGTGGTGATGTTCTCGCCCAGGTCGCCGGGCGCGACAGCGAAGCCCTTCGCCGCCAGCTCGGCGAGCAGCTCGGCATGGATCAGGTGGACCTGGCGCAGGTTCGGCTGGCTCGGGTCGCGGGCCACGCGGGAGCGGTGCTTGACCGTCTCGCCGGCATGGGCGTCGCCCTCGACGCCAAGGCCGGCGACAAGGGTGATCCCGGCGACCGGCGTCTTGGAGAAGCGGTGCGCGGCCTCGCGACAGACGGCGACGACCACGGCGGTCATGGCGCCGCCCAGCATGATATCACGGCGACGACCCCGCGGATCGGAGCAGCAGAGCGCCCGAGAACGACAAAACCCGCCAGACAAGCGTCTGGCGGGTTCTGAATCTTGGTTGCGGGAGCAGGATTTGAACCTGCGACCTTCAGGTTATGAGCCTGACGAGCTACCGGGCTGCTCCATCCCGCGGCAAACGGTAGTGTAGAGGAAGAGCAGTTCGAGAGATGGGCGACGGCCCATAATACAATCTTCTATCCGTCTGGTAGACCTGGCGGCGACCTACTCTCCCGCGCCTTGAGACGAAGTACCATCGGCTCTGGAGGCCTTAACGACCGAGTTCGGAATGGGATCGGGTGGGGAACCTCCGACATAGCCACCAGGTCAACCAGGCGGATAGACGATTGTGAGAAGACATTGTCAGTCTCGGCGGATAGCCGAGTAAAAATCGAATGAGTTTTGCTGAGAAACGATCAAGCCGATCGGATTATTAGTACCAGTAAGCTTCATGGGTCGCCCCACTTCCACACCTGGCCTATCAACGTGGTAGTCTTCCACGATCCTCAGCGAAGCCTTGTTTTGAGGTTAGTTTCCCGCTTAGATGCTTTCAGCGGTTATCTATTCCATACATAGCTACCCTGCTGCACAACTGGCGTCATGACAGGTCCACCAGAGGTATGTCCATCCCGGTCCTCTCGTACTAGGGACAGATCCTCTCAAGCTTCGAACACCCACGGCAGATAGGGACCAAACTGTCTCACGACGTTCTGAACCCAGCTCACGTACCACTTTAATCGGCGAACAGCCGAACCCTTGGGACCTGCTCCAGCCCCAGGATGTGATGAGCCGACATCGAGGTGCCAAACTCCATCGTCGATGTGAACTCTTGGATGGAATCAGCCTGTTATCCCCGGAGTACCTTTTATCCGTTGAGCGATGGCCCTTCCACGCGGGACCACCGGATCACTATGACCGACTTTCGTCTCTGCTCGACTTGTCAGTCTCGCAGTCAGGCGGGCTTATGCCATTGCACTCGACGACCGATTTCCGACCGGTCTGAGCCCACCATCGCGCGCCTCCGTTACACTTTAGGAGGCGACCGCCCCAGTCAAACTACCCACCACGCCATGTCCCGGGACCGGATAACGGCCCTCGGTTAGACGTCAACGACAGTAAGGGTGGTATTTCAAGGATGACTCCGCCAGAGCTGGCGCCCCGGTTTCATAGTCTCCCACCTATCCTACACATACGGTCGCTAACGCCAAGGCGAAGCTATAGTAAAGGTTCATAGGGTCTTTCCGTCTGACCGCGGGAACCCCGCATCTTCACGGGGAATTCAATTTCACTGAGCCTGTGCTGGAGACAGTGGGGAAGTCGTTACGCCATTCGTGCAGGTCGGAACTTACC
>CALALX010000048.1 GCA_937925635.1 uncultured Caulobacter sp.
CGCCGTGGCCAACCGTGACAAGCCCGAGCCCCCGGCGCCGCCGTCCACGAAGGACGGCAAGGTCCTCTGGCGCAACTGGTCCGGCATCCAGCACAGCTATCCGGCTCAGCGGCTGGCGCCGAAGGACGAAGGCGAGCTGGCGGCGACGATCAAGACCGCTCCCGCGCCTGTGCGTGTGGTCGGCGCGGGCCACAGCTTCACAGGCCTGGTGCCGACCGACGGCACGCTGGTGACTCTCGACGGCATGAGCGGCGTCACAGGCTGGGATGGCGATCGCGCCATCGTCCTGGCGGGGACGCGGCTGGGGGCCCTGGGGCCGGCGTTGGCCGAGAAGGGCCGGGCGATGGCCAACCTGCCCGACATCAACAAGCAGTCGCTGGGCGGCGCCCTGGGCACGGCGACCCACGGCGCCGGCAGGACGCTGAAGGCGATCCACGGCGACGTGACAGCCCTGACCCTTGTCACCGCCGACGGCCAGGTGATCGAGGCGGACGCCCGGCGGCGGCCCGAAGTGCTGTCTGCGGCCAAGGTGTCGCTGGGCGCTGTGGGCATCGTCACGCGCATGACGCTCGAGACGACCGCCAACCGCCGACTGGCGCGGCGGGTATGGATCGAGCCCTTGGAACAGTCCCTGGCCGAGGCCGAGACGCGCTGGGCGAAGCACCGCAACTTCGAATTCTACGCCGTGCCTTTCACCGGCCTCGCCGCCAACATCAGTCACGACGAGACGGACGCGCCCGCCACGGTGCGCGCGCCCACCCAGGATGACGCCTTCCTCGACGCGCTGAAGACGCTGCGCAACCTGCTCGGCTTCTCCAACGGCATGCGCAAGGCGGCGGCCCAGGCGATGCTGGGCGGACTGGAGCCCGAGACGGCCGTCGACGAGGGCTGGAAGCTGCTGTCGACCGAGCGGCCGGTGCGCTTCAACGAGATGGAGTACCATCTGCCGGCCGAGGTTCACCTCAAGGTGCTGGCCGAGGTCGTCGCCCTGATCGAGAAGCATCGCAAGGAGGTGTTCTTTCCGATCGAGGCGCGCCGCGTCGCGGCGGACGATGCGCTGCTGTCGCCTTTTCAAGGCGGAGAACGGGGCTCGATCGCGGTCCATGCCCACTACAAGGACGACCACCGCCTGCTGTTCGACCTGATCGAGCCGGTGTTCCTGCGCAACGGCGGTCGCCCGCACTGGGGCAAGCTGCACTCGTTGAAGGCGCCGCAACTGGCGGGGCTGTATCCGCGTTGGGGGGAGTTTCTGGACGTCCGACGCGAGCTGGACCCGCAGGGGCGGCTTCTGAACCCGTACCTGAAGGGGATCTTCGGGGTGGGTTAGGCGGGACTGGATGCAGCGTCCCGCAGGGGCGCGCTTCCTGTCCCTCAAAAGCATCTGACGGTGTTGAGGGACAGCTACGGGCTTTCGCCCGAAGCAGTCCCGAGGCCGTGGCGTCCTACTTCGTATCCACCCCGTTCACCCAGCCGACCAGCTCGCCCAGCACCTGGCTGAGCGCCTGGTCGTAGGCCGGGACGATGGCGCTGACGCGATTGTCGCCCGCGCGAATCCTGGCGGTGAACACCTGGTCGCCGACCAGGGCGCGATCCTTGGCGCGGGTGATCACGCCGCGCACCGTCACCACGACCTCCGGCGCCGCCTTCGGGCCCCTGTCGTAGACCGCTTCGAACGCATGGACGTCGAGCTTGAGCATGTAGTCCGCCCGGACCACGTCGCCGCGGGAGATCAGCCGCGCGCGGCCCGCGCCCTGAAAGGCCAGGGACGTCTGTTCGTCGAACATCACCGCCGCGGGCGACACCCAACGGGCGCCGGCGATGTAGGCCGCCTGGCCGCCGTCGCCGATGGTCAGGATACGATCGCCGGCCGACGCACGCGGGAAGGCGGTGGTCAGGCGCAGCACGCCGAACGGCGGGCCCGCCGGCGCGGCCTCGGCCGTGGTCTTCGCCTGAAGGCGGTACAGCTGCGCGGGTTCGGCCTTCGGAAACAGGCTGATGCAGCCCGACAGACCGACCGCGGCGACGGCGAGGACGGCGATGGCGAGGCGTCTCATTGGGGCACCTTCACTTCCTTGGCGGGCGGCTTGGCGACGACGCCCTGCGGGTTCTGCTCCACATCGCTGACCAGGCGGTCGAGGGACTCGGCCGTCGACTGCAGGGTGGTGATGGCGCGGGTCAGCTGCGGCAGGCCTGTGGTGGCGAAATCGGTGGTCGGAGCGTCGAGTCTGGCGATCATGGCGCGGGCGTCCTTCGTCGCCGCCTTCATCTCCTCGGCGGCGTCAGCGAGCTCGGCCAGGGTCCGCTTGCCGTCGGTGTCGACCAATCCCTTGGTGGACCGGCTGAGCGCGCTGATGTCGGCGGCGGCCGCGTCGATGCTCTGCAGAGCCTTCTGGGCGTCGGCGATAATGGCCTTACGTTCGCGCGCCTCGGCCGTGATCGCCTGGACGTCGTCGAGCGCGGCGCTGAAGGTCTTCACGTTCTCGTCCGACAGCACCTTGTTGACCCGGTCGAGCGCCTCGATCGTCCGCGTCAGCACCGTGCCGCCGCCGGCCAGCAGGTCGGACAGGGCGCTGTTCTGGCTGCGGATGACCGGCACCTCGCCGGGGGCGACGGTGTCCTTGAGCAGCCGTTTGCTTGAGGTGCCGGCGGTGATCTGGACGTAGTTGACGCCGGTGATGCCCTGCGGCTCCAGCGTGGCGGCGGAGTCCTCGCGGATCGGCACGTCAGAGGTCACGCGGATCTTGGCGATCACGCGGTTGGGATCACGGCTGTCGAGTTCCAGCTTGGTGACCTCTCCGACCTTGATGCCGTTGAAGTGGACTTCGCCGCCTTCGGAAATGCCGCGGACCGGACCGAAGAACAGGATGTCATAGACGTCGTAGTCGCGATTGACCGCGAACCGCGCCAGCCAGACGCCGAACACGATCGCTCCGACGAACAGCAGGATCGAGGCGATCCCGACCAGCGCATAGTTGGCGTTTCTTTCCATCAGCCCGCCTTGCCCTTCGCCGCCGCCGCGGCTCGGCCGCGCGGTCCCAAGAAGTAATCCCGTATCCAGGGATGTTCGGAAAGCTCCAACTCGTGCACCGGCGCCACGGCGGTGACCTTCTTGTCGGCCAGCACCGCCACGCGGTCGGTGATGGTGTAGAGGCTGTCCAGGTCGTGCGTGATCATGAACACGGTCAGGCCCAGGCTGCGCGACAGGTCGGCGATCAGCTCATCGAAGGCGCCGGCGCCGATCGGGTCGAGGCCCGAGGTGGGTTCGTCGAGGAACAGCAGCTGGGGATCCAGCGCCAGGGCGCGGGCCAGGGCGGCGCGTTTGATCATGCCCCCCGACAGCTCCGCCGGCTTCAGGGCCCCGGCCCGAGGCGGCAAACCAGACAGGGCGATCTTCAGCTCGGCCAGGTCGTAGATTTCCGCCCGCGAGAGGCGCGTGTGCTCGAACAGGGGCGCGGCGACGTTTTCCTTGACGGTCAGGGCCGAGAACAGCGCGCCCTGCTGGAAGAGCACGCCGGAGCTTCGCTCGATCGCCTTCCAGTCCTGGCGGGTGGCGTCGTTGAGGTCGCGGCCGAACATGCGGACCGTGCCGCCGTCCGGCTTCTTCAGGCCGATGATGGTGTTGAGCAGCACGGACTTGCCACTGCCGGAACCGCCCACCACGCCGATGATCTCGCCGCGGTTGACGGTCAGGTTCAGGTGGTCGTGGACGACGTTGTCGCCGAACCGGGACACCAGATCGATGACCTCGATCGGCGGCGCCTCGTCGTCGAGGCCGTCCTCGTCCCTGTCGACGAACTGGCGGCGGACCTCGAACATCAGAAGTCCAGTTCCATGAAGATCAGCGCGAAGATGGCGTCGAGCACGATGATCGAGAAGATGGCGTGCACGACCGAGGCGGTGACCCTCTGGCCGAGCGAAACGACATCGCCGCCGACCTCCATGCCCTGGCGCGAGCCGATGCCGGCGACGACGGCCGCCATGACGGGCGCCTTGACCAGGCCGACGATGAAGTGGGTCAGGCCGACGTTGTCGACGATGCGCTGCAGGAAGAAGGTCGGCGACAGGTCGAGCACCGACCAGGCCACCAGCAGGCCGCCGATCAGGCCGGCGACGTCGGCCACGAACACCAGCAGCGGCATGGTCAGCTGAAGGGCCACGAAGCGGGGCAGGACCAGGGCCTCGAACGGGTCGACGCCCATGACCCGCATGGCGTCGATTTCCTGGCGCATCTTCATCGCCCCGATCTCAGCCGTGAAGGCCGAGGAGGACCGGCCGGCGAGCAGAACGGCGGTGATGACCACGCCGAACTCGCGCAACACGGCGATGCCGATCATCTCGACGACGAACACCGAGGCGCCGAAATCGCGCAGCACGTTGATGCCGAGCAGCGCGATGACCGCGCCGATGAAGAAGGTGGTCACCGCCACGATCGGCAAGGCGTCGAGGCCGGCGCGCTCGCAGAGGGTGACGATCGAGGCCCAGCGCGCCTTGTCCGGTCGTGCGATGCCGCGCCCGGCGACGACGATGACCCGGCCGATGAAGGCGAATGTCTCCACCGCCTCGCCGGCGAGATGGAAGACGCCGCGACCGATCCGGACCGCCAGGTCGTAGAAACCCCGCTGAACAACGGGCGGACTGGGCTCGACCTTGATGGCGTCGCTGACCAGGTCGAGCAGGCGGGCCTGTTCGGGCCGAGCCGCGAGCCGCCCGGCCGAGACGCAGCCGCTCATGGCCTTGACCATGGCATAGGCCCCGGCCGTGTCGCAGCGCCGAACGCGGGTCAGGTCGAGGTTGAGCGCCTTCGAGCCTTCGAGGATCTCGGCCAGCCGCCGGCCGGCGTCGCCGAGCGACTCGGCGGTCCAGTCGCCGGTCAGGACCGCCGTCGCGCCGTGCTCACCCTCCTGGAGTATGAAGTCGGCGGGTCTGCTCATTCGCGCTGTCGGCGGCTCCTCGTCGACCCGAACCTGCCATGCCCGGGGGCGTCGGCATAGGCCCCGCGCTGATGAGGCGAGCGATTGCCAGCGGCGCGACCGGGCGTATGGTCCGCGGACGATACCCCGGGGAGAGGCCGATGTCCGACCATTCGCATGAACTCGGCGGATCGTCGCCGCGCCTGGGCCTGATCCGCATCGGCGTCGGCCTGACCGCGGGCGTGGCCGTCTGGGCGTTGCAGGAATCAGCGGAGCAGAAGGTATGGCCGGCGACCCTGCCGCCGTTGCTCGGCGCCTTGGCGATGGTCGCCCTGCTGATCCCGTTCGTGCTGGTCGGCGGCGTCGGCGCCCTGCGAGGCCGGACGCTGGCGATCTGGTCGGCGGCCGTCGCGGTGATCTACGCCGCGCTGGGCTGGCACGACATGACCCGAGGCGTCTTCGAGCCCCAGAACCCCTGGCCGTCGCCGCCCCTGATGGCCTTCGGCGCCGCGGGCCTGTTCATCGCCCATCATCTGGTCGCCGGCGCGGACGCCGAGCGGCGGGTCATCGCCCGCTATCCGCGCTATTTCGAGATCGCCTGGAAGCACGGGGTGCAGCTGGCGCTGTCGGCGGCCTTCTGCGGCGTGTTCTGGATCATCCTGTTCCTGGGCGGGGCGCTGTTCAATCTGATCGGGATCGAGGCGGTCAACGAGCTGATTCAGAAGGAGTGGTTCGGCATCCCGGCCACGGCGACGATGTTCGCCGCCGCCGTCCACCTGACCGACGTCCGGTCCAGCCTGATCCGCGGCATCCGCACCGTGGCGCTGACGCTATTGTCCTGGCTGCTGCCGATCCTGACCCTGCTGGGCGCCGCCTTCCTGCTGACGCTGCCGTTCACGGGCCTTGAGCCGCTGTGGAAGACGCGCAGCGCCGCGGCCATCCTGCTGAGCAGCGCCGCCGTGCTGATCATCCTCATCAACGCCGCCTACCAGGACGGCGAGCCGGACGGCATCGTGCCGCTGGTCCTGCGCCTGACCACCCGGCTGGCGGCGGCGCTGCTGGCCCCGCTGGTGATCCTGGCGGCCTACGCCCTGTGGCTGCGCGTCGGCCAGCACGGCCTGACGCCGGACCGCGTCGTGGGCGTCGCCTGCGCCGTCGCCGGCGCGGTCTACGCTGTCGGCTACCTGGCCGCCGCCGTGCGGCCCGGCCGCTGGATGCGCTGGCTGGAGCCGACCAATGTCACCGCCGCCTTCGTGGCGCTGGCCCTGCTGCTGGCGATCTTCACGCCGTTGGCCGACCCGGCCCGGCTGTCGGTGGACAACCAGATGGCGCGGCTGGCGAGCGGGCGGGTGACGGCCGACAAATTCGACTACAGCTTCCTGCGCTGGGAGACCGGGCGCTACGGCCGCGAGGCGCTCGATGACCTGGTCCGGAGGGGCGGCGACGCCGGCAAGCGGGCGGCCGCCGCCAAGGCCGAGAAGGAGCGCCGGTACGGTCCCGACGAACGCCTGTTCCGCGAGACGGACCTGGAAGTGACGTGGCCGAAGGGCCGCGCGCTGCCGGCGGGCTTCATGCAGCAGGGCTGGGACCGGATGGAGCGGAACGCCTGCACCCAGGGCGATGGCTGTCGGGTGCTGCTCGCCGACCTGACCCGCGACGGCGTCGAAGAGGTCGTGGTCAGCAATGGCCACCAGGTCTGGGTCCACGGCCTCGCCGCCGGCCGTTGGCGGCTCGTCGGCGTCGGCTATTCCGACCGCACGCGGCGCGGCGACTTCGACAGCGTCGACGAGGCGCTTCGCGCCGGCCGCGTCGAGATTCGGCCCGCGCCTTTCGATGAGATCGTCGTGGACGGCAAGGCGATCACCATCGCACCGGCGGCTTCGGAGAAGGACGATGAGAACGCCGTCGAGGCCGAAGGGCGTCCTGGGCGCTGACCTGTTTCAGAGTGCCGCACCGGCGCACGGCGTCAGCCCCGCTTCGCCAGGGCTTCGCAGGGCAACCTGCTTCGACTGAAAGGACGGGACTTGTCCTGCGAAGCCCGTGGGGCGAAGCAGGATGGTGGATGCGACAGGGATTGAACCTGTGACCCCCTCGGTGTGAACGAGGTGCTCTCCCGCTGAGCTACGCATCCGCTCTGTGGGCTGTCGGCCCGGGAGGCGGCGTCTATAGCGACTCGGTCGCCGCCCGGCAAGACGCCGCGAGCCTCGCGACCACGTCAGCCAGTTCGTTGAAGTGGCTGATGGTCGCGTCGCCGTCCAGCTCGGCGGGCGGCAGGTCATTGTAGCCGAAGTCGCAGACCACGCAGGGAATGCCCGCCGCCTTCGCCGCGGCGGTGTCCGGCGAAGCGTCGCCGACCAGCATCGACCGCGCCGGATCGCCGCCGGCCCGCACGATCGCCTCGACCAGCGGGGCGGGATCGGGCTTCTGCACAGGCAGCGTATCACCGCCCAGGATGGCGTCGAAGCAGCGGGCCATGTCGAGCTGCTCGAGCAGCAGCCGCGCCAGGCCCTCGGGCTTGTTGGTGCAGACCGCCAGCTTCGCGCCGCGCGCGCGCAGATCGGCCAGCGCTTCGAGGCATCCGGGAAAGGGCCGGCTCTCCTGAGCGATGCGGCCGCGGTAGACCTCGACCACCCGGGGGCGAAGCTCCGCGATCCGCGCCTCGCTGATGGTCAGGTCGGCCATGGCGAAGGCGCGAAGCAGCATGCCGCGCAATCCATGCCCCACCAGCTGCCGCACGGCCGACATCGGCGCCGGGGCCATGCCCTCCTCGACGAGGATGACGTTCAGCGCGCCGATCAGGTCGGGCGCCGTCTCCACCAGGGTGCCGTCGAGGTCGAAGGCGATGGTCCAGCCGGAAAGGTCGTGCGCGAGGTCATGCATTGGTCAGGGCTTTCGGCTAAACCCGAGGCCAATGCAACGCTTTGAAGAGTCGCTACGATGACCGCACGCGCCGCCGTGATCATGGCCGCCGGCCAGGGGACGCGGATGAAGTCCCCAACGCCGAAGGTCCTCCACAAGGTGGGCGGGCGCACCATGCTGGACCGCGCCATCGACGCGGTGCAGGCGGCGGGCTGCGAGCGCGTCGTCGTCGTCTGCGGGGCGCACAGCCCGGCGGTGGCCGAGCACGTGCGCAAGCGGCTGGGCGACGACGCCGTGGCCATCCAGGACCCGCCGCTGGGCACCGCCCACGCCGTGCTCAGCGCCAAGGACGCCCTGGCCGGCTTCGACGGCGAGGTGCTGGTCACCAATGCAGACTGTCCGCTGCTGACCGCCGCCGACCTTTCCCCGATCTTCGAACGCCGCGCGGCGGGCGACGACCTCGTCATGCTGGCCTTCGAGGCGGCCGATCCGGCGCTGTACGGCCGGATGATCCAGGACGCCGACGGCCGCCTGCTGCGCATCGTCGAGGCGCGCGACGCCAACGACGCCGAGAAGGCGATCCGGGTCTGCTACTCCGGCATGCTCGGGGCCAAGGCCGGGCCGCTGTTCGACTGGCTGGCCGCCGTCGACAACAACAACGTCAAGTCCGAGTACTACATCACCTCGATCGTCGGCATCGCCAACGCGGCCGGCAGGCGGGTGGGCGTGGCCACGGCGTCGGAGACCGCCGTCATGGGCGCCGATGACCAGGCCGGCGTCGCCCGGGCCGAGCGGCTCTGGCAGGACCGCGCCCGCGCCGCCCTGATGGCCGACGGCGTCAGCATGGTCGCGCCGGAGACGGTGTTCCTGTCCTTCGATACGAAGGTCGCCGGCGGCGCTGTGATCGAGCCCAACGTCGTGTTCGGACCCGGCGTCACGGTCGAGCGCGGCGCCGTCATTCGCGCCTTCAGCCATCTGGAGGGCGCCGTGGTCCGCGCCGGCGCCATCGTCGGCCCCTATGCCCGGCTGCGGCCCGGCGCGGACATCGGCGAGGACGCCCACATCGGCAACTTCGTCGAGGTCAAGAAGGTCAGGGTCGGCAAGGGCGCCAAGGCCAACCACCTGGCCTATCTCGGCGATGGGACCGTCGGTGCGAAGGCCAACATCGGCGCCGGCACGATCTTCTGCAACTACGACGGCTTCGACAAGTTCGAGACCCACGTCGGCGAGGGGGCGTTCATCGGCTCCAACTCCTCGCTGGTCGCCCCGGTGACCATCGGCGCGGGCGCCTACACCGGCTCGGGCAGCGTGATCACCAAGAGCGTCGACGCCGACGCCCTGGGCCTCGAACGCTCGGTCCAGCTCGAAAAGCCCGGCTGGGCGGCGCGGTTCCGGGCGATGAAGGCGGCGCGGAAGAAGGGGTAGTTTCAGTCTCGCGTCGGGTCTGGTATATACGCGTATATACGGAGCGCCTGCCATGACCACCACCGTCACCAGCAAGACCTTCCGAAGCGGCAACAGCCAGGCCGTCCGGCTGCCCAAGGAAGTGGCCTTCGACAACGATATCGAGGTCACCATCGAGCGCACGGGCGACGTGCTGACGATCCGGCCGGCGCGCCTGTCCATGGCTGAGCTGATGCGACGGTTGGACGAGCTTCCGGCGCCGCCGACGGTGGAAGTGCGTGATCCGGACATTTTTCCGGAACGCGAAGGTCTCTGAACGGTGGGATGGCTGCTCGACACCAGCGTGGCCATTGCTGTTCGGGACGCCGATCCTTCCTATCGAGCCCAGATCGACGCCCTGGGAAGCGACATCGCCATCTCGGTGATCACGCGCGTCGAACTGGAAGGGGGCGTTCACCGCGAGCCAGCCTACGCCCACCTTCGTCGGGCTCGCCTGGACCTCTTTCTCGCGAACGTCGAAGTGCTTCCCTTCAATGGTCAATCGGCGGACCGCTACCGCACGATCCTGGAGGTCTGCGGTTTCTCTCGTCGCAAGACGCTCGACCGAATGATCGCGGCCGAGGCTCTGGCCTACGATGCGATACTGGTTACGCTCAACGGCGCCGACTTCTCCGACATTCCTGGCCTCAAATTCGCGGCCTGGTGAACGCGACCGGGGACATGCACTTCAGTGCGTGTCCCCCGCCGCCTGGAAGCCGCCGGAGACACGTACCGAAGAGGTACATGTCCCCGGCGGCCTCGTAAGACCGGGAGGTCCGCGCTATAGCGACTCCGCCGCCGCCCGGAGAGCTTCGCATGACCGTCGACGACCAGAAACGCATCGCCGGCGAGGCCGCCGCGCAGCTGGTCGAGGCCGGCATGGTGGTGGGGCTGGGCACCGGCTCGACGGCGGCGTGGTTCGTCAAGGCGCTGGCGGCGCGGGGCCTGGACGTCCGCGGCGTGCCGACCTCGGAGGCCACCGCCAACCTGGCCCGCGAGCTGGGCATGACGCTGGCCAGCCTGGACGACGTGAAGTCCATCGATCTGACCGTCGACGGCGCCGACGAGATCGGCCCCGGCCTGTCGCTCATCAAGGGCGGCGGCGCGGCCCTGCTGCGCGAGAAGCTGGTCTGGGAGGCCAGCGCGCGCTGCGTGGTCATCGCCGACGCCGCCAAGCACGTGAAGGCGCTGGGGAAATTCCCGCTACCGATCGAGGTGGTGCGCTTCGGTCACCCGCACACCGGTCGGCGGCTGGCCGACATCGCCGCCGAGTTCGACCTGCCGCCGCCGCGCCTGCGTACGGCCGAGCGGGGCGTGGTGGTCACCGACGGCGGCAACGTCATCTACGACATGGCCTCGGGCGTCATCGATGACCCCGCCGCCCTGGCAGGGGCCCTGAAGAGCGTCACCGGCGTGGTCGACCACGGCCTGTTCCTCGACCTCGCCGACGAGGCGCTGCTGGGGATGGACGAGGGGGTGGTGCGGCTGCTGCCGTAATCTTCTCCCTTCCTCCTCGATGGAGGAAGGGCCGGGGATGGTGGTGAGGGCAGGGCGAGCCCGGAAGGGCGCGAGAGGCGCCGAGCCGGTTGAGCCCCTCGCTTCGGATCAGCGGCCCCACCACCACCCAACCCTCCTCCATCGAGGAGGAGGGCTTTGGGCTGGACTGGCCAAGGCCCCTCATCGGGGCCATATCCACCTGCGTTCGACCAAACTCCGGAGCCCCCGATGCCTGCCTACGACTACGACCTCTTCGTCATCGGCGCCGGGTCCGGCGGGGTGCGGGCCGCGCGACTCGCGGCCATGACCGGCGCCCGGGTCGCGGTCGCCGAGGAGCACCGCGTCGGCGGCACCTGCGTGATCCGCGGCTGCGTGCCCAAGAAGTTCATGGTCTACGCCAGCGAGGTCTCCAACCAGATCAAGACCGCCCGGGGATTCGGCTGGACCGTCGAGGAGCCGACCTTTGACTGGCCGACCTTCCGCGACGCCAACGAGATCGAGGTCTCGCGCCTGTCGGGCATCTACGTCACCAACCTGCAGAAGGCCGGCGCCGAGCTGATCCATCGCCGGGCGGTGCTGAAGGACGCCCACACCGTCGAGATCGTCGGCGACGACCGCACCGTCACGGCCGAGAAGATCCTGATCGCCACCGGCGGCCGGCCGACCATCCCGGACTTCCCGGGCGCGGACCTGGGCATCACCTCCAACGACGCCTTCCACCTCGACAAGCTGCCCGACAGCATCCTGGTGGTCGGCGGCGGCTACATCGCCGTCGAGTTCGCCGGCATCTACGCGGGCCTGGGCAGCCGGGTGACGCTGCTCTACCGCGGCCCCAATATCCTGCGCGGCTTCGATGACGACGTCCGCGCCCACCTCGCCGGCGAGCTGGAGCGACGGGGCATCAAGGTCGTGCTCGGCTGCCAGCACCGGTCGATCGAGAGGACCGACGCCGGCCTGGTCAGCACCCTCGACAACGGCCTGAAATTCACCACCGAGCAGGTGATGTTCGCCACTGGCCGCGAGCCCTATGTCGAGGGCCTGGGCCTCGAAAACGCCGGGGTGGCGCTGAACGAACGCGGCGCGGTCAAGGTCGACAAGTTCTCGAAGACCAGCGTCGACAACATCTGGGCCGTCGGCGACGTCACCGACCGCATCAACCTGACGCCGGTCGCCATCCGCGAGGGCGCCGCCTTCGCCGAGACCGAGTTCCGGGGCAACCCGACCACCTTCGACCACGACATGGTCGCCACCGCCGTCTTCTCGCAGCCGCCGATCGGCACCGTCGGCCTGGGCGAGGCGGAGGCCCGCAAGGCCTACGGCCCCATCGACGTCTACCGCGCGACCTTCCGCCCGATGAAGGTCACCTTCTACGGCGGCGAGGAACGGACCCTGATGAAACTCCTGGTCCGCCAGGACACCCAGCAGGTCGTCGGCGTCCACGTCGTCGGCCCCGACGCCCCCGAGATGATCCAGATGGCCGCCATCGCCGTGAAGATGGGCGTCACCAAGCAGCAGTGGGACTCGACCTGCGCGGTGCATCCCACGGCGGCGGAAGAGCTGGTGACGATGAGGGAGAAGTACCTACCGGCGGATTTGGGGAAGGTGGGGTAAGGACTTGTAGCAATCGCTACAAGGCTCTAGTTTGTAGCAATCGCTACAGATCGCTGGAGCCCGGCCGTGACCACGCCATTCGAGACCGTTTCCAAGTTCCTCGCCGCCATGGCGGTCGGCGACTATGACCAGGCGATGACCCTGGTCGATGACGCCTGCGTCTATGCCAACCCCGGTGTTCTCCCGACCGTGACCGGTCCGGCCGGGGTCCGCGCGCTGCTCGAGCCCTTCTTCTCTCCGACGCTTGAGAACGAGCTGCTGATCCTGAACAGCGCCACCAACGGCGAGCTGCTGTTCGCCGAGCGACTCGACCGGCATCGGCTGGCGACCGGCTGGGTCGAGTTGCCGGTCACCGGCGTGTTCGAGGTGAAGGGCGGGCGGATCACCCGCTGGACCGACTACTTCAACGGCGCCACCATCACCGACGTCTGGCCACGCTGAGGCCTGGGGAGCCGCCGCCAATCCAGGACCTCGGTCGTGGTCTGAGTCTCCGTACGCGTCCCTGGCCCCGTCTGCGCCGGCCCGATCGTCGTAATGGTCATGACCTTTATCCGCCGCAGGACGCGGCCTGCCGCGTCCGTCTCGAATGTGATGGTGATCGTGCCGGAAATGGCGTCGGCCGACCGGGCCTTGAGCGCCGCCTCAAGCGAGATCGGCTTGCGCATGATCTCGCCGACGATGACATCCGCCTCGGCGCGCGTGTTTTGGATTGCCTCCGGATCGACGATCAGATCGGCGACCAGCGTCGCGCTTGTCCCGGTCTTCGATTTGAGGGTAAGGGCGGCCGGCCCGTTCGCCGCGGGATCGCCGACCAGGACACCTGCTGCGACACCGTCCGGCCTCGGATCAAAGGCTTCTAGTGTCTCGATCACCGAGTCCGGATCGCATTCGACCCTGAAGGCGTTCCAGGTAAAGTACCACCGGCCGCAGGCCTCGCGCGGCAGGTCGCCCGCCTTCAGCCAGGCTGCGATGCGTGTCTCCAGCTCCGCCCTATTGAGCAGCTGTGTGGGTTCGTCAGTCCTTCTCCGCACATGGACGGGGAACTTCCACTGTCGCGCCCGGTCCTCATTCGATGCATCGGGCGGCAGGTCGTATTCCAGCTCCACGCCCGCGTCAGTCCGACCGAGGACACGCACGGCGAGGGTGTCGCGATCGAACGAGCTCCCGCTGGAGCCGTCATTGGTGGCGCTCTCCATCCGGCTCTCGCGCCGGATCTCGAAGACCTCGCCGGGCTGGTAGTCCGGTGCGGCCATAGCGGGGGCCGGCATAAGAACGGTCGCTATCGCCAGCCACAACCACATCATCGAACGCATGCGGGCCTCCCGCTCAACTTCGGGTCGAAGCATCAGCTAAGCTTGGAGGGCGAGCAAGAATGGAGTGGCGGCGCCTACTCCGTTCCGTCGCCGCCTGGATCACTTCCAACCGTTTCTCCGGGCTCGACCCGAGAACCCCTCGCTTAGCTTCACTGCCAGAGCGTGATCGCATCCGCAGGTGCGAACCGACACAGGGGTCCTCGGGACAAGCCCGAGGATGACGGTGTAGGGATCACAGAGATGAGTTTGGGCCGCTGCTGCACCGCCGCCGGATGGGGACTCCCGGGACATGTATTCCCGGGACAAGGCGAGACATTGCGGGACAATCGGCTCCGCGTTTCGCAGTTCGGTGGGCTGGTCTGAGTCGCGCTTTGCGCTACCTGGCGCAGTGATCGACGGCGGGGCGCGCCATATCGGCACTCGCCGAACTCGCTGAATCCATGAGGATCTGCAGCGGAACTCCGCGTCTTCGAGAGGCGGGGGATAATACTCTGCGGGCCGGCCCGGTTTGGGCGGCCGGCAGCAGTCGCGAGAGAGGCAACGAACCGAATGAAGACACTCTGCCAGGGCGGGCCTTTCGTAACGCGGCCAAGCGCCCCATCTCCGGGGCGTTGGATCGTTTCCCCCGCAACCATCGCGCAATCCCATACCCCTTCATGCGGCATTCACCCGCATGGGGCGCATTATTTTGCCTTCTATGGTGCGATGCGGTAAGAACCGCGTCCCTATTTTCGAGTTGAGACCATGACCGAGCGCTGGACCCCGTCCACCTGGAGAAGCAAGCCCGCCAAGCACGTGCCGACCGACTATCCGGATCAGGCCGTGGTGACGCGCGTGGAAGACGATCTTCGCCGGATGCCGCCGCTCGTGTTCGCCGGCGAGGCCCGGCGCTTGAAGAGCCTGCTCGGCGACGTCGCGCGCGGCGACGCCTTCCTGTTGCAGGGCGGCGACTGCGCCGAGAGCTTCAAGGAATTTCACGCCGACAACATCCGCGACACCTTCCGCCTGATCCTGCAGATGGCGGTGGTGCTGACCTTCTCGGGCGGCAAGCCGGTGGTGAAGGTCGGCCGCATCGCGGGCCAGTTCGCCAAGCCGCGGTCGGAGCCGATCGAGACCATCGACGGGGTGACGCTGCCGTCCTATCGCGGCGACAACATCAACGGCATGGCCTTCGAGGAAGGCGAGCGCACGCCCGATCCGGAGCGGCTGCTGAAGGCCTACGCCCAGTCGTCGGCGACGCTGAACCTGCTGCGCGCGTTCGCGCAGGGCGGTTACGCCGACCTGCACAACATCCACCGCTGGACGCTGGGTTTCGTCGCCGACAGTCCGCAGGGCGCGCGCTACCGCGAACTCAGCGACAAGATCAGCGAGAGCCTGGCCTTCATGGCCGCCATCGGCGTCACGCCCGAAAGCCATCCCGGCATGCGGCAGGTGGAGTTCTTCACCAGCCACGAGGCCCTGCTGCTCGGCTACGAGGAGGCGATGACCCGGATCGATAGCACCTCGGGCGACTGGTACGACACCAGCGCCCACATGCTGTGGATCGGCGAGCGCACCCGTCAGCTGGACGGCGCCCATGTCGAGTTCATGCGCGGCGTGAAGAACCCGATCGGCGTCAAGGTCGGCCCGACCGTGGAGCCGGACGACCTGCTGCGCCTGATCGACGTGCTCAATCCGGCGAACGAGCCGGGCCGCCTGACCCTGATCGGCCGCTTCGGCGCCGACAAGGTGGCCGAGCGTCTGCCGCGCCTGATGCAGGCGACGAAGCGGGCGGGCCGGGCGGTGATCTGGTCGACCGACCCGATGCACGGCAACACCCTGAAGGCCAACACGGGCTACAAGACCCGGCCGTTCGACCGGATCCTGGCCGAGGTGAAGGGCTTCGTCGACGTGGCCGAGGCCGAAGGCGTCCACCCCGGCGGCGTCCACCTGGAGATGACCGGCCAGAACGTCACCGAGTGCATCGGCGGGGCGAGGGCCCTGACCGAGGGCGACCTCGCCGACCGCTACCACACCCACTGTGACCCGCGCCTCAACGGCGAACAGGCGCTGGAGCTGGCCTTCCTGGTCGCCGAGCGCTTGAAGTCGGGCCGCGAGCGGATGCGGGAAGCGGGCTAGCCCCGGATGAAGAGCGCCGCCCGCTCGCCCTCCGGGTCGCCGGGCTTGCCGAAGTCGACATTGATGCTGCGGTGGGTCTCGCCCGGCGCGGAGACGACCTCGGCGCTGCCGCCGGCCGCCCGAAGCGCCGCGGCCAGGCCCTCCGACTGTTCGCGGGCGTCGGCCCGGCGCTCGACGTGGAAGATCAGGAACGGCGGATAGGCCCGGCCGGGTTCGACGAGGCGCGTCGGCGAGAGCTCGGCGGCGCGGGCGCCGAACGCGCCCTGGTACATGCTCGCCAGCCGCCGCTGCAGCGGACCGCCGCCGCCTTCGGCCAGCTGCGCCATCTGGCGCGGGGCGTCGTAGCCCGCGCCGTCGATGCAGATCACACCGGCGAGGTCCTTCGACGAGCGTCCGTGATCGCCGAGGTAGCGAGGGTCGACGCCGACCAGCGCCGCCAGATGGGCGCCCGCGGAGTGCCCGGCGATGACGATCCGCTGCGGGTCGCCGCCGTTGCGGGCCGCGTTCTCGCTTAGCCAGGCGATGGAGAGCGCGACATCCTCCGCGCAGCCGCCGGCGTCGACCTCCGGCGCCAGCCGGTAGCCGGCCGAGGCCAGCAGGAAGCCGTGCCGCGCCGCGTAGCCGGGCAGGGCGTTGACCGCGCCCTTGTCGCCGAGGCTCCAGCCGCCGCCGTGCACGAACAGCAGCACGGGCGCGTCCTTCAGGCCGGGCGTCGGGTAGAGGTCCAGCGCCTGTTTCGGATGCGGGCCCAGTTGGACCGTCCGGCGCGGCGCGGCGAACGCGGGCAGGGCGGGGGCCGCGAAGGCGGCGGCGAGCGGAAACAGAGCGCGGCGACTGATCATGCCTGTTGCACGGCTCAGGTCGTCGGCTCCGTCGCCCGCGCCGCCCGCCTCAGGAACGGCTGCGGCTTCCACATCACCAATGAGCGCCAGACCCACTCGAACGGCCCGTACTGGAAGGCCGCCAGCCACGGCCGGCTCCACAGCAGGATGAAGGCCCAGACCCCCGCGACGACGTAGTAGAGCTGATGGCGTTCCAGCTCGCCGTAGAGGCCGAACCCGAAGCCGCAAAAGACGAAGGTCGTGATGATCGAGGTCATCAGGTAGTTGCTGAACGCCATCCGTCCCGCCCCTTCGAGCCGGTTGACCAGCACCTTCAGGGCGCCGGACCGGATGACCAGCATCAGCACGCTGGCGTGGGCCAGGGCGACCAGCGGTCGCGGCGCGGCGGTCCAGACGAAGAACCAGTGCTGCCGCACGGCCTCGAAATCGGCCTGCACGGTCGACCAGCACAGCCAGACCATCGCCGGGACGCCAAGGCCGTAGCCGACGGCGATTATCGCGGCGTAGGCGCGGCTCGACCAACGCAGGGTGAAGAAGCCCAGCCGGAACAGGCCCGCGCCGATCAGCATCTGACCGACCGCTTCAGGAATGGCGTCGAGCGGCAGGTAGCCGAGCTGGACGATGATCGCCGCCCGCATGCGGCTCTTCAGGGCGCTGAAGAAGTCGCCCTGCATCCAGGCGATCTCCTCCTGTCCCATGGCCTTGGGCGCGTTGAGGAAGAGCTGCAGCTCCTGCCATTGGGCCGCCTGCGCCGGCGTCGCCGCGCCGCTGGCCGCCGCGGCCTGCAGCGCCTTGATGTGCTCGCCCTCGACGACCCCCTTGGTCAGCAGGGCCAGCAGGATCACGGTCCCGAGGACGATCAGCGTCCTGGCTCCCAGCTTGCGGAACGGGAAGGCGATCGCCCCGGCGATGGCGTAACAGACCAGGATGTCGCCGAAGAACAGCAGGTAGGCGTGCAGGAAGCCGATGATGAGCAGCCAGAACAGCCGCCGGTAGTGGGTCTCGGCCGGGCCCGGCTTGCGCCCTTCGGCCCGATCGGCGATCAGCAGCATGCTGGCCCCGAACAGCATGGTGAATAGGGCGCGCATCTTGCCGTCGGTGACCACGAAGTTGATCGCCCAGGCCCAGAAATTCGCGCCGGTCAGGTCGCCGTAATAGGTCGGATCGACATAGGCGAAGGTCGGCATGCCCATGCCGACGATGTTCATCAGCAGGATGCCCAGCACCGCGAAGCCGCGCACGGCGTCGATCGATTGGTGCCTCACGGCGGTCGTGTCGGTCATGCGCCCCCCCGGCGTTCTGCAGGGGAGGGTGATCCTCGGCCGCGGGAAGTCAATATCGCGGCGACGCTAGTAGCCGAGGACCCAGCCTTCCTCGCGCTCGACGGCCGCGACGTCGGCCTCCGACGGCGAGCCCTTCGGGCCGAAGGCCTCGCCCAGCTTGCCGGCCTCGTCGAGCTTCAGGAAATGCTCGCACAGGGCGCGGACCTGGGCGCGGTCAGGGACCTCGCCGGGCTCTGGCTTCACCTCGCCGAGCGCCGGATAGACCTCGGCGATCACCGCGTCCAGGCCCTCGAGGTCGGCCTCTTTCAGACCCTTCCAGCCGGTCTGGAACGGCCAGACCCTGGCCTTGTCGCCCAGCGCGTCGAGCAGTGCTTTCATGCGCGGGATGCCGACGATGGCCTGGCTGCCGACGGTGCCGTTGCCGAAGATCTGCCAGACGCTCTTGGCCCCGGCCTTGCCCTTGACCTTGGTCGCCAGCTCCGCCCGGCGCAGCTCGGCCGGAAGGCCGGTGCGGTCGAAGTCAGGCTTGGTGGTCGACAGCCAGCGCTGAGCGTCGCTGGCCGGGCAGCCCCAGAACGGCCAGGGCTGGTCGGTCATCAGCCGGTTCATCTTCGACGCGACCTGGAAGCGGTTGTTGACGTTGTTGGGCTTGTCGACAACGTCCTTGGCCAGGAAAGCCCACATGCCGGACCAGTCCTCGCCCTTCACCTTGAGCAGCGCGGCGGTCCCCTCGGGATAGCCGAGCGCGAAGTCGACGCCGATCAGGGCGCGTTCGCCGCGCCGACGTAGGTCGGCCAGGATGTCGCCCAACTGGACCATCGCCGCCTCGCGGGTGGCCGGGTTGAAGGCCTCGAAGGTCGGGCGGAACCGGATGTCGCGCTTGATGACGCCGATCCAGATGGAATCCTTGCCCTGCCGCGGGGCCGCGGCGGCGCTCCAGTCGATCATCACATAGGCGCTGAACAGGCGCGACACGGCGGCGTTCCTCCAGAAGTGGCGGCTCTCTTAGCCCCCCGCGCGCGTCGGAGGAAGCAGCCCCGTTCACAACGCGCCGCATCGTGATAGGAGCGGTCGTCCGCCCACGGAGATTCCGATGAAGTCCCTTAGCGCCCTCGCCCTCGTCGCAGCTCTCATGGTCGCTGGTTGCGGCCAGGGTCAGAAGACCGAGGGTGGAGAAGATCTCACCTCGGCACGCGAGCGGTCGAAGATCATCCCGCCGGGACCGACGGGGCCGGTCTACGCCACCACCGGCACAGTGCAGGCCGCCGACCTCAAGTCCGTGACCCTGGACCACGAGGGCGTCGCCGAGGCCGGACTGGCCGCCGGCCGCACGACCTTCAAGACCTGGGCCGACGTCATCGCTTCGCCGCCCGGCGAGCCCGGCGCCCGCGTCGCCGTCAAGATCCAGAAGCTCGTCGACGGCTGGGCCGTGGTGGAGATGACGGGGCGGTAGCTTCTACTGTCATCCCGGCCGCAGCGTAGCGGAGAGCCGGGACCTAGCGATTCAATCGCGGCCCCTGGGTCCCGGATCGGCCTGCGGCCGTCCGGGATGACAGGGGAGGGCCGCTCAGCTCAGCTTGACCAGCATCTTGCCGGTGTTCTCGCCGCGGAACAGCTTCAGGAAGGCGCCGGGGGCGTTCTCGATGCCCTCGTCGATAGTCTCCTTCCACTGGATCTTGCCCTCGGCGATCCAGCCGGACATGTCCTTCAGGAACTCGGGCAGGTGCTGGAAGCTGTTGGAGACGATGAAGCCTTCCAGCCGGATGCTCTTGCCGACCGCCTGGATGAGGTTCTTCACGCCGTACATCTCGCCGGTCGAATTGTACTGGCTGATCATGCCGCACAGGGCGAAGCGGGCGAACGGGCGGGCGGCGGCCAGGGCCGCGTCCATATGCGCGCCGCCGACGTTCTCGAAGTAGACGTCGATGCCCTTGGGCGCGACGCGATTGAGGGCCGCCGTCAGGTCGGGCTCGGCCTTGTAGTCGATGACCTCGTCGCAGCCGATCGACTTCAGGTACGCGACCTTGTCGGCCCCGCCGCAGGAGCCGATGACGGTGTGGCCCTTGATCTTGGCGATCTGCACCACGACCTGGCCGACGGCGCCGGCCGCGCCCGACACGAAGACGACGTCGCCGTCCTTCAGCGCCGCGATCTTCAGCAGGCCCACCCAGGCGGTCATGCCCGGCATGCCGGCGACGCCGAGGAAAGCCTGCGGCGGCAGGCCGAAGGTGTCGAGCTTCTGGACCGCGCCGGCCGGGGCGTTGAAGGCCTCGCGCCAGCCGAACATCGACTGCACCAGGTCGCCGACCTTCAGCGACGGATCGTTGGAGGCGATGACCTCGCCCACGGCGCCGCCCTGCATCGCTTCGCCCAGCGCGAAGGGCGGGCTGTAGCTCTTCACGTCGTTCATGCGGCCGCGCATGTAGGGGTCGACGGTCATCCAGTGATTGCGCACCTGCACCTCGCCGGCGTCCGGGGCGGGCAGTTCGACCGTGGCCAGCTCGAAGTTGTCGGCGGTCGGCGTCCCAACGGGGCGGCTCTTGAGGCGGATCTCGCGCGAGGTGGTCATGGGGTTTTCTCCGGGGGAACGGCGCCGTTCGCGGCGCTCTTTCAAACAGATGTTTAGCGCCTTCCGTGACCTCGCGGAAGTCGTCGAACCGCGCTAGAGACTCGCCCATGACAAAGATCCTCAAGGCCGGCGTCGTCGGGTCGGGCGTGTTCGGCGGCTATCACGCGAAGAAGTACGCCGAGATGGGCGGTGTCGAGCTGGTCGGCATCTACGACATCCATCCCGAGCGCTGCTTCGAGATGGCCGGCCAGTTCGGGGCCGAGGCCTATGGCGATCTGGCCGACCTGATCGCAGACTGCGATATCGTCACGGTAGCCTCGCCGGCCACCACCCACGCCGAGGCGGCGCTGGCGGTGCTGAAGGCCGGCAAGTCGGTCTATGTCGAAAAGCCCCTGGCCATCACGCTCGAGGAGGCCGACAAACTGATCGCCGAGGCCGCGAAGCAGGGCGTCGTGCTGGCCTGCGGCCACCAGGAGCGCGTCGTCTCCCAGGCCATGGGACTGCTCGACATTCCGGAAAAGCCCCTGCGGCTGGAGGCGGTGCGCAAGGGCACGCCGTCGATCCGCAGCAAGGACGTCTCGGTCGTCCTCGACCTGATGATCCACGACATCGACCTGGCGCTGGCCCTGACCGACGCCGAGCCGCTCACCGTCGAGGCCGACGGCGACCGCGACGAGGTGCGGGCCGAGGCCACCTTCGACGACGGCTTCATCGCCGAGTTTGTCGCCAGCCGGAACGCCGAGGCCCGCGAGCGGACGATGAAGATCGTCTATCCGTCGGGCACGCTGGAGATCGACTTCGTCACCCGCGCCTTCACCAACACCACCCCGTTCCCCTTGAACGAGGCCTTCACCGAAACCCCCGCCGGCCGCGACCCGCTGGGCACGAGCGTGGGCGGCTTTGTGGCGGCGGTGCGCGGGCTGTCACCGCGCCCGGTGGTGACGGGCGAGGAGGCGGCGAGGGCGTTGGACTTGGCGCTGGCGGTGGAGCAGGCGGGCGGGTTCTAGGGGGCGAGCTTCCGCCATAGCCAGAAGGCAGCCGCTGCTATTGGCAGCAGAACGATGGCCGCAAGGTTTAACCGGACGTCCCAGCGGGCCTTTGGCAGCCGATGGTCGGGATACTCCATTGGCCAACGCTTCGTTCGGATGGCTTCAAGCAGGATCGTCGGCGTGATTGGCAGTCGCGGCACCCGCGCGTACGGCGGGAGAAAGAACAGCGCGCCGAAGTTCCAGCCCTCCTCGGCATGGTGAAAGTACCAACGGTAGTTGCTCACATCGACGCCGAAGCTGGCCGCGAAGGCTTCAATGAACTCGCTGCCGTCGTCGCCGTCGATGCCGAAGATGTCGAAAACATCCGCGTCATCCGGCAGTTCGTGCTGCACGTCCGTGAACTCCAGCAGGAATGCGGAGAGATCGCTACGGGCATGATCCATGGGCAAGAGATAGCCCACCGCACGGCACGATCCGAATCCCGAAAGTGAGGACACACCACCTTCCCCTCCTTTCCCGCTCATCCACGCGGAAGCGAGGATGAGCGGGAAAGGGGGACGGGCGTTGGTGTTCTTGGCGGGGCCGCTATAGTTCCCCAAACCCTTGGAGCCCCCGCCATGACCACCGCCCACGACCACGCCTTCACCGCCATCGACGGCGCGCCGCTGCCGATGACGACTTTCAAGGACAAGGTGGTGCTGGTCGTGAATGTGGCCAGCCAGTGCGGGCTGACGCCGCAGTATGACGGGCTGGAGAAGCTCTACAGTGACTATCGCGACAAGGGCCTGGTCGTGCTCGGCGTGCCCTGTAACCAGTTCATGGGCCAGGAGCCGGGGGCGGAAGCCGAGATTGCGGAGTTCTGCCGCACCAATTTCGGCGTCGACTTCCCGATGACCTCCAAGGTCGACGTGAAGGGCGACGGCGCCCACCCGTTCTACAGATGGGCGGTCGAACAGGTCGGGGAGCCGGCCGAGCCGGTGTGGAACTTCCACAAGCTGCTGGTCGGCAAGGACGGGTCCCTGATCAACGTCTTCGGCCCGCGCACCGACCCGCAGGACCCCGAGATCAAGGCCGCGATCGAAGCGGCGCTGTAGGAAAAGGGGGACAGTCACTCATTTCCAGCGGAACGTCGGCCTCGGCGTACTGGAAATGACTGACTGTCCCCCTTTTCCTCCGAAGCCTCACAAGGGTTTCACTTGAGAAGCAAAGGCCCGTTCGCCAGAGTCCTGCATGAAGTCCGGGGTCTGCGAGACGTGTTGTCGAGACGGTTGATGTTGGGCGGTTCCGCCGCCCTCGCCGCGGGCGTGACCGCGCGCCCGGCGCTGGCTGTCGGCGCCGGCGCGCCCGGCGTGGCGACCGCGCGGGACATCGTCCATGGCCTGTTGGCCGAGACGCGCGCGCCGTCGATGTCGGCCGCCGTCAGCCGGGGCGGCCGGATCGTCTGGGCCGAGGCCTTCGGCTACGCGGACCTGGAGCAGCACCTGCCGGCGACGATCGCGGGCCGCTATCGCCTGGCCAGCGTGTCGAAACTGATCGCCGGCGTCACCGCCGCCAGACTGGCCGAGCGGGGGGCGATCGACCTCGACCGACCCATAGGCCGCTACCGGCCCACGCTGCCGGAGACGCACCACCGGACCACGCTGCGCCAGCTGCTGGCTCACACCGGCGGGGTGCGCCACTACATCCCGCGCGACTATGACCCGCACGCGCCGGGCGGACCGATCGACTACCGCCTCTATCGGAGCACCGAGGACGCCCTGGCGGTGTTCATCCACGACCCGCTGGTCTCAGTTCCCGGCGAGGCTTTCAACTACAGCACCTTCGGCTACACCCTGGCCTCGGCGGTGATGGAGTCGGCGACCGGCCAGGCCTTTCCCGACCTGGTCGCCCGGGAGCTGGTCGCGCCGCTCGGCCTGCCCAGCCTGCTGCCGGAGGTCATGAGCGCCCCGATCCCGGAGCGGGTGGCCTGCTACCAGGTCCGCCAGGCGACCGGCGAGGTGTTCCGCGCCCCGGCCATCAACCCGGCCTACAAATGGGCGGGCGGCGGCTATGTCGGCACGGCGTCCGACATCGCCCGCTTCTGCACCGGCTTCCTGGCCGAAGGCTTCCTCGACCCGACCACGCGGCGGGCGGTGTTCACGCCGGTTCCGCCGACGCGGAACGCCGCGCCGGTGCAGGTCGGCATGGCCTGGCGGATCGACCGCGACGCCGCCGGTCGCCTGCGCGGCCACCACGCCGGCAGCATCGCCGGCGGCCGCTCGATCGCCCTGCTGCTGCCCGAGGAGGACCTGGCGGTGGTGGTGCTGTCCAACCTCAGCGACCTGCCGGTGGACCCGCTATCGCCGGCCCAGCGCATCGCCGAGGCATTTCTGACCGCCTGAGCCCGCGAAAGTCCGGGGCGCGCGCAAGGTTCCTGTATCGGAGCGGCGGAGCGGCGGTTAGAATTACCACCTCCCCGAACCGCAATCCGAGATCCGCCTTACCATGCCCGCACTTCGCTCGCGCACATCGACCCACGGCCGCAACATGGCCGGCGCCCGCGGCCTGTGGCGCGCCACCGGCATGAAGGACAGCGATTTCGGCAAGCCGATCATCGCGGTGGCCAACAGCTTCACCCAGTTCGTGCCCGGCCACGTGCACCTGAAGGACCTCGGCCAGCTGGTCGCCCGCGAGATCGAGGCGGCCGGCGGCGTGGCCAAGGAGTTCAACACCATCGCCGTCGACGACGGCATCGCGATGGGCCACGGCGGGATGCTCTATTCCCTGCCCAGCCGGGAGCTGATCGCCGACAGCGTCGAGTACATGGTCAACGCCCACTGCGCCGACGCCCTGGTCTGCATCTCCAACTGCGACAAGATCACGCCCGGCATGCTGATGGCCGCCATGCGCCTCAACATCCCGGTGGTATTCGTCTCGGGCGGGCCGATGGAGGCGGGCAAGGTCCAGGTGAAGGGCGCCGTGCGCAAGGTCGACCTGATCGACGCCATGATCGTCGCCGGCGATGACCACTACAGCGACGAGGAGGTCGCGGCCGTCGAGCGCTCCGCCTGCCCGACCTGCGGTTCCTGCTCCGGGATGTTCACGGCCAACTCGATGAACTGCCTCACCGAGGCCCTGGGTCTGTCGCTGCCCGGCAACGGCTCGGTGCTGGCCACCCACGCCGACCGCGAAGCCCTGTTCAAGGAAGCCGGCCGGCTGATCGTGGATCTGACCCAGCGCTGGTACGAACAGGAGGATCCCACCGCCCTGCCGCGCGGGATCGCCACGCGGGCGGCGTTCGAGAACGCCATGAGCCTGGACATCGCCATGGGCGGTTCGACCAACACCGTGCTCCACCTGCTGGCCGCGGCCCAGGAGGGCGGGGTCGACTTCGGCATGGCCGACATCGACCGCCTGTCCCGCCGCGTGCCCTGCCTGTGCAAGGTCGCCCCGGCCAAGAACGACGTCCACATGGAGGATGTGCATAGGGCGGGCGGCGTCATGGCCATCCTCGGCGAACTGGAGCGCGGCGGCCTGATCGACGCGACACAGCCGACCGTGCACGCCGCGACCCTGGGCGAGGCGCTGTCGCGCTGGGACATCGGCCGCACCAACAGCCAGGTGGCCCGCGACCTGTTCAGCGCCGCGCCGGGCGGCGTGCCGACCCAGGTCGCCTTCAGCCAGGCCTCGCGCTGGGAAGAGCTCGACACCGATCGTGAGGCGGGCGTCATCCGCTCGGTCGACCATCCGTTCTCCAAGGACGGCGGCCTGGCGGTGCTGTTCGGCAACCTCGCGCCCGAGGGCTGCATCGTGAAGACCGCCGGGGTCGACGAGTCGATCCTGACCTTCCGGGGCCAGGCCCGCGTCTACGAGAGCCAGGACGATGCGGTCAGCGGCATCCTGACCGGCAAAGTCAAGGCCGGCGACGTGGTGGTCATCCGCTATGAGGGACCCAAGGGCGGGCCCGGCATGCAGGAGATGCTCTATCCGACCAGCTACCTGAAATCGAAGGGCCTGGGCGCGGCCTGCGCCCTGATCACCGATGGACGCTTCTCCGGCGGGACCTCGGGCCTGTCGATCGGCCATGTCTCGCCGGAAGCCGGCGAGGGCGGCCTGATCGCGCTGGTCGAGACCGGCGACTCGATCCTGATCGACATCCCCAATCGCGGCATCACCCTGGAGGTGTCCGACGCCGTGCTCGGCGAGCGCCGCGCCGCCCAGCTGGCCCGGGGCAAGGACGCTTTCAAGCCGCGCGATCGCCAGCGCGAGGTCAGCCCGGCCCTGCGCGCCTACGCCGCCATGACCACCAACGCGGCCCGCGGCGCGGTCCGGGACGTGAGCCAGGTCGAGGCGCCGGGCCGGACGGCCTAATCGTCCCGAGCGTCCTTGCGGATGCCGGCTTCGATCGACTTCTCGAATTCGCTGGCGTTGGCGGGCGGATCGCCCGCGGCGGTCGTTTCGTTCGGCTGACTCCCTGGACCGCCCAGGATGATGGTCGTGTCGCCGCTGGCCTTTGGCGCGGCGACGCCGATGGTCGGCGGCTGGTCGCGGACCCCGGCCGCCTTCATCGCCAGATAGTCGGCCTTCTCGTCCTCGGTGACGACGCCGTCCCGGTCGGCGTCGGCCGGGTTGAGCAGGATCGATGGGGCGGTCTGGGCCATGCCCGCGGCCGGAACCAGGAGGGCGAACAGGGCGACTGCGATCGCGGACTTCATCATGGAGACTCCCCAGAATGAGGCAGCATCGCGCCGCCGGGTCTCGCGATCAAGCCAGGGGCGAGACGCCGAACAGGAAGCGATGGCCGTAGAGCAATCCGGCCCAGACGACGACCGCCAGCACGATCCGCCACCAGCCGATCTCGCCCAGCGACAGCTTCTGCTTTCCGGTCAGGATGGCGCCGAACGGCAGGTTGGACGTCTGGGCGGCGAAGCCGTCCCAGGTCGCGCCAAGCGCCTTCTTCCGCTTGGCGTCGATGCTGGCCGTGCCGAAGAGCGCCAGCGCCAGCATGGCGCCGAACAGGATCAGGCTCGGCGTGTCGCCGTTGGCCAGCAGGTGCGCCAGGCTCCAGATCGCGACGCCCCACAGGAACGGATGGCGGGTGATGCGAAGCATGCCCTTCACGGCGTCGGGCCGATTCAACGCACCCTCCTGCTTCACGCTCGTAGGATTGGGCGTGGTCAATCCGGGCACGACGAGGAGCAGGGACATGAGCATCAGCAGGATCGCCGCGTGACGCGCGCCGGCGCCCGCGTCCCAGAAGACCTCTCCGGTTCCGCGCGCGTCGCCATAGGCCATCGACAGCCAGACGATGCCGCCCACCGAGGCCAGCGAGAACAGGCCCATGTAGGCGCCTTCGCCGATGACCCCGACGATGGCCCCGCGCAGGGCGGTGCCGGAGACGAGCAGGTGCAGCAGCACGAAAAAGGCCGCCGCGGCGATCAGCAGGGTCATGTCATCTCTCCCGACGTGATGAGACGGGGAGGGTGCGCCTGTCGATTTACGCTGTCAATTATCCCGTTCGTCGTCGGGATCGGCGTCGAAGTCGAACTCCGGCTCGCCGTCCCAGGGCGCTCCTTCGTCGTCGTCCACCGGGGCTGCGGCCGGGCGGGGCTGCTGCGCCGGGCGCGGCGGGGCCGCTGCGACGGCGGGCGGCTGGGCCACGATGGGGGGCGGCGGCGCGGGCCGAGCGGGGCGGCGGACGATGGCCTCGATGCGCGCCAGCCAGCGGTTGGCCTCGCCGATCGCCGCGCGCGGCGACCAGTCGTCGCGCCGCGCCTCGTCGCCGCGCAGCCAGAGGTCCAGTTCGAAGTCGGGGTTGCGGGGATCGTCGAAGACCAGCCGCAAGGTGATCTGGTCGGCGGAGGAGACGGACTGCTCAAGGGCCCGGCGCGGCTCTCCCCGCCACGCCTTGGCCGTCACCTGACCGTCGATGATCAACTCGGCGCCGGTCACCTCGTCGATGCGATAGAGCAGACACCAATCGCCTCGATTCCAGGCCACCGCCAGCAGCCCGGAGGCGAACGAGAAGCCGGCGCCCCGGCCACGCCCCCGGGCCACCACCATGGCCTCCGGTTCGCTCTTCAGGACATTGCGCAGCGCGCGGCGGATGCGGCGCTCGTCGTTAAGCCACCAGAGCGCCAGGCTGCCGACGAACGTCACCGCCGTGCCTGCCAGGCCCAGCATCATCAGCAGCCGCCACATGTCCGTCATGCGGCGAAGGCTAGCGGGAGTCAGGCTCCGCGTCAGCAGGCGCGCGCGCGGGGACGTCGGCGCCGGCTGAGCGCGGTCCGCCGGGCCTGCGAAACTGGCTCCGCCTTGGCGGCGGCGGAGAGGGCGGCGACGGCTTCGGCGATCGCAACCATGGCCTTGGGATGGACTTGCATGTCGTTCTCCGGATGTAAGCAATCGCTCACTGTGAGCGCTCACTTACGTCGGAAATCGTGGCGAAATTGTGGCGTCGTGAGCGATTGCTCACAAATGGAGCGGGCGTCAGGCGGCGATGATCACCTTCTCCTCGCCCCACCAAAGCGGCGAGCGGGCAAGGTCGATGAAGCGCTTCTCGTCCTCGAGCAGCAGCCGGCCCGCGTCGCGCGCGGCCGGGTCATCGGCGGACTTCGCCATATCCTCGAAGCTGTCCCACCACAGCTGGGCGACCCCGTCGTACTGCTCGGGCCCGCCGCGTGAGCGACGGGTGTCGGCGCTGACCTCGGGCGCGAAGCTGTGCAGCTGGACATAGCGTCGGATCCGCAGAGGCGCCTTCACGCTGACGACCAGAGGGCCGTGGATGTTCAGCCAGTAGTCCTGGAAGGCCTCGCGGCTCAGGTGCGGTAGGCGGACCAGGCAGAAGGTGAGCTTGATCACAGGTCCAACTCCACCACCACCGGGACATGGTCGGAGGGCTTCTCTCCGCCGCGGACGTCGCGATGGATGTCGACCCGCTTCAAGCGGTCGGCCGCCTGGGGCGAGAGCAGGGCGTGGTCGATGCGGATGCCGTTGTTCCGCGGCCAGGCGCCGGCCTGGTAGTCCCAGAAGGTGTAGCCGCCCGGAGCGCCGTCCGCCGCCATGTAGGCGTCGGTGAGTCCCAGATTCTGCAGGGCGCGGTAGGCGGCCCGGCTCTCTGGCTGGAACAGCGCGTCGTTCAGCCAGTCCTTCGGCTTTTCGACATCCTGCTCGTCGGGGATGACATTGTAGTCGCCGGCGATGACCAGCGGCTCCTCGAAGGCCAGCAAGGCCTTGGCGTGGCGATGCAGGCGCTCCATCCAGCCCAGCTTGTAGGCGAACTTCTCCGTGCCGATCGGATTGCCGTTGGGCAGGTAGATGCCGACCATCCGAACCGGCGTCGGGCCGGAGACGACGGCCTCGATGTAGCGCGCCTGCTCGTCGCCGTCGTCGCCCGGGAGACCCTTGCGGACGTCCTCGAGCGGCGTCTTCGAGAGCATGGCGACGCCATTGTACGTCTTCTGGCCATGGACGGCGACGTTGTAGCCGAGCCGTTCGAAGGCCTCGGCCGGGAACTTCTCGTCGATGCACTTGATTTCCTGGAGCACGGCGACGTCGGGCGAGGCGGTCTCGAACCAGGCCAGCACAGTCTCCAGGCGAGCGTTGACCGAGTTCACATTCCAGGTGGCGAGTCGCATTGACGGCTCCGTTGCGAGGGCTGAAGGCTAAGAGCCATGGCCAGGGGGCTCAAGACACTTGCGGAGCGCGACCAGCGCACGAGGTTCATCCTGTTGATCCTCGCGACGGCGGCGTGCGTCGGTCTGGCCCCGGTCGGGGCGGTGGGAACCCTGTTCTCGCCGCTGGTCTTCGACGATCGCGGAAACCTGCTCAACCCGCTGGCCTGGCTGGGCTTTTTCCTGATGATCACCTTCTGGATCGTCTGCCTGATCGCGCCGTTCGTCGCCTGGGTCTATTGGCGGCGCAAGCGCGAACCGATGGCCTGGTCGGTGATGAGCGCCCCGCTGATCTGGGGGCTACTGACGGTCATCGTCCTTCAGTTCATTCCGGGCTGAGAGGTCACGAAGCCGGCGATCGCCTCCACGACGCCTGGGGCCAGCGTCGGCGAGGGGGCGGCGTAGTTGGCCCGGGTCTCGGCGCGGTCGGTCGTGCCCGGCCGGAGGATGTGGTTGACGCCGCCGAGGATGACCATGGACGCGCGCGGCTGCGCCGCCTTGAGCGCCGCGGCGTCGGCGACGGTCACCTGGACATCCGCGTCGCCCTGCAGGATCAGCATCGGCTTCGTGACGCCGGCCGCCAGCCTGACCGGGTCCTGGCGGAACATCACGATCAGGAAATCCTGCACCTGAGGCCGGAACAGGGCGAGCAGGCCGGGATGCATGCCGGCGACATCGACCTTGCGGCCCGCCTCCAGCTCGTCGATGGCGTGCATGGCCTGCGGCAGCACCGGCGCGTTGGCCGGGTTGGCCTGCAGCTGTTCGCGCAGCACCGTTCCGAGGGGCCGGCCGGGCGCCGAGATCAGCACCAGCCCGCAGATGTCATCGTTCGCCTTGCCCCCGGCGATCAAGGCGACCAGTCCGCCTTCGCTGTGTCCGGCCAGCCAGACGCACTTGAGACCTGTGCGGGTCTTGAGGTCCCGCGCCCAGGCCGCGGCGTCCTCGGCGAGCATCTCCACCGTCACGGCGTTCGGATCGACGGCGAGCGAGGCGCTGCCGAACAGCCCACGCTTGTCCATGCGGAGGCTGGCGACGCCTTCGCCCGCCAACCCCTCGGCCAACACCCTGTAGGTCGCGCCGTTCACGCCAAGGGTGTTGTTTCCGTCGCGGTCGGTGGGGCCCGATCCGGGCAGGATGACGACCCCGGCCCTGGGCCTGCTCGCCGGCGCCAGCATGGTCGCCTTCAGGGTGACCGTCGGGGCCGCGATCTCCACCTGGGTCTCGACGGGCGCCGCGGCGATGGCCGCGCTCATGAGCAGGACGGTCAGCATGCGGCGCCCCCGAACCGGTGGTTAGATCGAAAAGCTGACGCCGCAGCCGCAGCTGGACTTGGCGTTGGGGTTGCGGACGCGAAACTCGGCGCCGGCCAATTCATCCACGAAGTCGATCTCCGAGCCCTTGAGCAGCGCCAGGGAGATGTCGTCGACCAGCGCCGTGGCGCCGTCGCGTTCGATGCGCAGATCGTCCTCCTGCGCGGTCTCGACCAGGTCGAAGCGGTACTGGAAGCCCGAGCAGCCGCCGCCGTCGACGGCCACGCGCAGCATCACCGGCCGGCCCTCCGCGGCGCCGATGGCCTGGATACGACGGGCGGCTTGTTCGGACAGGGTGACGTCGGCGGCGGCCAAGGCGGAACTCAAGGCTGTGGAAAACTCTGCGGCTTCATATATGTGCAACCCCGCGCCTCCAGGGAAGGGGGCGCAACGCAAGGCCCAAGAATGTCGAACCTTTTCCAGCCGCCGCCGCGGGCGCCCTACGCCGAGGATCCGGCGAAGTCGCGCGGGCGGCAGCATGCCGGCGAGGAGAGTCGCACCCGCACGCCCTTCGCCCGCGACCGCGATCGCATCATCCACTGCACGGCCTTCCGTCGCCTCAAGGAGAAGACCCAGGTCTTCGTGGCCCACGAGGGCGACCACTACCGCACGCGCCTGACCCATTCGCTCGAGGTGGCGCAGATCGCGCGGTCGATCTCCACGGCCCTGGGACTCGACAACGACCTGGCCGAGACCATCGCCCTGGCCCATGACCTGGGTCACCCGCCCTTCGGCCACGCCGGCGAGGACCAGATCGACGACAGCATGAAGCCCTTTGGCGGCTTCGACCACAATGTGCAGACCTTCCGGGTCGTGGCCAAGCTGGAGCACCGCTACCCGGACTTCGAGGGCCTCAACCTGACCTGGGAGACGCTGGAGGGCGTCATCAAGCACAACGGCCCGGTCACCGAGAAGCTCTCCCGGCCGTCGTGGAACATGGTCAAGCAGTTCGACGCCAGCTACGACCTCAAGCTCGGCACCTGGGCCTCGGCCGAGGCCCAGGTCGCGGCGATTGCCGACGACATCGCCTACAACAACCACGACGTCGACGACGGGCTGCAGGCGGGGCTGTTCCAGCTGAACGAACTGCTCGACGTGCCGCTGATCGGACCGATCCTGCATGGCGTGCGGGCCGAGCGCCCGGACCTCGACGACCGTCTGACCCGGCTGGAGGCCGTGCGCCGGATGATCGGCGCCATGATCGACGACGTGATGGGCGAGACCCTGCGACGGGCCCGCGAGAGCGGCGTCGCTTCCGCTGACGACGTCCGCGCTCTGGGCCACGCCCTGGTCGCGTTTTCGCCCGACATGAACGAGGACCTGGCGCGACTGCGCGCCTTCCTGATGGAGCGCATGTACCGCCACTGGAAGGTCAACCGGACCCGCAGCCAGGCGCGCCGCATTATCGCCGAGATGTTCTCGTTGTTCATGGCCGAGCCCGAGGTCATGCCGTCCGAGTGGTTCGCCCGGTCGCAGAACCGCGACGAAGCCGGCCGCGCCCGCGTCGTGTGCGACTACATCGCGGGCATGACCGACCGCTACGCCATCGAGGAGCACCGGAAGCTGTTCCAGCTGGAAACCTGGTCCTAGCCTCCACGCCTTCGTGTTCGGAGCGACGTCACATCGCTTCCGATCCGGAGCGACGCTTCGATAGACTGATCGCCGTCGGCGCGCGATTCGCCGCTGCGCCGCCCCTATGCTCCCAGGAGCCTGCCTGACGATGTCCGACCATGATCGCGGCGCCTACACGCCGCCCACCGACTCCCCGCTGTCCTTCGACGCTCGCCGCCCCGTGCGCGGCGGAGGCGGCAACTCGTCCATTCTGATGATCAGCGCCGTGATCCTGCTGGTTCTGATCGTCGGGGCGGGGGTGTGGCTCTACAA
>CALALX010000049.1 GCA_937925635.1 uncultured Caulobacter sp.
GCAGGCCGTCGATGCCGCCCAGGTCCACGAACGCGCCGTAGTCGGTGATGTTCTTGACCACGCCTTCGCGGATTTCGCCCTCTTGCAGCTGGCTGACCAGCTCGGTGCGCTGTTCGGCGCGGGCCTCTTCCAGGATGGCGCGGCGCGAGACGACGATGTTGCCGCGCGGACGGTCCATCTTGAGGATGGCGAACGGCTGTTCCTTGCCCATCAGCGGGCCGACGTCGCGCACCGGGCGGATGTCGACCTGCGAGCCCGGCAGGAAGGCGCTGGCGCCGCCGAGGTCGACGGTGAAGCCGCCCTTCACGCGGCCGACGATCGAGCCCTGGACCGGCAGGCCGGTGGCGAACACGCCTTCCAGGCGCGTCCAGGCTTCCTCGCGCTTGGCCTTCTCGCGGCTGATGACCGCTTCGCCCATGGCGTTCTCGAGGCGCTCGAGGAAGACTTCCACGGTGTCGCCGACCTTCACGGTGGGCTTGCCGTTCTCGTCGACGCCGAATTCCTTGATCTGGATGCGGCCCTCGGTCTTGAGGCCGACGTCGACGACGGCGAAGTCCTTCTCGATTCCCACGACCTTGCCGTGGATGACGGTGCCTTCGGCGAAGTCGCCGGCGCCGCCCATCGAGGCGTCGAGGAGAGCCGCGAAATCGTCGCGGGTGGGGTTCAGGCTGAGATCATCGGCCATGTGGTTGTTACAGTCTCTAGGTTCGCGAACGCCCAATGGCGGGATTGCCGGATGGAGTCCGGGCGTTCAGGTTTTGAGGAAGTTGATCGCCCGCGGCCATCGAGCCCCGGCGCGTTGGATTAGCCCTTGGCGGTTTCCCACCGGCTGCGCGCCGTCTCGACGATGCGGCGGGCCGCATCGAAGGCCGCGTCTATAGTCATTTCGGTGGTGTCGAGCAAGACCGCGTCCGCCGCCATGGTCATTGGCGAATCGGCGCGGGCGCTGTCGCGCTCGTCGCGCACGCGGATGTCGGCCAGGATGTCCTCGAAGGTGACCGCCTCGCCCTGGCCGGTCAGCTGCTTCCAGCGGCGCCGCGCGCGAACCTCCGGCGTCGCCGTGACGTAGAGCTTGGCCGGGGCCCGGGGGGCGATGACCGTGCCGATGTCGCGGCCGTCGATGACGGCGCCGGGGTCGCGTGCGGCGAAGTCCAGCTGGAAGTCGCGCAGCGCCTCGCGCACCTTCGGGTAGACGGCCACCCGGCTCGCCGCCTCGCCGGCCCGACGGGTGCGCACCTCCGGCCGCTCGAGGTCGGCCGGGTCCAGCGAGTTCGCCGCCGCCAGCGCAGCGTCCGCGTCGCCCAGGTCCTGACCGCGCTCCAGCACCTTCACGCCCACGGCGCGATACAGCAGGCCGGAGTCGAGCACCGGATAGCCGTAGAGCGCGCCCAGCTTGACGGCGATCGTGCCCTTGCCCGAGGCGGCTGGACCGTCGACGGCGATGACGAATCCCAAGCCTCAGCCCTCCGCGATGTCGCCGCCCAGGCCGCGCATCAGGGCGGCGAAGGTGGGGAAGCTGGTGGCGATCATGCCGGGCTCGTCGACCCGCACCGCCTCGCGCGCGGCCAGACCCAGGATCAGGTGGCTCATGGCGATGCGATGGTCGCCGTGGGTCTCGACCAGCGCGCCGCCGCGCGGGGCTTCGCCGGTCCCGTGGACGATGAAGCCTTCCGGCTCCTCCTCGACGTCGACGCCGCAGGCCTCGAGACCGGCCGCCATCAGGGCGATTCGGTCACTCTCCTTGACCCGCATCTCGCCCACGCCGCGCATCACCGTATCGCCGGTGGCGAAGGCGGCCGCCACGGCCAGGATCGGATATTCGTCGATCATGCTGGGCGCGCGGCCCGGCGGCACGATCACGCCGCGAAGGGACGAATGCCGGGCCGTGATGTCTCCGACCTCCTCGCCGCTCGCGTCGCGACGGTCCGTGATGGTCAGGTCCGCGCCCATCTCGCGCAGGGTGTCGAAAAGGCCTGTGCGCAGCGGGTTGAGCATCACGCCCTCCACCGTCACCTCCGAACCGGGGGTGATCAGGGCCGCGACGATCGGGAAGGCGGCGCTGGACGGGTCGGCCGGGACCGCCACCTGGCTTCCGGTCAGGATCGCGCCAGGCTTCAGGGTCACGACGCGGCGATCGTTGTGATCGACGACGGTGAGCTGGGCGCCGAAGGCCCTCAGCATCCGCTCGGTGTGGTCGCGGGTCGGTTCGGGCTCGGTCACCACGACCGGCCCCTCCGCGCCCAGGCCGGCGAGCAGCACGGCCGACTTCACCTGAGCGGAGGCCATCGGCAGGACGTAGTCGAGACCTGCTAGGCCGCCGCCCTTCAGCGTCAGCGGCAGCCGGCCGCCTTCGCGCGAAATCCAGGCGGCGCCCATCTTCCCCAGCGGGTCGAGCACGCGACCCATCGGCCGCTTCCGCAGCGAGCTGTCGCCGGTGAAGGTCGCGGCGATATCGAAGGCGGCCATGGCGCCCATGATCAGCCGCACGCCGGTGCCGGCGTTGCCGCAGTCGATGACGTCCGTCGGTTCCGAAAAGCCGCCCTTGCCGTCGATCGTCCAGGCGCCTTCGCCCGTTCGAGTCACCTCAGCGCCGAACGCGCGCATGGCCCTGGCGGTGGCCAGGACGTCGTCGCCCTCGAGCAATCCCGTCACCGCCGTGCGGCCGGTCGCGAGGGCGCCGAGGATCAGGGCGCGGTGGGAAATCGACTTGTCGCCAGGGACGCGAATTCGCCCGCGCAAAGCTGCGCCGGGGCGGGCCGAAAGCACGGCGGTGGTCATGCCGGGCGAAACTCCGGGAAAGGTCGGGAGAAACAAGGGGTTTTGCTTTTGACAGCGACCCCGCCGCGTGGCAAGGGAGCCGCCGCTTTCAGCACAAGCTCTGAGGATCGCCCCTTGGCCAATCCCGAACTGGGCGCAAAACAAATCTGCCCCACCTGTTCGTCGAAGTTCTACGACCTGGGCCGTCGCCCGGCCGCCTGCCCCAAATGCGGTGAGACGTTCGATCCGGAAGAGGCGCTGCGTAATCGCCGCGTCCGCGCCCGATCCTCGACGCCTGACTACGAGGACGAGCCCGAGAAGGAGGTCAAGGCGGTCGACCCCGACGCCGACGGCTTCGAGGAAGAACCCGATCAGACTCCGGAGATCGACGACGAGGCCGCGGTCGAGGCGATCGAGACCGACGACGAGGACGCCGACGCCGAAGGCGCCGCTCCGGCTCCCGGCGCCGATGATCTGGGCGTCGACTTCGCCGAGGACGAGGATCTCGCCGATGACGCCGACGAGGACGTTCCGTTCCTGGAAGACGAGGACGACGACGACTTCCCCGAGGACGAAATCGACGGTCTGCCGGGCGAAGACGACGCCGACGACCGCTAGAAACCGGTCCGTACGGGCCCCGCAAAAAATACCGGCGCGGGGCCTTGATCGGCGAGGGATCACGGCATAGAAGTCGCGCCCTCGCCGACGGTCACCGGAAGCGGGAACCCGAACTTTCGGGGCTATAGCTCAGCTGGTAGAGCGCTTGAATGGCATTCAAGAGGTCAGCGGTTCGACTCCGCTTAGCTCCACCATCAAAGGCCGTCCGGTGACCCGGGCGGCCTTTGCCATATCCGGGATCAGGCCTTCGCGATGCGGGGGCGGACCAGGCGAGCGCCGGCCAGCAGGATCACCAGGTTCACCCCCAACGCGCCGAGCGTGATCAGCAGGCTGGCCGTCGGCCCGCCGCCCGCCGCCAGGCTCCACGGCAGGCCGAGCATCCGCGCCGGCGCCAGGGCGGCGGGATCGGCGACGAGTCCGGCGAGGCCGAGCTGGCCCGCGACGGCCACCACGCCGGTGATGGCGGCGATCAGGCCGTAGAGCACCGCGGCGACGCCGAGGACGCGGGACAGGCGATCGCGTCCGCCGCTTTCGGGACTTTCGAAGTCATTGATGGCCAGAGCCATGGAGCGTTCCCTTCGACATTGGTCTCCGGTCCCGTCTCAAGGCGGGGTCCGGACCCGCGGCGCGGTCGGCGCGGCGAGGGCCGTCGTTGCGGCCTTGTTGGCAGAAAGGTGCACGTCTCCGCCGGGCGGAGAAATTTCCTTCCCGCATGTCGGGGAGTTAACGCTATTTCGGGAAAAATTCAACCCGAAAGGGAATCGATCCGACGTCAGCCGGTGATCTTCGCCGAGCCCATGATCGCCTCCACCTCGGCCCGCGTTGCCTCGAAGTAGTGTTCGGTCGGGGCGACATAGAAGAGGATGTAGAGCCGGCCTCCCACCTCCACGAGTTGGGCGGTTCCGGAGACGTTGAGGCCCGCCGCCGTCTGGGCGGTTAGGTCGACCCGCACGCCGTCGACGCCACTCACCGTCACGGGGCGGATGTTGTCTGTTTCGACGCGCTGGAAGCCGATGGCGGCAGTGCTGTCGGCCAGGAACTCGACCTGCTCGCTTGGCGATATGCCCCTCCTGTAGGTCGGGGTCGGCCGCTCCTTGCTGGTCGCGCGGACAATGTACTCGCCGTCCTTGAGGCCATCGATGACGAACAGGGTGTTCAGCGCCGGACCGTCGATGGTCAGCATGCGAAGCGCCTTGGGCGAACCCGGGACGAGGCCAAGGTCGGTCCAGGTCCGGCCCACCGTCATGGACGTGCCGCCGTGGACGTAGGGGCCGGCCGGCACGGCCTTGATGCCGGCGCAGGCGGCCAGGGCGAGGAGGGCCCCGGCGGCAGCGCCAATGCGCAGGGAGCGGATGATCATGATGCGGCGCCTCCGTTGATCTTCTTCAGACTAGCTTCGACGAGCCAGCGGTCGTCGGCGTCTCCGGCCTTGGCCAGGTAGGTTTCGTAGGCGGTCCTGGCTTCGGTCGTCAGGCCCAGCCTGGCCTCGACGTCGCCGAGTTCGCGCCAGACGGCGACCGGCGCGTCTGGACGGGTCGCGGCGGCCGCGTAGGCGACCTTCGCCTTCTCCAGGTCGCCCTCCTGGCGGCGTCGCCGAAACGCTTCGCCCTTGTAGAACTCAAGAACGCCCAGGTCCTCGCCATCGGCGGCCAGGCGGTCGATCAGGTGCAGGGTTTGTCCGTAGTCACGTCGGCGCAGGTCGTCAGTCAGCCACGCCGGCAGGAATCTGCGGATCTGGGCCCGGTAGCGTGCGCGCTCGCCGACCGACGGCGTCGCCGCGCCGGCCGCGAGCGCGTCGAGCGCGGCGATTCGGTCCGGCGTGATCGGGTGGGTGTTGAAGATGCTGGCGCGGGTGTCGGAACGTCGGGTCTTCGGAAAGTCCGATGCGGCGGTCTCCTCGCCCAGCGATCGCCAGATCGCGGCGGCGGCGGACGGGTCATACCCCGCCTTCACCGCGCGGGCGAGGCCCAGAGCGTCGGCCTCGGTTTCCTGCGTGCGGTCGAAGGCGAACAGGGAAGACAGCACGCCGAGATACAGAAGGCCGCCGACGATGCTGCCGCCGACGAGCATGAAGACCATCCCGGCGTTGGCCGCCGACTTGGTTTTCCGCCAACTCGCCAACGAGTGCCCTTGGGCGAAGTGGGTCACCTCGTGGCCGAGCACGAAGGCCAGTTCCGATTCGCTGCGCGCCCGCAGGAGAAGCCCAGACCAGACTTCCATGTAGCCGTTCGGGGCCATGGCCGCGTTGAAGTAGGGGCGGTCCAGAACATAGACGCGCACCTCGCCGCAGTACTCGGCGGCGACCTTGCACGCGACGCCGCGCACATAGGGGGTCAGCTCGGGATCCCGGTTGAGTTCAGCCTTGGTCTTGGCCTCGGTCTCGGCCTTGTCGGACTGGGCCCAGAGCCCGCCCTCGTCCGTGGCGATGTCGGGTCGCTGGCCCACGGCGCGTTGGGCGAACGCAGGGGTGACGGTCGATGTCGCGATCGAGGCGGCCAGGATCGAGGACAGAGCCGCCCGAACGATCGGCCGAGACATCACAGGGGCAGGCCCTTCAGCAGGGCTTCGGTCAGGAGCGTCGCGCCCTCAGGCGACCGCATGTCCGCCGCTGGGCTGGCGATCGCCTGGTTGAACCAGATGACCTTGCCGGTCTTCAGATCGACGAGCGAGGCGAACGCCTGCTGTCCGCCCATGGGGATGCTGACGCCGAGCGCCGCCGCGCCGATGAACATCGCCACTCGACCGCCGCTTGAATAGGAGCCGCGGCCATAGACGAACAAGGCGTAGTCGCTGCTGTACTTGACGGCCAGCAGCTGGGCGCCTTCACCCAGAGTCCAGTCGAAGCCGGTCTTCGATGGGAGGGCCGGATAGGTCAGGATCGTGCCGCCGACGACGCCGTGCAGGCGCAGGATCTGTCCCTCGCGCCCCTCCATCGCCGTACTCGGGTCAAGCACCTTGAATTCGTGCGACTTGCCCTTGAGCGTCGCTTCGACGGCCGCCTGCATGTTGGTCCTGGCGGCGGTGGTCCAGTCAGCCCTTGGTTCAAGCAGGCCGCCGGCGGTGAGAAGCTGCAGTTCGATATCGGGCTGGGCCACCAGGACTTTCGCTTCCTTCGGCGGCGCTGTTGGCAGGCCGGTGGCCGACTTGACGTTGGTGGTGGTGCAGGCGGCCAGCATCAGGCATGCCGCGGCCAACGCGAACAGACGCTTCATTCTGGGAAGTCCCCCGATCCCCGTAACAGGACTCTACCTAACCGCGACTGGGGCCCCGCGACAAGCGTGTTCGCGCGGACCCCGCCCTTGCGGCCGGCGCGGGCAATCGCCACCTGATGGGAAAGCCGCGAGAGACGGCGCCTCTTGAGGGCCGGACATCGCGGTGAGTCGCTTGGACGAGGACTCCTGCCGGTACGATGACGACAAGACCCCTACTCTTCGACAGCCCTTTCCTGCTGGGCTTCGAACACACGCGGAGCCTGATCGAGCGGGCGGCCAAGGCCGCCGGCGAGAGCTATCCGCCCTACAATGTCGAGGCGCGCGAGGACGGCGGCGTCAGGATCACCCTGGCCGTGGCCGGATTCTCGCCCGACCAGCTCGAGATCACCGTCGAGGGAAACCAGCTTACCGTGTCCGGACGCCGCGGCGACGCGGCCGAGGCGGGTGATCGGGCCTACCTCCATCGCGGCATCGCGGCGCGCGGGTTCCTGAGGGCCTTCGTGCTGGCCGACGGGATGGTCGTCGACCAAGCTCAGCTCGAACACGGGCTGCTGCATATCGATCTTGCCCGTCCCGAACCCGAGCGGCGGATCCTGCGCGTTCCGATCCGGACCGCGGAGTAACAAGCCCTGTCGAAGCGGAATCCGCGGCCGGCTGAACCGGCGGCCTGCGGCTGCGTTCACAATCCGAAGGAGGTGGTCCTATGACGCCCCAACTGTTGACCAAAGAAGCCTTCGCGGCCCTCGGCGCGCCCGACCTGGTCTATGTGCGCCCCGTAAGCGCCGCCCAGGTGCTTGCCGAAACCCCGGCGGCTCAGCTTCAGGGTTTCTCCCTGGAGCCCGACCAGACTCTCTACGCGGTGCACCGCGCCGATGGCGAACGTCTGGCCGTCATGACCGACCGAGACTCGGCGGTGGCGGCCGCTCTGGCGCATGAACTGGCGCCGGTTTCAGTGCACTAAGGAACCACGGCCTCAGGCTGCGGACGACTGGGCGTCGCGCGTGAGCAACGCGTGGATCGCCTCGGCCGTGCGGGCCTGACGTAGCTGCTGGCGCAGGTCGCCCTGGCGCAGCAGACGCGAGACCCGCGCCAGCGCCCTCAGGTGCTCGGAGTCATGATCGACCGGCGCGAACAGGGCGAACACCAGATCGACCGGCTGGTCATCCACTGATTCGAAGCCGGTCGGCTGTTCCAGCCGCAGGAAGACGCCGCGCAGGCGGTCGAGGCCGGGCAGCCGGGCATGGGGCACCGCGACGCCATGACCCACGCCGGTCGAGCCAGCGGCCTCACGCTCAAGCAGCGCGTCGAGCACGGCCTCCGCGTCGAGACCGTAGTTGCGCGCCGCCACGTCGGCGATCACCGACAGAATCTGACGTTTGCCGCCGCCACCCGTGCGCGGCGCGATCGCGCGCGGCTCCAGCAAATCCCCGATGTTCATACGCGTAGTGCTCGCAATGCTCGCTTGCGGCCACGGGATGGGGCGCGCCGTCAGGCGTTTGCCCGTGTTCCGTTGCCGTTGTGTGACTTGGTCCGTTCCGGATCGATCCAGCCGATATTTCCGTCCGGCCGGCGATAGACCACGGACAATCCGCCGTGGGCGGCGTTCCTAAACACGATTGTGCGGGAATCGGTCAAGTCCAACTCCATGACCGCCATCGAAACAGTCATGGTCTTCAGCGCTTCTTCCGTCTCGGCGATGATCATGGCGGCCGGCGGAGCATGGCCGTTGACCTCCCAATCCTCGGCTTCGTCGTCCTCAGGCGCCTTGAGCACGAAGGCCGCCGCCGTTTCCGCCTGTCGGGCGGACGCCTGGACGGAGTGGCTTCGCAGGCGAGTCTTGTAGCGCCGCACGCGGGTGGCGATCTTGTCGAGCGCCGCGCCGAACGCCGCGTGGGCGTCGCCGCCGGTCCCGTGACTCAGGAGCCGCTGGCCGGACGCCAGGGTGACGGCGCAGTCCACCCGAAATTCGTAGCCATCCTTGGTCACCACGACATCCGCGGCGCCGCCGCGGTCAAAGTACTTGCCGATGGTGCTGTTGAGTTCGTCGGAAACCCGCAGTCGCAGGGCTTCACCGACGTCGACGTGCTTGCCGGAGACTTGCACTTGCATGGCTACAAGAACGCGCCCGGCGGCCATGGGTGTCAAGCAATCTGGGGGCTGATCGCCTTTTCGTGAGCGGACAGGGTCAGGAAATCCCGAGCCACTGGAAAAGCTCGCGCAGGGCGAGCAGCGCCGCTTGTCCGCCGAACACCAGCAGGCCCGCGCTGAGCGCGGCGGCGGCGTAGCCGATCAGGGCGATGACGCCGTCCCGCTGAACCATCGCCAGGCCGAGGGCGGCGATCGCCGCGGCGGGGGCCATGTTGCCCAGCGGGATCGGCAGCAGCAGCACAAGGGCCAGCAGAAAGCAGGTCAGGCCGATCAGCCGGTCCCCGACCGGGCCGAACAGGAAGGACAGCCGCGGCCGCGACACCGTCTCGATCCGCCGCAACATCGGGACGATCTTGCGGATCGCCCCGGCCAACTCGGCCCGCTTCATCGTGCGGTCTTCGATGAAGCGCGGCAGCCAGGGCCCCTGAACGCCCACGACCATCTGCGGGGTCAGTACGATGAGGGGCATGGCCAGAAAGGTCGATGATCCCGGCGGTAACGGCAGCCAGTTTGGGGCCGAAAAGAAGAACAGCATCGCCCCGAAGGCGCGATGGCCGAAGCGATCCACGATCTCGCCGACGGTGATCGTCGGCTCGGGATCGTCGCAAATCTCAACCAGGATGGCCGACAGCGTCAGCCGACGCTCGTTCGATTCCATTCGGATCTCCGTCGCGCTCACCGGAACGCGCGAACTCGACATGGGGCGCCGTGCGATCGGGCCGCCGTCGCCAGAAAGATAGCGCGGCGACGTCGCCAGACCAGTCCGCGCGGTCAGACCGCGGCGCGAAGCATTCGGCGGCGTTCGACCGAGGAGGGGATGCGCATGGCCTCGCGGTACTTGGCGACCGTGCGGCGGGCGATGTCGACGCCCGCTTCCTTGAGGATGTCGACGATGGCGTCGTCGGAATGCACTTCGGTCTCGGCCTGCTCGGCGTCGATGAGCTGGCGGATCTTGTGGCGCACGCTCTCGGCGGAGTGGGCCTCGCCGCCGGACGAGGACGCGATCGAGGAGGTGAAGAAGAACTTCAGCTCGAACAGGCCGCGCGGCGTGGCGATGTACTTGTTCGAGGTCACCCGGCTGACCGTGCTCTCGTGCATGCCGATGGCGTCGGCGACAGTCTTCAGATTCAGCGGCCGCAGGTGCTCGACGCCGAAGGCCAGGAAGCCGTCCTGCTGGCGCACGATCTCGCTGGAGACCTTCAGGATGGTCCGGGCCCGCTGGTCCAGGCTCTTCACCAGCCAGTTGGCATTGGCCAATGCGTCGGCGACGAAGGTCTTCTCCTGGTCGTTCCGCGCGCCGCCGGCGATGCGGGCGTGGTAGCGCTTGTCGACCAGCACGCGGGGCAGGGTGTCGGTGTTCAGCTCGACATGCCACAGGCCGCCCGCGCCCTCGCGCACGAAGACGTCGGGCGTCACCGGCATCGAGGGCTCGCCGCCGAACGCCGCGCCAGGACGGGGCGTCAGGGCCTTCAGCTCGGCGATCATCTCGCGGATGTCGTCGTCGTCGACGCCGCAGGCCCGGCGCAGCGCGCCCAGGTCCCGGCGGGCCAGCAGCTCGAGATTGTCGAGCAGCGCCGCCATGGCCGGGTCCAGCCGATTGCGGTCCTTCAGCTGCAGCGCCAGGCACTCGCGGACGTCGCGGGCGAAGACGCCGGTCGGCTCAAAGCCTTGCAGCACGCCGAGCACCGCCTCGACCAGCGCCAGGTCGCAACCCAGCCGCAGCGAGATCTCCTGCAGGTCGGCGCGCAGATATCCGCCCTCGTCGACCGCGTCGATCAGAACCGCCGCGATCGCCCGCTCGGCGTCATTGAGCCGCGCCACCGCCAGCTGGTCGTGCAGGTGCTCGCCCAGGGTCTTGTCGCGCGACAGCCGGCTTTCGAGATCGTCCTCGCCGTCGAAGCCGCCGCCGCCGGATCCGGCGCGGGACCAGTCGATCTGGCCGCCGGCCTGGCCCGGCGCCTCGCCGCCGTCGCCGGTGTCGCGTTCGCCGGGCGACAGGTCGGCGGGGCCGGCGTCCATATCCGCGTGCGCCGCGCCGTCAGGAACCGAGTCGACGGAGTATTCGGCCGTTTCGGCCTTTACCTGTTCCGCCTCGGGCTCGGCGTCGCGGTCGTCGCGCTGCAGCAGGGGATTGCGCTCCAGCTCGGCCTCGACATAGGCCTCGAGCTCGAGGTTGGTCAGCTGCAGCAGCTTGATCGCCTGCTGCAGCTGCGGCGTGATCACAAGGCTCTGGCCTTGTCTCAGCTCCAGTCTCGGACCGAGCGCCACGCGCATCCACCCCTTCGAAATCGAACAGGGGAACACCATCGGATAGCGAGGGTTAACGCGCCCCTTAAGCGGCACGCTAATTGCACGACCCGTTTCGGGGAAAGGCTAGAACCGGTCGCCCAGGTAGACGCGGCGGACGTCGGGGTTGTCGACGATCTCCTGCGGCGCCCCCTCGAACAGCACCTCGCCAGCGTGGATAATCGAGGCCCGGTCGATGATGTCGAGCGTCTCGCGCACGTTGTGGTCGGTGATCAGGATGCCGATGCCCCGGCCCTTCAGGTAGCCGATGACCTCGCGGATGTCGGCGATGGCCAGCGGGTCGATGCCGGCGAAGGGTTCGTCGAGCAACATGAAGCTGGGCTCGCTGGCCAGAGCGCGGGCGATTTCGACCCGCCGCCGCTCGCCGCCCGACAGCGACACCGCCGGCGAGGAGCGCAGATGGCCGATGTGCAGCTCCTCAAGCAGGTCTGCGGTTGTCGCCCGCGCCTTGACCGGATCGCGCTCGCGCATCTCGACCACCGCCAGGACGTTCTCCTCGACGGTCATGCCGCGGAAGATCGAAGCCTCCTGCGGCAGGTAGCCGACGCCCATACGGGCGCGCTGGTACATCGGCAGGGCCGTGATGTCGCGGCCATCGAGCCGGATGGAGCCCTGATCGACCGGAATAAGACCCGTGATCATGTAGAAGCAGGTGGTCTTGCCCGCGCCGTTCGGGCCGAGCAGACCGGCCACCTCGCCGCGGTTCAGGCGCAGGCTGACGCCACGCACGACCTGCCGCTCGCCGAACGTCTTGGTCAGGCCGTCGACGACGAGGCCGGATTCGGAGGACGGATCCGCGACAGGGGTCACCTAGGGCGTGGTCCCTTCGTTCGGGTAGAACACGCCGCGGACGCGGCCCGGCTTGTTCCGGCCGGTGACGGCCGAGGTCATGCTGGCCTGGCCGGTGCGGGTGTTGATCACCATGCGATCGCCGCGCACCACGCTCTTGCCCTGCACGACGATGACGCCGCCGGTCAGGGTGATGGTTTCGCTCGAGAACTGGTAGACGGCGTTGTCGGCCCGAACGGTGCGCTCGGGGGTCACGAAATAGACCTGGCCGCTGGCTTCCATGCGGTCGCTGGCGCCGCAGCCGTCGCCGCTCTTGACGGTGTAGATGCGGACCTCGTCGGCGCGCAGTCGGGTGCGCCCCTGCAGGGCCTCGACCGCGCCGGTCCAGCTCGACATGCACTGGCTGTTGATCACCTCCGAGGCGTCGGCGGTAATGTCGAGCGGCGCGCGCGGGTCGAGTTGCGCATGGGCGACGCCCGCGCAAAACAGGGTCGCGACGACGGCTGCGGAGAGCCCGAGTTTCAGCTTCGCGCCGGTCATGAGCGCTCCAGACTTGATCATGGCCTGTCTTATTCCGGATTCACGCGCGTGCGAACCCTGCCTCGAAACTCGATGCGGTCGCCCTTGTCCTTGACCGTGTAGCTGTCGGCCGACATCTGACCGACCGGTCCGTCGCTCTCGATCCCGCGCTGGCCCACGGCCTCGCCGGTGCGGGTGTCGAAGACGGTGTCGTTGGTGGCCACGCGGTTGCCGGCGCCATCGTCGATGCGCACGTCGCCCGTCAGCCGAAGCATGCGGGTCTTTTCATCATAGGTGCCCATGCGCGCCATGATCCGGCGCGGCGTCGGAGTCTCGGCGCCGACCACCATGATCGGCTCGATCAGGGACACGCTGCTGGGCGTGCGCTCGTCGCGGACCGCCTGCTGGGCGCCGATCAGGAAGCTGCGGCCATCCTCCAGCCGGCCCTGGAAACGGGCGCCGACCATGCGGATGATCGGATCCTCGATGCGCAACGGCTTGGGCGCCTGCAGCGTGCTCGCCGCCACCCAACCGAGCAGGCCCAGACCGATCAGCGCCATCGCCGCCGGCAGGCCGACTCGCATCCGCGCGATCAGCCGTTCGCGCGTGCGCCAGCGCGCGAACACCGCCTCGCGGCGGTCGTTCGGGTCGGCGGCGGTGTGGGCGAGCGGGGTCAAGGCGGTCAGCTGTGCGCGAAGATGTCGGTCTCTTCCCAGCCGGCCAGGTCGAGCCTGGCGCGGGCGGGCAGGAAGTCAAAGCAGGCCTGCGCCAGGGCGGTGCGGCCCTCGCGCGCGATCATCTCTTCCAGCTTCGCCTTGGCGGCGTGCAGGTAGAGGACGTCCGACGCGGCATAGTCGACCTGCGCCGGCGACAGCGTCGTCGCGCCCCAGTCGGAACTTTGCTGCGCCTTGGACAGATCGACGCCCACGAGCTCCTTGACCACGTCCTTCAGGCCGTGGCGATCGGTATAGGTCCGGGCGAGCTTGGAGCCGATCTTCGTACACCAGACGGGGTTGGTCTCAACGCCAAGGTGGCGCTGGAACATGGCGATATCAAAGCGTCCGAAGTGGAAGATCTTCAGCACGGCCGGATCGGTCAGCAGCGCCTTCAGGTTCGGGCAGTCATAGGCGGGGCGATTTAGGCGCACCACGTGGGCGTCGCCGTCGCCGGCCGAGATCTGCACCACGCACAGCATGTCGCGCGTCAGGCTCAGGCCCATCGTCTCGGAGTCGACGGCCACCGACGTGACGCCGGCGAACAGGCCGGACGGTAGGTCGCCTTCATGCAGATGATTGGCCAAGTGCGGACCGCTCCCTCTCTACTCTCTACGCATCATATAGAAGAGGAGGGTGGTGCCCAGGAGAGGACTCGAACCTCCACGGCCGTTAAGCCACTGGCACCTGAAGCCAGCGCGTCTACCAATTCCGCCACCTGGGCTCGCTGACCAATCGGGAAGCCCGACCGGCGCGAAGGCGTGCCTCATAGGGCGCCCGAATGGGGTCGTCAACGGCGCATTGCGCGGGAGGCTCACAACGTCTATCCGGGCGCAAACTCGCTTCTCATTAAAGGCCGTAACATGCGTGGGCTCGTCACCGTCTTCGGGGGAACCGGCTTCGTCGGACGTCAGGTGGTCCGGTCGCTGGCGAAACAGGGCTGGCGGGTGCGCGTCGCGGCCCGCAATGTCGGACGCGGCTATCGTCTGCGCATGCTCGGCGACGTCGGCCAGATCGAGGTCGTCCAGGCCAACATCCGCAACGCCGCCTCCGTGGCCCGCGCCCTCGACGGCGCCGAGGCCTGCGTGAATCTGGTCGGCGTCCTTTGGGAGGGCGGCCGTCAGGGTTTCCAGACGATCCACGCCATGGGCGCCAAGACCGTCGCCGAGGCGGCGGCGAAGGCCGGAATCACCCGCTTCGTGCAGATGTCGGCGCTCGGCGCCGACCTCGAGGGGCCCTCGAAATACGCCCGGACCAAGGCCATGGGCGAGCAGGCCGTCCGGGCGGTCATCCCGACCGCGACGGTGATCCGGCCCTCGATCGTGTTCGGTCCGGAGGACGGGTTCTTCAATCGCTTCGCCGCCCTGTCGGCTTTCACGCCGGCGCTCCCGCTGATCGGCGGCGGTCACACCCGCTTCCAGCCGGTCTATGTCGGGGACGTCGCCGCGGCGGTGGCGAAGGCGCTCGTCGATCCGGGCGCCGCCGGCCGCACCTACGAACTGGGCGGGCCGTCGGTGTACAGCTTCAAGGAGCTGCTGGAGTTCATCCGGCGTGAAACCGGTCGCGCGCGCGTGCTGGTTCCCGTGCCGTGGTTCGCCGCGAAGCTTCTGGGCATGATCGGCGATCTGCAGGCCGCCGTGCCGATCCTTCCGCCGCAGCTGACCACCGACCAGGTCGAGAGCCTGCGTGTCGACAACGTCGTCTCGCCGGGCGCCGCCGGCCTGTCGGAGCTGGGCGTCGAGCCCCGGGCCGTCGAGGCCATCGCACCGGCCTACCTCTATCGCTACCGGAAGGGCGGTCAGTACGCGGCGGCGCCGGAAGGGGCGTTCTAGACGGCGGCCGACCGCCCCGGCCTTATGGTTAATCAGACATTAACCGCCGTCGGCCACGGTCGGGGGCATGCGCCGTCTCGTCGCCATCGCGATGCTGTCCGTGGTCCTCGCCGCCCCCGCCGCGGCTCAGGAGGGCAGGATTGCCGCGTCCCAAAGTGAGGCGTCGGCCGTCGCGTTGCGCGGCACGATCGGCGACGCGCCGTCCGAGGGCGAGGCGCCGGGGTCCGGCGGCGCGCTGGCCGGTCTGATCCCCATGCCGCCGCCTGTTCCGCCGGTGGGAACGCCCGTCGTCGCCGACGGACGTCAGTGCAAGCGGACCTGCAACCGCGACTACTACTTCTGCCTCGCCGCCGGCGAGGAGACCTGCGCTTCGACCTGGACGCGGTGCACCGCGCGTTGCGGCTAGTCCGCTTCCGCCGCGTCACGGTTGACGTGCGCGGAAACCCCGGACACCTTCGCCTGAACAGCGATAAGAGACCAGGGAGATCAGCGTGGCCGGACGTCTGCCCAAGGCCTGCATCATCGGCGCGGGATGCAGCGGCTTCACCACCGCCAAGCGGCTGAAGGACGTGGGCGTGCCCTACGACTGCTTCGAGATGTCGGACGATATCGGCGGCACCTGGTACTACAAGAACCCCAATGGGCTTTCGGCCTGCTACGACAGCCTTCACATCGACACGTCCAAATGGCGCCTGGCCTTCGAGGACTTCCCCGTCCCGGCGGAATGGCCCGACTTCCCGCACCACGCCCAGTTGCTGCAGTACTTCAAGGACTACGTCGACCACTTCGGCCTGCGCGAGACCATCACCTTCAACACCGCGGTGGAGAAGGCCCGTCGCAACGCCGCGGGGCTGTGGGAAGTGACCCTGTCGACCGGCGAGACGCGGCTATACGACGTGCTGTTCGTCTGCAACGGCCACCACTGGAGCCCGCGCATTCCGGACTATCCCGGCGAGTTCGACGGCCCGGCCTTCCACAGCCACGCCTACAGCGACCCGTTCGACCCGGTCGACATGCGCGGCAAGAACGTGGTCGTCGTGGGCATGGGCAACTCGGCGATGGACATCGCCAGCGAGCTGTCGCAGCGGCCGATCGCGAAGAACCTGTGGGTCTCGGCCCGCCGCGGGGTCTGGGTGCTGCCCAAGTACATGAACGGCAAGCCGGCCGACAAAGCCTCGATGCCGCACTGGTTCCCGCGCAAGCTGGGCCTCAGCCTGGCGCGCAAGACCATCAAGAAGACGCTGGGCAACATGGAGGACTACGGCCTGCCCAAGCCCGACCACGAGCCTCTGGAAGCCCACCCTTCGGTCAGCGGCGAGTTCCTGACCCGGGCCGGGTGCGGCGACGTGAAGTTCAAGCCGGCGATCAAGGCGCTGGAGGGCAAGAAGGTCCGGTTCGCCGACGACAGCGTGGAAGAGGTCGACGCCATCGTCTTCGCCACCGGCTACGACATGCGGTTCCCATTCTTCGACGATCCGGCGCTGGTCCCGGACGCCGACCACCGCCTGCCGCTGTTCAAGCGCATGATGAAGCCGGGCGTGCCGAACCTGTTCTACATGGCCCTGGCCCAGCCGCTGCCGACCCTGGTGAACTTCGCCGAGCAGCAGTCCAAGCTGGTCGCCGCCTACCTGACCGGCCGCTATCTGCCGCCGTCGGAAGCGGAGATGGAACAGATCATCGTCAAGGACGAGCAAACCCACACGGGCCAGTAC
>CALALX010000050.1 GCA_937925635.1 uncultured Caulobacter sp.
TTCCTCAACACCACCTCCAGCCAGCTCTCGGCCGGGGACTTCCTCTAGGCGCAGGTTGGCGTGCGCTGCTATACCCGCCGCATGCCGCGTGACCGCATCTTCTTCCCGCTCTGCTTTTTGGCCGCCGTCGCGATGATCGCCCTGGCGCTGGTCTGGCCGCAGGGCACGGGCGCCCGCTCGCCCGCGCCGTTCGGTCATGCCGTGGGGGCGCCGAAATGAGTTTCGACGCCGTCGCCGTCGGCCGCCGGGTGCTGATCACCGAGGCCGACGCCCTGCGCACGATGAGCGACGAGTTGGGCGAAGTGTTCGTTCAAGCCGTCGAGACGCTGTTCCGCTGCAAGGGCCGCATCGTCCTGACCGGCATGGGCAAGAGCGGCCACGTCGCCCGCAAGATCGCCGCCACCATGGCCTCCACCGGGGCGCCTGCGATGTTCGTGCATCCCGCCGAGGCCAGCCATGGCGACCTTGGCATGATTGGGGCCGACGACGTCGTGCTGGGCCTGTCGAAGTCGGGCGAGGTGCGCGAGCTGGCCGACATCCTGGCCTATACGCACCGGTTCGGCATTCCCCTGATCGCCATCACGGCCAATCCGGAGAGCGCGCTGGGCAAGGCCGCCACCCTCGTTCTGAAGCTGCCCGAGGCGCCGGAAGCGACAGGCGAGGTCAGCGCGCCGACGACCTCCACCACCTTGCAGATCGCGCTCGGCGACGCTCTGGCCGTGGCGCTGCTGGAGCGGCGCGGTTTCACCGCCCGCGACTTCCACGTCTTCCATCCGGGCGGCAAGCTGGGCGCCATGCTGCGCACTGTGGGCGACCTGATGCACAAGCTCGAGGAAGCCCCGCTGGTCGGCGAGGCGACGCCCATGCCGGAGGCGTTGCGTGTGATGTCCGAGCGCAAGCTCGGCATCGTCGGCGTGGTCGGGACTGACGGCAGGTTGATTGGCGTCGTCACGGACGGTGACCTGCGCCGCAACTTCGATGGCCTGGCGAGTCGCACCGCCGGCGAGATCATGACGCGCAATCCTCGCGCCGTGACGGCCGAAACCCTGGCCGGCGACGCCGCCCGCATCATGAACGACAGCCGCATCACCGCCCTGTTCGTGGTCCGCGACGGCAAGCCGGTCGGCGTACTTCACGTGCATGACGTTCTGAGCGCCGGCGTGATCTGAGGTCGAGCCGATCGTCTCGGCTATTGGGAGCCAAGCGTCAGCGGCTTGAACTCGACCTCGCTGCCGCCTCCGAGGATCTTTAGCTGCGTGGGGGCGCCCTCCATCACCACCTCGTGACGTTCGAAACCGTCGCCGCCCATGCCTTTCACCGCCGCGGAGGCGATCCGCACCATGACCTTGCCGTCTGGGGTCCAGTCGATCTCAAGCCCAAAGGTCTCCTTCGGTTCAATGGGCATGATGAAAAGCTGGCGGCCCAACTCCGTCTCGCCGCGCGCAGCGCTCAGCATCGCAATCGACCCTTTCGGCGACAACAGGAACATGAGCCTCGCCTCGCTCGTTTCGTTCGACAGGACGAGCATAGCCGCGGGGCCGAACTGCGTTTTCTTGCCGATCCGCACGAACGTCGCCCGGGCGCGCAGGCCATTGAGACCTGTCAGGTCGTCCAGCTGCCAAAGCGACATGCTGTTGTCCGGCGTGTCCAGGTCGATGACATGGCTGGCGTTGGGCGCCGCCTTGAACTCGGCCGCCCAGGCCGCTGGCCCGCACAGCAACGCCAGAGCGGCGGCGGCCGCGGTCACCATCGATTTCATCAGCTCCCCCCTCACCAACGCGTCACATGGACGCTATAGGGAGCTCCTTCGTTAGGCGAGACCCTTGATGCCCTTCCTGCCCCGCGCCGACCTTGTCCCCAACACGCTCGCCTATGAGACCGAACCGCTGGTCAAGGCGACGGGCTTCCGCGAGTACGACGCGCGCTGGCTGTTCGGGCCGGAGATCAACCTGCTCGGCGTGCAGGCCCTGGGGCTGGGGCTGGGGACCTACATCCACGAGCTCGGGCAGTCGAAGATCGTCGTCGGTCACGACTTCCGCTCGTACAGCCTGTCGATCAAGAACGCCCTGATGCTGGGTCTTGTCGCGGCCGGCTGCGAGGTGCTGGACATCGGTCTGGCCCTGTCGCCGACCGCCTATTTCGCCCAGTTCGACCTCGACGCGCCCTGCGTGGCCATGGTCACCGCGAGCCATAATGAGAATGGCTGGACCGGCGTGAAGATGGGCGCCAACCGACCGCTGACGTTCGGCCCGGAGGAGATGGGTCGGCTGAAGGAGATCGTCCTCTCCGGCGCCTTCGTCGAGCGACCGGGCGGCAAGGTCACCCAGGTCGAGAGCATGCGCGAGCGCTTCATCGCCGACGTCGCCCGCCGCGTGCAGGTCAAGCGGCCGCTGAAGGTCATCGCCGCTTGCGGCAACGGCACGGCCGGCGCCTTCGTGCCGCAGGCCCTGCGCGCCATGGGCGTGGCCGTTGTCGTCGAGATGGACTGCGACCTCGACTGGACCTTCCCGAAGTACAATCCCAACCCCGAAGACCACGAAATGCTCCACGCCATGGCCAAGGCCGTGAAGGAGCACGGCGCGGACCTGGCTCTGGGCTTCGACGGCGACGGCGACCGGTGCGGCGTGGTCGACAACACCGGCGAGGAGATCTTCGCCGACAAGATCGGCCTGATGCTGGCCCGGGACCTGGCCCCGCTGAACCCGGGCGCGAAGTTCATCGTCGATGTGAAGTCGACGGGCCTGTTCGCCACCGACCCTGTGCTGGAGGCCAACGGCTGCACCACCGTCTACTGGAAGACCGGCCACAGCTACATCAAGCGCAAGACCGCCGAGATCGGCGCGTTGGCCGGCTTCGAGAAGAGCGGCCACTTCTTCCTGAACGAGCCGCTGGGCCGAGGCTACGACTGCGGCCTGACGGCGGCGGCGGCCATCCTGGCGATGCTCGACCGCAACCCCGACAAGTCGATGGCCGACCTCAAGACCGCGCTTCCGGTGGCCTGGACCTCGCTGACCATGAGTCCCAAGTGCGCCGACGAAGTGAAGTACGGCGTCGTCGATCGCATCGTCGCCGAATACGAGGCCCTGGCCGCCGACGGCGGGACCATCCTGGGGCGCAGGATCTCCGAGGTCATCACCGTCAACGGCGTCCGCGTGGCCCTGGAAGACGGCAGCTGGGTGCTGGTCCGCGCCTCTTCCAACAAGCCCGAAGTCGTCGTCGTGGTCGAGAGCACCCGCTCCGAGGACGACATGCGCGCCCTCTTCCGTGAAGAGGTCAAACCCCGGCTGAGCAAACACCCCGAAGTCGGGGCATACAACCAGGAAATCTGAGGACTACAGAGCATGCGCGTCGCCATGATCGGCACCGGCTACGTCGGCCTGGTGTCCGGAGCCTGTTTCGCCGATTTCGGCCATGAGGTCGTCTGTATCGACAAGGACGCCGGCAAGATCGACCGCCTGCTGAAGGGCGAGATCCCGATCTTCGAGCCGGGGCTGGACGACCTGGTCGAGCGCAATGTCCGAGAGGGCCGGCTGAGCTTCACGCTGGATGGCGCCGAGGCCATCAGGGCCGCCGACGCGGTGTTCATCGCCGTGGGCACCCCGACCCGTCGCGGCGACGGCCACGCCGACCTCAGCTATGTCTACGCCGCCGCCGAGGAG
>CALALX010000051.1 GCA_937925635.1 uncultured Caulobacter sp.
TGTAGAGCCTGATTCAGGGTTCAGATTGTTCCATCTGAACCCATCAGGCTCTAGGAGCCGGGCGACTCCGCCGGAGGCGAGGCCGTGACCGTTCCGCCGATGGACAACACCCCGTCGTAACCCTCGATCTCGCCCGGTGAGAGATGGACGCCGCGCGGCCGCCGCTCCTGCGTGCCGAGGACGGACCGCGCCATGCAGCCGCCCTGGCTGCAGAACCACGCCGAACCGCCGCGATGGGTGATGTAGAGGCTGACGACCTGGTCAGAGGGCAACAGGTCGGCGGCAAGCCGATAGGCGACGCCGTCCCGGCCGGGTCTCGCCGCCTTCATGGCGTGGTAGTTGCCCATCAGCCCGACAACCAGGGCATCCGGGTGGGCGGTTGCGGCGTCGGCGATGCCGTTCGCCATCAGCTGTTCGTGGCCGGCCTGGGTCTTGTCGGTCCAGTACAGGAAGGCCGTCACGCCGACGATGCGCCCCTCCTGCTTCAGCGTCCTCAGGGCCTGCAGCATGTCCAGGGCGGCGACGCTGGACCGGCCGTCGCGCGTCGGTCCGCGCCAGGCGAGGGCCTCCGTCAGTCCGGCGACCGCCGCGGGGCCTCCGTCGGAGGCCAGGAAGGCGTCGAGGCCGGCCTGTCCCTCCGCGTTCTGCTCCAGCGCCACGACCACGGGCCGGCCGGACGCCGAGGCCGCGCAGACCAGATCGACGAAGGCCAGCTGGGTCTCGGCCATGCCGTGCGTCTCGCCGATCAGGATGTAGCGGACGCCGGGTCGCGCCCAGGCCGCCTCGGCGCCCGGCATCGGCGTGCAGGTCTCGGCGGCGCGGGCCGGTCCAGAGATCGCCGCCATCACCAGCAACAGTCCGATCAACCTTGATGCGTACATCACGGTCGCTCCCCTTTTGCGACAAGCTAGTCGGACCGGCGTTGAGCAACAAGCCCTCCGCGCGCTAGCCTCCTCTCGAACGGGGGAAACGGCGATGACGAACGGCGGCGAGGCGCTGAAGACGCGGCACGGGATGGTGATCGGCGGCGCGTCCGTCGGCACGATCTTCGAGTGGTACGACTTCTACCTCTACGGCTCGCTGGCCGGCTTCATTACCAAGCACTTCTTCAGCGGCGTGAACGAGACGACCGGGTATATTTTCGCCCTGCTCGCCTTCGCGGCCGGTTTCGCCGTGCGGCCGCTGGGGGCCATCGTGTTCGGCCGGCTGGGCGACCTTTGGGGCCGCAAGAACACCTTCCTGGTCACCATGCTGCTGATGGGCTTGTCGACCTTCGTGGTCGGGCTGCTGCCGTCCTACGAGGCGATCGGAGTCGCCGCCCCGATCCTGCTGATCGTGATGCGGCTGGTGCAGGGCATGGCCCTGGGCGGCGAGTACGGCGGCGCGGCCACTTACGTCGCCGAACACGCCCCGACGGGCCGACGCGGCCTCTACACCAGCTTCATCCAGACCACCGCGACCCTGGGACTGTTCCTGTCGCTGATCGTCATCCTGCTGGTCCGCACCCGGATCGGCGAAGAGGCGTTCGGCGCCTGGGGCTGGCGCATTCCCTTCCTCGCCTCGATCCTGCTGCTCGGCGTATCGCTGTGGATCCGGCTGCGGCTCAACGAGAGCCCGGTGTTCCAGAGGATGGTCGACGAGGGCAAGGCGACGAAGAAGCCGCTGACCGAGTCCTTCGGGCGCTGGAGCAATCTCAGGCTCGTGCTGCTCGCGCTGGCCGGCCTGACCGCCGGGCAGGCGGTGGTCTGGTACACGGGCCAATTCTACGCCCTGTTCTTCCTCGAGAAGATCCTCAAGGTCGACGGCGCCTTGACCAACACTCTGGTGGCGGTCGCGCTGCTGATCGGCACACCATTCTTCATCGTCTTCGGCTGGCTCAGCGACCGCATTGGGCGCAAGCCGATCATCCTGGTCGGCTGCCTGCTGGCGACGCTGACCTACTTCCCGCTGTTCAAGGCGCTGACCGTGGCCGCCAACCCGGCGCTCGCCGCCGCCTCGGCGCGCGCGCCGGTGACGGTGGTCGCCGATCCCGCCACCTGCAGCTTCCAGTTCGATCCGATCGGCAAGACCCAATTTCGCTCGCCGTGCGACATCGCCAAGTCGGCGCTGGCGTCGGCGGGCGTCTCTTACGCCACCCGCGCGGCCCGGTCGGGCGAGCCGACGAGCATCGACGTGGGCGGGACCATCGTGCCCTCGTTCGATGGCGCGGACCTGTCCTCCAAGGCCTTCACCGCGAGGCAGACCGCCTGGCGCAAGGACCTGGGCGCCGTGCTGGCGAACGCCGGCTATCCGGAGAAGGCCGACAGCGCGAAGGTCGACAAGCCGATGGTGGTGGCCATCCTGCTGGCCCTCGTGCTGCTGGTGACCATGGTCTACGGACCGATCGCCGCGGCCCTGGTCGAGATGTTCCCGGCGCGCATCCGCTACACCTCGATGAGCCTGCCCTACCACGTCGGCAACGGCTGGTTCGGCGGCTTCCTGCCGACCACGGCCTTCGCCATGGTCGCCGCCACGGGGAACATCTACTACGGCCTCTGGTATCCGGTGATCGTGGCCGCCGCGACCACGATCATCGGCTTCCTGTTCGTCCGAGAGATGAAGGGCGCCGATATCGAGGCCTGATGCGTCGCGTCGGGGCAATGGATGGTCTGGTCCTCCACCCGCGCAGGCTGGACCGGCTTGACGAGACCGTCACGGGCCATGGCTAATCACCGCCCATGAGCCTGACCCGCCGCGCCCTCGTCGCCTCCGCCGCCGCCCTTCTCGCCACACCGGTCCTCGCCCGGGAGAGGGCGAAGCCCATCGTCATCGGTCATCGCGGGGCCAGCGGCGAGCGGCCCGAGCATACGCCGATGGCCTATCGCCTCGCGGTCGAGCAGGGCGCCGACTACATCGAGCCGGACCTGGTGATCACCCAGGACGGCCATCTCGTCGCCCGCCATGAGAACGAGATCGGCGGCACGACGGATGTCGCCGACAGGGCCGAGTTCGCGCGGCGCAAGACGACCAAGATCATTGACGGCGCGGCGGTCGAGGGCTGGTTCACCGAGGACTTCACCCTCGCCGAACTGAAGACCCTGCGCTGTCGCGAGCGGCTGCCTCAGCTGCGGCCGGAGAACACCCGGTTTGACGGCCGGGAGGCGATACCGACCTTCGACGAGGTCTGCGCCATCGCGCGCGACACCGGCGTGGGCGTCTATCCGGAGATGAAGCATCCGAGACATTTCGCGTCGGTCGGCCTGCCGTTCGAACGGCGCATGGCCGACGCTCTGAAGGCCAACAACCTCGATTCCCGCGACGCGAAGGTGTTCGTCCAGTGCTTCGAGATCGCGCCGCTGAAGGCGATCCGGGGGCTGACGAAGGCGCGACTGGTGCAGTTGATCGACAGCGAGGGTTCCCCCGCCGACGCGCCGGGGTTCGCCTACGCCGATATGGCGACGGCCGCGGGGCTCAAGGCGATCAGCGCCTACGCCGACGGCGTCGGACCGCACTGGAGCTTCGTCGTCCCGTCGGATGGCCAGCGGCTGCTGCCGGCCACGGCCTTCATGAAGAACGCCCATGCCGCCGGGCTGCGGGCCCACCCCTGGACGGTCCGGGCCGAGAACCACTTCCTGCCGACCGAGCTCCAGAGGCCTGCCGCCGCAAGCCGTCCCGACGCGCCCCGCCTGCACGGCGACGTGGCGGCGCTGTTCAAGGCGCTCTATGACGCGGGCGTCGACGGACTGTTCAGCGATTTCCCGGGTCTGGCCGTCGAGGCCCGGAAGGCATGGATGTACGCATGATCCGCAAGCTGGCCGCCGTCGCGGCCGTAGCGTTCTGCCTGGCCGCCGGCCCGGCTCTGGCCAACCCGCACGTCGGCGACATCGCCGCCCGGTACGTCAGGCTGAGCCTGGAGATCGGCGAGCACGAGGACGGCTATATCGACGCCTACTACGGCCCCGCCGCCTGGCAGGCCGAGGCCAAGGCGTCGAAGCGCACGCTTCCGGAGCTCGCCAGGGACGTCGACACGCTGCTGGCTGACCTGCAGGCGGACGCCGATGACGCCGACGTGGCCGGCGACACCAGCGGACCGCTGACGCACGAGCGCATCGCCTTCCTGAAGGGCCAGCTCATCGCCGCCCGTACGCGACTGCGCATGATGCAGGGCGAGAAGCTTTCGTTTGAGGACGAGGCGGAAGGCCTGTTCGGCGTACGGCCGGTGCTCAAGCCGCTGGCCAGCTACGATTCCGTCCTGGCCGACATCGAGACGCTGGTTCCGGGGGAAGGCCCCCTGGCCGACCGCGTGGACGCCTTCAACGAGCGTTTCGTTGTTCCGGCCGACAAGCTCCAGGCGGTTATGGACGCCGCCATCGCCGAATGCCGTCGTCGGACGATGGCGTACATTCCCCTGCCGGCCAACGAGCGCTTCACGCTGGAGTTCGTCACCGGCAAGAGCTGGTCGGGCTACAATTGGTACAAGGGCGACGCCCACAGCCTGATCCAGGTGAATACCGACCTGCCGGTGCGTCTCAGCCGCGCCGTCGACCTGGGATGCCACGAGGGCTACCCCGGCCACCACGTCTACAATGTGCTGCTCGAAGAGCACCTGTCCAAGGGGCGAGGCTGGGTCGAGTTCACCGTCTATCCGCTCTATTCGCCGCAATCGCTGCTGGCCGAGGGGTCGGCCAACTACGGCATCGACCTGGCCTTTCCGGGCGACGAGCGCCTGACGTTCGAGACGAAGGCGCTCTATCCCCTCGCCGGTCTCGATCCGAAGGACGCGCGCCGCTATCTGGACCTGCAGGAAGCCCAGCAGACGCTTTCGGGCGCCCGCTTCACCATCGCCTCCGAATATCTGGCCGGCCGTATCGACCGCGAGGCGGCGATCGCCCTGACCCAGAAATACGGCCTCGTGTCCCGGAAGCGCGCGGAGCAGACGGTCAGCTTCAGCGAACAGTACCGCAGCTACGTCATCAACTACGGCCTTGGCCAACAGATGGTGCGCGCCTTCGTCGAGCGGGCCGGGCCGGGCCAGCCGGAACGCTGGGCGCGGATGAAGACCTTGCTCAGCACGCCCAGCACGCCGGCGGACCTGGCGAAGTAGTCCATTCCAGCGGCTTGGATCCGGCAAAAGCCGGGGTCAGCGGCTCTACGTCGCCTTCGCCAACCAGTCCGCGCCGCGATAGGCGCCGATGTGGAGCACCAGCGTCACCAGGCTGAGCGCCCGGGTAATCACCGTCTCGGCCAGCGGCACGGGCGGACTGGGCGTCATGCCCGAGGCGATCATCACCATGCCGAGGGCGGCCATCACCAGTCCAAGGGCGCCCAGGCAGGCGAAGATCAGCGGGATGACTCTGGTCAGCCGGCGCCACTGGACGACGGCCAGGATCAGCAGCACGACGGCGATGCCGATGCTCATCATCGCCGCCATCTGCATGACGCCGGGGATCATGGCCTCGGCCACCTTCGCCGCGTCCGGATTGGTCGAGGCCGAACCGGCCATGCCCGCGCGCATCGCCTCGGTCAGGGCGGCGGGCATCAGGTAGAGTTTCGCCGCGCCGTAGAGCGAGATCAGCGCGCCAATGGCCAGCGCCACGGCGCCGCCTCGGGCGGCGGCGGTCGCCCGCTCGCGGTCGTCGATGCGGCCGAACGGATTGAGCAGGCTCAGATGCTGAATCATGGTGGTCCCCTTCCCCTCGGAACACCTTCGGCGGGGTCGGGCGGACCGTCAATCGGGCGGGGCGGATCAGGCGATCAGCAGCACCTTGCCGACGTGCGCGCCGGCCTCAAGGTGCTGGTGCGCCTTCGCCGCCTCGACGAGCGGGAAGGAGGCGTCGACGACGGCTCGCACCTTGCCGGCGGCGACCCACGGCCAGACGACGCGCTCGACCTCGGCCGTCAGCCGGGCCTTCTCGTCGGCGGAGCGGGGGCGGAGGGTCGAGCCGGTGATCGTGGCCCGCTTCATCATGATCCGCATGATCGGGACCTCAATGTTCCCGCCGCCCAGGGAGGCGATGTAGACGATGCGGCCGCCGGTCTTCAGGGCGTCGAGGTTCTGGGCGAAGTAGGCGCCGCCGACCATGTCGAGCACCACATCGACGCCGCCGGCGGCCTTGGCGACCGAAGCGAAGTCCTCGGTCGTGGCGTCGACGGCGATATCGGCGCCGAGCGACAGCGCCTGAGCCTTTTTGTCGGCGCCGCGGCCCGTGGCGATCACCGTCGCGCCGGCCGCCTTGGCCATCTGGATCGCCGTCGTGCCGATGCCGGACGTGGCGCCATGCAGCAGCAGGGTCTCGCCGGCCTTCAGGGCGCCATGCTCGAACACGTTGGCGAAGACGGTGAAGACGGTCTCGGGCAGGCCGGCGGCGTCCTCGAAACTCATGCCCTCCGGGATGGGCAAGGCGTGGCGGGCGTCGACCACGGCGTACTCCGCGTAGCCGCCGCCGCCGAGCAGGGCGCAGACGCGATCGCCGACGTTCCAGCGCCCGGCGGCCGTGGCGACCTCGCCGGCGACCTCCAGGCCCAGGGTCTCCGGCGCGCCCGGCGGCGCCGGATAGAAGCCCAGGCGCTGGACGATGTCGGGCCGGTTCACGCCAGCCGCCTTCACGCGGATCAGGATCTCGCCGTCCTTCGGGGTCGGAACGGCGACCTGGACGGGTTTCAGCGCCTCGGCCGGTCCCTTTCCGCCCTCGACGGCGATGGCGGTCATCGTGCTCTGCGACATCGTCGATCTCTCCCCGGGGTTGCCTCGCGGCCCTGGCAGGCGTCAGATATGTGAAAGACGACGTTGGCGATAGGGAGGCCCATCATGCTGGACGAACCGGCAGGCCCTCGCGGCGGGCGCGGCGACGCGCTCCTGGCGGTCACTCGGGAGGACCTGGACCTCTACGGCGTTTCGGAACTGGAAGAACGGGTCGAGATGCTCGAGGGCGAGCTGGCGCGCACCCGGCGGCAGATCGAGAAGAAGGGCGCGGCCCGATCGGCGGCGGACTCCTTCTTCAATTTCGGCAAGAGCTAGCGAGGCGCGAGGGCGATCCGCGGTCGGACAGCTTGGCACGGGCGTTGCAGCCGATGGGGCCAGGCGGGAAAGTTCGTCCCGCGGATGAGGTTAAGGGGCGGAAGTGTCCATGAGCGAATTCGGTGCGTCGGCTGCGGCGCCCTGGCGTGCGAACGTGATCAGCGATTTCGCGCGCTCCGAACTGTTCGACCGCACCTTCCAGGAGGGTATGGACCTGGTCGAGGAGACCGCGGCCTACCTCGACGGCGGCGGTCGGCAGGATTCCAAGCTCCTGTCCCGCAGCGCCGCCCTGGCCTACGCCTCGGAAAGCATGCGCCTGACTACCCGCCTGATGCGCGTCGCGTCCTGGCTGCTGGTGCAGCGCGCCGTCCGCGAGGGCGACATGGATCCGGCCGCCGCCTGCGATGAACGCTATCGCGTCGACCAGGAAGAGATCGACTCGGCCGAGGCCGAAGCCCTGCATGATCTGCCGCTCTTCCTGCTGCAGCTGCTCGACCGCTCGGCGCGGCTCTATGACCGCGTGCGCCACCTGGACCGCCGCATGTACGTCGAGCCGGCGGCGGAGGAAGCGCCCAATCCGGTGCTCAGCCAGATGGACCGCCTGAAGGGCGCGTTCGGAGGCGTGGGGGCCTAGAGGGCGACGACGCCGCAGCCGAGCGCTCGCGCGGAATCCGCCATGCGCGCGTCGAATGTCGCCAGATCGGCGCCCAGGCGGAGCGCAATGGCGATGTTGACGGCATCCGGCGTCCGCAGATTCAGGTCCAGCCGACGGACGAAGGCTTCGGCCGCGGACATGTCGGCGGGCGCGACCTGAACGCGCGCGGCCTGCGCGGCCGCCCAACTGTCAAACAGCGAGAATGTGGCCCGAGCTTCCGCCTCGGTCAGATCCCGTGTCCGGGTCTTTCGAGCGATGGCCGAGGCGAACTCCGCCGCGGCGAAGTCGCTCAGGACCATCACCGGGCGCGCCGCCTCGATGAACGCGTCCGCGCGCGCGCTGAAGGCGTCCCTGGTGAACAATGGAACCAGGACACTGGCGTCGGCGTAGATGTTCAAAGCCAGTCTTCGTCGCGCATGCGGCTAACAAGCGCGCCCGCGTCCTCGACGGAGGCGCGGCCGACGCGGTTCGCCTTCAGCCAGTCGAGGGATTCCTTGGTCACCCGCCTTGGCCCTGGCGACCGGGCGCGGATTTCGACAACGGGTGTGCCGTGGCGCGTAATGACGACTTCCTCGCCCGTCAGTGCGCGATCAATCAGCTCGGAGAGCTTGTTCTTGGCCTCGGCGACGCTGTAGCTCGTCATGCTGAATTATAGCCATAGGTTGGCTATTTCGTCGAGCCGAGGCTGGAATCAAAAAGGCCGGCCGCGGCGTCCGCGACCGGCCTTTCGATGTCGTGGAAGCGGCCTGAAGCCTACTTCTTGCCCGTGAAGGCGCCGAACTTGGCGTTGAAGCGCGACACGCGGCCGCCGCGGTCGAGCAGGTGGGCGTTGCCGCCGGTCCAGGCCGGGTGGGTGGACGGATCGATGTCCAGGTTCAGCGTCGCGCCTTCCTTCCCGTAGGTCGAACGCGTCTGGTAGGACTCGCCATTGGTCAGCACCACGGTGATGAAGTGGTAGTCGGGATGGGTGTCTTGTTTCATCGGGCGGTCCAACCGACTTAGAGGAAATGAGTGTGACGCGCGCCGAGAAAGTCGGTGCGGTCGAAGACGCGCGGCTATACAGAACGGGCGCGACGAAGGCAAGGGGCCGAGCTAATGACAGATACGCCCGCGAATGATCCGGTCGCCGACGGGCGTCCCGGCGCGGGGGCCGAGTTGGCGTCGAGTCTCGCCGAAGCGGCGGCCAAGCGGCCGCGCAGCCGCAACATCCGCACCCTCGGCCGCCTCGCGCCCTTCATCGCCGCCCACTGGGGCTATGCGGCCGTCGCCATCTTCTTCCTGCTGTTCTCGACTTCGGCGACCCTGGGCCTGGCCCAGGCGGCGCGACTGGTCATCGACCGCGGCTTCGCGTCCGGCTCGCCCGAGCAGCTGAACCGCTACTTTCTCGTGGGCATGGGCGTGGTCTCGGTCCTGGCCCTGGCCACCGCCGGCCGGTTCCTGTTCATCTCCCTGCTGGGCGAGCGGGTCGTCGCCGACCTGCGCAAGGCCGTCTACCGCCACATCCTGGGCCTGGACGCCGCCTACTTCCTGAAGGTGCGCACCGGCGAGGTGCTGTCGCGCCTGACCACCGACATCACCCTGGTCGAGAGCCTGGTCGGCACCTCCGCCTCCGTGGCCCTGCGCAATCTGCTGACCATGATCGGCGCCACCATCGCCATGTTCGCCTCCTCGCCGAAGCTGGCCCTGGCGGTGATGCTGTTGGCCCCGGTGGTGATCGCGCCGCTGTTCATCTTCGGTCGCCGGGTGCGCACCCTGTCGACCAGCGCCCAGGACCGCTTCGCCGACGCCGTCGGCTACGCCGGCGAGAGCCTCGATGCGCTGGAGACCGTGCAGGCCTTCGGCCGCGAGGGAACCGCCGACCGGCGTTTCGGCGAGACCGTCGAGGTCGCGTTCAAGGCCGCCTCGCGCCGCATCCGCGCCCGCGCGTTGATGACCATCATCGTCATCGCCCTGATCTTCGGCGGCGTGGCCTTCGTGTTGTGGCGCGCCGCGCACGGGGTGCTGGACGGCTCGATGACGGCCGGGGCCTTGGTCCAGTTCGCCATCTACTCGATCATGGCCGCCGGCGCGGTCGGGGCCCTCGGCGAGGTGTGGGGCGACGTGCAGAAGGCGGCCGGCGCCATGCAGCGGATCGGCGAGCTGCTCGACGCCCGGCCCGACATCGCCGCGCCGGCGCAGCCGAAGCGCCTGCCCACGCCAGCCCGCGGCGCCATCGCCTTCGAGGGCGTCACCTTCGCCTACCCCGGGCGTCCGGACCTGCCGGCCCTGCGCGGCTTCGACCTGACCGTGGAGCCGGGCGAGACCGTGGCCCTGGTCGGCCCCTCCGGCGCCGGCAAGAGCACTGTCCTGCGCCTGCTGCTGCGCTTCTACGATCCGCAGGTCGGCCGCATCCTGATGGACGGCGTCGACCTGCGCGACGCCGACCCGGCCGAGGTCCGCGCCCGGCTGGCTCTGGTCGCCCAGGATTCGGCCCTGTTCTCCGGCTCGGCGATGGAGAACATCCGCTTCGGCCGCGAGGAGGCGAGCCTGGAAGAGGTCTATGCCGCCGCCCGCGCCGCCGAGGCCGAGGGCTTCATCAAGGCGCTGCCGGAAGGCTTCGACACGCCGGTCGGCGAGCGGGCCAAGACCCTGTCCGGCGGCCAGAAGCAGCGGCTGGCCATCGCCCGCGCCCTGGTTCGCGACGCGCCGGTGCTGCTGCTCGACGAGGCGACCAGCGCGCTGGACGCCGAGAACGAGCGGCTGGTCCAGAAGGCGCTGGAAAGCGCCATGGGCGAGCGCACCACCCTGGTCATCGCCCACCGCCTGGCCACCGTCCTGCGCGCAGACCGCATCGTGGTCATGGAAGACGGCGCCGTGGTCGAGCAGGGAACCCACGCCGCCCTGGTCAAGAAGGGCGGGCTCTACGCCCGGCTGGCCCAGCTGCAGTTCGGGGTCGAGGCGGCTTGAGGGCATTCCCCTATGCCGCTCATCCCGCCGAATGGCGGGACCCAGATGAGGGTCGGAGCGGTCAGAATCCTGACCCCCAGTTCTGCGATCTTTGATCTGGGTCCCGGCCTTCGCCGGGATGAGCGGATCAAGAGCGCAAAGCCGTCCCTAAACGATCGCCGTTTCCTTTGTGAACGATCGGCTTTATAGAGGGAATCCAATACCCCGCCCGGCCGAAAGGCCGGGCGCCGTCGTTTCTGGAGCACGACATGTCCGACCAAATCCTGATGCCGAAGGCGACCGCCGTTTGGCTCGTGGACAACACCTCGCTGACCTTCGAGCAGATCGCCGCCTTCTGCGGCCTGCACCCGCTGGAAGTCCGCGGCATCGCCGACGGCGAGGTCGCCCGTGACATCCGCGGCGCCGATCCGATCGCCAATGGCCAGCTGAACCGCGAAGAGCTGGACAAGGCCGCCGCCGACAGCAGCTACCGCATGACGGCCCAGAAGAGCCGTCACGCCGAGCTGCTGAAGCCGGTGAAGAAGGCCCCGCGCTACACCCCCGTGTCGCGCCGCCAGGACCGTCCGGACGCCATCGCCTGGTTCGTCCGCAACCACCCCGAAGTGGCCGACGCCCAGATCTCCAAGCTGCTGGGCACCACCAAGGCGACCATCGAGTCGGTGCGCGACCGCACCCACTGGAACAGCGCCAACATCAAGCCGGTCGATCCGGTGACCCTCGGCCTGACCACCCAGATCGAGCTGGACGCCGTGGTGCGCAAGGCGGCCGACAAGAAGGCCAAGGACGACCTCAAGAAGGGCATCCTGCCGAGCGACTCGCTCAAGCCGGCCGGCGAACCCGAGCCGGAAGCCGAGTACGAGGAAGAGACCGTCGAGCGCCGCGTGTCGGACTCCGACGTGTTCGCCAACTTCTCGGACGATGACGACGGCGACGAGGACTAGGCTGGAAGCAATCCCCTACGAAAAAGGGCGCTCCGGCCTGGCCGTGAGCGCCCATTTTCGTATCAGTGGACCCGCATCCGGAGATTTTCGATTTCTTCCTTGAGGCGGAGTTTCTGTCGCTTGAGTTCCTTCAGGCGGATGTCGTCCGAAGCGGGCCTGCTCATCTCGTCCTCAATAAGCCTCTCCAGGGTCTGGTGACGGTTACCGAGTTCGCGAATACGGGCATCCAGCGCCATACGATCGCCTCCTCTTCTAAGGGCGATGATCAGTGAACACCTGCTTCGACGAAGAGTCAGATCACATATCCTTGCGCTTGCGGCATAAGGCGGGAAGGGTGGCTCGCGCGGTCGCGCGCACAGGTCGGAAGGAAGCATGGCCTCTACCGGGCAGGACAGACTCATCGTCGGCATTTCCGGCGCCTCAGGCGCGGCCTACGGCCTGCGCGCGCTCGACGCCTGCCGCGAGCTGGGCGTCGAAAGCCACCTGATTCTCTCGCGGGCGGCGGCGCTCACCCTCAGCCAGGAAGCCGGCCTTTCGGTCGCCGACGTCAACGCCAGGGCCGATGTCGTGCACAAGGTCGGCGACGTCGGCGCGGCGGTGGCCTCCGGCTCGTTCCGCACCCTGGGCATGATCGTGGCGCCCTGCTCGGTGCGCACGATGAGCGAGGTCGCCACCGGCGTGACCTCGTCCCTGATGACCCGGGCCGCCGACGTGACGCTGAAGGAACGGCGGCCGCTGGTCCTGATGGTCCGTGAGACGCCGCTGCACCTGGGCCATCTGCGCACCATGGTCCGGCTGGCCGAGATGGGCGCGGTGGTCGCCCCGCCGATGCCGGCCTTCTACGCCAAGCCCCAGACGCTCGAGGAGATGGTCGACCAGTCCGTGGGCCGGGCGCTGGATCTGTTCGGCCTCGCCTGGCGGCCGGTGAAGCGCTGGGGCGAGGACATCGCGCCGATCGTGGGGAGCGGCCAGTGAGCGATCGTCTGTGGGACTGGGCCCTGGCGGTCTACGCGCGGCCCGGCGTGCCCGAGGCGACTCTGGCGCTGCAGGACGAGCACGGCTTCAACACCGCCCTTCTGCTCTGGGCCGCCTGGGCGGGCCCTGACGCGGAGGCGCTGGCCAACGGCGTGCAGACGGCGGTGGTCTGGGACGAGACCGTCCTCTGGCCGCTGCGCAACGTGCGTCGGGCGTTGAAGGCCTCCCGCAAGCCGTTCGAGGACGCGGCCCGCGAAGGGCTGCGCGAGGACGTCAAGGCGGCCGAGCTGCGGGCCGAGCGGATCCTGATGGAGGCGCTGGAATCGCTGTGCGAGAAGGCGCCGGCGGTCGACGTTCCCGCCGCCCTGCGCCGCGCGGCGATGGCCTGGAGCGGGACGGCGCCCGGTGCGGCGCTGGACCGCCTCGCGAGCCTCTTGGCGTAGCCCGCCGACCGGCGCTATGTGTCGTGTCCGACGAGGGAGCGCAGGCGTATGAACGACGACGATCCGGGGCTGATCGCGTTTCCGGATGTGGAGCTGCGAGGCAAGCTGCTTGAGCTTCGGCAGCAGCATCAGGACCTGGACGCCGCCGTCGCCGCCCTGGAGGGCCAGGCCCTGCCTAATCAGCTGCAGATCGCCCGCCTCAAGAAGCAGAAGCTGGGCCTCAAGGACCAGATCACCAAGCTGGAAAGCCAGTTGACGCCCGACATCATCGCGTGACCTGGCGCCCTCCCCATGACGGGGAGGGACGGGGGAGGGGACCATCATGAATCTCGAGACCATCTTCTCGGCGATGAGTTTGCTGGCGATGGGCGGCTGGCTGCTGCTGGTCGTGGCGCCGCTCCGTCGGGCGGCGCTGATCACGGGCGCCCGGGGCGTCGCCGCCGTGCTCAGCCTCGCCTACGCGATCCTGATCTATCGCGCCCTGGCGGGGACAGGGGCTCCCGAGGGCGGCGGCTTCGATTCACTGGCCGGCGTGATGATCCTGCTGTCGAGCCCGGCCGCCATGCTGCCGGCCTGGATCCACTACCTGGCCTTCGACCTGTGGGTCGGAACCTGGGAGGTCGAGGACGCCCCGAAGGCCGGCGTGCCGCACTGGCTGCTGCTGCCGGTCATGCTGATGACCTTCATGTACGGACCGGCCGGGCTGCTCGCCTACCTGATCATCCGCACGGTGGCGGCAAGGGTGCGCAAGCCCGCCGCAGCCTAGAGCACGATGGCATCAGACGGAATCGTCTGATGGCTGAATCGTGCTCTAGAATCAAAGGTGTAGAGCCTGATTCAGGGTTCAGATTGTTCCATCTGAACCCATCAGGCTCTAGGCGTCACCACGCATCCACCCAGCCCCGCGCCGGCTTGCGGCGCGGCGGGCAGCTGTCGAGGCCGCGGACCACCCAGCGTCTCGTCTCGGCGGGGTCGATGACGGCGTCGATCTCCAGCGCCGCGGCCATGCTGGTCGCCTTGCCGGCGGCGTAGAGGCGGCCGACCAGCTGGTCGTAGAGCGCCTTCTGTTTCTCCGGATCGGTCTCGGCGGCAAGTTCCTTGGCGTAGCCGAGCTTGACCGCGCCCTCCAGGCCCATGCCGCCGAACTCGCCGGTGGGCCAGCTGGCGATGAAGAAGGGAGAGTGGAAGCCGCCCCCGGCCATCGCCTGGGCGCCCAGGCCGTAGCCCTTGCGCAGGACGATGCAGAACAGCGGCGTGCCCAGCTTGGCCCCGGCGATGAACATGCGGCTGACGCGGCGCACGGCGCCGGCGGCCTCGCTGTCGGGCCCGACCATGAAGCCGGGCGTGTCGCACAGGCTCAGCACCGGCAGGTCGAAGGCGTCGCACAGCTGCAGGAAGCGGGCGGCCTTCTCGGCCCCGTCGCAGTCGATCGCGCCGCCGAGGTGGCGCGGGTCGTTGGCGATCAGGCCCATGGGCCGGCCTTCGATGCGCACGAAGCCGGTGATCATCCCCGGCGACCAGCCGCGGCGCAGTTCGAGGAACGACCCCGTGTCGACCAGCGCCTCGATCAGGGGGCGGATGTCGTAGACACGCAGCCGGTTCTCCGGGATCGACCGTCGCAGCAGTCGCTGATCGGCGGCGGACCAGTCGGCGACCCTGCCCTGGAAGCTCGACAGGGCCTGCTTGGCCAGGGCGGTCGCATGGGCCTCGTCGTCGGCCAGGATGTCGATGACGCCGTTGCCCCATTGCACGTCGCTGGGGCCGATGTCCTCGGGCTTGAAGACGCCAAGGCCGCCGCCCTCGATCATCGCTGGGCCGCCCATGCCCAGGTTGGAGTCCTTCGTGGCGATGATGATCTCGGAGAGGCCGGCGATGGCCGCGTTGCCCGCGAAGCAGCGGCCGGCGACGATGGCGATCTTGGGAACCTCGCCCGACAGCTCGGCGAACTTGCCGAAGGTGGTGACGTCCAGCCCGGCCACGCCCGTGCCGTCGGTGTCGCCCGGACGCCCGCCGCCGCCCTCGGCGTACCAGACCACCGGCAGCTTCTGCTCCTCGACGATGTGCAGCAGGCGGTCGGTCTTCTTGTGGTTCATGTGGCCCTGGGTGCCGGCCAGCACGGTGAAGTCGTAGCTGAGGGCCGCGACCCGGGCCTTGTCCGGCGGAAACAGGTGGCCGTTGATCGCGCCGACGCCGGCGATCAGGCCGTCGGCGGGGGTGGCCTTGATCAGGTCCTCCAGCGTCCGGCGGCGGCGCTGGGCGGCGATGGTCAGGGCGCCGTACTCGATGAAGCTGCCCGGATCGAGCAGGTCGTCGAGGTTCTCGCGCGCCGTGCGATGGCCGGTTTTCCGGCGCTTGGCGACCGCCTCGGGCCGGTTGGCGTCGAGGGTGAAGGCCGTGCGGTCGATCAGCGCCTGCAGGTCCGGCCGGACGTGGTCGGGATCGACTTCGGCCAGGGCGGCCTCGGCGTCGGCCTCGACGTCGGCGGGCTCGATGAAGAGCAGCGGCGCGCCCTTGAGCAGGGTGACCCCCTTGGCGGCGACGATCCGGACCACCCGGCCGCCCTCGGGGGCGACGACGACATGCTCCATCTTCATCGCCTCGAGCACGGCGACGGTCTGGCCGGGCCGCACCAGATCACCCTCGGCGATCTCGATCGCGCCGACCGTGGCCTGCAGCGGCGCGGCGACGGCGACCGTGCCGTCATCGGGAGCGTGCGCGATCTCGGCGGTCTTCGCCGGAGCGGCCGGCGTGGACGTCTGATCGGGCCTGTCGGGGCCGCGCGGCGTCTTCCGCTGAAGCCGTCCCGCCTTGTCCAGAAGGTCGGCCAGGTTGGCTTCGAGGAACTTCGTCGTCGCCGCGCCGGCCTTCACCGGGGCCTCGGCCAGCACCACGCGCAGCAGGTCGGCGTTGCTGTCGACGCCCTCCAGCCGGAACTCGGCCAGGGCCCGGGCCGTGCGGGCGCAGGCCTGTTCCAGCGTCGCGCCGCGCACGATCACCTTGGCCAGCAGGCTGTCGTAGGACGGGCTGGTGACGTAGCCGGCGTAGCCCGCGCCATCGACCCGCACGCCCGGCCCGCTCGGCGGCTCATAGGCGGTGATCTGTCCCCCGCCGGGCAAGGCCCCGCCGTCGGCCGTCAGGGTTTCGAGGTTGACCCGCGCCTGCACCGCGAAGCCTTGCGGCGTGGGGGTTTTCGTCAGGCCGACCTGGGCCAGAGTCTTGCCCGCCGCCAGCTCGATCTGGGTCCGGACCAGGTCGACGCCGGTCACCTCCTCGGTGATCGTGTGTTCGACCTGCAGACGGGCGTTGGCCTCGATGAAGGCGAAGCCGCCCTTGCCGTCGACCAGGAACTCGATGGTCGCCAGGGTCCGGTACTTGGCTGCCGCGCAGAGCTTCTCGGCCGCCTCGTGCAGCGCCTTGCGCAGGGCGTCGGGCAGGAGGGCGGGCGCCATTTCGACCAGCTTCTGGTTGCGGCGCTGGATCGAACAGTCGCGGTCGCCCACGGCCACCACCGCGCGGCCGTCGGCGGCGACCTGGACCTCGATGTGGCGGGCGTCCTCGACCAGCCATTCGGCATAGACGGCGCCGTCGCCGAAGGCGGCCTGGGCCTCCCGCGAGCAGGCGGCCAGCGCGAACTCGATCTCGGCCTCGGTGCGCACCACGCGCATGCCGCGCCCGCCGCCGCCGGCCACGGCCTTCAGCATCATCGGGCCGTTCTTCTTGAAGAAGGCCTTGGCGCCGGCCAGGTCGATCGGCCCCGTGCCGGCCAGCACCGGCGCCTTGGCCTTGGCGGCCAGGGCCCGGGCCCTGGCCTTGTCTCCGAAGGTTTCCAGCGCGTCCGGCGACGGGCCGATGAAGGCGATCTTCGCCGCCGCGCAGGCCCGGGCGAAGGCGGCGTTCTCCGACAGGAAGCCGTAGCCGGGGTGGATGGCGTCACACTTGGCCGCCTTGGCCGCCGCCACCACGCCATCGATGTCCAGATAGGCCTTCGGGCCGGAGCCCTTCAGCGCCGCCGCCTCGTCCGCCGCCGTGACATGCGGCGCGGCGGCGTCGTCCTCGGCGTAGATGGCGACGGAGGCGATCCCCAGGTCGGCCGCCGCCCGCGCGATACGGATGGCGATCTCGCCGCGGTTGGCGATGAGGATGCGCTTGAAGGCCACGATGGTCCGTCCCGGGTCATACAATCGTTCGAAGCGGGCACCATAGCGCCCCGCCTTGACTCTTCCATCGCGAAGGATGAGAACAAAAGCGGAACATTGGAGAACGTGATGCCGGGGTCGCGCGAGGCGCGCCTTGCGGTCTTGAAGGGCCAGGTGGCCGCTCTCGAAGCGGGGACTCGGACTCCATTCTCGATCTTGCCGTTCGGCGATCCGCGGGTGGACGACTGCCTGCCGGGCGGAGGACTGCCGCTGGGGCGGTGGCACGAGTTCGTCGCCGACGGAATGGAGACCGAGGTCGGGGCGGTGGCGGCCGGCTTCGCGGCCCTCGCCGCTCGGCCGCTGGCGGCGCGCGGGGCGGCGGTCTGGGTGATGCGCCGGGACGACCTCCACGCGCCGGGGCTGGAGGGGCTGGGCTTTCCGGCGCGGTCGCTGATCCAGGTGCGAGTGCGCGACGAGGTCCAGGCCCTGATGGCGCTGGAGGATGCGCTCGCCGCGTCGGGCGTGGCCTGTGTGTTCGGCGAGGTCGAGGACGTCGACCTGACCGCCGGCCGGCGGCTGCAGCTGGCCTGCGAGCGGCACGGGGCGACGGGCCTTCTGCTCCGACGACGGCCGTGGGGGGGGATGGCGCGCAAGGCGGCGACCGGCTCGGCGGCGGCGACGCGCTGGCGGGTGGCGGCGGCGGCCAGCGATCCGCCGGCGGGCGAGCCGGGCCTCGGCCCGCCGCGCTGGCGGGCGGAACTGGAGCGATGCCGGGGCGGCCGTCCCGGCGCGTGGATCTTCGAATGGAACGAGGAGGCCGACGATGGCCCGCATCCTCTCCGTGTGGTTGCCGGACTGGCCGGTGACGGTTTGGCGGCGACGGAATTCGTCCGTCGAAGGGCCTAGTGCGGGTCTCCCTCCCCTTTATGGGGAGGGTGGATCGGCGATGCGAAGCCGAGACGAGACGGGTGGGGCAAGCGGCGATCCGAGGTCGGCGTCGAACGCGGCCACCCACTTGCCCCCCCCTGGTCCGCTGCGCGGACCTGTCCCTCCCCACAAGGGGGAGGGAGGGCTACCCCTCGCCCTGCTCATCACCGACCGGGGCGCCCGCCGCCTCTACGCCCTAGACGACGCAGCCCGTGCGCTGGGCCTGTTCGTCGGCCAGAAGGCGACCGACGCCGCCGCCCTCGTGCCCGAGCTGGAAACGCATGACGCTGATCCGGCCGCCGACGCGGCGGCGCTGGAGGCGCTGTGCGACTGGTGCGTGCGGTTCTCGCCGGCCGTGGCGGTCGACGGGCTGGACGGACTGTTCCTCGACATCAGCGGCGTCTCGCACCTGTGGGGCGGCGAGGCGGCGATGGCCGGCGACCTGCTGGCCCGGCTGATGTCCAATGGCATCCCCGCCCGCGCGGCCGTGGCCGACACCGCCGGCGCCGCCTGGGCCGTGGCGCGATACTCTTCTCCCTTCCCCCTGGAGGGGGGAAGGACCGGGGATGGGGG
>CALALX010000052.1 GCA_937925635.1 uncultured Caulobacter sp.
CATCGAGGGGGAAGGGAGTAGTCAGGCCCCATGCCCCTCCACCTCATCAAGCTCTGTGTCGGCATCGACAGCGTCGCGGACCTGCGCGCCTGGCGGGCCCATCGCGCGGCGCAGGGCCATCGCTCGGTCTGCCCGACGCGGCAGACGCCCAAGCGGGCGGCTGAGCTGCTGGACGGCGGCTCGCTCTACTGGGTGATCAAGGGCCAGGTGCTGGTCCGCCAGGCGATCGACGAGATCGTCACGGAGGAGGGCGGGCCGCAGCCCTGCCGCATCTACCTGCAGCCCGACCTTATCGAGACGGCGCCCCAGCCGCGCCGGGCCTTCCAGGGCTGGCGCTATCTGGAGGCGAAGGACGCCCCGCCCGACCTCGCCGTCGGCGGCGATGAGGCCGTGCCGCAGGACCTGGCGAAGCAACTGCGTGAGCTGGGAGCGTGGTGAGGCCGTGCGTGCTTCGCGACGCGCTGCGCGCTCCTCAGCATGACGAGGATTGTGGAAGCGTCTCTGTGCTCGTCATCCTGAGGAGCGAGCCTCAGGCGAGCGTCGCGAAGGACGCACCGCCTAGACCCCCCAGTTGTCGATCAGCCGCGTCTTCCCCATCCACGCCGCGACGAACACCCGCGCCCCGGCCCCGACCGGCCCCGGACCCAGCCGCTCCAGCGTCTCGCCGTCGCGGACTTCCACATAGTCGATCGGGCTGAAGCCGGCCTCGGCCAGGATGGCCTTGACGCGGGTCTCGACCGCCGCCGCGCCGTCGCCCTCGGCCAGCCGTTCCACGGCCATGGCCATGGCGGCGGGCAGGGCGCTCGCATGCTCGCGCTCCTCTTTCGAGAGGTAGGCGTTGCGCGAGGACATGGCGAGGCCGTCGTTCTCGCGCGTCGTCGGGCCGCCGAGGATTTCGACCCCGAGGTCGAGGTCCAGCGCCATCCGCCGGATGACCAGCAGCTGCTGGTAGTCCTTCTCGCCGAAGAGGGCGACGTCCGGCCGGCACTGGTTCAGCAGCTTGGAGACCACCGTCGCCACCCCGCCGAAGAAGTGCGGCCGTGACACCCCCTCCAGCGGTTCGGACACGCCCTTGGCCACCGTCACCGTGGTCGCGAACCCCTCCGGATACATCTCGGCCGCCGAGGGCGCGAACAGCAGGGCGCAGCCGGCCTGCGCCAGCAGGGCGGCGTCGCGGTCCTCGCCGCGCGGATAGGCGTCGAAATCCTCGTGCGGCGCGAACTGGGTCGGGTTGACGAACACCGAGGCGACCACGCGGTCGGCGTGCTGGAGGCCCAGTCGCACCAGCGACAGATGGCCCTCGTGCAGGGCGCCCATGGTCGGGACCATGGCCACGCGCAGGCCCTGCGCCTTCCAGTCGCCGACCTGGGCGCGCAGATCAGCGACGGTGCGGACGACGGGAAGGGGGGCAGCGGTCATGGCGCGCGGCTTATCGCGCGCCGTCGGGCCGTGACAAGCCGCCTGTGGACAAATCGCCTCGCCCCGATTGCGGCCGACACGCCGCCGGTGTCTCGTCAATCATGCCCGCGGACTGAGTCGGGCTTGAGACAGGACTAACAAATGGCGAACGCACAGCCGCAGATCATCGTCATCGGCAACGAGAAGGGCGGGGCGGGCAAGTCCACCATCGCCGTGCATCTGGCCGCCGCCCTGCTGCACGGGGGCGCTTCGGTGGCTGTGATCGACCTCGACCTGCGTCAGTCGTCCATGGGACGCTTCTTCGCCAACCGGAAGACCTGGATCGCCGCCAACGGCGTCAGCCTGCCCGAACCGCTGGCGCGCCACGCCGCCGAGGACGGGGTGGCGCTGGCCAAGGCGCCGGAGGCCGAGCAGCTGGCGCGCTTCGACGAGGCCTTCGGACGCGCCCGCGAGGACGCCCGCTTCGTGATCATCGACACGCCCGGCGGCGACACCGCCCTGTCGCGCGCCGCCCATGCCCGCGCCGATCTGGTGGTCACCCCGATGAACGACAGCTTCGTCGACTTCGACATGCTCGGCCACGTCGATCCGCTGACGCTCGAGCTGCAGAAGCCCAGCCTCTATTCCGAGGCCGTTTGGGAGGCCCGCAAGGCCCGCGCGCTGGCTGGCCAGCGCGCGCCGCTGGACTGGATCGTGCTGCGCAACCGCCTGGCCAGCGTCGAGGCCCGCAACCGCAAGCGCATCGACGACCGTCTGATGGCGCTGGCCAAGCGGGTCGGCTTCCGGGTCGGCCCCGGCCTGCGTGACCGGGTCATCTACCGCGAGCTGTTCCCGTTCGGCCTGACCATCGCCGATCTGTCGCCCAAGGTGCGGCCGGTGCCGGTGTCCCTGACCCATGTCGCGGCCCGCCAGGAGCTGCGCGCGCTGCTGCACGCGGTCGGCCTGTCGGATCAAACCGGCGAAGAGCTGCTCGCCGCCGAATAGGGGGCAGGGTAGAAGCGACGCATGATCTACGTCCTGATCGGCGTCGCCGTGTTCATCGCCCTCGTCTGGGCGGGCCGCCGGGCCCGTCCGCTGCTCATCAAGCGCGAGATGCGGATCGTTTCGGCGGTGCTCGGCCTGACCGCCATCGCGGCGGGGGCCTTCGCGGGCCTGCGCGGCGCGTGGATTCCCGGCGCCCTGGTCTCGGCGATCGGTCTGGCCCTGGCCTTCAGCGGCCGCACAGGCTTCGTGAAGGACGCGCCGCGGGCGTCATCGTCGGAAGACCCCGCCATCGCCGAGGCGCGTGACATCCTCGGCGTGGGGCCGGCCGCCACGGCCGCAGAGATCCAGGCCGCCTACGCCCGCCTGATCCGCGCCGTCCATCCCGATGCGGGCGGCAGCACCGGCCTCGCGGCAAGGCTCAACGCCGCCCGCGACACGCTACTGAAACGCTGAGGGCAATGAAAAAGGGCGCGGCCGGAACCGCGCCCCGTGAGGCTCCAAGGCTCGCGCCGTCGACTCAGGGCGCGATCACCATGCAGGCCTGCTTCTTGGCCTTGAGGGTCTTGCAGGCGGCCTTGGCGGCGTCGGCCGTCATGCCTTCGAAGCGGACGCGGAAGTAGCCGCCGACGGCCCCGCCGATGTCGGCCTCGGCGTCGCGGAAGCTGGAGGCGAAGCGCTTGCGGATCAGCGACAGCTGCTCGCGCGCCTGGGCCTTGGACTTGAAGGCTCCGGCCTGGACCACGTACCGACCGCGCGGCTTCTTCGGCGCCTCGGCCTTCTTGGCGGGCGTCGAAACCGGATTGGCGATCGGCGGCATCGCGCGTTGCACGGCGATCGCCTGGGTCGGGGCCGGACCGTCCGTCAGCACCACGCGCAGGCCGTCCTGGCCGCCGTCGCCCATGGCGGTCGGCGCGCGGTCCACGGGCCCCTCGATGACCGGCTCGAACATGGTCTGGGCGACGGTGATCGTCTCGCCGAGCGAACGGCGGCGCAGCACCTCGAACCCGGTCAGCAGCAGGTCCTCGACGTGGTCGTCGCGGGTCGCGGTCGAGCGGCCGCCAAGGACGACGGCGATCAGCCGGCGACCGTCGCGCACCGCCGAGGCGGCCAGGTTGAAGCCCGAGGCGTTGATGTAGCCCGTCTTGAGGCCGTCCATGCCCGCGAACTCGCCCATCAGGCGGTTGTGGTTGCGGATGGTCTGACCGCGGAACTCGAACGACCGGAGCGAGAAGTAGCCGTAGTACTGCGGATAATCACGCATCACCGCGCGGGACATGATGGCGATGTCGCGGGCGCTGGAGATCTGGCGGCTGTCCGGAAGGCCCGAGGCGTTCACGAACCGCGTGTTGCTCATCCCCAGTTCCTGGCCGCGAAGGGTCATGAGAGCGGCGAAGCGCTGCTCGCTGCCCCCGATGTGCTCGGCCAGGGCCACGGCCATGTCGTTGGCCGAGCGGGTGGCGACGGCCTTGAGGGCGTCATCGACGCTGATCTGTTCGCCGGCGCGCAGGCCGAGTTTGGTCGGCGGCTGGGAGGCGGCCTTGGCGGAGACCGTGACCATGTCCGTGGCCTTGACCCGTCCCTCGGCCATCGCCTCCATGACCAGATACATGGTCATGATCTTGGTGATCGAGGCGGGGTATCGCGGGCTGTCGGCGCGCTTGGCGTAGAGCACTTCGCCCGTGTTGGCGTCGACGACGATCGCGGCGTATTTCGGCTCGGTCGCCGGCAGCGACAGATACGGCACCTGCGCCTGGGCCAGGCTCGGCGCGACGAAGGCGGCCGCCAGTCCGGCGACCAGAGCGAGTGCGAAAAACGCGCGGCGGGCGGGCTGGAACATGCTTCGTCCGTCGAAAAGCAAGGAACGGGACGCCCCCCAAGACGACCCCTCGGGATGCCTATCTAGCATGCATGTTTCCCTCTTTCGCTAAAGTAAACAACTGGCGAGCGAGCGTGCCGTCGCGAGCGGCGCAATGTCGCGGCTGCAATCGGCGTGCCGCCGGCAGGCGCGATCTCAGCCGTCGTGAAACCGTCATTGTGCACTGCACAAAAATTCGTTGACTGCTGCACTGCAGCATGAGACAAGCACGGTCACAGGCGGAGAGTCATTCGCCGCCCAATCCATTTCCTCCCAGGTCCTCCCCGACCCCCAGAAGGAGACTGCCGATGACCACCGCCGCCGATACCCTCAAGACGACCGTCGAACAGTTCACCACCGCCGGCAACCAGGCCTTCAAGGACAACGTCGAGAAGTCGCTCGCCGCCCTGAACGAAGTGAACGCCTACTCGAAGAAGAACCTCGAAGCCGTGGTCGCCTCGGTGACCGCCGCGACCAAGGGCGCCGAAGCTCTGGGCGCGCAGGTGATGGCCTTCTCGAAGAAGTCGATGGAAGACCAGGTCTCGGCCGCCAAGGCCCTCGCGGGCGCCAAGAGCGTCCAGGAAGCCGTCGAGCTGCAGACCGCCTGGGTCAAGTCGGCGATGGAAGGCTACCTGGCCGAAGCCTCGAAGATGGGCGAAACCGTCGCCTCTTCGGTGAAGGACTCGGTCAAGCCGCTGAACGA
>CALALX010000053.1 GCA_937925635.1 uncultured Caulobacter sp.
CACCAGCCCCACCCGCCTACGAACGTAGGCAAGCCGAAGGCTCCGGTCATGGTGCCGAACCTCGTTAAGGGCGCAGGCATCAAAGGCGCGGCGCTCTACGCGCTGCATGACGAGCGCACCGCCGATGCGCTCGCGGCGGCAAACCACGACGATCCATTTGGGGGTGCATACAAGGAGAGTCTGCAAACGGCAGAGCGCGTCGGCTTCACCACCACGCGCAATCTCTCGACCGATGACCCACATCTCGCCTGGCGGCTTATGTGCGCGACCGCAAAGAAGCAGGACGCGCTCAAGATGGCGGCGGGCATCGGCCTTGGCGGACGCAAGACCGAGAAGTTCTGCGGCCACCTGACCCTCTCGTTCGACCCCGGCGACAACCCCGATCAGACGACCATGATGAAGGCCGCCGATGGCGCGCTGACAGCGCTTGGCTGGGAGAAGCTCCAGGCGCTCATTGTCGAGCACCGCGACAAAGAACACCCGCATATCCACATCGTTGTGAACCTGATCGATCCTGAGACCGGACGCGCCGCGCCGAACCGCAAGAACGACTACGAGCTGCTGCAACGGTGGGCCTACGCATGGGAGCAGGAACAAGGCCGGATCGTCTGTGATCGGCGCGCCGAACGCATGGAAGCCGAAGAGCGTGGCACGGCCCCGCCGCCGCGTCGGCGCTGGCTCTCCCATGCCGAATGGGAGATGGCAGAGAAGCAGAGCGCAAAGAACAAGACGCGCGACCGCGCCTCATCGCGCGACGACCGGCTTGCGTCACAGAAGGCGCAGCTACGCGAAACACTCGCCGCCGTGCGCGAGGGTTTCCGCTCTGAATGGGCTGCGCTCTACCAGGCCCAGCGGCGCGAGCTGAAAGCGCTCACCAAGCACCATGCCTCGCTATCAGACGCGCTCGACCGCTCGCTTCGGAGCGTCGCCGCGCGCACCCGGTTCTTTAATGAGCACCGGGACGTGATGTGGCTGGGTCTTGGAAATCGCGAGCTCGGATCAAACGCCCAGGCGATCAATCCACACATCATGCGGGAAGCTCTTGCGAAGGCGCATGCTCTCCAGAAGGAGGCTCTGCAGGATGTCCACAAAGAGGCGCGCAGTGATCTTGCGGCCCGCGTGGATGCCGCGCGGCATGACGCTGAGCGCGCCTTCTGGAAACGCCCCGCGACCGAGCCGACAAAGCCCGTCAACGATCAAAAGCCGGACGCCGCGACGCCAACAGCGCGGGTGCGCGCACCTGACACCTACAAGGAACTGCGCGAGGCTCCGTCACCAGCTCCTGAACCGACACTGACACCGCTCGCAGCGCGATTCAGGCGCGCACAGGAAACCAGGCGGCGACTGCGCGATGACCACGCACGCGCGCGCCTCAGAAGCACGCCGCCCGACCGCGAGCCGGAACGGTAGGCCCGCGCATCAAGGCCAGACATGCGCGGGTGCCAGGACGAGGCCAAAGCCGAAGACGCGAGACGTACAGAGATCTCGCGGGCTGCCACGCGGCGACGTTGCGCACGACCGGCGGCGCTGTGTTTCATGCTGGCGATCTGGCGGTGATCATCGCGGGCGATGATGCCGGCGAGGTCGGTCGCGTCGAAGCCGCGACCGGCGATATCGTCACACTGCGCACAATGGCAGGCCGGCAGGTCGTCGTGCGAGCGGGCCATGTCACGGGCCTCAACGCAAAAGGCCCCGGCGGTTGCCGGGGCCTCTTCACCGAGCCTTCTTCTTTAACTGTGCTCTAAGCGCAGCCGGGCGTTACCAGCCGCCGCGTTCGCGGCGCTCTTCCTCCGCACGGCGATCAGCCTCGGCCTGTTGGCGACGCCGCTCTTCTTCAACGCCGCGCCGGTAGTCGTAGTCTTGCGGATCGCCACCATCAGAGCGGTAGCCGAAGCCCCGCTCCGCGTCGTTGCGTCCGGCCAGAAAATCCCAAAACGAACTCATCGGTTTGTTCTCCTAAATCAGCTCAACGCCGCGCTTGAACAGGTTGAGCTGGCCGTAGGCCCGGCGCACCGGAACGAGCCAGCAGAGCGCGACCAGGAACAGCGCCGGCGGAAACGCGAGCCCAAGGACGATCAGGCAGATCGCGAGCAGGAACGTCTGCCAGGCGAATGTGACGGGCTTGCCGCAATAGAGCTGCGACAGCGGCGGCCAGAAGATCACGCTCAGATAATGGAAGAAGGTCACTCTACTCACGCCGCTCATGCGTTTCTCCTTTGCGGGCTGGCGGCTTCAGTGAATCCGCCCCTGTCCGCTGACTTCGGAAGACAGCGGCGATGGCGGTACGCAACTAAACGGGATGCAGGGAGCTTAAACTTAAGTTTATGGGCTGTCGAGAGTCCGGCTGCAACCGATGCCGCATGGACATTCGGGAAGTCGTGGCCGCAAACGTGCGCCGCTTGCGTGGCGAGCTCAGGCTCACGCAGGAGGAAGTCGCGGGACGCGCCGATTGCTCGGTCGTCTATTTAAGCGGTGTCGAGAACGCGAAGCGTAGCGTTACCGTCGATGTTCTCGTTGACCTGGCCGAGGCCTTGAACGCGACCCCTGCCGACCTCGTGACCCCTTCTGGACCGCTCGGCCGGACTGGCAAATTGCTCGGTGGGCGCGCCCTGCGTCCAAGACATACGCGCCGCCCGAAGTCGGTTTAGTAGGCACCACGCCACGGTGCCCATTTGTGCCGACAGACTTTGTGTGGAGCGAGTCGGAGCGGTGCGCAAGTGACGGGCGCTCCGCGTTTAACATTCTACTTGGGACTTGCTCGCCGGAGCCGCGCTCGCGCATTCTTGCGGTCGCGGAGCCCCGTCAGCGTCCGGCGCGCTTCCTCAGCCGTTATGGCAACGTCGCTTCTCAACGGAAAAAGGTCAGCGATGGTCTGAGGCGACCGCCCCTTGCTCTTGTTACGGCTCACGACAACAGCGAGGCCATCATAGAAGGCTCGCTCCCGTTGCCGCACGTCATTCGCAAAAGGCCGCTCGCCGAGAGGCACTGGCCCGTAGTGCGCCAGGAAATGTCCCATGGCGCTAAGGCCACTCGTCGCTTTGTCCCATAAGGGGAAATCAGTGATAGGCCGGCGGTCTGGTAGCCCTGACGGTCCAAGGCGCTCATTCAAGAACGTCTGCGTGTCTTCCAAGATTTGCTCAGGCGTCGTTCCTTCCGGAAGGTTTATTCCTTCGAGGACTTTCGCAATTAGCTCATCAATCGAACTCTTAAGCTCTAATACTTTCGACACACTGCCGTTATAGGCAGTCGTCGCGTCTCTCTCAATTGAAACAATACTTTCACGACCCTGGCCAGGTCGAACCCCAAGCCTGTCCAAGAGGGCGAGTCCGGCGATATCGGGCAGGTGCGTTTCCTGAATAATCAGGTCAGGACGCTTGGCCGGCCGCGAGCGAGGCTGCTTTGGTGTGAAGCCAGCGAGTCGGGCCTTCTGGGCGCGCGGCGCTCCAGAACTCTCCCCCGGCCCAAAGCCGCCCTCATCAGCCATCAACCGAGCCCTTCTGGTTCAGGACGTTGCGGACCTCAAGGCCGGTGAGTCGAGGTGCGCCACGTCGCGCAGTGTAGTCCTTCATTAACGATTGGGTATCGGCTGAGGTTCGACAGGTGGGGATGGATTAGCCTCTCCTGTGAGGAGGCGGGCACTAGCGGCTTTGACCGGATGAGCGGGATAGCCGGCCCGTCGCCGGTTCAACCCGGCTCGCTTCCTTCACTGCGTTTCGTGCATCTCCGCCCCTTTGGCGCTGACGCGGGGTGTGATCCGCCGCCTTGAAGGCCGGCTCCTGGGCTCCCCATGAAGCCGCGGGATGGCCCGCGGTCACTTCAAGGAGCAGACCATGACCACCAGCAACCTCTTTGGCCGCAAGCCGACCCACCGTCTCTATCAGGTGCTCGGTGACGGCGACGCCGCGATCTGGAAATCCATCGGCGCAGCTTGGCCCAACAAGGACGGCAAAGGCTTCAATGTGAGCTGCGATGCCGTTCCCCTTCAGGGTCGCATTGTCATGCGGGCCATCGAGCCCAGGCGCGAGCGTAGCGAGTTAAACTAGCTTTCCGGCGGGACGAACGGCTTGTTTCGCCCCGCTAGGCATCTTGCTTGAGCAAGAAACTCAGGTCCGTAGTCGACTGCTCTGTCGCGAGCCAGTTGGCTCCTTGGGCGATAAGGAGCATCGGTGCGATCCGCTGAAGAAGCGCGGGATCTTTGAGGTGAGCGCGAACAAGGTCTGGGCTTAGACGCCCAAGCGTCGCGACCGACCATTCGCTCACCCCATTGCCCGCGTTCGCCGCGAGCTCATCGACAACAATCTGGCTGTTGATGACACGCAGTGCCTCAGAGGCAGCAGAAGCCTTGCGGACATCTGCATCATCCAGAAGAGCGACAAGCGCCTGGACGACGTCTCGCGGGGCGTCATTGCCAAACGCTGCGATCGCATGGAACGCAACGTTCTCGTCCGCGTCAGCAATGTAGGTGAGCAGGTCGGCGTAGGACTTGAGGCCAGCTTTTCCGAGGCCCCAAATCGCAGCTTGCCGACGCTCGTCTCCACCAAACTGATCAGCTTGCGCGGCCTCCCGAAGCTGGCCTCGCGCAAACTCGTCAGCGATCTCAGTCAGGATCAGAATTGCTTCCATGCTGAGGTCGATCGGCCCATCGCCAAACAGTGCTGTTCGCACATGATTCCGGCCGGCATCGTCTTCTTTAGCGGCGAGCGTTCCGGCGATTTCAAGCGCGACGCGCGGCTCGACCTCTGCCTTCAACGCATTTGACAACGGCCCGTGTGCGCCCGGCCAGAGATCATCTCGAAACCTGAGCGCCTTTGCGCCGGCATAGCGATCGACGGGCGATTGCGACGCCAACGCGGCAACCGGATCATACTGTTGCGCGAGGAAAGGCTGAAGGTTTGCAAGCGTCGCCGGGGTTCCAGCAATGATGCTTGAGCCACCGCTAAAATTATCACCGACGCCAACATACGGATGCTTGCCATTCAGCGTAAACGTCTGACGCCGTGGAGGGGCACCATCGCCATCCATCACCACCACGATGCGCTGCGGGGATACTTCAACAACATGCCCAGGGCGTTTCGGGACAGTCGCCGGCCATGTCCGGTCTCGCTCAGCGCCTTCTGACGCGGACTTCGGCGGTCCGAGTGCGCTGGTCCCAACAGAGGCGCGCAGCGCCGCCACCGAGACATATACGCCCCTATCTGCCGGCACCGGTCCGGCAGGGCTATCTGTGCAGGCGATGAGCGCGACAACATCCTCGTCGCGCAGGCCGGCGTCCCAAGCCCGGTCAGGGTTGTTGGGCGCGTCGCTCATTTTGAACTGAAGCGCGCTCTTCGCGCGCACTTCCAACCGCAATCCTGTCTGCACGCAGATCAGGTCAGGGAGTCGCAAGCGCTTGACCTTAGTCGCCCAGATTTTGTTGGACGTGCAGTAGCGCTCAAGCTCGATCGGGCGAAAGCCCATAGCGGTCAGCTCGGCGATGACGCGCTCTGTTCCACGCGCGCCCATCGTGAGGAATTTCAGGAAGCTGGTATCGACCTTGAAGCCCACTATGCATCTCCGCCAGAGTTGGATTTCCGGATGAGAAGCGCAGGCTCAATGCCAAGTGCTTCAGCAATGTGGAAGATGTTTTCCAAAGAGACATTGCGCTCAGCTCTCTCGACAGAGCTAATATAGGTGCGATGGAGGCCAGCTCTCGCGGCAAGTTCTTCTTGTGAAAGCCCGAGCTCTTGCCTATATTTTCTTATATTTTCAGCAAGCAACTGCTTGGGATTACTGTGATACACTCGCCCCGCCTCTTGGATGATTGCCAAGAGGCTAGGAATGTGCAAACAATGAGTCTACAGACTTTACGTTTCGCATCTGGGAGTGCGTGTTAGGAGCTAGCGTGCCCAAAGACCTCGATTCTTTGCCCGAGACCATCACCGTTCCCCGCACGGATGCGGTCTATAATTGTCACGCCTATCTGACGAAGGTTCCGATCGGAGCCATTCGCCCGTTTGTTGAGGTTTTCTCCAAGCCGGGCGAAACAGTCGTCGATTTTTTTGCCGGTTCCGGCATGACGGGACTCGCCGCGCAGTCCATCGGCAGAAACGCGAAACTAAGTGACATCTCAGTGCTCGGCCAACACATCGGCCGAGGCTACATGGCGCAGGTGCCGGCGCTCGATCTGCGCCGCGCAGGAAAGGCAGCTGTAGATGCCGCGAGAAAGGCGATCGGCTCCCTCTATCAGACCGATCGCCTCGCTGATGGCCAAAGCGTGGAGATCGTTCGCACTGTTTGGTCATTCACCTACAAATGCCCCGCCTGCGAAAATGAAATGGTCTTCTTCGAGTGCGTCTCGCCCGAAGGATCTCCACCCAAAGCCTGTACCAAGTGCGGCGGCCCATTTGAGCGCCGCAAATGGGCGCGCGGTGAGGACGTGCCTGTCGAAGTTGTCGTTGACGGCGTGAATGGTCGCCAGGCCGCGCAGCCGGTCACTAAGGTCGATGAAAGCCGCATCGCCCAGGCGAGCAGCGACCTGCGCTTGAAGGATGTTCCGTCCCTCACCATCGACCAGTCGCGCGAGATGTATAGCCGGTCAGGGCTCGGCAAGGCTGGCATGACGCGCACCGCTGACTTTTTCTCGGCGCGGAATGGGATCGCGCTCCTCGAGCTGTGGCAAGCCATCAACGCCACGACAGATGAAGCGCTTCGCCAAAAGTTGCGCTTCGCCTTCACGGCGATCCTGCCTCGCGCATCGAAGCGCTATCAGTGGAGCGCCAAGCGTCCACTCAACGCGCAAAATCAGACCTACTACATTGCGCCCGTCTACTATGAATGGAACGTCTTCGAGCTCTTCGAGCGTAAGGTCGAAGCCTCTGTCCGGGCCAGCGACGAACTGTTCAGCGATGACGGCCTCTTCAACGAGGCGTCACCGTCGTTTTCCTACGATCTGGCATCGGCTGATCGCCTGGAGCATCTCGAAGACGCTTCGATCGACTACGTCTTCACCGATCCCCCGTTCGGCAGCAATATCTTCTACAGCGACATGAGCCTGTTCCACGAGGCTTGGATCGGCAACACGACCGACTGCGCCCGAGAAGCTGTCGTTCACACGACCGGCGCTCGCAAGAAAGGCTCGGCAGAACGCTACGAGGCACTCCTCCAGGGCGCGTTTGCTGAGGCTTACCGCGTCCTGAAACCTGGCCGGCATATGTCTGTGGTGTTCGGCAACAGCAGCGGGAAAATCTGGGGCCTCGTCCAACGCGCGCTACGCGATGCCGGCTTCGTAGAAGCGCCGGTTCATGTCGCCATCCTCGACAAAGGGCAGCGCTCCGTTAAGGGGCTAAACTCTGGCTCCGAGGGCGTGGTCACAGTTGACCTCATCGTCACCGTCCAAAAGCCGACCAAGAAGAAGGCCGCAAACTCGTTCGCTCCGATTGCAGATACCGCCGCCCTTATTCGCGAAGCGGTTGCTGAGCTTTCCGTCGAGAGTGCGCGCAATCCGAGCCACGTCTACGCAAGGGTTCTCCGCAAAGCGATCCAGCATCATGCGATGCTCGATGACCTTCACCTCGGTGACGTGCTCATTGCGCTTCGCGACGCCGGCTACACGATTGATCGCAAGACCGGACTGCTGACTTTCAAGAGCCATGCTCGTTCGGCCGCTGCGTGAGGGCTTAGGCTGACTGCTCAAGATCGGCGGGGGCCTCGTCGTGGTCTGGCTCAGGAAGGCCATACTCATCGAGGAGCGTTTCAAGTTTCGCGCGAATGGTTTCGTCTGCGCCTTGCCAGTGAGCGTTGATCCGCTCCGAGAGGACCCCTTTGGTCTCGGCAGAACTCGCAGCAACCCAAGCCTTATGCACAACCCGATTTTCCATCAGCCAGTCGAGCTTGCCCGGCTCGGAAATCAACGGCAGCACGACATGGCGTGCAGAAGAATCCGCGTCCTTTGCAAACTCACCGTTTTTGAGGAACGCAGAGCCGCCAATGTCGAGCAAGCCCGTCAGATCAGGTACCGTCGCACCCCCATTGATCTTGTCCCGAAGGTTCTTCAGAAGCGTCTTTCGGGTGTTGGTGGAGAGAATGTCGGTTGCCTCAAACCAGCGCTTGCGAGCGGCCTCGTCGAAGGCTGCAATTAGATCAGCCATCAGATTGTTGAGGGCCGTGTCGAGCGCGCCGCCGGCAACTGAGGCCGCTTTGCCGAGATGGACATAGCTCAGCGCGGTCGGCAGGAGATTGCCGTCCTTCCTAACGGCCCCTTCCCAATCACCAACACTGACATTGGAGAGTTTGGCGCCCAGCATTGCGCGCGCCTTACCTCTTTGCTCCTGGTCGGAATCCTCGTCCTCTGTCGCCAGCTCGCTAAGCAGGCGCATCACGTGAGTGCCGAACGGAACCTTGTCGACTCCCTCCCAGAAGCTGTCGTAGTTCGAAAGCTGAAGGATGAAATCGCGTTGAAGCTCTTGCTCCACACAGTTTAGGTAGTCACCTAGATCTGCAATAACTTGATCGACATAGAGAATGCCAAGGTCTTCATTGCGAACTCGTTGGGAAACGATCTGCTTGGCGACTGTCATGAATCCTGGCGTCCTTCTTGTCGCCGCCACAAGAGAGGCGCAGTGGTCGAGCCCCATAAGTTCGGGCTTGAGATTTTCAGGGAGGTATCCTTCGACTAGTGCCGGGAGCGTCGGCATCTTTGCGAGGTGATGACCCCAATCATTCGGCACGTCTACGCCGCCATTATTAGGGATCAGAAGCGCGGTCATCCGCGCAAGTTCGTCGTATTTGCCCGCCTCGGCCGCTTCACTTGCTCTCTGCGACAAAATTCCGGAATCGGTCAGCTCTTTGACCTGCTTGACGGCCTCAGCATTGCCCAAGCGCACGAAGTGTCCGAGACAAATAAGCGCGATGCGGATGTTGTCATCGCCACCGCCGTGTTGATCCACCTGCACCCGGGCAGCTTGAATTACTCCAGCCCAGCTGATCTTGAGATTGAGCTTAAGAGCGGCCGCTAGACGAGGTTCAGCGTTTGGAACCCCGGCGCGATTCTGCATGCCTCTAATAAGCTCAGCACGCACATCATCCGCCTTAGCAGTGGTCTGGAAAATCTTCATGGCAGGCTCGGCGTCCGAAGCCAGAGCTATCAGGTCAAGATAGGTTGCTGCCTTATCGTCCAACTTGATCCGTGGGGGATTGCCGATGGCCTCGCAGGCATCGGCAATCATCCGAGCGAATGAGACAAGTTCGCCGTAATCAGCTTCGCTGTACGCGCTTGCCTGTGATTGCCGACCAAGCTTATCGGCAATTCCATTGACGGTTTCTCGTAGACTATGCGCTCCGCCAAGCTTTAGCATCGCGCCCACAGCTTCAACCGTGTCTTCGTCAATCCTGCTCCAGTCCGGGCAGGCCAGCGCCATCCTGCGAACTGACTCCCAAGCGTTTTGCTTCCACTGTTCATCGCCGGCCAAGTACCGCGACATGTAGATGGCTGTGTTTTCGACGAAGATCATCGACGGTGAGGTTTGCGACTCGTCCAGCACATGGCGAAGAACGGTCGGGAACCCCTTCACATCAGCCAGTTCTTTAAAGCTATCTTCCTTGCCTTGACCAAGCGCTGCGGTGATCCGATCGCGCAGTAAGACTTGGACAGCGTCCTCCAGGGCGACGCCGTAATGAAGTGCGGCTATGCCTTTCTGCCAATCAGGGTCGAAATGAGAAACTGCGACGCGAGGATTCAGGATGTCAGAAACCACTGTCGCCTCGCCGTCTGGCCGGAAGGCGCAGAAGTATGCGATCGCCGGCATAGAGACCTCGTCGCCGCGCTGAAGCCAGAGCGCCGCGATCGCATTGACCGCCATGTTGATCTTGCGCGGCGTGATTGCCTGTCCGCGCCATTTCGCTTCCAGAATACGCGTCACAGGGAACACCCAAAGCGGATCGAGGTGTTCTTCAAACACATGGCTTAGCTGCTTTTCCAAGTAGGCCTGCCAACCGGTTGCAACCGGCGGAGGGACGTGGAACGTCAGATCGAAGGTCTTCTCCATGAAAGCCTCAGCTGCGGCCGGGGCTAGGTCGCCATACTCGACCTTATAGATTTGACGAATTGCCTCCTCATCGACGGGCAGAATGACGGTCGGTAGCAACGCTCGATTTTCTTGATTGGGGCCGAGAAAGAAGCTGCGAACCGTGCCCCACATCGCCAGCGCCTCCTGCGCATGAAGACGGTCCAAGTTGTCGAGGACAATGACAAAGTGGCGATTGTCCGCTCTTACAGCGGTCATGATCCTCGCGAACACATTCTGAAACTCAATGGCTGTTGGTTCCGGATCGCGGATCGTACGATTGCGCACGGTCTCAACGGCTTTGTTTACCAGGGGTGCGAAGACGCTTTGTCCGTCGCCGCTGGATGCGAAAACGCGAATGGCAATCGCAGCCAGCACAATGGTTGCTATGAGCGCAACCAATCCACCCCAGAAAAACCAGAGACCAAACGCTGTCGGCTTCTCGCCAAAAGCGGCCTCGGCTGCATCGAATCCGACGAACTGCATCACTACGGCGAGAATTAGACCGGCTACTATGGCAATCATTCCCGCCAAACTTAAGACCGGCGTCGTCTTGATTTCGGATTCTTCCACATTGCGTGTGAGCTTGTTGAGCTCGTCTTTCCATTCCTTCTCGGTTGTCAGTTTCTCGGCAATCAAATACCGAAGAAATTTCTCTAGGAAGGAACGACGCTGCGGGTCGCTTTGATGCAGCCAGGCGTCGTAGCAAAACGTGTGAAACGTCTGTCCGCCTTCGGAAGCCTTTAGTTCGGTCTCGATCTTGCTGACGACGGTGGATTTGCCGCTGCCCCATCGGCCCAGGAGGCCGATGACTTTGATTTCTTCATTCGAGCGAATGACGCCTGCGATTGTGGTTGCCAGGCGATCATGAGAGCCGAAAGCGTCTTGCTCCGCCGCCTTGTCACGGACGAAGTTCAAAGATGTAGGCCGCACTTTTTGCGGCTGACTAACTCCGTCTTCCACGCTCCCTCCAGTAGTTTCTTATTGTCACGCGCTCTGGAGTATAGCGAGGGAACAATCTGCGAACAACGCTATTGCGAGGTGCTGCCAGGCAGATTGGAAATCGTAGGCAATGGCCAAAACTCGGGGTTCAAAACGGAGGTTTTGGACACAGTTTTGGACACACACAGATTTTGCATGCCCATAAACATTTGAAATTTTTCACGAAATTATCTGGCTTGACGGCACCTAAATCCAGTGCGTCTACCAGTTCCGCCACATCCGCAGGTCCGTCGTGGGGCTTAGGGGATGGTCCGACCGCAGGCAAGCCCGCGAAGACGGCGTCGAAACTCGGGCTTGGCCACGATAAGCCCTCGTGACATAAGGGCGACCGCTTTGCGCCGCCCTGTTCCGGGCGCGCTTCCCGTTTCCACTCGAAGGCGGATGTGAACGGCCTGCCGGCCGGTCGTCCGAGACTCTGAAGAATGTCGATGCAGATCGTTGAAAAGTCTGGCGAAGGCCTGAGCCGAGTTTACGGCGTCACCGTTCCCGCCGGCGAGCTCGCCAAGCGCCTGGACGCCCGGATCGCCGAGATCGCGCCGCAGATGAATCTCAAGGGCTTCCGTAAGGGCAAGGTGCCGCCGGCTCACGTCAAGCGCGTGCACGGCAAGGCTCTGATGCAGGAAGTCGTCGAGCAGACGCTCAACGAAACCACCCAGAAGGTGCTGGACGACAACAATCTGCGTCCCGCGTCGCAGCCGGACCTGAAGCCCGAATCCGACATGGAGAAGGTCCTCGCCGGCGGCGCTGACCTGGCCTACGAGCTGTCGCTCGAACTGATGCCGGAATTCGAGCCCCTCGACATCACCGGTCTGAAGCTGACCCGTCCGGTCTACGCCCCGACCGACAAGGAGGTCGACGAGGCCCTGGCCGATCTGGCCAAGCAGGCCCGCACCTTCGCGCCGCGCACAGGCAAGTCGACGAAGGCCAAGGACGGCGACCAGGTGCTGATCGATTTCGTCGGCAGCGTCGACGGCGTCGAATTCCCGGGCGGCAAGGGCGAGGGCTTCGAGCTGACGCTCGGTTCGGGCCAGTTCATCCCGGGCTTCGAGGCCCAGCTGGTCGGCGCCAAGCCGGGCGACGACGTCACCGTGAAGGTCACCTTCCCGACGCCGTACCAATCCGAGGAGCTGGCCGGCAAGGACGCCGAGTTCGCCGTGAAGGTGCATGAGGTCCGCGCTCCGGTCGACGCCGAGCCGGACGACGAGCTGGCCAAGCGCCTGGGTCTGTCGGACCTCGCCGCGCTGCGCGAGACCCTGACCAAGAACCTGCAGCAGGGCTACGACAACCAGTCGCGCTTCAAGTTGAAGCGGGCGCTGCTCGACGAACTGGACAAGGGCCACACCTTCGATCTGCCGCCGAAGATGGTCGAGGCCGAGTTCGCCGGCATCTGGCAACAGGTCGAGCAGGACAAGGCCGCCGGCAGCCTGCCGCCCGAAGACGCCGAGAAGTCGGACGACGACCTGCGGGCCGAGTACCGCAGGATCGCCGAGCGCCGCGTGCGCCTGGGCCTGGTGCTGGCCGAGATCGGCCGCCGCAACGAGGTCCAGGTCTCCGACCAGGAGCTGCTGCAGGCGATGCAGCGCGAGGCCATGCAGTACGGCAACCAGGCTCAGCAGGTGTTCGAGTTCTTCCGCAGCAATCCCAACGCCCAGGCCCAGCTGCGCGCGCCGCTGTACGAGGACAAGGTCGTCGAGCTGATCTTCGGCAAGGCCACCGTCAAGGACAAGAAGGTCTCTAAGAAGGAGATCGAGGCCGAGGACGACCTGCCGGAAGGCTACTGATCCTCGCCGCCCGTGGCGGACGGACATCCCGGGGGCCGGCGTTCGCGCCGGCCCCTTTTTCGTGGCCTTCGACCGCCGTCGTGGATTGCGCCGACGTAACTTGAAGCGGCGTCGCCGGCCGGATATCGCGGCGGGGTCGACGCCCTCGCGTCGTTCGGGGAAGCAACATGTCGATCTGGACCGCCGCGGCCCTTGGCGCGGCCCTTCTGCTGCAGCAGGCCGCGCCCGCCGCGCCGCCGACGACGCCCCCCGCCGAGGACGGAACCACGGTCGACAGCCTGACCGTCACCGCCAAGAAGGCGCCCGAACGGGAAGCGATCGAGGCCTTCGTGTCCTCGGTGTCCGATCAGACCGCCAACCGCCGTCTCGGTCGCTGGGACCGCAAGGTCTGCCCCGGCGTCATGGGGCTGAGGAACGACTACGCCCAGCTGATGATCGACCGCATCGCGACCACGGCGACGGAGATCGGCCTGGAGGTCGGCGAGCCCGGCTGCAAGGCCAACATGATCATCATCGCCACCGCCGAGTCCGACAGGCTGGTCCGCCAGATGGTCAAGGACCATCCGGACGCCTTCGCCAAGTATGACAGCGGCATCCGGCGCTCACGCCGGGATCTCGACGCCTTCGTCGCGTCCGGCGCGCCGATCCGCTGGTGGCACGTCACCGCCCGCGTCACCGCCGACGGCCAGCGCTACAAGCTCGGCGACGACGTGCGCGTGCGCGAGGTCAGCCGTCTGCGCGGCGGCACGCGCGACGATTTCGCCACCGTCATCATCATCCTGGACGCCCGGCGCGTCGGCACGCTGCGGTTCTCGAGCCTGGCCGACTACATCGCCATGGTCGGCCTGGCGCAGGTCGATCCCGACGCCGACACCGCCGGCGTGAACTCGGTCCTCAACCTGTTCGGCGACCGGGCGGCCGGCGTCGAGCCGGTCGAGGCCATGACGGCCTGGGACAAGGCCTATCTGAAGGGGCTCTATGAAGCCCGGCGCGATGTCCGCCGCGGCGCGGCCCAGGAAGGCGACATTGCGCGAACCATGGGCGAGGAACTGGCCGGCGAGGGCGAGAAGAAGAAGGGCGAGTAGTCCCGCGAACGGGTCGGTCCCTGCGGCCTACTTGCATCCCCTTAACCTCCAGCCGATATCGAGATGGAGGCGATGGCGCGGCATGATTCGCGACACGCAGTTTCGTGAAGGGCGAACCATGACCGACTACATGCACACCGCGATGAACCTCGTCCCGATGGTGGTCGAACAGACCAGCCGGGGTGAGCGCGCCTTCGACATCTTCTCGCGCCTGCTGAAGGAGCGGATCATCTTCCTGACCGGCCCGGTCGAGGACGGCATGAGCGCCCTGATCTGCAGCCAGCTGCTCTTCCTGGAGTCCGAGAACCCCAAGAAGGAGATCAGCATGTACATCAACTCGCCGGGCGGGGTGGTGACCAGCGGTCTCGCGATCTACGACACCATGCAGTACATCAAGAGCCCGGTGACCACGGTCTGCATGGGCATGGCGGCCTCGATGGGCTCGCTGCTGCTCTGCGCCGGCGCCGCCGGCCAGCGCATCGCCCTGCCGAACGCCCGCATCATGGTCCACCAGCCCTCCGGCGGCTTCCGCGGCCAGGCCAGCGACATCATGCGCCACGCCGAGGACATCCTGAAGACCAAGCAGCGCCTCAACGAGATCTATGTGAAGCACTGCGGCCGCACCTACGAGGAAGTCGAAACCACCCTCGACCGCGACCACTTCATGAGCTCGGAGGAAGCCAAGGCCTGGGGCATCGTCGACCACGTCTACGAAACCCGCGAAAGCGCCGAAGCCGGCGCGTGATCGTCGCGCACTGAGTCGAGGAAGGGCCCGGTGGAAACACCGGGCCTTTTTCTTTTTGGGGACTGCTTCCGGCATCGCCGGTAGCTGTCCCCGACCCTTGCGATCCGAAGAGTCGGGGACGGCTACGGTCTATCGACCGAAGCAGTCCCCAACCGGCTGTCGAAGGACGCAAGGCGCGCGAACAGCGCCGCCTGTTCCACGTCCGTCTCGACTCTCAGTCGCTCGAACTCGGTTCCCGCGAACCGCGCGTCGGCGAACAAGCCGGCGGGGTCTTCGTGGAAGTGCAGGAAGGCCTTGCCCTTGCGGTAGAAGACCCCGCGCGAGGTTCCTTCAGCCCGGGCAGGCCTCGGAGCCGCGCGAGAAGCGGTTCGAGGCGGTCGAGGGCGGCGGGGCCGGCGTGTTTCATGGCGCCACTCTGGCACAGGTCGCGCCGGATCGTGTCAGCAGTCGCCTAAGGCCTGCCCTTGAACACCCGATAGCCCTTCTCGTCGGCGATCTTCAGCATCTCGCGGTCGCCGGCGGTGTCGCCGTAGGCGGCGGTCAGGTGGACGTCCTCGCCGTAGGCTTCACGCAGGCGGCGGACCTTCTCGGGGCCGCGGCAGTTGGGGCCGGCCAGGGCGCCGATGACGCGATCGTCGTGGTCATAGGCGATGCCGCTGCCGATCAGGCGGTCGCAGCCCAGCCCGCGGGCGAACGGGGCGACGATCACGTCCGGCGAGGCCGTGACGATGACCAGCCGCGCGCCGCGCTGCTGCCAGCGCCGCCAGTTGGCCAGGGCGTCGGGCCGGAACAGCGTCGCCGAGGCATAGTTGGCGAAGGCCTTGGCGTCGCGCTCAAGGGTCTCGCGCGGCACGCCGGCCAGGAATTCGCGCACGGCGGCGGCCTTGATGCGTCCGCGATTGCGGTGGAACAGGTAGGCGATGGCGTCGGGCGCCAGCCGCAGGCAGCCGCGCATCCACCGCCCTCGGCCGGCGCGCCACTTCAGGAAGGCCGTGAAGCTGTCGCGGACCGTCAGCGTGCCGTCGAAGTCGAACGCCACAAGCGGCGCGTCGTCCAGCGGATCGGCCATCACCGGCCGCGCAACGGTCAGTCCCCGCGCCAACATCGATGGTCTGCGTGCCATGATCACCATTGTTCCCGACCCCCGGACGGCCCGTTTTCGATCACGATTCCGACAGATGTGACACTGCCGCGACGTCGCAAGGGGTCCGTCGCAAGTCCCGCGCCAGCGGTCCGGTTGTCTCGAAACAGGTCAGTTCCCATCTGTATCCGCGACCCGTTGCGGGGCGGTGGGAAGACCGGCCGGCCAGCCTCGCGACCAGACTGTGACGTCCCGACCCCTTGTCCGCGAAGCGCGGATCGGGGATTGTCAAGGATTGGAAAACCCCCGGCGCGTATCCTGCAAGACCGGTTGGCAGGGAACCGCCGGAGGGGATGGCGATTTCGTCCGCGAGGCGATCGCCCGAGCGTGAGAGCAGATATGACCAAGGCCGCCAGCGGCGACTCGAAAAGCACTCTCTACTGTTCTTTCTGCGGAAAGAGCCAGCATGAGGTGCGTAAGCTGATCGCCGGTCCGACGGTGTTCATTTGTGATGAATGCGTCGAGCTCTGCATGGATATCATCCGTGAAGAGCACAAAATCGCCTTCGTGAAATCCAAGGACGGGGTTCCGACCCCGAAGGAAATCCGTGAGGTCCTCGACGATTACGTCATTGGTCAGGATCACGCCAAGAAAGTGCTCTCGGTCGCGGTGCACAACCACTACAAGCGCCTGAACCACGCGACCAAGAACAACGACGTCGAACTGGCCAAGTCGAACATCATGCTGGTGGGCCCGACGGGCTCGGGCAAGACGCTGCTGGCCCAGACCCTGGCCCGAATCATCGATGTGCCGTTCACGATGGCCGACGCCACGACCCTGACCGAAGCCGGTTATGTCGGCGAGGATGTCGAGAATATCGTGCTGAAGCTGCTGCAGGCCGCCGACTACAACGTCGAGCGGGCCCAGCGCGGCATCGTCTACATCGACGAAATCGACAAGATCAGCCGCAAGTCGGACAATCCCTCGATCACCCGCGACGTCTCGGGCGAGGGCGTCCAGCAGGCGCTGCTGAAGATCATGGAAGGCACCGTCGCCTCCGTGCCGCCGCAGGGCGGGCGCAAGCATCCGCAGCAGGAGTTCCTACAGGTCGACACCACCAACATCCTGTTCATCGTCGGTGGCGCCTTCGCGGGTCTGGAGAAGATCATCTCCGGCCGCGGCCAGGGCACCTCGATCGGCTTCGGCGCCAAGGTCGCCGATCCGGAAGAGCGCCGCACGGGCGAGATCCTGCGCCAGGTGGAGCCGGACGACCTGCTCCGCTTCGGCCTGATCCCGGAGTTCATCGGCCGCCTGCCGGTGATCGCCACCCTGGAAGATCTCGACGAGACGGCGCTGGTGAAGATCCTCACCGAGCCGAAGAACGCGCTGATCAAGCAGTACGCGCGTCTGTTCGAGATGGAGAACGTCGGCCTCAAGTTCACTGACGACGCCCTGTCGGCGGTGGCCCGCAAGGCCATCCTGCGCCGCACCGGCGCCCGCGGCCTGCGCTCGATCCTGGAAGGGATCCTGCTGGAGACCATGTTCGAGCTGCCCAGCTACGAGGGCGTCGAGGAGGTCGTGGTCAACGCCGAAGTCGTCGAAGGCCGCGCCCAGCCGCTGGTCATCTACGCCGAGAAGAAGGCGGGCGGCGCCAGCGCCTAAAGCGCGTTCGGCGAACCTGATATGCGAAAGGGCGCGGTCGTCACGGCCGCGCCCTTTCTCTTTGCGGACGACGGTCTTGCGTGGATCGAGGCTGCGCCCTTGGACGCCCTACGCCGCTTCCAGCGCGCACCCGGCCAGGGTGATCCGGTGCATCAGCCGGTAGTGGCCGTGGTAGTCGTTCTTGGCGAAATGCCAGGTGGCGCGATTGTCCCACATGGCCACCGTGCCCGGCTCCCACACCAGGGTGTGGACGTGGTCGGTGTTCATGGCGTGGGCGTAGAGCTTCATCAGCAAGGGGAGGCTCTCCTCGCGGGTCTGTCCCTCGAAGCGCAGGGTGAAGCTTGGGTTCACGTACAGAACCGGCTTGCCGCTGCCGGGGTGTTTGATGACCACCGGGTGGACGGTCTCCGGGGTCTCGACGCCCCCCTTGGCCAGTTCGGGCTGATCGGTCTTCGCATAGACGCCCTTCTCGCCGAAGACGTGGTCTGAGCCGTGCACGGCGCGCAGGCCGCGCACCTCATCCTTCAGCGCCTGATCCAGCGTCTCCCACGCGGCGTACATGTCGGCGAACAGGGTGTCGCCGCCGCTGGGGGGCAGGTCGCGGGCGACCAGCACCGATCCCATGGCCGGCTCGCGGTCATAGCTGTGGTCGGTATGCCAACCGCCGCCGATGTTGGTGGTCTGCTCGGCGGTCTTCTCGACCTTGGCGATCACCGGATAGCCGGGCGCGGCGGGGAAGAAGCGATTGACGTCGATCGGCGCGATCCGCTCGGCCAGCGCGATGTGCTGCTCGGGGGTGATCGTCTGGTTCCGGAAGAATAGGGCCCCATGGTCGAACAGCGCCCGCCGGATGGCAGTGATGTCGGCGTCGCTGGCGGCGGCCAGGTCCACGCCGGACACATGGGCGCCGCAGCCGTCGGCCGGTTCGATCCTGAGGGCGGTGGCGAGCATGGCGGTCTCCCTGTTTCGTTGGCGCGATGAGGCCACGGCTCTGGCGCTAGAACTGTCACTGAGGTTACAGTGCGTCATGAGCGACAACACCCTCGCGAAAGTGGCCGCCATCCCCTGGTTCGCCCGCCAACCGGCCGACCGCCGGGACGCCCTGCTGCGCGTCGGACGCCTGTCGCGGCGCAATAGCGGCGAGTGGATGCACGGCGAGGGCGACGAGGAGACCGGCGTTCTGGCGGTCGTCGACGGCGCGTTGAAGGTCTATGGCCAGGCGCCCGGCGGGCGCGAGGCGCTGATCGGCCTGCTGCCGGCCGGAACCCTGATCGGCCAGAGCATCGCCTTCGGCGGCGGCCCGCGCATCGTCACCGCCATCGCCGCCGTCCCCTCGACCCTGTTCACGCTCAGCGACCGCGCGCTGCGCCAGGTCGCCGCCGATCATCCGGGCCTGTGGGAGGCGCTATCGGCGCTGGTCTACGGCCAGCTGCGCCTCAACGCCCAGGCGGTGGCCGAGTTCGTGGCGCTCAAGCCCCGCGAGCGGCTGGTCTCGCGCCTGCTGCAGCTGTCGGCCCAGACCGGCGGCGAGATCCCGGTCTCCCAGGCCGACCTCGCCGAGATGATCGGCGTCACCCGCAAGGCGGTGAACGGCTGGCTGGGCGAGCTGGAAGGGCAGGGCCGGGTGGCGTGCGGCTACGGCGTGATCACGGTGCTCGACCGTGCGGGGCTCGAGCGGATGCTGGCCTAGCCGCCATGCGTCCTTCGCGACGGCCATTCGGGCCTCCTCAGGATGACGAATTCTTGTGGACTGCACAGAGCTCGTCATGGTGAGGAGCGAGCCTCAAGCGAGCGTCGCGAACCACGCAAGGCCGATGTCCAATCTCTACGCCACCCTCACCGCCAACACCGTCCCGTCCGCGCCGTTCCTGGAGCGCCCCGACGGCCGGGTCGACAGCTACGCCGACCTCGACGAGCACACGGCGCGCTACGCCAACGCGCTGAAGGCGCTGGGCGTCAGGCCGGGCGACCGGGTGGCGGTTCAGGTCGAGAAGAGCCCGGAGAACCTCTACCTCTATCTGGCGACGATCCGGGCCGGCGCGGTGTACCTGCCGCTCAACACCGCCTACACGATCCACGAGCTCGACTACTTCATCGGCGACGCCGGGCCCTCGCTGGTGGTCTGCGATCCGCGGGTCGAGGAGGACGTCGCCGGGCTGGTCGATCCGATGGACGCCAAGGTCGCCACCCTGGACGCCGCCGGGCAGGGGAGTCTGACCGACATCGCCGAGAGCCGGCCCGCGACCTTCGCCACCGTCGACCGCGCGCCGACCGACCTGGCCGCCATCTGCTACACCTCGGGCACGACGGGCCGGTCGAAGGGGGCGATGCTCACCCACGGCAACCTGGCCAGCAACGCCGCCACGCTGGTCACGCTGTGGCGGTTCACGGCCGACGACGTGCTGGTCCACGCCCTGCCGATCTACCATGTGCACGGCCTGTTCGTGGCCACCAACGTCCTGCTGATGGCCGGCGGCGCGATGATCTACCGGCCGAAGTTCGACGCCGCCGAGGTGCTGTCGCTGATGCCCCGCGCCACGGCGCTGATGGGCGTGCCGACCTTCTATACGCGGCTGCTGGCTCAGCCGGGGCTCACCCGGGAGGCGGCGGCCGGCATGCGGCTGTTCATCAGCGGCTCGGCGCCGCTGCTGGCCGAGGTGCACCGCGAGTGGTCCGACCGCACCGGCACGGCGATCCTTGAGCGCTACGGCATGACCGAGACGGGGATGAACACCTCCAACCCCTATGACGGCGACCGCGTGGCCGGGACGGTCGGCTATCCGCTGCCGGACGTCGCGCTGCGCATCGCCGATCCCGAAACCGGCGCGCCGCTGGCGCCGGGCGAGATCGGCATGATCGAGGTGAAGGGGCCCAACGTCTTCGCGGGCTACTGGAATATGCCCGAGAAGACCGCCGCCGAGTTCCGCACCGACGGCTTCTTCATCACCGGCGATCTGGGGAAGATCGACGAGCGCGGCTACGTCCACATCGTTGGCCGCGGCAAGGACCTGATCATCTCCGGCGGCTTCAACGTCTATCCCAAGGAGGTCGAGGAGGAGATCGACGCGCTGCCCGGCGTGGTCGAGAGCGCCGTCATCGGCCTGCCGCATCCGGACCTGGGCGAGGGGGTCACGGCCGTGGTGGCCACGGGCGGGAAGGGCGCCTTCAGCGAGGAGGCCGTGATCGCCGCGCTGAAGGACCGGCTGGCGCGGTTCAAGCAGCCCAGGCGGGTGTTGTTCGTCGACGACCTGCCCCGTAACGCCATGGGCAAGGTCCAGAAGGCGTTGCTGCGGGAGCAGCATGCGGGGCTCTATCGGCAACCCTGAGCGCGCTCTCCAACCCGTCATGGCCCGAACGAGTCGGGCCATGACGAACGGGGGAGAGCCCCCTTTACAACGCCCCTTCGTCAGTTTCTATTCGCAACTCGCGACGGAGGCGCCGCACATGTCGAAGAAGGCCGTACTCGTCATCGGGGCCGGTGACGCCACCGGCGGCGCCATCGCCCGCCGCTTCGCCCGCGAGGGCTACGCCGCCGTCATCGTGCGCCGTGACGCCGACAACCTGACCGATCTGGCGTCCCAGATCCGCGCCGAGGGCGGCGAGGCGCATCCGTTCGGCGTCGACGCCCGGCTGGAAGAGCCCATGGTCGAGCTGTTCGACCGGGTCGAGGCCGAGATCGGCCCGCTGGAAGTCGTGGTCTTCAACATCGGCGCGAACGTGAACTTCGGGGTCCGCGACACGACCGCCCGCGTCTATCGCAAGGTCTGGGAGATGGCCGCCTTCGCCGGCTTCCTGACCGGGCGCGAGGCGGCGAGGCACATGGTCCCGCGCGGACGGGGCACGATCATCTTCACCGGCGCCACGGCCTCGCTCAGGGGCGGGAAGGGGTTCTCGGCCTTCGCCGGCGCCAAGTTCGCGCTGCGGGCCCTGGCCCAGAGCCTGGCGCGGGAGCTGGGGCCGGAGGGCGTCCACGTCGCCCACACCATCATCGACGGCGCCATCGACACCGAGTGGATCGCGACCAACTTCCCGCAGCGCCATGCGCTGAAGGACCGGGACGGCATCCTGAACCCCGACCACATCGCCGACGCCTACTGGATGCTGCACCAGCAGCCGCGCGACGCCTGGACCCATGAGCTGGACCTGCGTCCCTGGATGGAGACCTTCTGATGAAGTCGATCGAGTTCCTGTTCGATGTCGGCAGCCCGACCACCTACCTCGCCCACAAGCGCATTCCCGACCTGATCGACCGCACCGGCGTCGAGGTGGTCTATGTGCCGGTGCTGCTGGGCGGCATCTTCAAGGCCACCGGCAACGCCTCGCCGGTGATGGTGCCGGCCAAGGGCGCCTACATGGGCGCCGACATGGCGCGGTTCGCGAAAAAGTTCGGCGTTTCGCTGAACATGAACCCGTACTTCCCGATCAACACCATCACCATGATGCGCATGGCCGCCGGCCTTGTCGGGGAGGACCGCTTCCCGGCGCTGGTGGACGCACTGTTCGACGCCATGTGGAAAGGCCGCAAGAACATGGGCGATCCGGAAGTCCTGGCCTCGGTACTGACCGGCGCGGGCTTCGATCCGGCCGAGCTGCTGGCGCTCGCTGAGTCGCCGGAGGCCAAGGATCGGCTGAAGACCAATACCGAGACCGCCGTCGCGCGCGGCGCCTTCGGGGCCCCGACCTTCTTCGTCGGAGACGAGATGTTCTTCGGCCAGGACCGGCTGGATTTCGTCGAGGCGGCGGCGAGCGCCGCCTGATCCTGCTGACGCCGTCCTGTCAGCAAGCTGGGCGACGGGCCGTCGCCGGGCTGGACAGCGTCAGGTCCGGCGGGTCACGATCGGCCAGCCCACAAGACAACACCCCGGGAGGCCGTCGTGTCCGACACGCTCACGCAGGACTTCGCCGACGCGTCGGCGACTACGCTCGTCAGCGCCCTGGCCGACGGCAAGGTCAGCGCGCTGGAGCTGGCGGAGGCGGCCATCGCCCGTATCGAGGCGCGGGATGGCGCGATCAACGCCGTCGTCGTCCGGGACTTCGACCGCGCCCGTGACGCGGCGAGGGCGGCCGACGCGGCCCTGGCGCGGGGCGAGCGCCGACCGCTGCTGGGCGTGCCGATGACCATCAAGGAGGCCAATTGGCTGGCGGGCACGCCGACCACCTGGGGCATGGAGATGTGGCGTGACTGGCGGGCGCCGGTGGACGGCGTCGGCGTCGCCCGGCTGAAGGCGGCCGGGGCGGTGATCCTCGGCAAGACCAATGTCCCGCCCATGCTGGCCGACTGGCAGAGCGACAATCCGGTCTACGGCCGGACCAACAACCCCTGGGACCGGTCCCGGACGCCCGGCGGCTCGTCCGGCGGCAGCGGCGCGGCGCTGGCGGCCGGCTATGTGCCTTTGGAGTTCGGCTCCGACATCGGCGGCTCGATCCGCATTCCAGCGGCCTTCTGCGGCGTCTACGGCCACAAGCCCAGCTACGGCGTCGTCCCCTCGCGCGGCCACACGCCGCCGGGGATCGAGGGCAATGACGTGCCGCTGGCGGTGATCGGGCCGATGGCGCGCACCGCCGCCGATCTCGACCTGGCCATGGGCGTCCTGGCCGGCCCGGCGCCAGAGGAGGCTGTCGGCTACAGCCTTTCGTTCCCGGATCCGCGCCAGACGCGACTGGCGGACTTCCGGGTTCTGATCCTCGACCACCATCCCGCGGCGCCGACTTCGGCCGCCATCGTCGCGGCGCTGAACGCGCTGGGCGACCGGCTCGAGGATCTGGGCGCGCGGGTGGATCGGCAGTCCGAACTCGTCCCGGATCTGGCCGAAGGCCACGCGCTCTACGGCGCGATCCTCAATGTCGCGATGACCCGCGGTCGCCCGGGCGCCCGCTCGCCCTCGGCGCACGAGTGGATGGACCTGCAGGACGCCCAGCTCGCGGTCCGCCGCCAATGGGCGCGCCTGTTCGAGGGCTTCGACGTGGTGCTGGCGCCCGCGCACGGCTCGGTCGCCTTTCCGCACGACGACAGTCCGGACATGGGCGCCCGCAGGCTGCTGATCGACAATCAGCCGACGCGCTACTTCGACCATCTGGCCTGGCCTGGCGTCGCGACGCTGGCCCACCTGCCGGTTACCGCCGCGCCGATCGGCCTGACGGCGGAGGGCCTGCCGATCGGCATCCAGATCATCGGACCCTATCTGGAGGACCGCACGCCGATCGCCTTCGCCGGCCTGCTGGAACGCGAGTTCGGCGGATTCGTCGCGCCGCCCGGCTACTGACGGCCGATCAACGCCGCGCGCTCGTCCGCCGTCAGCGGTCTCCAACGGCCCTCCGGCAGGTCGCCCAGCGTCAACGGTCCGATGCGCGTCCGGAAGAGGTCCATGACGCGCAGGTCGACCAGTTCGCACATCCGCCGGATCTGACGGTTGCGGCCCTCCTTGAGGACGAAGCGCATGACGTTGTCGCCGGCCAGGGTGACCTTGGCCGGCCGGAGCTTGCGGCCGTCCAGCTCCAGCCCATGGCGGAGCAGGGCGATCTTGGCGTCGGTGAGGTTGCCGATCACCCGCACGCGGTATTCCTTCTCCAGGTCGGACTTCGGGCCGATCACCGCCTTCGCCACCACCCCGTCCTCCGAGAGGATCAGCAGGCCGCGCGAATCCATGTCCAGGCGACCGACGGGCGCGAGCTTGCTGTCGCGATCGGGGATCGGCGCGTCGGCGCCCCACAGCGCCTTGCGCGTCAGCAGTCGCACCGCCGGGATCTGACCCGGATCCGGCTGAGAAGACACGATGCCGACCGGCTTGTGGATCATCAGCGTCAGCGCCGCGCCCAGGTCGGCGGTGGCGTCGTCCGCAAGGGTCAGGGTCTGGCCGGGCAGGATCTTGCGGCCGACATCCGCGATCGTCTCGCCGTCGATGCTGACCAGACCGCGGCCGATCAGGCCCTCCGCCTCGCGCCGGGAGCAGACGCCGCTCTGCGCCAGCCAGCGATTCACGCGCTGAGGTTCAGCCTCATCGTAGGTGCGGGTCCAGGCCATGGCGGTCCATAAGTCGGGGGGAGGGCGCGGGGCAAGGGCCGACGACCGTTCACGAGCCCGTGTGTGGGGCGCTTCGCCGCGCGACTCCCCGCAAACTTGAATGCGGGTGCGAAGCGGCCACATATCCGTAACAAGGCCGGTCGCCATGTTGGCGATGCGGCGGCGTGGCGCCGATATGCGGGCCGCGCCAAGGAGACTGGTATGACCGATATCCGCACGCTTCCGGTGTTGCCGCTACGGGACATCGTGGTGTTTCCCCACATGGTCGTTCCCCTGTTCGTGGGACGCGACAAATCCGTGCGCGCCCTCGAAGAGGTGATGCGCACCGACAAGCAGATCCTTCTGGCCACCCAGAAGAACTCCGCCGATGACGATCCCGCCACCGACGACATCTACGACGTCGGCGTGGTCGCCACCGTGCTGCAGCTCCTGAAGCTCCCTGACGGCACCGTGAAGGTCCTCGTCGAGGGCAAGGACCGCGCCGCCGTGGTGAAGTTCACGGCGCGCGAGGACTACTACGAAGCCGAAACCGCGGTCATCGAGGAGGACAGCGGCGAGGAGCACGAGGCTGAGGCCCTGTCGCGCGCGGTGGCCGAGCAGTTCGAGAACTACGTCAAGCTCAACAAGAAGATCCCGCCCGAGGCCCTGGCCTCGATCCCGCAGATCGCCGAGCCGGGCAAGCTGGCCGACTCCATCGCCGCCCATCTGTCGGTGAAGATCGGCGACAAGCAGCAACTGCTGGAGATCTTCGACGTCGTGAAGCGACTGGAGAAGGTCTTCGCCCTGATGGAGGGCGAGATCTCGGTCCTGCAGGTCGAGAAGAAGATCCGCTCGCGCGTGAAGCGCCAGATGGAGAAGACCCAGCGCGAGTACTATCTGAACGAGCAGATGAAGGCGATCCAGCGCGAGCTGGGCGACCAGGACGACGGTCGCGACGAACTCATTGAGCTCGAGAAACGCATCAAGAAGACCAAGCTGTCCAAGGAAGCGCGGACCAAGGCCGAGGCGGAGCTGAAGAAGCTGCGCAACATGAGCCCGATGTCGGCCGAGAGCACGGTGGTGCGCAACTACCTCGACTGGCTGCTCAGCATTCCGTGGGGCAAGGCCAAGCAGAAGAAGATCGACCTGGTGAAGGCCGAGGCGATCCTGGAAGAGGATCACTACGGTCTGGAGAAGGTGAAGGAGCGGATCCTCGAGTACCTGGCCGTGCAGGCCAGGACCAACTCGCTGAAGGGGCCGATCCTCTGCCTGGTGGGCCCTCCCGGCGTCGGCAAGACCTCGCTCGGAAAGTCGATCGCCAAGGCGACCGGCCGCGAGTTCGTGCGTCTGTCGCTGGGCGGCGTGCGCGACGAGGCCGAGATCCGCGGCCACCGCCGCACCTACATCGGCTCGATGCCCGGCAAGGTCATCCAGTCGATGAAGAAGGCCAAGGCCGTCGATCCGTTCTTCCTGCTCGACGAGATCGACAAGATGGGCTCCGACTGGCGGGGCGACCCGTCCTCGGCCCTGCTCGAGGTGCTGGACCCGGCGCAGAACGCGACCTTCGCCGACCACTACCTGGAGGTCGACTACGACCTGAGCCAGACGATGTTCGTCACCACGGCCAACAGCCTGAACATGCCCCAGCCGCTGCTGGACCGCATGGAGATCATCCGCATCCCCGGCTACACCGAGGACGAGAAGGTGGAGATCGCCAAGCGGCACGTGCTGCCCAAGCTGGCCAAGGACCACGGCCTGAAGGATGCGGAGTTCATCGTCCCCGACAAGGCGATCCGCGACCTGATCCGCTACTACACGCGGGAGGCGGGCGTGCGTTCGCTGGAGCGCGAACTGGGCAACCTGGCGCGGAAGGTCGTCCGCGACCTGTCGCGCGAGAACGTCACGACGATCACCGTCGATGACGAGCGGCTGGCCAAATACGCGGGCGTGCGCAAGTACCGCTACGGCGAGACGGACGAGGAAGACCAGGTCGGCATCGTCACGGGCCTGGCCTGGACCGAGTTCGGCGGCGACATCCTCACAATCGAGGCCGTCCGCATGCCGGGCAAGGGCCGCATGTCCATCACCGGCAACCTCAAGGACGTGATGAAGGAGTCGATCTCGGCGGCGAACAGCTACGTCCGCTCGCGGGCGCCGGCCTTCGGCATCAAGCCGACGATGTTCGACAAGACCGACATCCACGTCCACGTGCCGGACGGCGCCACCCCCAAGGATGGCCCGTCGGCGGGCGCGGCCATGGCCACGGCCATGGTCTCGGTCCTGACCGGCAATCCGATCCGCAAGGACATCGCCATGACCGGCGAAATCACCCTGCGCGGCCGGGTCACCGCCATCGGCGGCCTGAAGGAGAAGCTGCTCGCGGCGCTCCGCTCGGGCATCAAGACGGTGCTGATCCCGGAGGAGAACGAGAAGGACCTCGCGGACATCCCCGAGAACGTGAAATCGGCGCTGGAGATCGTGCCGGTCTCGACGATCGACCAGGTGCTCGCGCGGGCCCTTACCGGCCCCCTGACCCCGATCGAATGGAGCGATTCGGACGAATCGGTTGCTGCACCTGCGAAGGCCGATGATCTGGACACGGACGCCGTGATCACCCACTGACGCTCACCCAAGGTAAGTTATCAACGATAATTTGGGCCGTCCGGGTGATTCCCGGGCGGCCTTTCGTTTGACGGGGGGGCGCCTTCCGCCATAATCCCCACAGGCGAACGGCTGCACCCGGAGGGGGAACACCGCGCCGCACAACACCTACTGGCTGGGAGATTTCTATGACCAAGGCCGAACTGGTCGCCGCCATCGCCGATGGCGCTGGTCTCAACAAGACGCAGGCCGCCGCCGCACTGCAAAGCTTCGTCGACGCGGTCACCGCGTCGCTGAAGAAGGGCGACGACGTCCGCCTGGTGGGCTTTGGCACCTTCAAGGCCGTGAACCGGGCCGCCGGCACCGCGCGCAACCCGCGCACCGGCGAGACCGTGAAGCGCCCGGCCTCGAAGACGGCCCGCTTCCAGGTGGGCGAAGGCCTGAAGTCGACCCTGAACGGCTAAGCCCGGACAGATCGATAGACTATCGCGGAGGCGGTCGTCCGGAAGGGCGGCCGCCTCTTCGCGTTTGGGGGGGCTGCGGCGTCGGCCCGTCCCTGCGAAGCCTGCAACTGGGCATCAGCCCTGCGTAGCCCCTCAGGGGCGAAGCGGACTGGTGGGCGGCGACGGGTTCGAACCGCCGACCCTCTCGGTGTAAACGAGATGCTCTGACCAGCTGAGCTAGCCGCCCGTCTCCAGGAGGCGCCTTCTAGCCTCGCGGGAGCCACGCTTCCAGCAGATCTTCCGCTGAACGCGCGTCGACGTCCGCGCGGATCGCCGCGCCCAGGGCGACGGCGCGCTCGCGATAGCGGGGCTCGGTCAGCAGCGACCGCGTCGCCTCGGCGATGGCCTCCGGCGAGGCGGTGCGCTCAAGCATCAGGCCGGCGCCGCGTTGCACGACCCTCGCGGCATTGTCCCGCTGGTCGCGCAGGCCTGGCAGAACCAACAGCGGCAAGCCCGCCATCAGCGGCCGAATGACAGACCCGTGGCCGCCATGAGTGATCACGAGCGACGCCTCGCCGAAGAGGGCGCCATGGGGCGCGCTGGTCACCACCTTCACATTGTCGGTTCCAGGGAAGTCGGCGAGCGACAGCGCCGGTCCCAAGGTCACCAGCGCCCGGACCGGCTGGCCGGAGAGGGCCGCGATCACGCCGCGCAGCAGGCTCTCCTGCGCCTCGTAGAGCGTCGAGGAGGTGATCAACACGAGCGGTCGTGGATCGTCCGTCGGCCAGGGGGAGGTCCAGGGCTCCACGCCGACCGGATCGGCAACGTAAGGTCCCGCGTAGGCAAACGGTTCGGTCAGCGGTTCCGGCGCGAAATCGAAGGCCCGGCTCGTGCCCAGCAGGATGGTCCTCGCCACGGACAGCTGGTCGAACAGATCGGCGAGCGGCGCCAATCCCAGGCCTTCTCGGGCGGCGTTCAGGGCCGGCAGGCCGGCCTGGAAGAGGGTCCGGGTCGTTTGGCCGACCATCTGATGCAGCATGCGGTCCTGGTCATTGGCGGCCGGGGGCATGCCCGCCCCGAAGGGCGGCAATCCGGGCAGGGTCGGGAAGGGCCAGACGTTGGCGCAGAACAGGGCCAGCGGCGTTCCCGCGCGCTCGGCGGCCATCATCGGCCCGAACAGCAGTTCCTGGCTGACCACCACGTCGAACGGCGCGGCATCGAGGACCTCCACCACGTCCCGGGCATAGGCGGCGGCGGGGCCGGCGATGATCCGCTCGCAGAGCCGGGTGACCGCCTCCATCGGATTGTCGGCCTCCCAGTCGCGCAGCAGGTCGCTGGCCGCGGTCTTGTCCAGCCGCGTGGGCGCGTGCCGCCAGGAACGGAACGGCAGGTCCAGCGCGGCGGCGTCGGCGGCGTTGCAGGCGTCGCTGAGGACCAGCACCTGGTGGCCACGCGCCTGCAGGCCCTGGGCGACCAGCATCATCGGCTGGACGTGACCGCCGCCTTCCCAGGTCGTGAACAGGATCTTGGCCATCGGGTCCCCCTCGCAGACCCGCGTACCCGCCGGAAGGCGGGGGCCGCAAGTGCGATTGACGCGCTCCGCAAAAGTGATATCACTTTGCTACTACTTATGGAGGGGCCGATGGCCGAACATCTGAGCATCAATCGCACCCAGGAACGCGTCGGGGGCGGCAGAAATGGCGGGCTCATGCTGCTTGGCCTGCTGGCCGCGATCGGGGTCGGCGTCTGGATGCTGACCCACATCGAGACCGACGGCATGGAGATGGTCGGCATCACCGGGATCGTCCTCATTGCGATCGCGGCGCTGGGGCTGGCCGGCTTCTATTCCCTCCAACCCAACGAGGGATGCGCCATCACCCTGTTCGGCGAATACAAGGGCACCGACCGCACCACCGGTCTGCGCTGGGTGCTGCCCTGGTATGGCCGCAAGAAGATCAGCCTGCGTGTCCGCAACGTCACCAGCGAGACGCTCAAGGTGAATGACAAGCGCGGCAACCCGATCGAGATCGCCGCCAACGTCGTCTGGCGCGTCGCCGACTCGGCCCAGGCCCTGTTCGACGTCGACGACTACACGGCCTTCATCAACATCCAGATCGAGACCGCCCTGCGCGAAGTCAGCCGGCACTATGCCTACGACCATGCCGAAGAGGCGGAACCGACCCTCCGCGCCGATGCGGAGATCGTCGGGGATCGGCTGAAGGAAGACCTGCAGGCCCGCGTCGCCGTCGCCGGCATCGCCATCGACGAGACCCACCTGATGCACCTGGCCTATGCGCCGGAGATCGCCGGCGCGATGCTGCGCCGTCAGCAGGCCGAGGCCGTGCTCGCCGCCCGCCGCACCATTGTCATCGGCGCGGTCAGCATGGTGGAAAGCGCCCTGAACCAGCTCAGCGATCGTGGCGTGGTTCATCTGGACGACGAGCGAAAGGCGACCATGGTCTCCAACCTGCTGGTCGTGCTCTGCGGCGACCGCGACGCTCAGCCCGTGGTGAACACCGGCACGCTGTACGGGTAGGTCGTGGCCAGCCCGGGAAAGCGCGCCTTTCTGATGCGGGTCAAGCCCGAGGTGCTCGAGGCTGTCGAGCGCCTCGCGGCCGCCGAGCTGCGTAGCGTCAACGCGCAGCTCGAGGTGCTTCTGCGCGAGGCGCTGGCGCGGCGCGGCGGCCTGAAGGATCGCAAATCTTCTGGCGCCGACTGAGCGGCCTCAGCGCGCGAGCGTCGCGCAAAACGCCAGGATCAGCGCGGCGAGGTCGTCTTCATGCACGGCCTCGGCCGCGGCCTCGGGCGTGAACCAGCGCCGCGAGCGCTGCCTGTCCTCCGGCCATCGCGGGCGTTCGGCGACCACCTGCAGGGGGTAGAGATCGGCCGCCACCGGACGGGCGTCGCCGTTCTTCAGCACCTTGTCGTAGCCGAAGGTCCCGATCGGCCGCTCACCGATCACGCCATCGACGCCGGCCTCCTCGAAGGCCTCGGTCGCGGCGGCGGCGTAGCCCGGGCGATTCTTCATCGGCCAGCCCTTGGGCGTGACCCATCGCTTCGTCTCGCGCGAGGTGACCAGCAGGATCTCCACGCGGGGCGATGTCCGGTAGCAGAGCGCCGCCACCTGGCGGGCGGCGGACGGATCGGCGGTCGAGTCGTTCATCCGTATCCGGACTAACGGAGCCGCCGTTTGACGCAATCGAAAAGTCACCGGCGCGAACTTGAGTCGCGGCGGAGGGCGGAGCCCAGTCGCCACCGCTATTCCGACAGCGGGCCGTTCAGATGGGAATCGTTTTGGGAGAAGAATGGCGCGAATGACGGGGCTCGAACCCGCGACCTCCGGCGTGACAGGCCGGCGCTCTAACCAACTGAGCTACACCCGCGTGGGAATGAAAGATTAGCACTTGCGGCTTCGCGGTCGCAAGGTTTCAGGACTCCCTTGGGTCCCTCGCCAAGAACTCCCGCACGATTTCGGTCTGGTGGACCCCATCCAGCAGGAAGGAATCATGCCCGTGCGGCAGATCAATCTCGTGCCACTCGGCGTAAGCGCCTGCTTCGCGCAGAGCGGTGGCCAGGGCCACGCTC
>CALALX010000054.1 GCA_937925635.1 uncultured Caulobacter sp.
ATCATTGATGATGCGCCCTTCGCGCAGGAGACCGTCGTGGCCGTGATCGGTGAACGGGTCGAGCGCCACGTCGCACATGATGCCGACCTCGGGTGCGGCGTCCTTCATGGCCTTCACCGCGCGGCTGATGACCCCGTCCGGATCGGCGGCCAGCGAGCCGGCGGCATCCTTCCGGGCCCCGTCGATGTAGGGGAAGATGGCGATGGCCGGGATGCCCAGGTCGCGAGCCTCGACGGCCGCCCGGGCGCAGTCGGCCACGCTCAGCCGTTCGACGCCGGGCATCGAGGCGACGGGAATGCGGCCCTCGCCCTCGTGGACCACCATCGACCAGATCAGGTCGGCCGGCGTCAGAACGCTCTCGCGGACGAGCCGGCGGCTCCAGTCGGCCTGGCGCAGGCGGCGCAGACGGGTGGCGGGGTAGGGGGCGAGCGGAGCGACGGTCATGCCCTGCGCGTTACGCCCTAGTGCTTGGTGGTGGCAAGCCGCAAGAAGCCGATCACCGGCCCGAGCAGGCTGACCAGCGCCGACGCGAGCATGAGGGCCAGGCCGGCGACGAGCAGCACCGGCGCCAGCGGGTTGTAGCGGTAAACGTTCACCAGGTCGGACGCGGTGTCGAGGATCGGCTTTGAAGGCCATTCGCCGTGGTGGCTCGCCACGTCCGCGACCAAGACGCCGGCTCCGACGAGAACGGCGATCAAGCCGGCGAGCCCGAGCAGGAAGGCGGTCCAGAAGATCCGGATCTGGCCCGTCAGGTGATTGCCGAGGCTTGGCGAGACCTGGCCTCGCGATGCGTAGGCCAGCAGGACGGCCGCCACACCGGTGGCGCCGAGCGTGAAGATCGAGGCGAACAGCAGGCCGTAGCCGACGAGAACCACGCTCCGATCCGCTCCGGTTCTGTGCAGGACGGTGTTGGTCACGATGGTCCTTTGGGGTCCTTTGACCTATCCCGGTCGTTGACAGGGTGCGCCGTCGGCGGCAGGTCAGCAAGCCGACGATGTCGCCCGGGCACGACCTTGCCTGCAATGGAGCTGAACGCGCATGGATTTCTCTCTCAATGACGATCAACGCGCGATCCAGGAGATGGCCGCCGCCTTCGCGCGGGATGAAATGGCCCCTCATTCGGCGAAGTGGGATGAGGAGAAGCACTTCCCGGTCGACGTGCTGCGCGCGGCGGCGGGTCTCGGCTTCGCGGGCATCTACGTCCAGGAGGACGTCGGCGGCTCGGCCCTGACTCGCCTGGACGCCTCGATCATCTTCGAGGCGCTCAGCTACGGCGACGTGCCAGTAGCGGCCTACCTGACCATCCACAACATGGCCTCGTGGATGATCGACCGCTTCGGGTCCGACGCCCTGCGCGCGAAGTACCTGCCGCGCCTGACGACGATGGAGCTGATCGCCAGCTACTGCCTGACCGAGCCGGGCTCCGGCTCGGACGCGGCCAGCCTGCGCACCACGGCCCGGAAGGACGGCGACCACTATGTCCTGAACGGCAGCAAGGCCTTCATCAGCGGGGGCGGCGTGTCGGACGTCTATGTGGTCATGGCCCGCACCGGCGACGACGGCCCCAAGGGCGTCTCGACCTTCGTGGTCGAGAAGGGCCAGGAAGGCCTCAGCTTCGGCGCCAACGAGCGCAAGATGGGCTGGAACGCCCAGCCGACCGCCCAGATCAACTTCGATGGCGTCCGCGTTCATGAGTCGAACCGCGTCGGCCAGGAGGGCGAGGGCTTCCGCTTCGCCATGATGGGCCTCGACGGCGGCCGCCTGAACATCGCCAGCTGCTCGCTCGGCGGCGCCCAGTTCGCGCTCGACACGGGCAAGGCCTACATGGAGACGCGCAACCAGTTCGGCCGGCCGCTGAAGGACTTCCAGGCCCTGCAGTTCAAGCTGGCCGACATGGCCACCGAGCTGGAGGCCGCCCGCCTGATGGTCCGCCGCGCCGCCGACGCGCTCGACAAGCGCGACCCGCAGGCGACGAAGCTTTGCGCCATGGCCAAGCGCTTCGCCACGGACGCCGGCTTTGCGGTCGCCAACGACGCGCTGCAGCTGCACGGCGGCTACGGCTACCTGCAGGACTACCCGCTGGAGCGCATCGTTCGTGACCTCCGCGTCCACCAGATCCTCGAAGGCACCAACGAGATCATGCGCGTGATCATCAGCCGGGAGATGTTCCGCCAGTGAACAAAGGGCGGGTCCGCTGGAGCTGGCTCGGCCTGGTCGCCGCTACGGCGGTGGCGATGCTGTTCCTGACTGCAGCAATGTTCGTCGGCGAGTTCGTGGCGACCGGCGTAGCGGACGCCGTCGTTTTCGCCCTGCGCGACCCGCTGGAGTTCGCGTACGAACTGCCGAGATTCATCGTTGGATCGGTGATCGTGATTTGTCTGGCCTGGGTGGGCGCCAACTTCACCAAGGACCCGGCCCAGTCCTTCGTCTGGTTAATGCCGGCGATGCCGGTGCTGCTGCTGCTCGGACTGACGGTCGCCCCCTTGGTGCTGGAGCTCACGCGGCCGCTTTCCGGGCGTCCGCCCTTCGCGGACATGAACAGCGCCCACCACCTGGGCAATCTCGTGGGCGCTATCCTGGCCGGCATCGGCTACCACCTCGCTGCGCTCACATTTCTGAAGTTCGGGCGCAACGTCCGGAGACCTGCATGACCCCGACTGACCCTGGCGAACCCGAAGTCCTCTGCCGCATCGAGTCCGGCGTCGGCCGCATCACGCTGGACCGGCCCAAGGCGCTGCACGCCCTGACCACCAACATGTGCCGGCTGATGACCGACGCCCTGCTGGCCTGGAGGCACGACCCGGCGGTGCGCTGCGTGTTGATCGACCACAGCGGCGAGCGCGGCTTCTGCGCCGGCGGCGACATCCGCATGCTGGCCGAGAGCGGGGCCGGCGACGCCGTCGAGGCGCGGGAATTCTTCTTCACCGAATACCGGCTCAATAACCTGCTGTTCGTCTATCCCAAGCCCGTGGTGGCGGTGATGGACGGGGTGACCATGGGCGGCGGCGTCGGCCTGGCCATGCCCGCCTCTGTTCGAATCGCCACCCAGCGCACCACCTTCGCCATGCCGGAGACCGGCATCGGCCTGTTCCCGGACGTCGGCGGCGGCTGGTTCCTGCCGCGGCTGCCGGGCCGCACCGGCCTGTGGCTGGCCCTGACCGGGGCGCGGATCAAGGGCGCCGACTGCGTCGCGCTCGGCATCGCCACCCACTACATGCCGTCGGACAGCCTTGAGGCCTTCAAGACTGCCCTGCTGGCCCATCCGGACGCCGTGGCCGGCGCCCTTGCGGGCTTTGTCGAGGACCCGGGCCTTGCCCGCATCGCCGCGCACAGGGCGGACATCGACCGCCTGTTCGACGGCGACTCGGTAGGGACCATCCTCGACCGGCTGACGGCCGATGGCGGCGAATGGGCGGCGGAGCAGCTCGCCGTGCTGGCGACCAAGTCGCCCCAGACCCTGAAGGTCGCCTTCCGCCAGCTGGCGCACGGCGCGGCGTTCGACGACTTCGCCGACAACATGGCGATGGAATACCGCATCGGCGCGCGCGTCGTGCGCCGCCATGACTTCCTTGAGGGCGTTCGCGCGGTCATCATCGACAAGGACAACGCGCCGCGCTGGTCCCCGGCGACGGTGGCCGAGGTCGAGGACGCGGTGCTGGACGACATCTTCGCGCCGCTGCCGGCCGACGAGGAATGGACGCCGCTGACTTGAGACGACAACCGGCATAAGAACAGGGCCGGGTCGGGGAAACGCTTGGGAGTGGAACGCAGAATGAAGACCCATGCCCGCTGGTTGGCGCTGGCCGCCGTGCTCGCCCTCGCGGCCTGCGAGACCGTGCCGCCGCCGCCGCCGCCGCCGCCCGCAGACGCGCCGGCGGCCTTGCCCGCCTTCCTGTCGGACGCGCTCGGCGATCCGGCCCGTCCCGAGGCCGACAGGGCCCGTGACGCGGCGCGCAAGCCGGGGCAGCTGCTGCTGTGGGCGGGCGTCCGGCCGGGCATGAAGATCATCGACCTGGTGCCGGGGCAGGGCTACTTCACGCGCATCTTCTCCAAGGCGGTGGGACCCAAGGGGCGGGTCTACGCCTACGTGCCCGACGAACTGACCGCCGTAGCCAAGGGCCGTCCCCCGTCGGTCGCGGCCTGGGTCGGCAAACCGCCGTTCGCCAATACCCGCATGATCCTGCGCCGCATGCCGGAGTTCGGCGCGCCGGAGAAGGTCGACATGATCTTCACCGCCCAGAATTACCACGACCTGCACCTGCCCTTCATGGGGCCGGTGGACCTGGCCGTGGTCAACCGGCAGGCGTTCAAGGCGCTCAAGCCCGGCGGCGTCTACATCGTCGTCGACCATACGGCGAAGGCGGGCTCGAGCGTGGGCCAGTGGGACACCCTGCACCGCATTGATCCGGCGGTCGTCCGCCGCGAGGTCGAGGCCGCCGGCTTCGTCTACGAAGGCGAGACGCGCATCCTGCGCAACCCGAGAGACCCGCTGACCGCCAGCGTCTTCGACGCCGGAATCCGCGGCAAGACCGACCAGTTCGCGTTCAAATTCCGCAAGCCCAGGAGCGCCCGCTGATGGCCCGCCATAGTCTGCTTCCGCTCGCCGGCGCCCTGTCGCTGGCCTTCGCCGCCGGCGCCTTCGCCGGCGACGTGCCCGCCAACATCGCCGCCGGCGTGGCCAACCCGGCGCGTCCGGAGGCCCAGAGGGCTCGCGACGCCAATCGTCATCCGGCCGAGATCCTCGCCTTCGCCGGCGTGAAGGCCGGCGATCGAGTCGGCGACCTGATGATGGGTGGCGGCTATTTCACCCGCGTGTTCAGCGGCGCTGTCGGCCCGGAAGGCAAGGTCTACGCCTTCCAGGCCAGCGAGTTCATCGCCTTCATGGCCGACTACGCCAAGTGGCAGGACGAGACGGCCAGCTTCGCGCCCAACATCGTTCCGGTCCGCGCTTCGCTGGGGGCGGTCGCGTTTCCCGAGCCGCTGGACCTGATCTTCACGGCCCAGAACTACCACGACCTGCACCTGGGCAGCGCCACCCCCGACCAGATCGCGGCCATCAACAGGAGCCTGTTCGCCGCGCTCAAGCCCGGCGGCGTGCTGCTGGTCATCGATCACCACGCGACCGCCGGCTCCGGCGACTGCGACTCGAACAAGCTGCACCGGATCGACATCGACACCGTGAAGTCCGAGTTCGCCGCCGCCGGCTTCGTGCTGGAAGCCGAGAGCGATGTCCTTCGCAATCCGGCCGACCCGCGCACGGCCTCGGTGTTCGATCCGTCGATCAACGGGCGCACCGACCAGTTCGTGCTGAAGTTCCGCAAGCCCAAGTAAGCAGACGACATGACCCGTATCGCATTCATCGGCCTCGGAAACATGGGGGCCGGCATGGCCGCCAATCAGGTCAAGGCGGGCCGCGAGGTCCACGCCTTCGATCTGTCGCAGGCGGCGGTCGACAGGGCGGTGGCGGCCGGCTGTCGTCCGGCCGGCTCGGTGGCCGAGGCGGTCAAGGAGGCCGATATCGTCATCACCATGCTGCCGGCGGGAGCCCACGTCCGCGCGGTCTACGGCGAGCAGGTGATTCCGAACGCTCCGACGTCAGCGCTGTTGATCGACTGCTCGACGATCGACGTCGACAGCGCCCGCGCCGTGGGCGAGCAGGCGAGGGCGGCGGGCCTCAAGTTCGGCGACGCCCCGGTCAGCGGCGGCATCATGGCCGCCGAAGCTGGAACCCTGGCCTTCATGGTCGGTTGCGACGCGGACGACTATCCGGCCTTCGAGGACGCCCTCAAACCGATGGCGCGGGCGGTGTTCAACGCCGGGGCCCTGGGGTCCGGTCAGGCTGCGAAGATCTGCAACAACATGCTGCTCGGCATTTCGATGATCGGGACCTGCGAGGCCTTCGCCCTGGCGGAGAAGCTGGGCCTGGAGCCGGAGCGCTTCTTCGAGATCGCATCGAAGTCTTCGGGTCAGTGCTGGTCCCTGACCAGCTACAGCCCCTGGCCCGGTCCGGTGGAAGCCGCGCCGTCCAACCGCAACTACGAGGGCGGCTTTCTGAGCGCCCTGATGCTCAAGGATCTGAAACTGGCCCAGGAGGCGGCGGCCAAGGCCGGGGCTTCCACGCCGATGGGCGCCCAGGCCGAGGCGCTCTACGCGCTGTTCGACGGACTCGGCTACGGGCAGAAGGACTTCTCGGCCATGCTTCAGATGTTCCGCGGGCGGCTGGAGACACTTCGCGCCTGAGCTGCGGTGAGTTGTCCCAGATCAAATCTCCACGCCTGCGACCTGTTCTCACAAGACCTACGTGGTTTCCCGTAGTAGGTAGCGAGATGAAACTGCCGTAATTGGACAAGGGTCGGTTGAGGCGCCAAAAGCGCCCTCAACAATAAGAAGCAAGGAGCCGGTCGGGGCGCTTCGTCGTCTGGGAAGCCGGGCATCGTCGATGGACTACAAGGCCGCTTTTGAAAACGCCGTGCAGCAGGTGCGCGCCGAAGGTCGCTATCGCGTCTTCGCCGATCTGAAGCGCCATCGAGGCGATTTCCCGCGCGCCACCTGGACTCGCGAGGACGGCTCCGAGCAGGACATCGTCGTCTGGTGTTCGAACGATTATCTCGGCCAGGGTCAGAACCCGGTCGTGATCGAGGCCATGCATGAGGCGATCGACGCCACCGGCACGGGCTCGGGCGGCACCCGCAACATCTCCGGCACCACCCACTACCATGTCGAACTCGAACAAGAGCTGGCCGACCTGCACGGCAAGGAATCGGCGCTGCTGTTCACGTCCGGATACGTCTCGAACGAGGCGACGCTGTCGACGCTCTACAAGATCCTGCCGGGCCTGATCATCTTCTCGGACGAGCTGAATCACGCCTCGATGATCAGCGGCATCCGCAACGGCGGCGGCGCGCGGCATATCTTCCGCCACAACGACCTCGCCCATCTCGAAACGCTGCTGGCCGCCGCCGATCCGGCCGCGCCCAAGCTGATCGCCTTTGAGAGCGTCTACTCGATGGACGGCGACATCTCCGATATTCGGGGCACCGTGGCGCTGGCGAAGAAGTACGGCGCCATGACCTACATCGACGAGGTCCACGCCATCGGCATGTACGGCCCGCGCGGCGGCGGCGTCGCCGAGCGCGACGGCATGATGAACCAGATCGACATCATCGAGGCGACGCTGGGCAAGGCGTTCGGCGTCATGGGCGGCTACATCGCCGCCGACGCGGTGATCTGCGACGCGATCCGCTCCTACGCCTCGGGCTTCATCTTCACGACCTCGCTGCCGCCGGCCCTGACCGCCGGCGCCTTGGCCTCGGTGCGCTACCTCAAGGAACATGACGAGCTGCGTCAGAAGCACCAGGAGCGCGCCGCGACCCTCAAGGCGATGATGAAGGACGCCGGCCTTCCGGTCATGGAAAGCTCGGTCAGCCACATCGTGCCGGTGATGGTCGGCGACGCCGTCCACTGCAAGATGGTCAGCGACATGCTGCTCGAGGACCACGGCGTCTACGTGCAGCCGATTAACTACCCGACCGTGCCGCGCGGCACCGAGCGCCTCCGTTTCACCCCGACCCCGTTCCACACCGACGAGATGATGCGGGACCTGGTCAAGGCGATGGAAAAGCTCTGGACTCACTGCAACATCGCCCGCGTGGGCGGCGTGGCGGCCTAGCGGTCATCCACCGCATTGCGGGGTTCGAGACGCCAGCCTGATGGCCGGCTCCTCACCATGACGAAGTCCGGGGCTGCCCAGCCCCGCTCGTCATCCTGAGGAGCGAGCCTCAAGCGAGCGTCGCGAAGGATGCAAGGCGCTTCCGCGAGACGCCGAAATCTACTAAGAACGCTTCACCGCACCGGAGTTACGACCGCCGCCGAACGCCTTTGCCAAGTCCGATCTTCCTGGCGAAGTCAGAGCGCCGCTCGGCGTAGGCCGGCGCGACCATCGGATAGTCCGGCGGCAGGCCCCACTTGCGGCGATACTCCTCCGGCGACAGGTCGAAGCGCGAGCGCAGGTAGCGTTTCAGCATCTTCAGATGCGCCCCGTCTTCCAGACAGACGATGTAGTCCCGCTGCACCGATTTGGAGATCGGCACGGCCGGCTTCTGCTTCTCGCGGGGCGCCGAGGCCTGCGCATCACCGGTCAGCCCGCTCAACGACTGATGGACCGACCGGATCAGGTCGGGCAGCGCCGAAGCGCCCACCGCGTTGCGGCTCACATAGGCGGCCACGATCTCCGAGGCATGAGCGAGAATCTCGGCGCCCGACGTTTCGTTGCGCCCCGTATCGTCGGCCATTACGCACCTTTTCTCGCGGATATGACTTTCCGGCCGTTCGCCCGCGGGCTCCGGCTCACATCCCTCCGCAACGCACGGGCCACGACGACGGTTCCGTCGCCGCCCACCGCTCCGAATCCGGCCGCGACGCGAATCCGGCCTCCCTTTTTCCGCAATGCACACTAAAGAGGGCGCGCCGATGCGCCGTTACCAGGAGATCCGATCATGAACGCCACGACTCCGACCCGTCCCGCCTTCTTCGGCGCAGACCTTGGTACGGCCGATCCGGCGATCGCCGAAGCCATCGCCCATGAGCTGAAGCGCCAGCAGAACCAGATCGAGCTGATCGCGTCCGAGAACATCGTCAGCCGGGCTGTGCTTGAGGCCCAGGGCTCGATCCTGACCAACAAGTACGCCGAGGGTTACCCGGGCAAGCGCTACTACGGCGGCTGCGAGTACGTCGACGTCATTGAGCAGCTGGCCATCGACCGCGCCAAGGCACTGTTCGGCGCCGGGTTCGCCAACGTCCAGCCGCACTCGGGGGCCCAGGCCAACCAGGCGGTGTTCATGGCCCTGCTGCAGCCGGGCGACACCTTCATGGGCATGGACCTCGCCGCCGGCGGCCACCTGACTCACGGCTCCCCGGCCAACCAGTCGGGCAAGTGGTTTAAGCCGGTGGCCTACACCGTGCGCCAGCAGGACCAGTACATCGACTACGACAACGTCGCCGAGGTGGCCGAGCGCGAGAAGCCGAAGCTGATCATCGCCGGCGGCTCGGCCTATGGCCGCGCCATCGATTTCAAGCGCTTCCGTGAGATCGCCGACAGCATCGGCGCGCTGCTGATGGTCGACATGGCCCACTACGCCGGCCTCGTCGCCGGCGGCGCCTATCCCAACCCCGTGCCGCACGCCCACGTGGTCACTACCACCACGCACAAGACCCTCCGCGGTCCGCGCGGCGGCCTGATCCTCACCAACGACGAGGCGATCGCCAAGAAGATCAACTCGGCGGTCTTTCCGGGCCTTCAGGGCGGGCCGCTGGAGCACGTCATCGCCGCCAAGGCCGTGGCCTTCGGCGAAGCGCTGCAGCCTGAGTTCAAGGCCTACGCCGCCCAGGTCGTGACCAACGCCAAGGCGCTGGCGGAAACGGTAATGGCCTCGGGCCTGAACATCGTCTCGGGCGGCACCGACAGCCACGTGATGTTGGTCGACCTGCGCCCCAAGGGCGTCACCGGCCGCGACACCGAAGCCTCGCTCGAGCGCGCCCACATCACCTGCAACAAGAACGGCATTCCTTTCGACACCGCTTCTTTCGTGGTCACCTCGGGCGTCCGGCTCGGCACCCCGGCCGGGACCACCCGCGGTTTCGGCGTCGAGGAGTTCCAGCAGATCGGCCGCTGGATCGGTGAAGTCGTCGACGGCCTCGCGAAGAACGGCCCGGACGGTAACGCCGAGGTCGAGGCGAAGGTGCGTGAACAGGTGCTGGCGTTGACGGCGCGCTTCCCGATCTACAACTAATAGGTACGGTCCTCCGGGAGGGGCCCAGATATGCGCTGCCCGTTCTGCGGACACATGGAAAGCCAGGTGAAGGACAGCCGCCCGTCGGAAGACGGCGCGGCCATCCGTCGCCGGCGGCTCTGCCCCGAGTGCGGCGGCCGCTTCACCACCTTCGAGCGCGTGCAGCTGCGCGAGCTGACCATCCTCAAGCGGTCGGGGCGGCGCACGCCCTTCGACCGGGAGAAGCTGGCCCGCTCGGTCTCCCTGCCGCTGCGCAAGCGGAACATCGAGCCCGAGCGGGTCGACCGCCTGATCAACGGCATCGTCCGCCAGCTGGAGAGCATGGGCGAGACCGAGCTGCCGTCGTCGGTGGTCGGCGAGATGGTCATGAAGGCGCTGAAGGCGCTCGATGACGTCGCCTACGTCCGCTACGCCTCGGTCTACCGAGACTTCAAGCACACCGACGACTTCGCGCAGTTCCTCAGCGCCGAGGGTCTGTCCGAAGACCTCGAGGACTGATCTTGGGGGTCACCCTCAAGCTGGCCACCTCGCTCGACGGACGGATCGCGACGGCCTCGGGCGAGAGCCGCTGGATCACCGGTCCGGCGGCGCGCGAGCAGGTCCATCGGCTGCGCGCCATGCACCAGGCGGTGCTGGTGGGGGTCGAGACGGCGATCGCCGACGATCCGGAGCTGACCGTCCGCCTGCCGGGCTTCGTCGGCCTCCAGCCGGTGCGGGTGGTGCTCGACAGCCGCCAGCGACTGCCCCAGACGTCGAAGCTGGTTCGCGACGCCGAGCGGCTGGCCACGGTTGTCATCACCATCGAGAATCCAAACAACCGTTTGACTGACGCTGGGGTCACCGTCCTACAGGTGGCCGAGACGGATGGACGCGCCGATCCGAAGGCTGCGCTCGAGGCTCTCGAAGCCTGGCTGAGGGGGCAGCTGGCGGAGAAGCTGCCCGGCTCCGCCGGTGCGATCGCGGGGTTCGAACCGCGGATCTTCGTCGAGGGCGGCGGCCAGGTGGCGGCCAGCCTGCTGGCGGCGGATCTCGTGGACGCGCTGGAATGGTTCCGGGCGCCGATCGTGCTGGGCGACGAGGGTCGTCCGGGGGTCGGGGCCTTCGTGTTGAAGGACCTCGCCGCCGCGCCGCGGTTCCGGCGGACGGCGGTCGAAGCGGTCGGCGACGACCTGTGGGAGCGCTACGAGAGGGCCTGATGTTCACCGGCATTGTCACCGACGTGGGGCGGGTGCGCTCCGTGCGCGAAACCAACCGCGACCGCCGCTATGAGATCGAGACGGCCTACGACGTCGCCACGATCGACCTGGGAGCCTCGATCGCCCACGCCGGCTGCTGCCTGACCGTGGTGGAGAAGGGCGAGGGCTGGTTCGCCGTCGAGGTCAGTCATGAGACCCTGTCCCTGACCACGCTCGGCCGCTGGCAGGAAGGCCACCGAATGAACCTGGAGCGCGCCGCGCGCCTCGGGGACGAGATGGGCGGCCATATCGTCTCCGGCCACGTCGACGGCGTCGGCGAGGTGCTGTCGGTCGAACCGGACGGCGGCTCGCACCGGGTGCGCATCCGCGCGCCGCGCCCGCTGCACCGGCTGATCGCGCCCAAAGGCTCGATCGCTGTCGAGGGCGTCAGCCTGACCGTCAACGAAGTCGAGGACGATGTCTTCGGCCTCAACATCATTCCCCATACCTTCGAAGTGACGACGCTGGGCGAACTCGCGCCCGGCTATCGCGTCAACCTCGAGATCGACATGCTGGCGCGCTACCTCGCGCGGTGGCAGGAGACTGCGTAATGTCCGAAGACACCCCCATCTCCCCGATCGAAGACATCATCGAGGACGCCCGCAACGGCCGGCCCTATATCC
>CALALX010000055.1 GCA_937925635.1 uncultured Caulobacter sp.
GGGATGGGGGTGGGATGGTCGGTGCATGTGTCACGGTGACACTTGCATCCTCGGCTTCACTCTTAAGGGCAGTTTGCCACCGGACGGTGGCCGAGATCGCCCGGCCAGAAGTAGCGGCGTCGATGCCCGCGCGGGCGCGAAGGATGTCGTGAAGCTCGGCGATGAAGGCGGCGCGGTCGAGCGGGTCGAGGCCCTTGCGCCAGAGGTTCTCCGACACCTCGCGCCGGCGGCGGTCCAGGGCGTCGGCGGACTTCACGACCGCCTTGATCTCGGTCCAGCCCTCGGCCCGCGCGCCGGCCAGGCGGTGACCACCGGCGATCAGCTTCCAGCCCGGCCGGCCGGGCAGGCGACAGACGGAGATCGGCTCGTCCTGGCCGTCGGTGGCCATGATCCGCCCAAGGGCGGCGGCCCAGGCCGGATCGACCGGCCGCAGGCGATCGCTGTCGTCGATCTGGTCGACGGGCAGCAGGACGACCTGCTCGACGACCGCCGGCTCGGCGGTGGTGCTGACGACGCTGAGGGCTGGCTCCGCCATGTCTAGCGCGCCCCCGAGGTTAGACGGTGCGCGCCAGCGCGATCGTGGCTATTCTCATCACGAACGTGACGAATACGCCCGCCCGATTCGTCGTAGCGATCGGGCCACAGCTCATGGAGGGGGACCCCCAGAAACAGCGAGATGACCCTGTCGGCTTCAGGTTGGCGGCGCACCAGCGCGGCACGCACGGCGCTTTCGTCCAGGCCATGGTCCAGGGCCAGCTTGGTGAGCGTCGTACCCCGCATTCGGATCGCGGCCTTGATCAGTTCGGCGTGCCAGGTGGTCGGCCTAGGGTCGATCTCTCGGGCGGCGGCGCGCATTACGATCTCATAAGAATAATCACGTTCGTGATGAGAACGCCACGATCTCCTGAGTCCGTCAAGTCGCTCCAGGGGCGATTTCGATGAACGACGCCATTTTTGATCCCGATTTCGATTACGACGGCTTCGCTCGTCGCCTCGCCGAGGCCATGGCGCCGGAGAAGGTGACGGCGTTCGCCCACCGCGTGGGGGTCCCGCAGGGCACCGTTTCGAAGTATCTGAAGGCGGGCGGCAGCGCCGGGCCGCGGCTCGACATCGTGGCCAGGATGGCCGAGGGCCTCGACTGTTCGCTCGACTGGCTGGTCACCGGCCGCGGCGACGGACCCGATGCGTCATCAGGGTTTGTGAAGGTCCCGCGTTACGACGCGACGCTGGCCGCCGGCGCGGGCAAATGGAACGAGGGCCGCCGCCGCCTCGACGACATGCCATTCACGAGCGCCTTCCTGCGGAAGCGCCTCAACCGCTCATCGGCTGCCGGCCTGGCGGTGCTCGAGGCGCGCGGCGACTCGATGGAGCCGGGCATCAAGGACGGCGCCCTGCTGCTGATCGACGAGAGCGATCAGCGCATCTTCGACGGCATCTTCGCCTTCGTGCTGGCCGGCGACGCTCGCGTTAAAAGATTCAGGCGTTTGGCTAGTGGCCTCCAGCTGATATCGGACAATCCGGCCTATCCCTCGGAGACCGTCGAGGGCGACGACCTGGGGAACCTCCAGATCATAGGCCGCGTGCTTTGGGTGGGTCAGCTTCTCTAGGGAGCCGAACTTGAAAGTCCTGCTGCTTCCTGTCGCCCTGGTCGCGCTTGCGGCCTGTGAGCGTCCCGCCGACGCCTCTCGGCAGTCGCCCACCGAAGCGCAAGCGCCCCGACCGACATTCGATGTCCGGGCCTCGGATGCTCAGAGCCGCATGGCCGCCGCTGGCGGTCCCGCGATGTCGGCTTGGCGTCCGTTGGCGATGGTGGACGGTCGGTCCTGCGTTGCGACCGAGGATGGCTGGAAGCTGTGCCCGTCACCGGACGGCCAGGTCGAGGAGCTAACAGTGCGCGTCCAAGGCGACGGCAACGACGCGGCCAAGTCGATGTCGCCGATTGCCCTGAAGGTCATGGTCTCGGCGATCGCGCCGGATGCACCAGAGGACGACTGGCCGCGCATTCAGCGAAATCTCCTTGAGGCGCTTTCCAGGAACGAGGCCCTCGTCTTCGTCGACGACGGGGCAAAGCTCCGCCCGATCAGGGTCGAGACCGCCGGTTCTTCGTATTCTCTGATTGCGGAAGCCGGCCAGGACGCGCGGCTCTAGTTCGCGGCGAAAACCGGTCCCACTTCCTTGGATCACGACCGTCCTGCCGGACCGGTCGGTGCGCCCGCAACCCCTTTCCCCGTCTAGCGTTTCTGGAAGTGGGCCCCCATTTCGCGAAGTGGGACCGCCTGAGTCCCACTTCCGCGTGCGGTTTCGAGCGCGCCTTTGCCCGCCGTCGGCGCTCCGTCTGTCGAGATCAAGGTCCGCCAGCCCTTTCTGAGAAAGGCCTCAGCCGACTCTGAGAGGTCGGTGGGGGACGGCGCGGCCACCGGCGGCGACTCTAGTTTGTCCTGTCCCGCGCGTCGTCTAAACTGCCGTTCGCTCTAGACACCGCACGCCCTTCGACGAAGGTGCGCCGCGGCCGTCTTTTCCTTGTGGCCTAAGGGGTCGTCCCACGGTGTCCCCCGATATCCCACTCTATCCCGGCGACTCTAGATCCAGGTGTCCCCTCTCAGTCGGCGGAAAATGCTGATGGCGCCGCCAGAACCCCGACGGCGCCACCCCCATCCCAAGCCCTTCCCCCCTCCAGGGGGAAGGGCCTTCTCTCTTACTTCAGGTCCTTGAAGCCCTTGCCTTCGGCGGCGAGCTTCTCGAGCAGGGCGGAGGGCTTGAAGAAGTCGCCGTGCTGGTTCTGGTAGTGCTTCAGCCGCTCGACCACATGGGCCAGACCGAGGCTGTCGCCGTAGTGCATCGGGCCGCCGCGGTAGACGGGCCAGCCGTAGCCGTTGATCCAGACGGTATCGACGTCCGAAGCGCGGATCGCCTTGCCCTCCTCGAGGATCTTCGCGCCCTCGTTGATCATCGGCAGGATGGTGCGCTCCAGGATCTCCTGATCGTCGGCCTGGCGGGCGTTGACGCCCGACTTGGCGGCGAAGTCGCGGATGATCTTCTCGGTGACGTCCGACGGCTTGGCGTTCCGCTTCTCGTCGTAGTCGTAGTAGCCGGCGCCGGTCTTCTGGCCGCGGCGATCCATCTCGCAGAGCACGTCGCGGATGGTCTCGCCCTTCGAGGTCTCCTTGCTCCAGCCGATGTCGAGGCCGGCCAGGTCGCTCATCGCGAACGGCCCCATCGGGAAGCCGAAGTCATAAAGCACGCGGTCGACGTCCCACGGCATGGTGCCTTCGGCGACCAGCGCCTGGGCCTGACGTTGGCGCTGGCTCAGCATGCGGTTGCCGACGAAGCCCGGGCAGACGCCGACGAGCACGCCGACCTTGCCGATGGTCTTGGCCAGCTTCATCGAGGTGGCGATGACTTCCTTCGAGGTCGCGTCGCCGCGCACGATCTCCAGCAGGCGCATCACGTTGGCCGGCGAGAAGAAGTGCAGGCCGATCACAGCCTCCGGACGGGTGGTCGCCGAGGCGATCTCGTTGACGTCCAGGTAGCTGGTGTTGGAGGCCAGGATGGCGCCCGGCTTGGCGATCTTGTCGAGCTTGCCGAAGACGTCCTTCTTAATGTCCATGTTCTCGAACACGGCCTCGATGATGAGGTCGCAGTCGGCCAGGTCCTCAAGCGCCAGCGAGCCGGTCAGCAGGCCCATCCGCTTCTCGACCGCGTCCAGGGTCAGGCGACCCTTGGCGGCGGTGTTCTCGTAGTTCTTGCGGATGACGCCGAGGCCGCGGTCGAGGGCCTCCTGCTTCATCTCCACGATCTTCACCGGGATGCCGGCGTTGAGGAAGTTCATTGAGATGCCGCCGCCCATGGTGCCGGCGCCGATCACGCCGACCTGCTTGATCGGGATCAGCGGGGTGTCGTCGGCGACGTCGGGGATCTTGTTGGCGGCGCGTTCGGCGAAGAAGACGTAGCGCTGGGCGGCCGACTGCGGGCCGGTCATCAGCTCGACGAACAGCTGGCGCTCGACCTTCATGCCTTCGTCGAAGGGCAGGTTGGCGGCCGCCTCGATGCACTTGATGTTCGACTCGGGGGCCATGAAGCCGCGGAACTTGCGGGCGTTGGCCTTGCGGAACTCGGCGAAGACCTCCGGCGAGGCGCCGGCCACTTCACGGTCGCGGACCTTCTTCAGCGGCCAGTTCTCGGCGACGACCTTGCGGGCGAAGGCGATGGCGCCGGCCTTCAGGTTCCCTTCCTCGACCAGCTCGTCGACCAGGCCCATGGCGTTGGCGTCCTTGGCCGGGATGTGCGCGCCGCTGGTCATCATCTCCAGCGCCTTCTGGGCGCCGACGATGCGGGGCAGGCGCTGGGTGCCGCCGGCCCCCGGCAGCAGGCCCAGGTTCACCTCCGGCAGGCCGACCTTCGCCGAGGGGACGGCCACGCGATAGTGGGCGACCAGCGCCACTTCCAGGCCGCCGCCCAGCGCCGTGCCGTGGATGGCGGCGATCACCGGCTTGGGCGAGCCTTCCATCATCGCCTGGACTTCGTGCAGGCCGGCGCCCTTGGACGCGCCGCCGAACTCGCTGATGTCGGCGCCGGCGATGAAGGTGCGGCCGTCGCAGATCAGGACGATCGACTTGGCCGAGTCGTCGGCGATGGCGGCCTTGAAGCCTTCGTAGAGGCCGTCGCGGACGTTGGCCGACAGGGCGTTCACCGGCGGGCTGTTCAGGGTGATGACGGCGACATCGCCGTCGTTGGTCAGGTCGGTGACGGAATTGATTGCGGCCATGGCGCGTCGCCCCTTATGTTCGTTGAAACACTTGTTTGAGCGCAAACTGCCGAGCCGGACCGCGAGAGTCCAGCGCGCAGCTAGGGAGAAAGCAGATGGACCTCGATTTCCTGCCCGAGCACGCCGAATTCCGGAAGGAAGTCCGCGACTGGATCGAGGCCAACTTCCCGGCGGAGAACCGCCGCAAGATGGACGCGGGCGAGCACCTGACCAAGGAGGACATCCTCTCCTGGCACCGGATCCTGAACGACAAGGGCTGGCTGGTCCCGTCCTGGCCGGTCGAGTACGGCGGCACCGGCTGGGATTCGGTGCGCAAGTACATCTTCAGTGAGGAGCTGGCCCGCGCGCAGACCAGCCAGACCAGCTTCGGCATCGGGATGATCGGGCCGGTGCTCTACACCTTCGGCACGCCCGAGCAGAAAGCCAAGTTCCTGCCCGGCACCATGAACGGCGACATCTGGTGGTGCCAGGGCTACTCCGAACCCGGCGCCGGCTCCGACCTCGCCGGCCTGGCGACCCGCGCCGAGCGCGTGAAGGGCGACGACGGCAAGGAATACTACATCGTCAACGGCCAGAAGACCTGGACCACCCAGGGCCACTTCGCGGACTGGGGCTTCTTCCTCGTCCGCACCGACCCGACGGCCAAGAAGCAGGAGGGCATCTCCTTCCTGCTGATCGACATGACGACGCCCGGCATCACCGTGCGGCCGATCATCACCATCGAGGGCGGCCACGAGGTCAACGACGTCTTCCTGGACAACGTGAAGGTGCCGGTCGAGAACCTGATCGGTCAGGAGAACAAGGGCTGGACGGTGGCCAAGTACCTGCTCGGCCACGAGCGCACCGGCATCGCCGGCGTGGCGCGGTCCAAGCGGGGCATCGAGAAACTGCGGGAGCTGGCCGCGATCGAGCCCGGCGACGACGCCGAGGCCCTGCTCAAGGACGCCGACTTCCGCCGCAAGGTCGCCGAGCTGGAGATCGACCTCGCCGCGCTTGAATACACCGAGCTGCGCACCCTGGCCGGGGAGGCGTCCGGCAAGGGCCCCGGGCCGGAAGCCTCGCTCCTCAAGGTCAAGGGCACCGAGGTCGGACAGCGCCTGACCGAGCTGACCCTGGAGGCCGCCGCCCACTACGGCGCGCCGCACGCCAAGGGTCTGACCGGCGACAACAGCCTGTCGATCCCGAGCTGGGCGGCCAAGTCGGCGCCGACCTACTTCAACATGCGCAAGACCTCGATCTTCGGCGGCTCCAACGAGATCCAGCGCAACATCATGGCCAAGGCGGTACTGGGGCTGTGACATCCTTCTCCCTTCCTCCTCGATGGAGGAAGGGCCGGGGATGGTGGTGCAGGTAGTGAATGAGAGGAAAGGCGCCGGTGGGCTCGGAGCCTCTTGAGCCTCTCCGAGTACTCAATAGGCTACACCACCACCCAACCCTCCTCCATCGAGGAGGAGGGCTTTGGGAGATGACCGATGAGCATTGTGGAAGACGTCGCCGGCCACCGCGTCCTTGTCGTCGCCGCCGACGGCCCGCCTGTCGCCACCGAGCGTGACGGAACCGACCTGATCGGCGATGCGATGGGGGAGGGGGCGAGCTGGATCGCCATCCCGGTCGCGCGCCTGTCGGACGACTTCCTGACGCTGTCGACCGGCCTCGCCGGCGCGATCCTGCAGAAGGCGGTGAACTACCGCATCAACGTCGCCATCGTCGGCGACGTCAGTGCGAAGATGGCGGCCAGCAAGCCGCTCAACGACTTCGTCGGCGAGTCCAATCGCGGCCGGCACGTCTGGTTCGTGGAGAGCCTGGAGGCGCTAAGGGCGCGGTTGTCGTAGGGCTACTCTACTCCCGTCATTTTCATCCGAGTGTCCCCGCGAAGGCGGGGACCCAAGCCGAGATCACTTGGTTGGCGCGGCCTGCAATCGCTTAAGACAGCCTGGATCCCCGCCTTCGCGGGGATGCTCGGTGGAAGGTGGATGTGCTGTGGGACCTACCCCAGCAGCCCCTGGAACCAGCTCACGATTCCGGCCCAGACCCCGCCCAGCCAGGCCAGGAACCCGCCGCCCGTCTTCGCTTCCGCCTCCGGCACGAACCAGCTGGGCGCCGCCGGCGGGGCGCAGTTCATGCGCATGCCGGCGCCCTTCAGATAGCCGCGGCGGACCTTGCCGGCGTTGATGGCCGCGGCCACCCGCTTGTCGCGCCGCTCGGCGCCCGACAGCTTCCGGATCCAGCCCCGGAACGGGAGCAGGCTGCGGGTCTTGTCCTCGACCGCGCCGACGGCGGCGTCGCCTGCCATCTGGCGGGCCTTCTGCACCCTGGTGCGCTTATCGGGCGGCGGCGCCTCGTCGAGGTCCGGTCCCAACGCCTCGTCCAGCCGCCCGACCTCGGCGGCGATCGGCTCACAGCGGGTCATGCCGTCCATGGCGTAGGGGCTGGCGACGGCGCGCGTGAGCACCTCGGGGATCTCGATGTGCTTGAGATTCAAGTCGTCGAGCGGGGCGGTCACCGCGTCGCGCAGGTTCGGCCGCGTCTGGGCCATGCCGCCGTCCCGCGCCAAGGCCGACCCGGCGGACAGTAGACTCAGGGCGGCGATCAGGCTGGTGCGGCGCATGCGGGGTCCATAGTCGATCTGGCGCGCCGGCGGAATTGTGGCGTCTTCCCCTTCCGCTTTCGAACCGCCTACAGTCGCCGCCAGACCGGGACCACCCGGCAGGGAGGCAGAGTGACAGAGACAACCCGCCGCTGGGTGCTCGCGCGCCATGTTCAGGGCGCGCCGACGCCGGAGGACTTCGCGCTCGAGGCGCGGCCGCTGCCGCCGCCGGCCGAGGGGAGATTCAACGCCCGCATCATCCTGCACTCCGTCGACCCCGGCATGCGTTCGCGCCTGTCCGGCGGCGACAGCTACGCCGGCGCGATGAAGATCGGCGAGGGCGTCGACGGCTTCTGCGTGGCCCAGGTGACCGAGAGCGCCAACCCCGCCTTCCAGCCGGGCGACCTCATCGCGGCCGGCGGCGGCTGGCGCGAGCATCTGGTCTCCGACGGTCGCGGCTACATTCAGAAGATCACCGATCGCCGCGTGCCGCTGGGCGCCTGGATCGGCGTGCTCGGCATCCCCGGCATGACCGCCTGGTTCGGCCTGCACCGCGTGGCCCAGGCCAAGGCGGGCGAGACCCTGCTGGTCACCTCCGCCGCCGGCCCGGTCGGCGCCACGGCGGGCCAGATCGGCAAGAAACTGGGCATGCGCGTCGTCGGGATCGCCGGCGGACCCAAGAAATGCGCCTGGCTGCTGGACGAGGCCGGCTTCGACACCGTCATCGACTACAAGGCCGAGAGCGACCTGACCGCCGCCATCAAGGCCGCCTGCCCCGAAGGCGTCGACGTCCTGTTCGACAACGTCGGCAATGAGATGATCGACCGCGTCCTGCCGCTGATGAAGTTGCGCGGCCGCGTCGTCGTGTCGGGCCAGGTCGCCGACTACAACGTTCCGGCGGCCGACCGCGTCGGCCTGAAGAACACCGACGTCTTCATTACCCACCGGGTGCGGATGGAGGGGCTGGTCGTGTTCGACGACATCCGCCAGTTCGCCGCCGCCCAGAGCCAGCTGGCCGACTGGATCGCCGATGGCGCGCTGAAGATCGCGATCGAGGAGTTCGACGGCCTGGAACGCGCGCCCGAGGCCTTCTGCGGCCTGTTCCGGGGCGAGAACTTCGGCCGCCGCCTCGTCCGTCTCCAACCGGATCCCGCCTGATGACGTTCGAGAACTACCAGCGCTTCACCTTCCGCCGCGATGGCCGGATCCTGATCTGCGCCTTCAACGGCAACGCCGTGAACGCGGTCGACGCCCGCATGCACGACGAGCTGGCCGAGCTTTTTGTCGACCTGCAGCACGACGAGGACAGCGACCTCATCGTCCTGACCGGCGAGAACCGCGCCTTCTGCGCCGGCGGCGACTTCGACTGGTTCGACGAGCAGATCAGCGACCCGCGGAAGTTCCGCGCCATCGCCTACGACGCCAAGCGGATCGTCAGCGGCCTGCTGGACCTGGAAAAGCCCATCATCGCCCGGCTGAACGGCGCGGCGGCGGGCCTGGGCGCGACCCTCGCCCTGCTGTGCGACGTCATCATCGCCGACGAGGCGGCCAAGATCGGCGACCCGCACGTGAAGGTCGGCCTGGTCGCCGGCGACGGCGGCGCGATCATCTGGCCCCAGCTGATCGGCTTCGCGCGGGCCAAGGAACTGCTGATGACCGGCGACCTGCTGTCGGCGACGGAAGCCGCCGGCATGGGGCTGATCAACTACGCCGTTCCGGCCGACCAGCTCGACGCCAAGGTCGCCGAGATCGCCGGCAAGATTCTCGGCAACCCCCGGTGGGCGGTCCGCTGGACCAAGATGACGGCCAACATCACCCTCAAGCAGATCATGGTCGCCACCAGCGACGCGGCCGTGGCCTACGAGAGCCTCAGCAACATGACCGCCGACCGCAAGGAGGCCGTCGCCGCCTTCCGCGAGCGCCGGCCCATGAACCTGACGGGGGAGTGATGCGAGCACACACTAATCTCCCTTCCTCCTCGATGGAGGAAGGGTCGGGGATGGTGGTGTTTCCGCTGTGCCGGGGCTTGTGGCGCCAGAGGGTTCAGAGCCACTCGCGCTCGAAATTCAAAGGCATTGCTTCCACCACCATCCCAACCCTTCCTCCATCGAGGAGGAAGGGCTTTGGTGGCGAGTCATGACCAACCTCCCCGAACCCTCCCATGTCACCGACCTGCGCTCGGTCCTCCAGCGCTTCGTCGCCGACAAGGCGCCGCGCGAGAAGCGCCGCGAGTGGGACCGCGCCCACAGCTTCCCGCGCGACCTGTTCCGCGAGCTGGCCGACCTCGGCCTCTGCGGCTTGACCGTGCCGGAGGAATACGGCGGCACGGGCCCGGACATCGTGGCCGCCGTCGCGGCCATCGAGGAGCTGTGCCGGGCGGGATCGTTCCTCGCGGGGCCGTTCATCCAGTGCGCCTTCTACGGCGGCATGAACATCCTCGAGAACGGCTCGGCCGAGCAGAAGGCGCAGCTGCTGCCGAGGCTGGCCAAAGGCGAGTTGATCTTCGCCTACGGCCTCTCCGAGCCGGATGTCGGCGGCGATCTCTCTCAGGTCTCGACCCGCGCTCGCCGCGAGGGCGACGAGATCGTCGTCAACGGCGCCAAGCGCTGGTGCACGGGCGCGGACTTCGCCGACACCATCTACTGCCTCGTGCGCTCGGACCCCGACGCGCCGGCCCGCGGCGGCCTGTCATTCGTGCTGATCCCGACCAACGCGCCCGGCGTCACGATCACCCCGATCGACCATGTGAACCTGCGCTACACCCTGTCGTCCGACGTCCACTTCGATGAGGTCCGCCTGCCGCTGTCGGCCGTCGTCGGCGGGCCGGAGAAGTGGAACCAGGGCTGGAAGATGCTGGCCGGCCGGGCGCTGGACATCGAGAAGCTGGAAATCAGCGCCTGCGCCTTCGGCATCGCCCAGGCGGCCCTCGACGAGGCCTGGGCCTACAGCCAGGAGCGCGTCCAGTTCGGCAAGCCGATCGCCGCCCACCAGGCCGTGCGCCACGCCCTGGTCGACGCCCGCGCGAAGCTGGAAGCCTGCCGCCTGATGCTGTGGAACGCCGCCCGCCTGGCGAACGAGGGCAAGTCCTGTGCGGTCGAGACCAGCATGGCCAAACTGTTCATCGGCGAGACCGGCGTCGAGATCGCGCTGGCCTGCCAGCGGGTCATGGGCGCCTATGCGATGTCGGCGGACTACGATATCGAGCGCAACGTCCGCGACCTGCTGGGCATGCCGATCGTCGGCGGCTCCTCGAACATGCAGCGCAACAACCTCGCCGCCCTCTGGAAGCTCCCCGCATGACGTTCAACGCCGTCGCCGCCGCCACCTCGCTGGCCCTGGAGGTCGCGCGCCGCGCCAACGAGATCGAGGCCGGCCGCCGGCTGCCCGCCGACCTGGCGCGGAAGATGGCCGAGGCGGGCCTGTTCCGCATGCTGCTGCCGGCTGAGCTGGACGGTCACGAGACCCTCCCCACCGACGTCGCCCAGGCCATCGAGATCGTCGCCCAGAATGACGCCTCGGCCGGCTGGTGCCTGATGATCGGCGCCACCACCGCCTCCATGGCCAATCGGCTCGACGCCGAAACGGCCCGCGAGGTGTTCGGCCACAAGGACGTCATCTCCGCCGGCGTCTTCGCCCCGATGGGCAAGGCCGTGGACGCGGGGGAACACTGGCGCGTCACCGGCCGGTGGCAGTGGGGCAGCGGTTCGCAGAACGCCAACTGGATCGCCGGCGGCGCGATGCTCCTGGGCGTCAATGGTCCGCTGCTCGACGCCGATGGCCAGCCGCTGCACCGGATGATGATCTTCCGCGCCGACGAGGTGGAGCTGATCGACACCTGGCGCACCTCCGGCCTTTGCGGCACGGGCAGCCTCGACTTCGCGGTCAAGGACGTGTTGGTGCCCAAGGAGCGGTCGGTGGCCTTGCACAGCGACCGCACGCGGCTCGACACGCCGCTCGCCCGCTTTCCGGTGTTCGGCATGCTGGCGCTGGGCGTGACGGCGGTGGCGCTCGGAAATGCCCGCGGCGCCCTGATCCTGGCCGGGCAGATGGCCCTGGAGAAGAAGCAGCAGGGTTCGCAGCGCGCGTTGGCCGAGCGCAATGTCGTTCAGAACGACTACGCCCGCGCGGCGGCCTCGCTGTCGGCGGCCCGCGCCTTTTACTACGAGTGCATCGGCGCAATCTGGCAGCAGCTGCAGTCGGGCCAGGACGCCACTCTGGACCAGCGCAACCGCCTGCGCCTGGCCTGCGCCCACGCGACTCATGTCGCGGCCGACGTCTGCAAGGTCGCCTATGACATGTTGGGCGGCGGCGCCGTCTATCTGAGCAATGACCTGCAGCGCCGGTTCCGCGACGCGCACGTCATCACCCATCACGCCATGGTCGCGCCGAGCATCTTCGAGCTCACCGGCCGCGTCCTGCTTCAGCAGCCGACGAGAGACGCGCTGATCTGATGCCGGGGACATGCACTTCAGGGCGTGTCCCCTACCGCTTCCCTCGCTTGAAGCTGCTGGGGACACGTCCCGAAGTCGGTACATGTCTCCGCCACTGCAACCGTTAACCGGCGGCGACGTTCTTTCGCTGTACTCGGGGGTGGGCGCTCGTTGAGAGCGTCGACGGACGACGGGAGGCCGGTCTTCGCTCTGTTCTAGATCAGAGGAAAGAGCGTCATGAAGACCAGAACCCTCATCGCCGTCGCCGCGGCCAGCGCCATCGCCCTGACCGCCGGCGCGTCCATCGCCCAGAGCTACCCTCAGACCTGGGAGCAGTATCAGGCGCAGCAGCGCGAGTATCAGCGCCAGCGCGGCGCCTATCAGGATCGCCGCGCGGACTACGACGCCCAGCGGCGCGCCTATGAGTCCCGCCGTCGGCAGTACCTGCGCGACCAGGCCGCCTATGACCGCCGCTACGGACGGGGCGCCTATGTGCGCCAGTACGGCGAATGGCGTTGGGATCCCTATGCGCCGAGCGCGGACTACTACGGTCGTGACGTCAGCTATAACGACGCCTATGCCCCCTACCGCGACAGCCCCTGCGAGCAGCGCCGCGACAACCGCTCCGTCGCCGGCGCCCTGATCGGGGCCCTGGCCGGCGCGGCCATCGGGTCCAACGTCGCCGCCACCGACGTGCAGACCGAGGGCGCGGTGCTCGGCGCCCTGGTCGGCGCCGGCGTCGGCGGCAGCGTCGGTCGCTCGACCGCCAACTGCGACGCCAATGGCTACTACTGGCGCCGTGATCAGACCATCTCCTATCGCGAAAGCCGCGGCTATCGCGAGCGCGGCTTCCGCAGCGGCCGTTACGACTATCGCGACTATGCCCGCCGCGGCTGTCGCCTGGCTCCGGCGCCGGTCGAGTGGGGCGGTCGCACGGATTATCGATACGTCCGCGTCTGTCCCGACAGTCGCGGCCGCTACCGGATCACCAGCTAAGGCGTGGGGGGGCATGCTCCGCGTCGCGGAGCATGCCCCCGTCAGTGCGCCGCCGCGTAGGCGTCCACCGCCGCGATGTGCCGCGCCTTGTCGGCGTCGCCGAGGAAGGAGCCGGCGAAACTGTTCTTCGCCAGTCGGATGAGGTCGTCCCTCGTCAGACCGACCGCCTGCGCCGTGCGGATATAGTTGTCGGCGATGTAGCCGCCGAAATAGGCGGGATCATCGCTATTGCAGGTCGCCTTCAGGCCCAGATCCAGCATCCGCTTCATTGGATGATCCTTGAGGTCCTTCACCACGCACAGGCTGAGGTTCGACAGCGGACAGACGGTCAGCGTCATACCCATGTCGACGAGTCGCCGGGTCAATGCAGGATCTTCAAGCGCCCGGTTGCCATGGTCGATGCGGTCGACGCCGAGGATGTCGAGCGCCTCGTAGACGTACTCCGGCGGGCCCTCCTCGCCGGCGTGGGCATTGATCCGCAGGCCACGCTCGCGGCTGGCCTTCATCACCCGCGCGAACTTGGCCGGCGGATGGCCGACCTCGCCGCTGTCCAGGCCGACGCCGACGAAGCGGTCCAGATAAGGCTCGGCCTGCTTCAGGGTGTCGAACGCCGCTTCCTCGCTGAGGTGGCGCAGGTAGCTCATGATCAGCTTGCTGGTGACGCCCAGTTCGTCCTCCGCCTGCTGCATCCCGGCCAGGATGCCATCGGCGGCGACGTTGAAGGGAATGCCGCGATCGGTGTGGGTCTGGGGGTCGTAGAAGATCTCGGCATGGACCCCGCCGTCGGCCTTCAGCCGACGGAAGTAGGCCATGGTCAGGTCCTGGAAGTCCTGCTCGGTCCGCAGCACCCCGGCGCCTTGGTAGTAGATGTCCAGGAAGTCCTGGAGGTTGGAAAAGGCATAGGCCGCCCGGATCTCCTCCACCGACTTGAAGGGCAGGGCGATGTGGTTTCGCTTCGCCAGTTCGAACATCAGCTCCGGTTCGAGGCTGCCCTCGATGTGCAGATGAAGTTCGGCCTTGGGCAGGCCGCGGACGAAGGTCGCAAGGTCGGTGCTCATGGCCGTATCTCACGGCGGCGCGGGCCGGGGGTCAAGCCGTCGCTGGTCCTGCGCAATTCGGGCAGATGAGGTCGAATGAAGGTCCTGCAGGGGTGGCGCAACCCGATAACTCGACCGCAAGATGCGTACTGTCGGGTAATGTCGGGCAGGCGACGCCCAGTGAATATTTTCCCTGCATTTCGCCTCTATTTGCTCGCGAACTACCCGTTTTGGGGTAGCCTATCTGCATTGTCGGCTGAACACCTGGACCCCGGCGACTGAGAGACAAGTGCGCTCCCGTCCCCATTCGTGTTCGGAGCGGCCATGCGCACCTTCAGCTTCTACATCCACGACCGACGCTACAGCGTCCCGACCCTGCAGATCGTCACTGTCCGCGACGAGGACCGCGCGCGCGAACTCGCTCGCCAGCGGCTGGAGGAGGCCGACCACCACCTCGCCGTCGAGGTGGTGGAAGATCAGACCGAGCTGTTCCGCCTCGACCGCGCTGACGCCTGACGCCCGACTTGCCAAGCGGGAAAATCGGGCGCAGCATCTCCGCTCAAAGGCTCCCTGCCGGCGAAATCCGGCTCGGAGCCTTTTCCTTTTTGGAGGCGCCGCGAAGAGCGCAGGGAGAATGTCCGTAAACAAGCAAGGCCACATCCGCCTGACCTCGCATCCGCAGGCAGGCGCCGCACCGCGTTTCCCCGTCGCCTGGGGCGCCCCGACGGCGACCGAACGCGGCCCGGTCATCGCCAGCCCGAACGCCGGGGCCGACCGCAACGCCATCGGCGCGCACGGCGGCGCCTATTCCGTGTACCGATCGCTGGCCATCGCCTCCGGAGCGCTCAATCCGCTGGTGCGGCCCGACCTGACCGATACCGCCCCGGTGGTCGACGTCGGCCCCTTCGGACAGTGGGCCGATGCGACGAAGATCGTGTCCCTCGATCCCTGGGGGCACCGCGTCCAGCTCGACTTCGCCCGCGAGATCGGCGAGGGCGTCGATATCCGTCCGTCGATCGCCATCACCCGGGCCCGCCTGACGCTGCCCGAGATCGGCCAGGCTATCGACGCCGGCCGCCTGAGGGTCGACGGCGCGGTCGTCCACGAAAGCCGCGATGTGGCGGTGACCAAGGCCGCCGTCGACCCGGTCTGGTATCTGCCCGGCATCGCCGAGCGGTTCGAGGTCGACGAGACCACCCTTCGTCGGACCCTGTTCGAACAGACCGGCGGCATGTACCCCGAACTGGTCACCCGGCCGGACATCAAGGTCTTCCTGCCTCCGATCGGCGGCATCACCCTCTACATCTTCGGCGATCCGGCCGCGATCGCCGACCCGGCTCGCCGCCTGACCTGCCGCGTGCATGACGAGTGCAACGGCTCCGACGTGTTCGGCTCCGATATCTGCACCTGCCGGCCCTACCTGACCCACGGCATCGAGGAGTGCATCCTTGAGGCCCAGAACGGCGGCGCCGGCCTGATCGTCTACAACCGCAAGGAAGGCCGGGCGCTGGGCGAGGTGACCAAGTTCCTCGTCTACAACGCTCGCAAGCGCCAGCCCGGCGGGGATCAGGCCGCCACCTACTTCGAGCGCACCGAGTGCGTGGCGGGGGTTCAGGACGCGCGCTTTCAGCAGTTGATGCCGGACGTGCTGCACTGGCTTGGCGTCAAGCGCATCGACCGCTTCATCTCGATGTCGAACATGAAGCACGACGCGCTGGTCGAGGGCGGCATCGAGATCGGCGAGCGGGTGCCCATCCCGGCCTGGCTGGTGCCCGACGACGCCTCGGTGGAAATGGAGGCCAAGAAGGCCGCCGGCTACTACACGCCCGACGGCGCACCGACCGAGGAAGACCTGAAGAAGGTGGTGGGACGTGATCTCGGGGAGTTCTGATGGCTCTCCCTTCCTCCTCGATGGAGGAAGGGTCGGGGATGGTGGTGTAGCTCCGACGATGCGGGGAATGCGCCGCATGGCGTCGACGCCTCGCCGAGCCCTTCCCCGCGCTCAGCGGCCACACCACCACCCAACCCTCCTCCATCGAGGAGGAGGGCGAAGATGACCGCCGCCCACGCCCTCCTCTCCGCCGCCGCCGTCCGCGAGCGGGCCCAAGAAATGCTGGCCATCGCGCTGGCGGGCGATCTCCCCGACTGGCGGGTCGACCTCGACCGGCTGCCGCACGCCGCTGACGCCGTGGCGCGGGTGATCCGTGAGCAGTATCCGTCGCTGAAGGTGCCGTTCCACGCGCGCTGGCGACATTTCCACGCCCGCGGCCGCGACCTGTGGGCGGAGCTGGCCGAAGAGGCCTATTGGCCGGATCGCGCCGCCCGCGCCCGCGCCGCCTTCGACCTCTGTGTCACCTCGGTCCTGCTCGACGCGGGCTCCGGCCCAGGCTGGAAGTTCCTTGACGGTCCGACTGGCTCGACCACCACGCGGTCGGAGGGGCTGGGCATCGCCTCCCTGCGGCTCTTTCAGTCAGGGGCGTTCTCCACCACGTGCGACGATCCGCTGCGCGCCGACGCCCTGGCCGGATTCGAGGCGGCGACGCTGGCCAGGGCCTTCCAGGTCTCAGACGCCAATCCGCTGGTGGGGCTGGAGGGCCGCGCCGCCCTGCTGCGCCGGTTGGGCGAGGCGATCGGTCGGCCCGGCGACCTCTACGACGTGATGGCCGCCCGCGCTGTTGAGGGCCGACTGCCCGCGCCGCAGATCCTGGCGGTCCTGCTCGAGCGTCTCGGCCCCATCTGGCAAAACCGCCTGGTCATCGACGGCGTGCCGATGGGCGACACCTGGCGGCATCCTCAGCTGGGTCTGGTCCCGATCCACAAGCTCTCGCAGTGGCTGGCCTACAGCCTGATCGAACCGCTGCAGGACGCCGGTCTCGACGTGATCGACATCGACGGCCTGACGGGCCTCGCCGAGTATCGCAACGGCGGCCTGTTCATCGACGACGGCGTGCTGGTCCTGAAGGATCCGGCCGACATCGACCGCACCCACGCGGTCGGCGACCCGCTCGTCGTCGGCTGGCGCTCCCTCACCGTGGCCCTGCTCGACCGCATCGCGCCGCTGGTTCGCGAGCGGCTGGAAGTCGGCGCCGAGGTCTTTCCGCTGGCGCGGGTGCTGGAGGGCGGCACCTGGGCGACTGGTCGGCGACTGGCGGCCGAACGACGAGCGGGCGGCGGTCCGCCCCTGAAGATCACGAGCGACGGGACGGTGTTCTGATGCGTGGATACGGTTCTGGCGTGACGATCGTCGACCACCCGCTGGTGCGGCACAAGCTGACCCGGCTGCGCGACATCAACACCTCGACCAAGACCTTCCGTGAGCTGGTGCGGGAGATCGCCACCCTGCTCTGCTACGAAGTCACCCGCGACCTGGCCCTGACCGAGCGCGAGGTCACGACCCCGCTCGAAACGACCATGGCTCCAGAGATCGCCGGCAAGAAGCTGGTCTTCGCCTCGATCCTGCGGGCCGGGGAAGGAATGCTCGACGGCATGCTGACCTTGGTGCCCTCGGCGCGCGTGGCCCACATCGGCCTCTACCGCGACCCTGGCACCCGGGCGGCGGTGGAGTACTACCTCAAGGTCCCCGACACCCTGGCCGAGCGTCAGGTGATCGTCGTCGACCCGATGCTGGCCACCGGCGTCACCGCCCGGGCCGCCATTGACCGGCTGAAGGAGGAGGGGGCCCGCGACATCCGCTTCGTCTGCATCCTGGCCGCGCCTCAGGGCATCGACGCCATCCGGGGCGAGCATCCGGACGTGCCGATCTGGGCGGCGGGCGTCGATCGCGGCCTCAACGACCACGGCTACATCGTCCCGGGGCTGGGGGACGCGGGGGATAGGCTGTTCGGGACCAGATAACGGCGAGGTCGTGCCTTTTCCTTCCGCTCCCTCTTGGGAGAGGGGGACCACCCGGAGGGTGGTGGAGCGGGAGGCGCTGCGGTTCGACGGTAAGCCGCGGCGTTAGCCTCACACCATCCCCGCCGAGCCCTTCAGCGGCCGTGCTTCCCTCACCACCATGCTCCGCATGGTCCCCCTCTCCCAAGAGGGAGAGGATTGAGGTGGCGCGACCCCACCGCTAAGCACGCCGAATGACCCACCAGACCCTCCTCACCGAACAGTCCGACGGCGTCCTCGTCGTCACGCTGAATCGCCCGACGGCCGGCAATTCGCTGTCGACGCAGATGGCGGAGGAACTGCTGTCGCTCTGGCAGACCCTCGCGGCCGACACGGCCGTGCGCGCCGTGGTCCTGACCGCGGCCGGGGACAAGATCTTCTGCGCCGGCGCCGATCTGAAGGAACGCGACGGCATGACCGACGACGCGTGGGTCGCCCAGCACCGCCTGTTCGAGGCCATGCGCGACGCGCTGGTCGCCCTGCCGGTCCCGGTGATCTGCGCGGTCAACGGCGCGGCCTACGGCGGCGGCTGCGAGATCGCGCTGAACTGCGACTTCATCTACGCGGCCGCCCACGCGCGGTTCGCCCTGCCGGAGGTGAAGCTGGGCATCATGCCGGGCCTGGGCGGCGCGCCGAACCTGGCCCGCGCCGCCGGCGAGCGCCGGGCACGTGAAATCCTGCTGACGGGCGATCCGTTCACGGCGGAGGAGGGCGCGGCCTGGGGCGTCGTCAACCGCGTCTGCGCCGCCGACACCCTCGTCGCCGACGCCGTCGCCACGGCCCGCAAGATCGCCGCCAACGCCCCGCTCAGCGTGCGCAACATCCGCCGCACCCTGACCGCCACGGCCAACCTGACCGGCGCGGAGTCGATCGCGGTGGAACTCGCGCACTACGACGAACTGACCCCCACCGAAGACCGCCGCGAAGGCGTCGCAGCCTGGGGCCAGAAGCGCGCGCCGGCGTGGAAGGGGCGTTAGTCCGCGCCTTCCTCTCCCTCTTGGGAGAGGAAAACAGGAGGACATCCAGGATTCGATCCCCCTCCTTCGGCGCCTGCCTCATTCTCAACCGGTCACACCGCACGGGGAGGGCGCTAGGCCGGCGACCTTGGCGGCGGGGTGATGGAGGTCGAGCGGGGACAGCTGGCAGGGGGTTACTGCCAGGGTCCGGGACGAGGTTGCCGCCTTGCCCGCCCGTCGGAGGCGCTCCGGCTAAGCCCTAACGAAGGCTGCCGAGCGGAAGCTTCCGGATAACGAGCTTCGCGGAGCGCACTGGCTCACGCCACCGTTCACACGTTCACATCACAGACTTCCGGGGTGAACCCGGAGCGCTCCGCACCACCTCCCCAACCTTCAGGGCAGAACCCGTGAAGTTGCGAAGCCGTGCCTACCAGCTGTTGCGCCCGTCGACGGTCTCGACCTCGACCGTCGTCCAGTCCAGCCCGTCGATCAGGCGCAGGTTGACGCCCGCGATCCTGGCCTCGGGGACCGTGCCGGGCTGGAAGCCGGGCTTGGGTGTGCCGTCATTGTTGTAGGCCGACGCCCAGTCCGGCGACTCGCCCCAGGTCTGCATCCCGCACCGGCCGCAGAAGTGGTGACGGTTCAGGCCGGTCGGCGCGTAGGTCCGTTCCTCGGTCGCCTCGACCGTGATCTCGTCCGGGCCGAAGTAAGCCCAGACCGCGCCGGTCCGTTCACAGAAGCTGCAGTTGCAGGATTTCGCGGCCTCCGGACGGCGCGACAGCGTGATCGCCGTGTCGCCGCAGTGGCAGGTGGCTTTCAGGGTCATGGGGAGGCTCCTGCTTGGGTGTGAGACGCAGGCTAGCGCCGTCTTGTGTCAGGATGTGTCAGCAGCATTGAGGGACAGACACCTTGGCGTCTGTCCCCACCTCACCGCCGCCGCCCGACTCCCCTATATTCGCCTCCGTGACCGACACCCCCACGCTCACCGGCGCGGCGCTCATCGCCGACCATGCCAAACGCCTGCCCGACTCGCCCGGCGTCTACCGGATGATCGGCGAGGATGGCGAGGTGCTGTACGTCGGCAAGGCCCGGTCGCTGAAGAAGCGGGTGATCCAGTACGCCCAGGGGCGTTTCCACACCAACCGCATCGCCCACATGGTCGACCTGACCCGGGCCATGGAGTTCGCCTCGACCCGCACGGAAGCGGATGCCCTGCTGCTCGAGATCAACCTGATCAAGACGATGAAGCCGCGCTTCAACGTCCTGCTGCGCGACGACAAGAGCTTCCCCGAGATCGTCATCCGCCGCGAACATCCCGCCGCCCAGCTGCGCAAGCACCGCGGGGCGCACACGATCAAGGGCGACTACTTCGGTCCCTTCGCCTCGGCCGGCGCGGTCAACCGCACGCTGAACACCCTGCAGAAGGCCTTCCTGCTGCGCTCCTGTTCGGACAGCGTCTACGAGAGTCGCACCCGGCCCTGCATGCTGCACCAGATCCGCCGCTGCGCCGCGCCCTGCACCGGCCTGATCGCGCTGGACGACTATGCGAAACTGGTCGAGGAGGCCGAGGCCTTCCTGCGCGGCAAGAGCCGGGCGGTCATGGCCCGCATGTCGCAGGAGATGCAGGCGGCTTCCGACGAGCTGGAGTTCGAGCGCGCCGCTCGGCTGCGCGATCGCATCCGCGCCCTGTCGGCCGTCGCCGCGGAGACCCAGGTCAATCCGGAGAGCGTCGAGGAGGCTGACGTCTTCGCCCTGCACGCCGAGGGCGGGCAGGCCTGCGTGCAGGTGTTCTTCTTCCGCGCCGGCCAGAACTGGGGCAACCGCGCCTATTTCCCGCGCGTCGACAGGGCCGACACCGACGCCGAGGTGATGAGCGCCTTCATCGGCCAGTTCTACGACGACAAGCCGCTGCCCCGGCAGATCCTGGTCAACGTCCTGCCGCATGAGCACGCGCTGTTCAGCGAGGCCTTCGCCATGAAGGCCGGCCGCAAGGTCGAGATCCTCAAGCCTCAGCGCGGCGAGAAGAAGGGCCTGGTCGACCAGGCGACGCTGAACGCCCGCGAGGCGCTGGGTCGCAAGATGGCCGAGGGCTCGGCCCAGTCGAAGCTGCTGGCCGGCGTGCAGGAAGCCTTCGGGATGGAAGCCCCGCCCGAACGGATCGAGGTCTACGACAACAGCCACATCATGGGCACGAACGCCGTCGGCGGCATGGTCGTGGCCGGCCCGGAAGGTTTCCAGAAGAATCAGTACCGGAAGTTCAACATCAAGAGCACCGAGCTGGTCCCCGGCGATGACTACGGCATGATGAAGGAGGTTCTGCGCCGCCGCTTCTCGCGCCTGGTCAAGGAAGAGGAGGCCGGCGACGACTCGGCCCGTCCGGACCTGGTCTTGATCGACGGCGGCGCGGGCCAGCTGGAGGCGGCGCTGGAGGTCATGGCCGACCTCGGCGTCGACGACATCACGGTGGTCGGCATCGCCAAGGGCCCTGACCGCGACGCCGGGCTGGAGCGGTTCTTCATCCCCGGCCGCGACCCCTTCATGCTCGAGCCGAAGAGCCCTGTGCTCTACTATCTCCAGCGCCTGCGCGACGAGGTCCACCGCTTCGCGATCGGCGCCCATCGCACGCGCCGGTCCATGGATATGAAGAAGAACCCGCTCGACGAGATCGAGGGGGTCGGTCCCGGCCGCAAGAAGGCGCTGCTGCACGCCTTCGGCTCGGCCCGGGAGGTCGGCAAGGCGGCGGTCGACGACCTGATGAAGGTCGAGGGCGTCAGCGCGGCGCTGGCGCAGCGCATCCACGACTTTTTCCGCAGGTGACCAATGCTGTCATCCCGGCTACCCGCTGCGCTTGGGCCAGGATGACCGCCAGGGGTTGTGATAGAGAGACGCCATGAAAGCTCTTCCCAACATCATGACCGGCGCCCGCCTGGTCCTCACGCTGCTGGTCTTCCTGGCGCTGATCGCCCTGATCGTGCCGGCGGTGTTCGAATGGTCGGCCGCGAGCGGCCTGGCGCCGCGCGCCGTGCAGAAAACGCTCTACCTGTTCGCCTTCTGGGGCTTCCTGGTCGCGGCCGTGACCGACTTCCTCGATGGCTGGCTGGCCCGCCGGTTCGACGCCACGACCACGCTGGGCGCCATCCTCGATCCGATCGCCGACAAGGTGCTTGTCGCCGGGATGATCGTCGCCATTTCGGCCACCGGCCACTGGGTGGTGGCGCTGGCCGGCGGCCTGATCCTGTTTCGGGAGTTCTCGGTCAGCGCCATGCGCGAAACCCTGGCGCCCAAGGGGCTGAAGCTGCCGGTGACGCTTCTGGCCAAGTGGAAGACCACGCTGCAGCTGGTCGCCCTGGCCGCGCAGCTGTTCCTGTTCGGCTGGGACCAGATCTGGAACCTGCCGCCGGATCCGGAGCTGTTCCAGCGCGCGGCCACGGCCGCCCACATCCTGCTCGGCCTGGCCACGGTCGTGACGGTCTGGACCGGCGTCGAGTACGCGCTGTCGGCCCGCAAGGCGCTGGCGATGGCCTCTGCCGACGGCCGGTAGCGTCCGCCTACTCGGCCGCCAGCAGCAGGGGCGGCGACTCGTCCGGTTCCGCCTCGACGACGTCCGGGTCGGTGGGACCGTGCAGCAGCCAGTCGGTCGACGCGTCACCCTCCCGGTCGGACCACAGCAGCCGCACGATCACGCCGGCGCCCACGCTTCGTAGAACCATTCTCGTCTCCCAGGACCTGGCGCAGGTTTTGAGAATGACTCGCAATTGTGGTCGTGACAAGGCTGTGCGTGCTTCGCGACGCGCTACGCGCTCCTCAGCATGACGAACGTGTTTTGCGTTCCACTGACTTGGTCATCCTGAGGAGCGATCCGTCGGGATCGCGTCTCGAAGGACGCAATCAGCTCATCGCGTTCGCCGAAGGAGGATCGCCCGGCAGCGGGATGAACTCGTCGTGGTCCAGGTCGGGCAGTTTCATCCGCCCGGCCCGCCAGTCGGCCTTGGCCTGCTCGATGCGGTCCTTGCTGGATGAGACGAAGTTCCACTCGATGAAGCGCGGCCCGATCGGCTCGCCGCCCAGCAGCATCACGGTGGAGGGCTCCAGCGCCGTGAAGGCGATGGTCTCGCCGGGCGCGAAGACCGCCATCTGGCCAGCGTGCAGCGCGCGGCCGTCGACCTCTACCGTTCCCCTTGCCACATAAGCGGCCCGCTCGGGATACTCGGCGGGCAGGGCGGCCTTGGCGCCGGCCTCCAGCTCCCAGTGGACATAGAAGGTGGGCGAGAAGACCGGCACATTCGCCTTGGCGCCGAACGCCTCCCCCGCCACCAGTCGCGCCTTCATCCCGCCGCCCTCATAGAACGGCAGGTCGTCGTTCCCCTCGTGGTGCGAAAAGGCGGGCGTCGTCTCCTCATGCTCGACCGGCAGGGCCAGCCAGGTTTGGATGCCGTCCATCCTCCCGCCGGCTTGTCGCAGGTCCTCGAAGCGTTCGGAATGGGTGATGCCGCTGCCGGCGGTCATCCAGTTCACCTCGCCGGGGCGGATGACGATTTCCGAGCCCACGCTGTCCCGATGGGTCATCGCCCCCTCGAACAGGTAGCTCAGCGTCGACAGGCCGATGTGCGGATGCGGCCGCACGTCCACTTCGCGGCCGAAGCCGGGCTGGAAGCTGGCCGGGCCCATGTGGTCGAAGAAGATGAACGGCCCGACAGTCCGCCGCGCGTGCCAGGGCAGCACCCGTCCGACCTCGAACCCGCCCAGATCCTTGCGGCGCTGGTCAATGACGAGGTCGATCATGGCGATGCTCCGTGTCTGGCGAACCTCGACCATGACCGCTCGGAACGCGGAGCGGAAGGCGTCTGCTAGCGGGTCGGCGGCAGGACAGCCCGGAACACGCGGATCGGATCCGGCGTCGGCGTCGCCAGCTTTAGGTCGCCGCCGCGCTCGGCCCAGCGGGCGTGCCCGATGAAGACGACGCCATTGCCGTGCAGGGTCGCCAGCGTCACATCGTCGACGCCGGGCAGGTTGGCCGCGACCAGCAGCGAGGCTTCCACCTCGCGGCAGTCCGATCCGATCCGGAGCAGCATCACCCGCTGCGGCGAGACGCCGTTCTGGGTGACGATGACGGCGAAGGGCTGCGGCGTCGCCCGGCGCAGTCCGAAGTTGACGTCAGGGGCCCCGACCAGGCCGTCCGTCCCGGCCAGGCCGGCCATCAGGCCCTCGAGCGGGGTGGTCTCTCCGGAGGACAGGTCGATCCGGTGCAGGCCGGTGGAATAGTCCGCGACCAGCATCGACCGGTCGCCCGGGCAGATCGCCATGCCCTGGGGCGAGACCATGACGCCGGGCGCGACCAGCCGCTCCAGCGCCGCGGCGCCGGTCCTTAGCCGCCAGACCCCTCCGCCGACCGAATCCGTCGCATAGACGGTTCCATCTCGGGCCAAGGCGACGTCGCCGAACTGATGCTTGCCGCCGTCGTCAGGCAGGATCAGCCGCGCCAGGATGCGGCCATCCGCCAGCGACACCTTCAACAGCGCGGTCTTCGCCGGACCAGACCCGCCAGGCACATCCTGGCCCCAGGCCTCCGCCGCCCACAGCAGGCCGCGCCCGCGGTCGACGGCCATGCCGAAGATCGCGCCCGTCTCGGCATCGGCCTTCAGGAAAGGCGACGCCGCGTCGCCCTCCAGCCGCACGATGGTGCGACCGGACACCGTGCTCAGCAGCCAGCCCCTGCCGTCATGCACGACGCTTTCGCCGATGAACTCCGGATCGCCCGACAGGGTCGCGACGGTCGTGACGTCGCCGAACGGCTTGGCGTTGTCTTCGAAGAGGGGCGCGAACTCACGGTAGGCCGGCAGTTCGACAAGACCTTTCAGCACCGGGTCTCGGTTCAGGTCCAGCGTCAGGCCCATGCCGGCGTAGAGCTGGACGTTGCGCAGCGCCTCATCGGTCTTGCCGGCCGCGGCCTGGACGCGCGCCAGTCGGATGTAGGCGCCCGGCACGTCTGGATAGAGGTCGAGCGCTTGCCGAAGGGCGTCCTCGGCCTCGGCCAGCTTTCCGGCCTGGGCCGCGGCGACGCCTTCCCGTCGCAGCCGCTGGTACTGTTCGAGACGGGTTTCCGGCGCGCCGGCCGCGATCAGGAGGACCGCGGATAGCGTCGTCAGCAGGACCTTACCCGTGCGGGCTGACATAGGGGCTGACCATGCCGAGCGGGACGGCGGTGGTGTTCTTGACGCCCCGGATGACGATCCGGCTCTCGATGTTGGAGACCAGGCCCAGCGACAGGATCTTGTCGCGCAGGAAGTCGTCGAAGGCGTGCATGTCGCGGGTGACGATGCGCAGTTCGTAGTCGGCGGCGCCGGTGACCGTCGCGCACTGCGTCACCTCGGCCCATTTGATGACGTTGTTCTCGAACTGCTCGAGGTTCTCCTTGGTCGGCAGCGACAGCTTGACCGTGCAGTAGACCTCGAAGCCGAGGCCCAGCTGCTCGCGGTCCAGGATGGTGACCCGACGCTGGATGATGCCGGCGTCTTCCAGACGCTTGATCCGCCGCCAGCACGGGCTGGACGACAGACCCACGCGTTCGGCGATCTCCGCCACCGAGAGGCTGGCGTCATGCTGGATGAGATCGAGAATCTTTGCGTCAACCGCGTCGAGCTGCTCAGCCAAACCTTTTTCCCCCAAAGACGCGATCCGCGCCCCGATCTTGCCGTAGCGCACCCCTGAGGGGGCACGGCTTTGGCAAGCAATTTCGCCGTGCTTATATGATCTTGCAAGCGGGGAAGCGCGCGACAGAGGAAAGATTTTTCAATGCGGCACCAGGAAGTGACGCTCGACGACAAATATCTGCTCGAAGACGGTCGTGCGTTCATCACCGGCGTGCAGGCGTTGATCCGGGTCATGCTCGACCGTCGCCGCCTTGATTCGCGCGATGGGCTGAACACGGCCGGCTACATCTCCGGCTATCGCGGCTCGCCGCTCGGCGGCCTGGACCAGCAGGCGGCGCGCGCGGGCAAGGTGCTCAAGGCGCATGAGGTCGTCTTCCAGGAGGGCCTCAACGAGGATCTCGCGGCCACCGCCGTCTGGGGCAGCCAGCAAGCCAACCTGTTTCCAGGAGCGAAGTACGACGGCGTCAGCGCCATGTGGTACGGCAAGGCGCCGGGCGTCGACCGCACCGGCGATGTGTTCAAGCACGCCAACTTCGCCGGCGTCATGCCCAAGGGCGGCGTCCTCGCCGTCGCCGGCGACGACCACAACTGCAAATCCTCGACCCTGCCCTCGCAGTCGGAGTTCGCCTTCCAGGACTTCGAGATGCCGGTGCTCTCGCCGGCCGACGTCCAGGAGGTGCTCGACTACGGCCTTCTGGGCCTCAGCATGTCGCGCTTCAGCGGCCTGTGGGTCGGGCTGATCGCCCTGGCCGACACCATGGACAGCGGCGTCACCATCGACGTCTCGCTGGACCGCCACCGGATCGTGGTTCCGGAGAACTTCCCGATGCCGCCGGGCGGTCTGCACATTCGCACCAAGGACCAGCCGCTGGAGAAGGAGCTCCGGCTCCGCAATCACAAGATCCCCGCGGCGCTCGCCTTCGCCCGCGCCAATGGCATCGACCGCGTCGTGCTGGCCTCGCCCCGACCGCGGCTCGGCATCGTCTGCCAGGGCCAGGCCTACAAGGATGTGCTCGAGGCTTTCCAGGCCATGGGCATCAGCCTCGACGAGGCCGCCGCGCTCGGCGTCTCGATCTACAAGGTCGGCATGCCCTGGCCGCTGGAGCCGCAGGGCCTGCGCGCCTTCGCCGCCGGTCTCGAGACCTTGATGGTCATCGAGCACAAGCGCGCCCTGATCGAGCCCCAGGCCCGCGCCGCCCTCTATGACTTGCCGGCCCACGCCCGCCCGATGGTCATCGGCAAGAAGGACGAGCATGGCCAGCCCCTGATGGAGGAGACCGGCTCCCTGTCGGTCGCGGCCATCGCGCTGGACCTCTATGACCGCCTCCCGGCCGGGCCGCACAAGGAACGGGCCCAGGGCTACATCGACCGCGTGTCCGCCTCGGGCGTCGCCGCCGTCAGCCTGGCCGCCGACCAGCAGCGCAAGCCCTTCTTCTGCTCGGGCTGCCCGCACAACACCTCGACCCGGGTGCCGGAGGGCTCGCGCGCGTTGGCCGGCATCGGCTGCCACTACATGGCCAGCTTCAATGATCCCTCGACCGACCTGAACACCCATATGGGCGGCGAGGGCCTGACCTGGGTCGGCGCGGCGCCGTTCACGACCGAGAAGCACGTCTTCCAGAACCTCGGCGACGGCACCTACAACCACTCCGGCTCGCTCGCCATCCGGGGCGCGATCGCGGCCAAGGCCAACATCACCTACAAGCTGCTGTTCAACGACGCGGTCGCCATGACCGGCGGCCAGGCGGCCGAGAGCGGCTTCACCCCGGCCCAGATCACCCGCCAGCTCGCGGCCGAGGGCGTGAAGAAGACGGTCATCGTCGTCGACGACGTCGCCCGCTACGAGGGCGTCACGGGTCTGGCTCCCGGCGTGGAGATCCACCCCCGCACCGACCTGATGAAGGTCCAGCGCCAGCTGCGCGAGACCGAGGGCGTCACGGTCCTGCTCTATGACCAGACCTGCGCCACCGAGAAGCGGCGCCGCCGCAAGCGCGGACTGATGGCCAAGGCCCCGAGCCGCGTCTTCATCAACCCGTTGGTCTGCGAGGGCTGCGGCGACTGCAGCAAGAAGTCCAACTGCGTCTCGGTCGAGCCGCTGAACACCGAGTTCGGCCGCAAGCGCAAGATCAACCAGTCGACCTGCAACCAGGACTACAGCTGCGTCGACGGCTTCTGCCCGTCCTTCATCACCCTGGAAGGCGCGGAAAACGCCACCAAGGAGAAGATCGCGGCCCTGACCGCAGACTCCACGCCGCTGCCCGAATTCGAACCGCTGGAGGGCGTGCGCCGCATCGTCTTCACCGGCATCGGCGGGACGGGCGTGACGACCGTCGCCTCGATCCTGGCCATGGCCGCCCACGTTGACGGCCGCGCCGCCAGCGTCGTGGACATGACCGGCCTGGCCCAGAAGGGCGGCTCGGTCTTCAGTCACGTGAAGATCGGCGAGACGGAAGACACGGTCGTCGGCGGTCGCGTTCCCGCCGCGGCGACCGACGTGCTGATCGCCTGCGACCTGCTGGTCGCCGCCAGTCCCGACGGCCTGGCCCTGTTCAGCAAGAAGGTGACGCGCGCCTATGGCAACGCCGACTTCTCGCCGACGGCCGACTTCGTGACCAACCGCGACGTCCGCTTCGACACCGCCCAGATGGCTCGCCGCATCACCGCCGCGACGAAGTCCTACGAGTCCTGCCCTTCGCAGGCCCTGGCCGAACACAAGCTGGGTGACGGCATCTTCGCCAACATGATCATGCTGGGCTTCGTCTGGCAGAAGGGCGTGATCCCGGTCTCCAGCCGCGCCATCTACCGCGCCATCAAGCTGAACGGCGTCGACTACGAGTCCAACCTTCAGGCGTTCGAGGTGGGCCGGAAGGCCGCCATGGACGACCAGTTCAAGGGCAAGCCCGAGGACGACGTGGTCACGCCCGAGACCATGCCGCTGGCCGAGCTGATCGCCCGGCGCACGGCCGAGCTGACCGCCTATCAGAACGCCGCCTGGGCCGATCGCTACGCCGCGCGCATTGCGAAGGTTCGGGCCGCGGAAGCCGCCCTCGGCGGCGAGGCCCTGACCCGCGCGGCGGCCATCAACCTCTACAAGCTGATGGCCTACAAGGACGAGTACGAGGTCGCCCGTCTCTACACCGACGGCCGCTTCGCTCAGGAGCTGGCCGGCACGTTCAAGGGCGGCAAGGCCAGGGTCTGGCTGTCCCCGCCTCTGCTCGCGCCCAAGGGGCCGGACGGCAAGCCGAAGAAGATCGCGCTGGGCGGCTGGATGCTCGACCTGGTGTTCCCGGTGCTAACGAAGCTGAAGGGCCTGCGCGGCGGTCCGCTGGACATTTTCGGCATGACCGAGGAGCGCAGGATGGAGCGCGGTCTGATCACCTCCTACGAGGCCCAGCTCGACCGCATCCTGGCCGGCCTGACCGCCGAAAAGCTGCCGCTGGCGGCCCGCATCGCGTCGATCCCCCAGGCCATTCGCGGCTTCGGCCACATCAAGGAAGCCTCGGTGAAGACGGCCAAGGCCGACGAGGCGACGCTGTGGGCGGAGTGGGGGGCTTAAGCTCCTCGCGAACCTATCCCAAACCTCCGCTTATCCCGGCGAATGCCGGGATGAGCGGATTTTGGTGTAGGCGGAAGGCTATCGCTTCGCCGCCCGCTCCGCCCTGAACCGCTCCGCCAAGCCTCGATCCCCAGCCCGCTCGGCCGCCGCGATCAGGGTTAGGTCGATGACGTCGCGCTGCGCGTGGCTGCCGCCGAAGCGGTGGTCGACCTCCTTCGTCCGCCCGAGCGCCGCGATCGCGCCGCGCCAGTTC
>CALALX010000056.1 GCA_937925635.1 uncultured Caulobacter sp.
CTCATGGGCCTGCCGGCCGGCGCCCTGCGCTTCGCGGTCGGCGGCGAGTTCCGCCGCGAGACCTTCGAGCAGCGCGGCTTCGTAGGCGCCGCCGCGGTGCCCGAGAACCTCGAGCGGGACATCACGTCGGTCTACGGCGAACTGTTCGTGCCGGTGCTGGATACACTCTCGCTTTCGGTGTCGGGCCGGTATGACGACTACAGCGACTTCGGCTCGACGACCAATCCGAAGGTCGGGGTCACGTGGGCGCCGGTGGAGGGCGTCAGCCTGCGGGCGTCGTACGGCACTTCGTTCCGGGCGCCGGGCCTGCGACAGGTCGGCGCCACGGTGGGCTCCTACTACCTGAGCGCCGCCCAGGCGACGACCTACGCCAACGACCCGACCCGCGGCGGGGCGCAGGTCAACACCGTCTACCTGCTGGGCGGCAACAAGGATCTGCAGCCCGAGGAAGCCACCACCTACTCGTTCGGCGTCGACCTGAATCCGACATTCCTGCCGGACCTGCGCGCCAGCCTGACCTACTACAACATCGAGTACACCGGCGTGATCGGCACGCCCTCGGTGCCCTACGTCTTCACCGATCCGACCTTCGCCTCGCTGGTCTATCGCAACCCGACCACGACCCAGCTCAACGACCTGCTGGCGCTGGCCACCCCGGTGAACCTGCCGGCCCCGCTGCCGGTCATCGGCAACGTGCTGGACCTGCGGCTGAACAACTTCGGCATCCGCACGACCGACGGCCTCGACTTCGACGTCAACTACCGCTGGTCGACCAGCTTCGGCTCCGTGTTCGCGGACCTGGCCGGCAACTACATCCTGAACTTCGACACCCGGTTCTCGCCGGGGGCGCCGGTCGCCAACAGCCTGAACCTCGGCGTGCCGCGTTGGACCGCCCGGGGGACGCTGGCCGTCGACGCCGGCGCGCTGTCGTTCGCCACCTACGTCAACTACCGCGACGGGATCCGCAACAACTACACCACTCCGACCGGCGTCGCCGCCTACGAGGCGGACGGCTACATGACCGTCGACCTGCGCGTCATGTGGACCTTGCCGAACGAGAGCTGGACGAAGGGCGCGGTACTGGCGCTGCAGATCAACGACCTGTTCGACGAGACGCCGCCGTTCTTCCCGGCCGCCGACGGCATCGGCGGCGCCTACAATCCGATCGGGCGTTCGGTGGCGCTCAGCCTGCGCAAGTCCTTCTGAGCCGCCGGCCGTTCGGCGACGAAAGCGTCCTGTAAATGACCAACTCTGTGTGTGGCCGCGCTCACGGCCTCGACCCCGTGAAGCTCGCCGCGATCAGGCCATCCCTCCAGGCCTTTGTTGATCGTGGCGAGCTCGCGGGCCTCGTTACCCTGACCTCCGTCGGCGGCGAGATCGTGCAGTCCGAGGCGATCGGCATGAGCGATCTGGAAACGGCGGCGCCGATGCGGGCGGACACCCTGTTCCGCATCGCCTCCATGACCAAGCCGATCACCTCGGTCGCCGCGTTGATGCTGATGGAGGAAGGTCGGATCGCGCTGGACGATCCGATCACGCGCTGGGTTCCCGAACTCGCGAATCTGCGCGTGCTTCGGGACCCGGCCGGGCCGCTGGACGACACGACGCCGGCAGTACGGGCGATCACCGTCGAGGACCTGCTCACCCACCGTTCGGGCATCGCCTATGCGCCCTTCTCGGAGGGGCCGCTGAAGGCGGCCTACGAGCAGGCGCTGGGCGACCCCGGCATGAACCGGCTGAGCGTCGACCAATGGCTGGCGGCGCTTGGCACGCTGCCTCTGGCCTTCCAGCCGGGCGACCGCTTCCACTACGGCCATTCGACCGATGTCCTCGGCTTCCTGATCGGCCGAATCGAGGGCCGGCCGTTTCGCGAAGTGCTGCGCGAGCGGATCTTCGACCCCCTCGGCATGCCGGACACGGATTTCTGGCTGCCCGAAGCCAAGCGCGGCCGCCTCGCTAGCCTGTACCGCTATGACGAAGGCGGGGGGCGTCTCGCGAAGGTCCAGGTGGAGATGTACGAGGCGCCGCCCGCCTACACGCCTGGCGGCGGCGGCCTGATCTCCTCGGCCGGCGACTATCATCGTTTCGCGCGCATGATCCTCGGCGGCGGCGCGCTGGACGGCGTGCGGCTGCTGCGGACCGAGACCGTCAGGCTGATGCACACCAACCGGCTCACAGGCGCCCAGCGCGAGGTGCCGTTCGCGGGCATGCCGCTGTGGCGCAAGTCCGGCTTCGGTCTGGGCCTGTCGGTGGCCGAAGACCTGGCCGACAATCCCTACGCCGTCGGCGCGGTGGGCTCGATGACCTGGCCCGGCATCTTCGGCACCTGGTGGCAGGCCGACCCGGTGAACGACCTGGTGATGCTCTACCTGATCCAGCACCAGGTGCCCGTTTCGGCGAACTCGGGATCGACGATCGCCACAGGGCGCGGCGCGGCCGGACGCGGCGCCCTGCCGGTCTTTCAGCGCGGAATCTACGATGCGCTCGGCGACCAGTCCCGGCTCGAGCGCGCCGGATGAGCGCGGCGGCGTCCGACCCGGCCGACCCACAGGCGCTGCGCGCAAAGCCGCTGACCCGGAGTTTCAAGGCGCAGTACGGCGTCGGCGCCCTGGCCGACGGGGTCGCGGCGGCGGGGCTGGGCTTCTTCCTGCTGTTCTACCTGACCGCCGTCTGCGGTATGTCCGGCACGGAGGCGGGGCTGGCCAAGTTGATCGCCCTGCTGGTGGACGCGGTCGCCGATCCGGCCATCGGTCTCGCCAGCGACCGGCTGCGCTCCCGTCACGGGCGGCGGCTGCCGTTCCTGGTCTGGAGCCTGGTCCCCTTCGCCTGTGGCTTCGGCATGCTGTTCTCCATTCCGGAGGGCCTGAGCGGCGCGGGGCTGTTCATCTACGCCACCGCCTGCCTGATCGTGCTGAGGCTGTCGCTGTCCTTCTTCGTGTTGCCGCTGACCGCCGTCGGCGCCGAGGTCACCGACGATCATCGTGAGCGCGCCAGCGTCGTGGCTTTCCGGCTGTCGTTCCAGAACGTCGGCGTCCTCTGCGGCGTGGTCCTGGGCCTGGGCGTCTTCATGTCCGGCCCGAACGGCCTCCTGACGCGCGAGAACTACGTGCCCTTCGCCTGGACCTGCGCGGTGGTCATGCTGGTCGCGGGGCTCATGGCGATCGGGGCGGTGCGCCTGGCGCTGCCCCGGTTGCACGGACCGGAAGCGGGCGGCGGCGCGTTCCTGACCGGCTTCGTCCGCGAGATGGTCGAGCTGTCCCGCAACCGCTCGTTCCTGGTCCTGTTCGGGACGGTGCTCACCTACTTCCTCGCCTACTCGGCCCATGTCTCTCTGGCGCTGCACGCCAGCCGCTACTTCTGGAAGCTGGATTCGGTCGCCATCCAGCTGATCCTGCTGAGCACCACGCTGGGGCCGCTGCTGGGCGCGCCGATCAGCGCCTTCGCCCTGCGCCACATCGAGAAGCGGACGCTGTCGATCGCAGCCTTCCTCTCGATCGGCGTTCTGCTCAGCTGGCCGCCGCTTTTGCAGATCTACGGGCCGGCGCCTCTCGACGGGACGGCCGCCGCCGCGATCCTGTTCGTCAACGGCCTGCTGGTCGGCACCGCCATCATGATCGGAGGGGTCGGGTTCCAGTCGATGCTCGCCGACACCGCCGACGAACACGAGTGGCTGTTCGGCGTGCGACGCGAGGGCCTGTTCTTCTCGGGCCTGACGCTGGCCTACAAGGCGGCGTCCGGCCTCGGCGGGCTGATCGCCGGACTGGCGCTGGACGCCATCCGTTTCCCGATGGACATCGCGGCGCGGGGCGCCGGTTTTACGGTCTCCGGCGAGGTTCTGGACCGGCTCGCCCTCATCTCGGGTCCATTGCCCGCGGCCTTTGCGCTGATCGCTCCGCTCTTCCTGTTTGGCTACCACCTCAACCGCAAGCGGCATGCCCGGATCATCGCTGACCTCGCGGCGAGAGCCGGTCGACCTCCCGGAGGCCAGGCGTGAAACGACTTGCAGGGGCTGTAGCGGCCGTTCTCGCCCTCTGGCTCGCATTGCCCGCCGTGGCCCGTGAACGGCCGGTCGTCGACACCCCTGCCGGCGCGCTGCGCGGAGAAGTTTCGGGCGAGATCCGGATTTTCCGCGGCGTGCCCTATGCCCGGCCCCCTGTCGGCGAACTGCGCTGGCGCCCGCCGGTGACCCTGTCGCGTTGGGACGGCCTGCGCGACGCCACGCGGTTCGGCGCGGCCTGCATGCAGCCGCCGTCACCCTTCTACAGCCACCCGGCGGTCAGCGAGGACTGCCTGTTCCTCAACATCTGGGCGCCGGCCGAGGCGAAACGCGCCCCCGTGCTGGTCTGGATCCACGGCGGGTCGCTGGTCAGCGGCGCCGGCAGCGAGGCCGTCGCCGACGGCGCGCGATTCGCCCGGCAGGGCGTGCTGGTGGTCTCGGTCAACTACCGCCTGGGTCCGCTGGGCTGGCTGGCGCATCCCGGGCTCAGCGCCGAGTCGTCCGAAAACACCTCCGGCAACTATGGCCTGCTCGACCAGATAGAGGCGTTGCGCTGGGTGCAGCGGAACATCGCGGCCTTCGGGGGCGATCCTTCGAACGTCACCATCGCCGGCCAGTCCGCCGGCGCGCTCAGCGTCGCCTACCTGCTGGCAGCGCCCCCGGCCCGCGGCCTGTTCCAGCGCGCCATCGCCCAGAGCCCCTACCTGATCACCATGCCGGAGCTGCGGCACGGCCGCTTCCGGGACTGGCCGGACGCCGAGACCGTCGGCATCGCGGTGGCCAGCAAGCTCGGCGCCGCCGATCCCGCCGCCCTGCGTGCGATGAGCGCCGAAGCGGTCATCAGGGGTGTCGGCAAGACCGGCTATTTTCCGCTCGGAACAGTGGACGGCAAGATCCTGCCGCGCCAGCTGGTCGAGGTCCTCGACCGGCGCGAGCAGGCGCCCGTGCCGATCCTCACCGGCTACAACGAGGGCGAGATCAGGTCGCTGCGCTTCCTGTTGCCTCCAGCGCCGAAGGATGCCGCGATCTACAGTGGTGAAATCCGCGCCCGATACGGTGATCTCGCCGACGCCTTCCTGGCGCAGTATCCGGACGGGAACATCACAGAAAGCATGCTGGCGACGACCCGGGACGCCCTCTACGGCTGGTCAGCCGAACGACTGGCGGCAGGACAGGCCGCGATCGGCCAGCCGTCCTTCCTCTACTACTTCGACCATCCCTACCCGGCGGCCGACGCGGGAGGCCTGCGAGCGTTTCACGGCGCCGAAATGCCGTTCGTGTTCGGGACCACGGGCTCTACCCCCGCCTGGTGGCCGGCCGTTCCCCGCACCGCGTTGGAACGGCGCTTGTCGGACGCTATGCTGGACTACTGGGCGAGCTTCGTTCGTGATGGCATTCCGCGGGCCGAAGGTGAAACGCCTTGGCGGCCGTACGGACAGGGCCGCCCCTACATCGCCTTCGAAGACATTCCGCGCCAGCGTTTGGGTCCCCCGAACGCCTACGCGCTCCATGAGAACATTGTTACTCAACGCCGTGCGCGTGGTATCGCTTGGAACTGGAATGTCGGGATCATCGCTCCGCCAGCGCTGCAGCCGTAGCGGACGTGAGAGCCGGGTTCATATGCGGGCCCTGTTCAGGCCTCGCTGGATCTTGCCGAATTTGCGCAATCTGTCGCGGCTTGGTTCGGTTGCGTAGTGCCTCGTGCGACAGGTGATGGCGCAGTGTCAGCAATTGACTCATTGCGGACGCGAAAGAGGTCCGCTGCTAGGCGTCGCGGCCCCATGCGGTCATCTGGATCAGCGGCCTGATTGAACTGTTGCTCGGGTCATCGGCGGACTAAGGCTGTGACAAGCCCGACAATCGCAGTTGCGAACGCGAACAGTTGGACGAGCAAAGGCCGCCATTTGGGGTGTGGCATCTTCATGGGTTTATCCCTTTCCGATGCCGAAGGTCCGCGATGGTGTGAACTGCCGGGAGTAGGTTAGCGGCGCTAGTGCCCCCAGAATTTAGGCGCTAGCGGCGCTAGGTCCCCTTCAAAACCAGCGCTTTTGCCTCAGTGACCGCCTGCGTCGTTGGCCTGTAACGGCCGTCATCGCCCTTCGCGAAGTACAGGTTGATCGTTCGCTCGACGCCCTTTACGTCTTGGAGTCCCCGTTCTGTGGCGACAAGTTCGGCGCACTTCCTCCTGATGATGCCCGGATTGGAGCTGATGATTGCAAGGGCAGCCGCGCGGGTCTCGTTGCCGGCTTTCCGGGGTTGTTTCGCCGCTCCACGTCGCTGCTCGCTCTGCTCGATCTGGCGTTCGGCATGTGGAAGCAGCAGCTCCCGCGCCTCAGCGCGCCCGATGAGGTAGCCGAAGACCATCGCGGCTTCCTCCACATATTCGCTGTCCGCCGCCCAGAGCACTTCGGCCGTGAGCCTGTCCAGTTCCGTCGCGGTCTCCGCGAACTCTGGCCATTCGGCGGGCGAGTCGACGAGCAGGAGGTCGTCGATGCTATCGAGGCCGAGGGCGTCGCGCATTCGGGCGTGCAAGGCATGTTTGGCCTGCTTGTAGTCGCGCCGGGCAATGGGCGTCATGACGTCGGCGGATCCCTGGAATTCCCATGCCTGCGCCACGGAAATTTTCGCGCCGGAGGCTCGTACAATCTCAAGAAGCGCCCAACGACGCTCCCGATGCTGCGGATGGCCGAGCCGACCGTGCTCGGCACGCACACCCATGCTCTTCACAGTGGCGACCCGAACCGTGTCGCCAGCCCGTACGACGACACCTTCGCCACGTCGTTCGAAGACGGACTTTTCTTCTTCTGTAGACCACGGGAACAGCAGCCTCGGGGTGTAGGGATCAGCGCTCCGCAATGATCCTAGGATCGTCACAGGCTCCCATCCACTCCGCTCAAGATTGGGGTGCTCAAGGTTGAACCAGACGCCTTCAACTTCAATGTGCTCGGCGCTGCGACATGCACGGACCAAAAGATAGATTCGCCAGATGTCGTCGTCTTCCATGCCGCTAATCTCATCAACGCTGCCGGTACAATTCCCGGCGCTGCCCGCCCATACTGCATCGTCTGCCTCGGGCAACGATTTGCAGAGAGTGTATGACGGCCTGCAACTCGCGCCCCCATGTGAAAGCGGGCGACAAAAGGCGAACATGCAACTAAGATTTGACGGCTGGATGGGTGAATCAATCGTAGGCGGTTATGGCGCGTAGCGACCTACTGGTGTCTCTTGTGCGCGCGGCCGTCGCCGGCGATAGGGAAGCCGTGAGGTCGACGACCGAAGCCTTGGCCGCCGACGAGCGGGCCAAGAAGCACCACATCCTCGCCGATCGTATGCAGCGTGCGTTGTCGGCTGTGCCCGTAACGCCTCCGCCGCTTACGACGTCATCCACGGCCAGTGGTGGGTCCGGTCGCGAAGCGATTATCGAGATTGAGCCCCGCGTTCACCTCGACGACCTGCTGCTTCCGCTGCCTGTTCGCGAGAATGGCCGTCAACTGGTCGAGGAACATGCCCGGGCGGACGTCCTACGCGCCCATGGCTACGAGCCCCGTCACCGCGTGCTTCTTTCGGGCCCGCCAGGTAATGGGAAGACTTCCTACGCCGAAGGCGTGGCCGAAGCACTGGGCCTGCCGTTCTTCGTGGTCCGATACGACGCATTGATCGGCAGCTATCTCGGCGAGACCAACGCCCGACTCCGCAAACTCTTCGACTATGTCCGCACCCAACCGAGCGTGCTGTTTTTTGATGAGTTCGACGCGATCGGCAAAGAGCGCGGAGACACGCATGAGACAGGCGAGATTAAGCGGGTCGTATCGTTCCTGCTGATGCAGCTCGATCAACTGCCCAGTTACGTGATCGTCATCGCCGCCAGCAACCATGCCGAGCTTTTGGACCGTGCGGTCTGGCGTCGTTTCCAGATCCGCTTGTCCTTCCCCGCGCCTGACCGGAAGCACGTGGAGGTTTTTCTCGACCGCATAATTTCCGGCTGGCCAGACGCGCCTAGGTTGTCCATCGAGAAGATTGCAGCCAAACTTGGGGCCGTCAGCTACGCGGAGGCCTTGGACTTCTGCCAGAATGTTAGACGGCGTCAGATCTTGGGGTTGGGGGAAGCTACCGTCGATGCCGTACTTGGGCAGGAATTGGACCTCTGGCGGTCCCGTGTGCGGCCGGATGCTCTAGATGGCGAGCGATCCGAGCAAGCCGCTGCTGCGACTGGTACCGCGTCCAGAACAAGACCGTCCCGTCGGAAGGCAACGGCCGATGCGCGGACTGGAAAAGTTTCCGCGCCAACGACAGACTGAGACTTTCGCTCCGCAGTTCAATCGCCTCGCCGAAGTTCTGAACCGTGATGCTGCAGCTCTTGAGCTGCGTGCTGACCCCGCAGCCTTGGCACCTGAACGGCTCCTCGTTTTCGAAGTACGCGGCTCGATAGGTGCTTTTGCGAACGCAATCCGAAATGTGCCCGGCCTCGAACTAATCGATGAAGAAGAACTCGGCGGCGACGAGGGCGATAAGGCCCCTGTCGCTTACCTCTTGGTGCCGGATATCCGGGCGCTACGTGAGCTCGAGAGCCTGTGGCGGCGGTGGCAAAGCGGACAACTCCGCTACGGTGAAACCCCATGGCGGGACGTCTTTGAGCTACTTCGCGACCTGAGGCCTTGGGGCCCACAAGACCGCGTGCAACCGCTCGAAGCCAACTACCTGATGGAAGAAATCGACGGCCGCGATGACGGCGACCTTGTCAGGATCGAGATCGAGTTGGTGTTCCGGGCAAATGCTGGCGTCGCCCAAGAGCGCCAAGCGCAGGTGCTCGCCGCTGTGGCTGCAAGCGGGGGGCGTGCGGTCTCCACTTCGAAGATCGATGACATCGCCTACCACGCGGTCTTGGTGGACCTCCCCGTTCCAGCAGTGCGTGACATCATCGCGCGACGGCTTGAGGGGTTGGCTGGCCTCGAGCCAATCATGCACATCCGCCCACAGAGTCTGGCGAGCAGCATTGAAATCGAGCCGTCGGAGGGGGTCGAAGGCCCACAGGCTCTCGGCGCGCTGGGTGCACCGATCTTGGCGCTGTTGGACGGCGTCCCCGTCGCCGCCCATCGCCTCTTGGCGGCCCACCTCGTGGTCGACGACCAGCTGGGACTGGAGGCAAACTCCCCCGTGGCGGATCGCGTCCACGGCACGGCGATGGCATCCCTCATTGTGCATGGCGATCGCAACAGGGGGGAGTCCCCACTGCCTCGTCAGATCCACGTCGTGCCGGTTCTTGGCGCGCGCGACGGCTTCCCGGCGGACCGGCTTATTGTCGATGTCATCTACAGTGCGGTCATCGCCATGGTGGAGGGACCCGCGGCGACGGCACCCCAGGTTCTCATCGTGAACCTCTCCCTGGGGAACTCGCGCCGTCCTTTCCACGGGCAACTCTCCGCCTGGAGCCGCCTCCTAGACCGCCTAGCCCACCGCTACGGACTGCTGTTCGTTGTCAGCGCCGGCAATTGCCGGGAAGCCTTTGCAATTCCCGCCTTCGCGAACAACAACCTCTACGAAGACGCCGCCCCAGGCCACCGGGCGACAGAAACTCTTCGCGCTCTCGGATCCATCGTCGGCGACCGGCGGCTCTTCTCGCCTGCCGAAACAGTCAACGGTCTGACGGTGGGGGCCTATAACGACGACGCGGTATCCGCGGCAGATCGGCTGACAGCGCGCGTTAACGTCGACCCTTGGGGGGAGCGGCAGATGGCAAACCCCTCGAGTGCGCTTGGTCCCGGGTTTGCCTTGTCTGTGAAGCCGGATGTGCTGCTGCCGGGCTCGAAAGAGCGTCTTCGGCTCGTGCGGACTCACGATCACATCGAGGTTGGACCCGCGGGGCCGGCGCGCTCGGCGGGCTTAAAGGTCGCGGCTCCACCGCGTGATGGCCGCGAAAACCAAGACGGCTACACCAACGGAACAAGCGCCGCGGCTGCGCTGGCATCGCGAACAGCTCACCGCATCCACGACGCGCTCGAGGCCGCGTACGGCCCACCGTTCACGGACCTGCCCAAGGTTCAGCGTGCCGCGCTGCTCAAGGCGCTTACTGTCCACCCCGCGCGATGGCCTGCCGAGACTGCAGCTTTGATTCGAGGGACAATCGGCCCTGCGGACGGACGCCTCCACGTCCAGCAAAAGGACAACATTCGCAGGTTCTTGGGCTTCGGTATGGTGGATCCTGAGGATGCCGTCGCGTGTGCGGAGGACCGCGCCACCTTCTGGGCGACAGGGCTCTTGCAGCCGAACAAGATCGCCGTCATCGACGTTCCGGTCCCGCTTGCAATGGCTGGCCAGGCGCGGGCTCACGCGGTGTTCGCGACCTTGGCGTGGTTCACTCCGACGTCACCGGGTCGCCGAAGCTATCGGTCAGTCCGCCTCAAGCTCCTGGAACCTACCGAACTTGGCGCGTTGGCGGTTAAGGCTCATGGGAATCAACCGGACGGCAATCAGACCAATCGGGGGACGCTGTTTGCGCGCTGCTGGCAGGGCGACAAGGCCCCTGCGATCCGCCCGGACATGACCTTCGCCCTGACCGTGCAACGCGATCCGGATCAGGGTGCGCAGATCGACGACGCCATCTCATTCGGCTTAGCTGTGACCGTGACGATGCCCGGGATCGTGGAAGTCTACGAGCAGGTGAGGCAACGCCTGGCGATACCAATGCGCCAGCCTGTTTAGGTCAGACGAGCTCGACAATCGATCCATTGCGTAGCTGCCACTTGAAGCCCTAGCGCCCAGCGAAGTGTCGAGTCTAAGGTGTGATCCGAATGTCCGCAGCCATCGAAATCTCGTCGCTCACGTACGCGATGACTACTCTGGTAAAGGTCTGGTCCCCCACTAGATTGAAGGTCGAACCTACGAAGTTCAGGGGCGCGCTATGTCTCAGGTCTCAATTCCGATTTCTCAGTACCTGACCGACGAACTGCAGGAGTCGCTGTGGCAGGGCCCGATGCTCGACGACGAGGGTAGACGGCTCCTCAACGAAGAGGAAGTCGATCGCATTACCAACAAGATGGTCGCGACGATCAATGCCAACGAGCATCCGCCGCCGCACTTCCACGTCACCTATTCCGGTGAGGACGCCAGTTTCGACATCTCCACTGGCCGGCGCCTGCCGGGCATCCGGGGTCTGGAGCGATTCGACAAGAACATTCACAAGTGGTGGAAGACTCACCACTGCGAGTTGATTTCTATCTGGAACGGCACTCGCCCGACCGACTGTCAGGTCGGGCCCGTCGCGGTTCCGCCGGAATGCCAGCCTGCTGATGGCAAAGCCGATGCCGGCTCAATTGGTCGACAAGGTGTGTGCGGCAGACCGGATTGTCCGATCGGTGAGCTCCACTCGATGCCGTTTGTTGAACGTCCGGTTTCTGGAGCCAGGGGCACTTCCGCTCCTGGCGCAAGGCGGACCTATGCTGGCAGCGTCTCCCACCGCCCTTCGAATGCGGCCGGCTGCGTCCAGTTGAACCCCGACGGGTGCCGAGGATCGTACTTAATCCCGCTCGCCCGGTACTCCGCGAGGAGCCGACCGATCTCGGCCTGCGGCACGACGAAGAACCTGTTCGCGCCGTCCTTCGGCACGAAGGCCAACACGTAGAATAGAAGCGCGCGGGCCGGCTTTTCCTTCACAAGCCAAGCGGTGCGTGAGGACAGCCCCTTCACGTCGACGAGGTACATCGTCTTCGTCACCGGGGAAATGCACATCAGATCCGCGAGCGGTGTGTGATTGCCCTGGGTGAAGGCCACCTCGTGGCCGCGCTTGCAGAGTTCCGAGGCGACCGCGAACTGTGCCGCCCATTGCGTCTGATGTCGCTTTTGCTGGGGCAAGACCGTCCGCGTGATTGCGGCTTGCGGAAGTAAGGGGGCGTCGCTCATTAGGCCGGACGCTAGCTTCCAAGTCGGCCGGCAGACAACCAATAATACCGGAATGCGCTATTAAACCGGTATCCATCGATCCTGAGAACCTGAGCCGCCTCGCGCGACAACTCCTCCACCGCGGAGGGGCGATGAGCGAGCTGGCGAAGACGTTTGGGATCAATCTAAAGGCTCTGCGCAACGCTAGAGGCCTGACCCAAGTCGCGCTTGGCGAAGCGGCAAGCAAGTCTGAGGAATGGGTTCGCAAGATGGAGCGCGGCGAAGGCCGGCCCTCCTTCGATACGATCGCCAATCTTGCGGCGGCCCTACACGTCGCACCGGCAGAGTTCTTCGCCGAAGAGCAACGCTCGCGTGCCTTCGAAGAGCTCCTCGCCCAGGCTTCGACACTTGAGCCGCGCGAACTCGACTGGCTGGTTGATCTCCTTCGCCATCTCAAAGGCCGGCCAGGCCGCTAGGCGCCCATTCAACAGGTAAATTCGCTGTTGCGTCTCCTCGCCAAGCGGAGCAGGGGAACGCGCACGGCTGCTCTGATCTTCAGCCAGCCCTAGGGCCTTTGAGCGAGGGGCCCGACCCTCACCGTCATCATCGGATCGCGAGCCTTTCGCCGTACGCCTCGGAGCTGTTCCGGGGAGACGGCGCTGTTGGAGCGTACGATGAAACGTACTCCTACAGAGCTCGATCTGAAGATCGAGCTTCGGCCGGTGGGGGACCTTGTTCCCTATGCCGGCAATGCCCGCACCCATTCGACCAGGCAGGTGGAGCAGATTGCGGCGTCCATCCGCCAGTTTGGGTTTGTAAATCCTGTCCTGATCGATGACGCCAATGGGGTCATTGCCGGCCATGGCCGGCTGGAGGCTGCCAAGTCGCTGGGCTTCGCCGAAGTCCCGACGATTAGGCTCAGTCACCTGACGAAGGGCGAGCGGCGCGCGTACGTCCTGGCCGACAATCGCCTCGCGGAGCTGGCGGGCTGGGACGAAGACATCCTGAAGATCGAGCTTCAGGGCCTGCAGGACCTTGAGCTCGATTTCGAACTGGAAGTGATCGGCTTCGAGGGCGCGGAGCTAGATCTGCTGCTCGATACGTCCACCGAGCCAGCGGTCGACAAGAAGGCCGATGCCGTCGTGAAGGTGGCCGCGGGCCCGGCCATCACGCAGCTGGGCGATCTATGGCTGCTCGGCGACCACCGCCTGCTCTGTGGCGATGCCTTGAAGCCTGAGGCGTACCAAACGCTGATGGCGGGCGAGCAGGCCCGGATGATCTTCACCGACCCGCCTTACAACGTGAAGATCGATGGCCACGCGGGCGGCAAGGGCAAGGTCGAGCGGCGGGAGTTCGTGATGGCCTCCGGCGAAATGAGCCAGAGCCAGTTCACGACCTTCCTGACTGACAGCCTGACGGCCATGGCCGGCTGCTGCGTCGATGGCGCCATCGCCTTCGTCTGCATGGACTGGCGCCACATCGACGAGGTGATGGCCGCCGGCCGCGCAGCCTTCGATGAGCTGAAGAACCTCATCGTCTGGGCCAAGACCAATGGCGGGATGGGAGCCTTCTATCGCAGCCGCCACGAGCTGATCTTCGCCTTCAAGAAGGGTAGGGCGTCCCACGTAAACACCTTCGGCCTTGGCGAAGGCGGCCGCTATCGGACCAACGTCTGGGACTACCCGGGCGTCAACACCTTCACGGCCAACCGCGATGCTGAACTCGACATGCATCCAACGGTGAAGCCGGTGGCCCTCGTCGCCGACGCCATCAAGGACGTGAGCCGGCGCGGCGATATCGTCCTCGACGCCTTCGGGGGCTCGGGCACGACGCTAATCGCCGCCGAGAAGACCGGCCGCCAGGCCCGCCTCCTCGAACTCGATCCGCTGTACGCCGATGTCATCTGCCGGCGCTGGGAGAAGTACGCGAAGCGGCCCGCCCTCCTCGCGGCGACCGGGCAGACTTTCGACGAGGTGGCTGAGACGCGTGCCGCAGCGACCGCCGAGCCGGAGCAGCGTGAAATGGAGGTTGTCCAATGAGCGATGCTCAAGATGTCCAAGCGGAGGCGGCTAGCGCTGCCTCCAAACCCGCGCGTCGCCCAGGCGATCCCTACGACGTCGGCTACGCCAGGCCGCCTAAGGCGACGCAGTTCAAGAAGGGCGTATCAGGCAATCCCAAGGGCAGGCCGAAGGTGAAGGAGATCATGGACGTCAGAGGGGCGCTCGAGACGCTGCTCGGGCAGAAGATACGGCTGGTGATCGAAGGCGACGCAAAGCGCGTGACGGTCCGGGAAGCATTGCTGTTGAAGGTCCGGGAGCTGGCGCTCCGGGGCGATGGCGACATGCAGAAGCTTTTGGTCCGGCTTGCCGATTGGGCTTCGAGGAGGGTTGGCCCTGAGCCCATCGATCTGAGGGGCGCAAGCCTTCGCCTCAAGATGGCGTTTGGGCTCCTCGATCCCGACAACCTCGATGCGATCGATTTCGAGCGGGAGGAGCGCCTGTGACTGTTGGATATGGGAGCCCGCCTGTAGAGACGCGTTTTCAGAAGGGCATGTCTGGCAACCCCAGCGGTCGAAGGAAGAGACGCGAGCCCAAACTTGAAGAGAGCATCCTCGATGTCCTCTCGCTTCAGACGGGCGGCCAGGTAAGTGGCAAACAGCGGCAACTGCTGACGTTGGAAGCGATGCTGCGCAAAGCCGCGTCCTCGGCTCTGAAGGGAGAGAAGCGGGCGTTGAAGGCGCTTTGGGCGTTGATCCTGGATGTTGAAGATCAAACGGTCGGGCAGCCGGCCAAGGTGATCGACATGGCTGCTGCTCGGGCGCGGCTGGGAAGGTCCTTCGGCCTGACTTCAGAACAAATCGCCGAGCTAGAGGTCAGTCCAGAAGTGGTCACGCCTGAGGAGCAGGCTTACCGACAGCGGTGCGAGGCGGCGATCAAGCGTCAGCAACGCAAGCGTGCTCCAGGTCCGCCTGGCCGACGCAAGCTTTTCGAAGCCTAAGACGAGCCTCTCGCCCCCTCGACTTCTTCCTAGAAGGAAGCGTCAGTCGGGGCGGGAGGCCTTTTCTTTGACCGACGACGATCAACACCATCATCGCAAGCTCCTCGAGGCTCTAGGCGCGGCAGCGGCCGTCATCGCCCAGCACGCAGCCGATGACGCCACCCGCAAGATGGTGACGCGGCACACTGAGCAACGCGCTTGGGCCGAAGCGCTCCGGGACGCCGGTGACGACATCGCCGCGATCGGCCGGGCCGCCGAGGTCCTCGCCCGGCGCTTTGGCCCCTGAACTTCGACTGGACTGCCGCGCCGAAGGAAGCGTTGGTGCCTGTGTCCTCGCCCGGCCAGTCCGGGCTCGCGCTGGTAGGGCGCAGAGCCTCCGCGGCCCCATCAACGAGGACACCGATGAAAAGCAAACTTACCGATCTTCAGGTCCAGCTTCTGTCGCAGGCCGCCGCCAACGACGACGGCATGGTCGACATGCCGGCGGAGGGCAAAAGCGCCGTTCTAGGCCTCATCAAGCGCGGCCTGATGATGTCGATCCCCCAGGGCGATGGGCCCAGCCGGCTGCTGATCATGGCCGCGGGCTACGGCGCCATCGGCGCTGAGCCTCCTGGCGCCGAACTCGATGAGATCGGCCAGTCAACGACGCCCGATCCGAAAGAGGACGCGGGCGACGTTGAGCTGCCGGAACTCCCACCGGCCAAGAGCAAGCTTGCCCTCCTCGTCGATCTTCTGAAGCGCCCGGAGGGCGCGACGATCGAGCAGATGACGAAGGCCACCGGCTGGCAGCCGCACTCGGTGCGCGGCGCGATCTCGGGCGGGATCAAGAAGGGACTTGGCCACAGCGTCGTCTCAGAAAAGGCAGACGGCGTCCGCGTCTACCGCATCACCGCGGAGGCCTAAGCATGACGCTCGAAGAGCGGGTGACGGCAGAGGTCAGAGCGCTGGAGGGGCTCGATCTGGAGCGCCTGCGGGCTGAGTGGAGGCGGCGCTATGGAGCGCCGCCGAAGCTCCGCTCGCCCGAGCTTCTTGGCCTCATGCTCGCCTTCCGCATTCAGAGCGAGGCGCTCGGCGGACTCCCGGCCGAACTCTCTCGCCGCCTTCGCCGCGGCGTCGGCTTGAAGGGGCCACGCACGATCGTCTCGCAGGGCTCGCGCCTGGTCCGAGAATGGCAAGGCGAGCGGCACGAGGTCGAGGCGAAGCCTGACGGTTTCGAATACCGCGGCCAGCGCTATGGCAGCCTCTCGAAGGTCGCCTTCGTCATCACCGGTACAAAGTGGAACGGCCGGCGCTTCTTCGGCTTGGATCGGGAGATGGCCTGATGGCCTTCAGCCGCGTCCGCTGCGCCATCTACACCCGCAAGAGCACCGAGGAGGGTCTCGACCAGGCGTTCAACAGCCTTCACGCCCAACGCGAGGCCTGCGAGGCCTACGTCCTCAGCCAGACCGGCGAGGGTTGGACTGCGCTGCCCCAGCTGTACGACGACGGCGGCTTCTCCGGCGGAACGATGGACCGCCCGGCGCTGGCGCGGCTGCTCGCCGACGTTGCCGCGGGGAAGATCGACACGATTGTCGTCTACAAGATCGATCGCCTAACGCGTTCGCTGAACGACTTCGCCAAGATCGTCGAGGTGCTCGATAAGGCGGGCGCTTCGTTCGTGTCGGTAACCCAGGCTTTCAACACCACCACCAGCATGGGCCGGCTCACGCTCAACGTGCTGCTGTCCTTCGCGCAGTTCGAGCGCGAGGTCACCGGTGAGCGCATCAGGGACAAGATCGCGGCGTCCAAGGCCAAGGGCATGTGGATGGGCGGCAATCTGCCGCTCGGCTATCACGCGCCGACGGACCCGCAGACACGGGCCCTCATCGTCAACACCGCCGAGGCCGAGACGGTCCGGCTGATCTTCAGCAAGTACCTGGAGCTGGGCTCGGTCCGGGCGCTCGAAGCTTGGCTCGCCGCCGAACTCATCCGTTCGAAGGTGCAAGTCTCGGCGATGGGGCGGACCCGCGGAGGCGTCGTGCTCAGCCGCGGAGCGCTGTTCCATCTGCTACGCAATCGCGTCTATCTCGGCGAGATCGTGCACAAAGGAACAGGCCGTCCCGGCGCCCATGCTGCGGTCATCGAGCGAGATCTATTCGAGGCGGTCCAAGCGAAGCTCGCGAGTCAGGTTGTGCGCCATCGGGAGCGCGTCTCGAAAGCCGGCCGCGCGGCGCTGACGGGCCTGTTGTTCGACGCTGCGAATAGACCCATGAGTCCCTGCTACGCGATCGGACGCAGCGGCCGCGCCTATCGCTACTATGCCTCCGCTCCGCTGCAGCAGGGGCGCTCCGCCGATGCGGACGAAACGCTGCGTCGCATTCCGGCCGAGGCGATTGAGGCCTTTGTCCGTGATGCCGTCGGGCGGATCCTTGGACGCTCAGTCGCCGATACCGAACTCAAGGCGGTCCTCTTGCGCGTCGAGCTCGATCAGGACGAAGCCCGCCTTCGCGTTCCGGCCGCGGCCTTTGGTGATGGGCGGCAGGATTCGGCTGCCGTGTTGGCCATCGTCCGGCGGCGCCTCGGGGAAGATGCGCGCGTCAGCGCGGTTGGGGACCAGGACGTCCACATCGGCCTGCCAGCCGTCTTGAAGACCCGCGGAGGCAGGGCGTGGTTCGCGCAAGGCGGCGCGCCCGCCCGCCTGGGCAAGATCGATCCGACGCTGTTGTCGGGTCTCTCGAGCGCGCATCGCGTTGTGTCCGAAATGGGCGTCAGGTCCGATGGGCGTCCAGATGAACTCAATGAGATTCATTCCCCATCGAATGCCTACAAGCGAGCTCTCGCGCCGCTGGCCTTCCTTGCCCCTGAAATCCAGGTCGCGATCGCCACCGGCCAGCAGCCCGCCGGCCTGCGTCTGGAGCATTTGGTGAAGTCCAAGATGCCGCTCGCCTGGGCCGATCAGAAAGCGCTTTTCGGCCTTTAGGCAGGGCTTCATCGCTCCCAGCGCGAGGCGCGCCGGTTCCCTGCAAGGGATGTTGGAGTCCCTGCTCGGGCCTGTTTGGATCCCTGCAAACCCGGCGTAGGGAATTGCCCTCCAAGCCTTTGATGACTCTGCGCGTTTCAGCCGCCGCGTCGCGATTGTGACCGCTGAGGCGCCCGAAATGCCCGGAAGTCCCTGCTAAATTGCCTGTTCGCAGGGAAACTCGACCGGATCGCGGACACGCGGAGACGCTGGGCCGCAAGGGCGCCGAAGGCGTCTCGAATTCAGGGATTCAGGGAGGAGGCGCAGGACTTTCACGCGGAATAGCGCCGCCAAGTCCGCGACTTGGCGAACTGGCCGACTAACAGAGAAAACTTGTGGGGGTGGGTGGCGGTGAGAGAGGGATTCGAACCCTCGATAGAGTTTCCCCTATACACGCGTTCCAGGCGTGCGCCTTCAACCACTCGGCCACCTCACCAGCACCAAAGTGCGGGGGCTTGGTCACAGCCCCCGGCGCGGGAAGGCGCGCAATATACTCATGGGCCCCGCCCAGGCAAGCGCGGTTCGGCGCGGGTGAAAAAGCGCCGCGCGGGGCCTATATTGCCGTTCGTATCCCTTCCGCGAGGCCCGCTCATGCTGTTCGGCAAGAAGACCCTGGACATCCCGTCGCCGCAGGAGGCCCTGCCGGGCCGGCCGCAGCCGATTCCGACGGCCGACACCCACTTCGTCAACGGCCGCCCGCTGCACGGGCCCTGGCCCGAGGGGCTGGAGCAGGCGGTGTTCGCCATGGGCTGCTTCTGGGGCGTGGAGCGCGTCTTCTGGCAGATTCCGGGCGTCTGGAGCACGGCGGTCGGCTACGTCGCGGGCGCGACGCCGAACCCCACCTACCAGGAGGTCTGCACCGGCCGCACCGGCCACACCGAGGCGGTGCTCGTGGTGTTTGACCCCAAGGTCGTCACCTATGAGCAGCTGCTGAAGGCCTTCTGGGAGAATCACGATCCGACCCAGGGCATGCGTCAGGGCAACGACGTCGGCACGCAGTACCGGTCGGGCGTCTATACGCTGAACGACGCCCAGGCGGCCGCGGCGGCCGCCTCGAAACAGGCCTATGAGGTGGCGCTGGCCAAGTACCGGATGGGTCCGATCACCACGGAGATCGCGGCGTTGGGTCCGTTCTACTACGCCGAGGACTATCACCAGCAGTACCTGGCCAAGAACCCGGAAGGCTATTGCGGCATCGGCGGCACCGGCGTGTCCTGCCCGATCGGCGTGGGCGTCGACGCTTGACGCCGCCAAGATGACGCCGGAAGCCTTCGACGCCGTCTGCGCCGCCCTGCCCGGAACCCGCAAGGACATCCAGTGGGGCGACGACCACGTCTGGAAGGTCGGCGAGAAGATGTTCGCCGTCCGTGGCGGCGCCGCCGATCCCAGCTTCAGCTTCAAGGCCAGCGACATCGCCTTCGAAGTGCTGACCGAGACCGGGCCGGGCAAGCCGGCGCCCTATCTGGCCCGCGCCAAGTGGGTCTGGTTCGAGGCGCTGTCGGTCCAGGACGAAACGGAGGTGGCCGACTGGCTGAAGACGGCGCACGGTCTGATCGCGGCCAAGCTGACGAAGAAGCTGCGGGCGGAACTAGGACTGCTCTGACCCGTCGATCGCCCTGCGCAGGTCGGCGATCGCCCTGGCGGCGGGGGAGCGGCGCTGGCGCCAGACCAGCAGGCCGACCGCGCCCAGGGTGGCGGCGGCGAAGGCCAGCGGACCGAACAGCCAGGCCGCCGCCGCCAGCGCGAAGTAATAGCCGCGCACGCCAGTGTTGAACGACGACAGGGCCGGGTTCAGCGTGCGCGAAGCCGCCGCGCCGAACGCCGCCTGCAGGCCGGGATCGACGGCCTCGCCCTCCGGCGTCGCGCCCATGATCGCCAGGCTGTAGTTCATCTGGCGGATCGCCCAGATGAAATCGAGCAAGCCGCGGGCCAGCACGATGACCATCAGCGCCATCTGGCCCTCGAACAGGAAGCGGGTCGAGGTCCGGATCACTTCCAGGCTGGAGACGCTCGCGAAGGTCTGCTCGCCGCCGAACAGGGCGCCGGCCGTGGCGGCGATCAGCAGCAGGTTGGACGAGGCGAAGAAGGAGGCCGAGTTGAGCGCGTGGCCGAGCAGGTTGGCGTCCATGAGTCGGACCTCGCGCCGGGACATCTGGCCCATCCAGGCGCCGCGGATGACGGTCATGTCAGTGTTGAGCAGCTTGCCGCGCGACAGCGCCTTGAGCAGGGGCTCGTAGAACAGCCAGCAGACCAGGAAGAAGATCAGGGCGGCGAGGTCGAGGGTCGGCATGTGGCGAGCCTAGACCCAGGAGCCTCGGCTGCGAAGGGCGGCGTCAGACGCGCAGCGGCGGCGCGCCCCCGATCGGCCAGGGAACGGCGGCCTGGGCCCGGCGCAGCCAGGCGACGCGATCGGCGTAGCGCAGGGCGGCGCTGTTGATCCGCTTCGTCGCCGCCCGGAAGTCGCCGGCGTCGCAGGCGTCGTTCACGCCGGCCCGCCGCCAGTAGGCGCAGGCCAGGGCCAGGGCGATCGCCGGCTCGGCGGCCCGTTCCGGCCGCGCCTCAAGATCCAGGCCCAGAGTCCGGCCAAGGTCCCGGTAGTTGGCGCGTCCGGTGATCTGCAGCCAGCCGCGTCCGATGAACCGCGCGCCGTCGCCGGGCTCGGTGTTCCCCAGGTCGCGTCGGCCGCCGTAGACCTTTTCCGCCAGCGCCTCCGGATGGCCGACAAAGGGCATGGCCGAGGCCAGGGTCGGGAAGCGGCGCGGCCAGACCGTCATCAGCGTCGCGGGTCGACGGTAGCGGAGGCTCTCGACCACCCGCGTCAGTCCGGCGGACTCGTGTCCGATCTGGGCGAGGAAGACGTGCAGCCGATGGCCAGGCTCCAGCAGGCCCGCTGCCCGGAGCGTTCCGGGGTTGTCGGTCAGCGTCGCCCGGTGCGCGGGCGAGGCCTTGGGGAAGAGGGCGGCGATCTGGGCGGCGGTGAACATGCCCGCCAGTCTGCGGGCGCCGGCCGGCGGGGGGATCGATCGCCGTCAGTCCTCGTGGATAAGGCTTGTCTTCCGCGTGTCCGGCATCAGCACCACCGTGAGCAGACCCACCGCCAGCACGCCGGTCGTATAGAGGTAGAACCAGGACTCGTGGCCCGCGTCCTTCAGACCTAGCGCGACATACTCCGCCGAACCGCCGAAGATCGAATTGGCCAGGGCGTAGGGCAGGGCGACGCCTAGGGCTCGGACGTGAGCGGGGAACATCTCGGCCTTGAACAGACCCGAGATCGAGCTGTAGCCGGACTGGAACACCAGGGCGATCATGATGAGGCCGAAGGCCGTGGCGGCGCTGGTGGTCCCGGCGATGGCGGTCAACAGCGGCCAGGTGGCCACCACGCCCCCGCCGTAGGCGAACAGCAGCAGCGGCTTGCGCCCCACGCGGTCCGACAGCCAGCCGAACAGAGGCTGCATCAGCATGAAGACGAACAGCGCCAGCACCATGATCTGGCTGGCCGTCTGCTTCGAGAAGCCCGAGGTGTTGATCAGGAACTTCTGCATGTAGCTGGTGTAGACGTAGTAGGCGAGCGAGCCGCCGGCGGTCAGGCCCATGACCATCAGCGTCTGCCTCGGATGCTGGAGGAACAGCAGCATGGTCCGGCCGCGATCGCCGCCGGCCGCCCTGGCCTTCTCGAAGCCCTCGCTTTCGTGGATGCCGCTGCGGATCCAGAAGACGATCACCGCCAGCGCCGCCCCGATGAAGAACGGGATGCGCCAGCCCCAAGCCGTCAGGTCAGCCTCCGGCATCACCTGCTGCAGCACCACCACCAGGCCCTGGGCGCTCAGCGAGCCGGCGATCAGGGTCACGTACTGGAAGCTGGCCCAGAACCCCCGGTTCCGGCGGCCCGCGACCTCGGACAGGTAGGTGGCGCTGGCCCCATACTCGCCGCCCACCGACAATCCCTGCAGGATCCGGGCGGCGAGCAGGATCGCCGGGGCGAGCAGACCGACCTGCGCGTGGGTGGGCGCCAGCGCGATGATCAGGCTGCCGGCGCACATCATGGCCACCGACAGGGTCAAGGCCGCCCGGCGTCCGGCGCGGTCGGCGTACATCCCCATCAACCAAGCGCCGAGCGGACGCGCCAGGAAGCCCACGGCGAGGATCGCCGCCGATTTGAAATACTTGGCGGTGTCATCGCCGCCGGGGAAGAAGTGTCCGGCGAAGTAGACGGTGAAGTAGATGTAGGCCGACCAGTCGTACCACTCGACCAGATTGCCGGCCGATCCGCCGAGGATGGCTCTGAGGCGTTGGCCGGGCGTCAGCCCCGGCGGCGTCGGGCCCGTCGGGGTCTCCTCGATCGCGCCCGTTTCCGTCGCCGTCATGCCGCTTCCCCCGCTCCGCGCCGAGCGGCGAGGTTAGGGGAAGCGGCGAGCGCCGCAAGGCCCGCGTCAAATCCTGCCGAGCAGGACCAGCACGATGATGATGACCAGGATCAGGCCAAGCCCGCCGGACGGGTAGTAGCCCCAGGATCGCGAATGTCCCCAGGTCGGCAGCGCGCCGATCACCAGAAGGATGAGGACAATGATGAGGATCGTGCCCAGCATATGACGTCTCCTGAAATCGTGGCCCCAACTCCGGGGAGACAATTCGCGGAAACACGAGCGGGTTCCGGCGTTACTCTCCCCGCGTCGAAGGTCGGAGGTCGCCGCCATGTATGTCGCCGTCTACGCCTGGCGGGTGAGGCCGGGTCACGAGGAGCGGTTCCGGGAGGCCTGGCGGCGCGGCACGCGGGCGATCACGCGGCTCTACGGCTCCTTCGGATCGCGCCTGCACCGCGCCGACGACGGGCGGTTCATCGGCTATGCGGAATGGCCGGACGAGGCGACCTGGAAGGCCGCGTTCGAGGCGAAGATGGTCTATGACGATCCCGAGGCGCGCGCGATGTTCGTCGAGGCGCTGGAGGAGGGGCCGGGTGAACTGCTCGCGGCGATGGAGGTCACCGACGACCTGCTCACCCGACGCGACGGCCCCTAGGAGTTGTCCTCGGTCGGAGCTCCCGGGCCGTTCTTCTTGATCGACTCGATGGCGTTCTGAGCGGAGGCCTTGGAGGCGTAGCCCTCGGTCGAGAACATCACTTCGTCGTTGTACTTGAAGCGGACCCGGAACTCGCCGGCCTTGTCCTTGTAGATCTCGAACGTGTGGGCCACCGCGTGCACTCCATGCCTATGTCGGGAGGCCGACAGTCGGGCGGCGCCGGCGACGGAGTCAATCGCGCGGCGACCACAAGCACGTGAGCCGTGTCAGCCGTGCGCCGGCGCGGGGCGGATCGACCACAGGCCGCCGACGAAGGCGCCCTTGATGCGCGGCAGCACCAGCAGCACGAGCACGGTCAGACCGGCGAGGGCCACCGGCGCGACGATCAGCGGCGAGGCCTCCCAGACGATCGGGAACAGCAGCAGCGGCGCGATGATCAGGTGCCCGACCAGCAGGATGGTGAAATAGGCCGGACCGTCGTCGGCGCGATAGGCCGACAGATCGTGACCGCAGGCCTCGCACGAAGGCTCGACCTTCAGGTAGCTCTTGAACAGGCGACCTTCGCCGCAGTTGGGGCAGCGATGCTTGAGGCCGCGCGCGAGCCCGGTCAGGAACGGACGGTGTTCGGTGTCGGAAGCGGTGTCTGACATGTCGCCCATATGGCCTCTCCCGCCCCGGGAAGGAAGGGCCCATGGCGCGCCGGCCTCCTGCTGAAACCGTTTGTCGCACCCCGGCGCGCGGCCGTCCGTTGGAACCACGCGGCGCGAGGGGTCGTTCGTTCCCGGGGCGAGGCCGTCGCGCGCGGCCTCAACGCCGCCCGAGGGCGGCTCCACGAAACGGGAACAGGCCTTGACGAGACGGACGACCGCCACCCCTTGCCGCCGCGCCACAGTGGCGGCGGAAATTCGCGTTTCACACGACAGCGTTGCGCAAGTCGCCGGAAGCTCTGCTAACGTTCCCCCGCTGGATCTGTTGGGGCGTACGAGGTCGATGTCGCAGCTGTTGCGTATGAGCGCCGCGGGAATGGTCGTCGCGGGGTTCGTGGCCGTCGCCGGGCAGGGTCCGGCCATGGCCCAGGCGCAGCCGCCCGTCGCGCCGCGAGTCGCGCCGGTTCCCGGCCCGATCACCCTCCGTCCCGACCAGGCCGATCTGCTGCGCGCCACCCTTGCCGCCTCCGACCGCCATGGCTTCGCGCCCGGCGAGTTCGCGCCCCGCAACGACAGCGACGCCGCCCTGGTCGACGCGACGCTGCGCTACGCCAAGGCGGTGAAGGTCGGTCGCCTCGACGTCGCCAACTTTCGCGAGGACTGGGGCCTGCGGCCGCAGCCGTTCGACGCGCGCGGCGGCCTCACCCGCGCCGTCCTCGACAATCGCCTGCAGGAATGGCTGAACAGCCTGCCGCCGCCCTATCCCGGCTACGAGACGCTGCAGGTCGGTCTCGCCACCTACCGCGGCATCCAGGATCGCGGGGGCTGGCGGCCGCTGGCCGAGAGCGCGGACCTGAAAGTGGGAGCGACCGGCCCGGCGGTCGAGGCTCTGCACGCCCGCCTGACAGCCGAGGATCCGTCGACGCCCGCCCTGGCCCGCACGCCGGTGGTCGAAGGCCAGCCGGCGACCTCGAACCAGCCCCTGTTCGACGAGGCGCTCGGCGACAGCGTGAAGCGGGCCCAGAAGCGCATGGGCCTGGAGCCGAGCGGCACGGTCGGAGCGGCCACGCGCGCGGCGCTGAACGTGCCGGTCGAGCGACGGATCGATCAGATCGTCGCCAACATGGAGCGCTGGCGCTGGCTGCCGTCCTCCCTACCCGCCGCTCGGGTCCAGGTGAACGTGGCCGCGGGCGTGCTGACGCTGTTCAAGAACGACCAGCCGACGCTGTCGATGCGGGCGGTGACCGGCAAGCCGAACGGCGGTGAGACGCCTCTGCTGTCGTCGGAAATCCACAGCGTCGTCCTCAATCCGCCCTGGAACGTGCCGGCCAGCATCGCGTCTCGGGAACTCTACCCCAAGGGGCGCGCCTACCTGGCCAGCGCCGGCTTCCGTGTCCTGCCCGGCGGCGGTCTGCAGCAGCGTCCGGGCCCTGGCAGCGCGTTGGGCCTGATCAAGTTCGACTTCCAGAACCCCTACGCGGTCTATCTCCACGACACGCCCAGCAAGGGCGGGTTCGCCCGCTACACGCGGTTGGCCAGTCATGGCTGCGTCAGGCTCGAAAAGCCCCTGGCGCTCGCCCGCGCCATCATGGAAGGCGACCCGACCTGGACGCCCGAGGCTATCGACGAGACCATCGCCGGCGGCAAGACCACTCGCGCCGCCGTCGCTGATCCGGTGGCGGTCTTCCTGCTCTACTGGACGGCCTATGTGACGCCAGACGGCCAGGTGAACTTCAGGCAGGACCCATACGGCTGGGACACCCAGCTGATTCAACGCATCGCCGCCCAGGGCAGGCCCGCGTGAAGGACGACTGCCCCTGCTGCTCCGGCGGTCCGGTCCTGGGCCGGCGCGGCGTTCTGGGACTGGGGTTGATCGCGGCGAGTCTGGCGACGACCGCCACGGCCGCACGGGCGCGGGAGGACGAACCGCCGATCGAGACCCCGCCCGGATCGCCCCTGGGCTTCACGCCGCTTTCGCCGACTCCGGCGACGCCGCCGCCGCCCGGCCCGCGTCACCTGAAGTTCCGCCACCTGCATACCGAGAAGAACCTCGAGGTCGTCTACTGGGACGAGGGTCGGTACGTCTGGGACGCCCTGCAGGCGGTCAACGAACATCTGTCGGATTTCCGCAGTTTGGAGGTCCACCCCATCGACGTGCGGGTGCTCGATATCCTGTTCACCTTGCAGGCGCTGACCGGGTCGAAGGAGCCGTTCCGCATCATCTCGGCTTTCCGGTCGCCGGCGACCAACGAGATGCTGCAGGATCAGAGCGCGGCGGTGAACGGAAGCTCCCAGGTCGCGAGGAAGAGCCTCCACATGGAAGGCAAGGCGATCGACATGCGCCTAAACGACGTGTCGCTGACCGGGCTGCGGGACGCGGCTCTGGCCTTGCAGGGCGGCGGGGTCGGCTATTATCCCGACTCCGGTTTCGTGCATGTCGACATTGGTCCCGTGCGGACCTGGCAGGGGACCTGAGGGGGGTCGGGGATGGCTGAGAAGAAGGCGTCTAACCTGGGCGGCTGCCTGGTGCAGATCGTGCTGGGCTTCCTTGCGCTTGTCGCGGCCGTTCTGGCCGTGATGTTCTTCCTGAGTTCCGGCCCGCTCGACGCCGAGGAGGGGCCCTCGCTGGCGGATGACGCGGCGGCGCGGGTTCCGGCCGTCGAGACTCCGGTCGAGGCGCCGGCTCCAAAACCGGCCGACGTCGCGCCGCCGGTTCCGCACCCGGCCGACGCCGGCCTCGATCCGGTGTCCGACGACCAGATCGCCGAGGACGCCGCCGCCGCGGGGATGACGTCGCGTACCCCTTCCCCCGCTGCAGAATAGGGGTAGTGTTACGAAACTGACGCGCATCGGCCGCGCGAGTCTTCGGCCGTATCGAGCATCCTTGTGCATGGCGTAGGGCGGACCGCCCACTTCGCGGCCCGGCTCTCCCGAACGACACAGGAGCGGGGGGAGAGGAGCGTTACGCGTTGGAGCCTACCAACACCGAGGCGCCTGAGCATTTTCACAAGGTCGTCGATTGTCAGTGGGCCTGCCCGGCCCATACGCCGGTTCCGGAATACATCCGTCTGATCGCACAGGGGCGTCACGCAGACGCCTACATGGTCAACTGGAAGTCCAATGTCTTTCCCGGAATCCTGGGACGGACCTGTGACCGACCCTGCGAGCCGGCTTGCCGGCGCGGTCGCGTCGACGAGGAGCCGGTGGCCATCTGCCGTCTCAAGCGCGTCGCCGCCGACAACAAGGGCGACGTCGTCGCGCGGATGCCCAAGCCTGTCGCCGCAAGGACAGGCATGAAGGTCGCCTGCATCGGCGCCGGCCCGGCCTCGATGACGGTCGCCCGCGACCTGGCGCCGTTCGGGTTCGAGGTTGTGGTCTACGACGCCGAGGCCAAGAGCGGCGGTATGATCCGCAGCCAGATCCCGCGCTTCCGACTGCCGGAAAGCGTCATCGACGAGGAGATGGGCTTCGTGACCGCGCTCGGCCCGACCATGCGGCTGGGCGAGCGGGTCGACAGCCTGAAGGCCCTGCTGGCCGATGACTACGACGCCATCTTCGTGGGCACCGGCGCCCCCCGCGGCCGCGACCTCGACATTCCCGGCCGCCGGGAAGCGGCCGCCAACATCCACATCGGCATCGACTGGCTGTCGAGCGTCTCGTTCGGCCACATCGAGAGCATCGGCAGGCGCGTCGTCGTGCTGGGCGGCGGCAACACCGCCATGGACTGCTGCCGCACCTCCCGCCGCATGGGCGGCGACCAGGTCACGGTCGTCGTGCGTTCCGGCTTCGAGGAGATGAAGGCCTCTCCCTGGGAGAAGGAGGACGCGATGCACGAGGGCATCCCGATCCGCAACTTCATGGTCCCCAAGGCCTTCGCCCACGAGGGCGGCAAGTTGACGGGCGTGGTCTTCGAACACGTCGAGCCGGTCATCGATGAGCGCGGACGCCGGACAACGAAGCCGACCGGCCAGCCCGACGAACTGATCGCGTGCGACGACGTCCTGCTGGCCATCGGTCAGGAGAACAGCTTCCCCTGGATCGAGCGGGACATCGGCATCGACTTCGACGACTGGGGCATGCCCAAGGTCGATCCCGTCACCTTCCAGTCGACCAACCCGAAGGTCTTCTTCGGCGGCGACGCGGCCTTCGGGCCCAAGAACATCATCTGGGCGGTCGCGCACGGCCACGAAGCGGCGGTGTCGATCGAGCATTTCTGCCGCGGCCAGGACGTGCGGCTGCGACCGCCTCCGGGCATGGCGATGTCGTCCCAGAAGATGGGCATCCACGAGTGGAGCTACGACAACGACGTCTCGCTCGACGATCGCCAGAAGGTGCCGATGCTCGACACCACGGTCGCGCTCGCCGACGTAAAGGCGGAGGTCGAGCTCGGCTTCGACGTCGCCCGGGCCCTGGCCGAGACCCAGCGGTGCCTGAATTGCGACGTGCAGACGGTGTTCTCGACGCCGCTGTGCATCGAATGCGACGCCTGCGTCGATATCTGCCCGACCGACTGCATCACCTTCACGGTCAACGGGGATGAGGAAGAGGTCCGACCGCGGCTGAAGGCGCCGGCGCTGAACCTGACGCAGGATCTCTATGTGTCCGGGTCGCTGCCGACCGGGCGGGTGATGATCAAGGACGAGGACGTCTGCCTGCACTGCGGCCTGTGCGCCGAGCGGTGCCCGACAGGCGCTTGGGATATGCAGAAGACGCTCATCGAGATGACACAGGCCGGCGGGGGGTGCGTGCGATGAGCCGCCCGATCTCCGCCATCAACGACTTCGTCGTCAAGTTCGCCAACGTCAACGGCTCGGGCTCGGCCTCGGCCAACGGCCTGTTCGTGAAGGCCATCCTGCGGATGGGGGTGCCGGTCGCCGCGCGCAACATCTTCCCCTCGAACATCCAGGGCTTGCCCACCTGGTACGAAATCCGCGTCAGCGGGCAGGGCTGGATGGGCCGGCGCGGCGGCGTCGACCTGATGGTCGCCATGAACCCCCAGACCTGGGACCGTGACCTCGCCGAGATCGAGGCGGGCGGCTACCTGTTCTACGACTCCACCAAGCCGATGCAGCCGGACCGCTTCCGGCCCGACATCACCGTCGTCGGCGTGCCGCTGACGCGCATCTGCAACAACGCCTACGCCGAACCGTCGAAGCGCAAGGTGTTGAAAAACATCATTTATCTGGGCGCGCTCACCTTCCTCCTCGGCATCGAACGCGAGGTGGTCGAGGCGCTGCTGGCGGAAGAGTACGCCTCCAAGCCGGCCCTGATCCCGGCCAACATCGAGGCGCTGGCGCTGGGCTTCAACTGGGCCGCCGAGAACCTCAAGCCGCTGGGTCTGCAGCTGAAGCGGGCCGACGCGGTGGGCGACCGCATCTTCGTTGACGGCAACACGGCCGCCGCGCTGGGCGCCGTCTACGGCGGCGCGACCGTCTGCGCCTGGTATCCGATTACGCCCTCGACCTCGTTGGCCGAGGGCTTCATCGACTACTGCAAGAAGTTGCGGCACGATCCGGACACCGGCCGGGCGCGCTACGCCATCGTCCAGGCCGAGGACGAGATCGCCTCGATCGGCATCGTCGTCGGCGCCGGCTGGAACGGCTCGCGGG
>CALALX010000057.1 GCA_937925635.1 uncultured Caulobacter sp.
TGCCCTCGCCGAAGCCCTCGTTGCCCTTGCGCTGGATGATCTCGAAGAAGATCGGGCCGACCTGGTTCTCGGTGAAGATCTGCAGCAGCAGGCCCTGGCCCTCGGTCGGGGCGCCGTCGAGCAGGATGTTGAGCTTGTGCAGGCGGGCGGTGTCCTCGCCGTGGTCCTTCACCCGCGCGTCGAGCAGCTCATAGTAGCTGTCCGGGGTCGACTGGAAGTTCACGCCCCGCGCCTTCAGCGTCTCGACCGTCTTGAAGATGTCGTCCGTGCCGAAGGCCAGGTGCTGGATGCCCTCGCCCTTGTAGTCGCGCAGGAACTCCTCGATCTGGCTCTGGTCGTCCTGGCTCTCGTTCAGCGGAATGCGGATCTTGCCGTCCGGGCTGGTCATCGCCTTGGAGAACAGGCCGGTGACCTTGCCCTCGATGTCGAAGTACCGAATCTCACGGAAATTGAAGACGCGCTCGTAGAACTCGGCCCACTTGGCCATGCCGCCCCGGAAGACGTTGTGGGTCAGGTGATCGAGGTAGGTCAGACCGACGCCGTTCTTCGCCTCCGCCTGCTCGGCGCCGGGAATCGGCACGAAGTCGACGTCATAGATTTCCTGGGCGCCGTAACGGTCGACCAGATAGAGGTTGGTGCCGCCGATACCTTCGATGGCCGGGATGTTCAGCTCCATCGGGCCAACCGGGCCGGTGACCGGCTTGGCGCCGCGCTCCACGGCCAGCTTGAAGGCCCTGGCGGCGTCGCGCACGCGGAAGGCCATGGCGTTGGCCGACGGGCCGTGCACCGCGCGGAAGTCAGCCGGTTGGCCTTCCGGCTCCATGTTCAGGATGAAATTGATGTCGCCCTGGCGAAAGCGCAGCACGTTCTTGGAGCGGTGCCTGGACACCGCCGTGAAGCCCATCGATTCGAACAGCGCCTTCAGCGCCTCCGGCTCGGGCGAGGTGAACTCGACGAACTCGAAGCCGTCGGTGCCGAGGGGATTGTCGAAGAGATCGGCTTTGGGTTGGGCGTTCATCGCGCACTCCATTTCGAGGGCCATCGTGGGGCGGCGGACTAGTATCAGATGAAACCAGTTGGGTGAAGAGCGGCGCGGAGTTCGCGCTGCACGACAACCGCACGAGACAACCTGACCGCGCCCTGTTAGCACAGGCTGATGCTGCGCAAACTTTACGACTGGGTGATGGGGCTCGCCGCCTCCAGGCACGCTCCGGCCAGCCTGTTCGCCGTTTCCTTCGCTGAAAGCTCGTTCTTTCCGGTGCCGCCTGACGTGATGCTGGCCCCCATGGTTCTGGCGAGGCCGGACCGCGCCTGGAGCTACGCGGGGCTCTGCACCCTGGCCTCGGTCCTGGGCGGGGTCCTCGGCTACGCGATCGGCTTCTTCCTGCAGGACTTCGCGGTCTGGCTGATGAGCCTGACCGGCCACGTCGGCGGCCTCGCCGAGTACCAGTGCTGGTACAACGAGTACGGAGTCTGGGTGATCCTGGCCAAGGGCCTGACACCGATCCCCTACAAGCTGGTGACCATCGCCTCGGGCCTGGCCCAGTTCAGCTTCCCGATGTTCATCGCCGCCTCGGTGGTGACGCGGGGCGCGCGCTTCTTCCTCGTCGCGGCCGTCGTCAAGAAGGTCGGCCCCGCCATGCTGCCGGTGATCGAGAAGCGACTGGCCCTCTTCGCGGTTCTGCTGGTCGCGCTTATCGTTGGCGGACTTGCGGCCAGCCACTACCTCGGTTCGGGAGCTTCGTCGGCCTGCTGATGACCCGCCTCTTCGACTTCTTTCTGTCCCGCTGGCGCACGACGGCCTTCCTGTCGTCGGCGCTCATGCTGGCCATCGCCCACGGTTTCGAGAAGATCGGCGGCCTGGCCCCCTGCTACCTCTGCCTCAAGCAGCGCGAGGTCTACTGGGTCGCCCTGACGGCAGCCCTGGTCGGGATGATCCTGGTGCGCACCCGCTATGGCGAACGTTTCCGCCGACCGGCGAACGCCCTGCTCGGCGTCATCTTCCTGGTCGGCGTCGGGGTGGCGGTCTACCACGCCGGGGCCGAATGGGGCTGGTGGCCGGGTCCGACGATCTGCGCGAGCGGCGGATCCTCCGTCAATGCCGCCGATATGGCCGCGATCATGAAGGGTGAGGGCCGCATCGCCCCGCCGTCCTGCGAGAAGGCGGTCTGGGTCTTCCTCGGCCTGTCGATGGCCGGCTGGAACGCCCTGATCTCGCTCAAGCTCGCCGTCCTGAGCTTCCTCGCCACGCGAAAGGTCTGGGCATGAGCACGGTTCCTCCCCGACCAGGCCGCGGCGCGGCCAAGGCGCGTTTCGCCGAGATCCTTCGCGTCGACCACGCGGGCGAACTGGGCGCCGTGCATATCTACCGTGGTCAGCGGGCGGTGCTGGAAAAGGCCCCCGGACATGGGCGCACAGCCGCCCAGCTTGAGGAGATGGAGGGTCACGAAGCCGTCCATCTGGCCCGCTTCGACGCGCTGCTGAACGAACACCATGTGCGGCCGACCCTGATGGCGCCGGTCTGGCGCGCCGCCGCCTTCGCGATCGGCGCCGGCACCGCCCTGCTCGGCGACAAGGCCGCCCATGCCTGCACCGAGGCGGTCGAGACCGTGATCGAGCAGCACTATGCGGCGCAGATCGCCGAGCTGGCCGACCGTGATCCGGAGCTGGCCGCCGAGCTGTCGAAATTCCGCGACGAGGAACTGGCGCACCGCGACATCGCCATCGAGGAAGGGGCGCGGCAGGCTCCCGCCTACCCCTTGCTGGCCGCCGTGATCCAGGCCGGCTGCAAGGCGGCGATCAAGATCAGCGAGAAGATCTAGGAACCGTCCGGCGAGCGACGAGTTCGATCAGCGGAGGCCCCCGATGCCAGATCCGGACCAAACGCCCGAGCCCGATCCGGCGCCGCCGTTCGACCCGCCGCCGCCGGAGACCGATCCCGACCTGCCGTCCGAACCGGACATCGCGCCGCCGCTCGATCCGGAGCTCCCGCCGACGGTCGCCTAGGTTAACGCAGCGCCATCTGACTCCAGATGGCGCGCAGGGCGCGGAGTTGCTTTTCGGTTGTCTCGCGCAGATCGTGGCGCGCGCCGAGCCTAAGCCCTATGCGGACGCCGCGCCGCCAGATCACTTCGGCGTCCCAGGCTATGCCTTCGGTCACCTGGACCAGATGCAGCTTTGCCGGGATCAGATGGGGTGAGCTCGTCTCGATCATCGCCCCGTCGGCGCTGAGATTGCGGATGACGCAATCGAGCGTGCTGGTGGCGTCCTCGTTGGCGAGTTTCCCCGCGAGCAGCGCACGGTGGCGTTGAGTCTCGCGGCGTTCAAGCGGCTTCGCGGATCCCGAGGTTTGCATGTCCGCAGGCTAAGGGCAGATCATTGACAAGCCGTTGTCCAATCGGTCGCCAGCGAGCCGCAATTCCCCGACGTCAGCTGCTGCGTCCCCGATCGGTCGCTTCCCCTTCCCGGCGGCTCAAGCCTCCAGTTCGATGTCCCAGTAAAGGTAGTCCAGCCAGCTCTCATGCAGGTAGCCGGGCGGGAAGCGTCTTCCATGGTCCTGCAGCTCGTGCATCGACGGCCGGCGCGGGTGGCGATGCGGTAGCATGTGCGCCTCGCGCGGCGTGCGGCCGCCCTTGGCCAGGTTGCAGGGCGCGCAGGCGGTGACAATGTTCTCCCAGGTCGTCCGGCCGCCCCGCGAGCGCGGGATGACGTGGTCAAACGTCAGGTCCTGCCCGGCCCCGCAGTACTGGCAGGCGAAGCTGTCGCGTAGGAACAGGTTGAACCGCGTGAAGGCCGGCGGCCGGTCCTGGGAGACGTAGGATTTCAGCGAGACGACGCTCGGCAGCCGCATCTCGAACGACGGGCTGTGGATCACCTTGTCGTAGGTGGAGACGACCTCGACGCGATCAAGGAACACCGCCTTGATCACCTCCTGCCAGGGCCAGAGGGACAGGGGATAGTAGCTCAATGGCCGGAAGTCGGCATTGAGCACCAGGGCCGGCCAGCCCGACGGCGGCGCGCTAAGCACCTGCATCGGACGCCTCCCCGGGAAGCCTGATGATGTAGTACGCGACCGACCTGAAGACCGACCTCGCTTCCTGCGCATTCTCAGAGGTCGCCATCACCTCCGAACGCGACTCGGAGGATAGACCAGCTTGCGCGACGGCTCCACGACAGCGCGGCGTCAAAGGTCCGGCGACGGACGCGGCGCGTGCGCGGTCAAAGAAAAAGGGGCGCCGAAGCGCCCCGAGTTTCTGGCTGGCCGCCCGGTCCGCGGGGACTCGGGCGGTTGGATCGAGCTGAAACCGTCTTACGCGCCGACGAAGACCACGGCGCCGCTGAGGGCCGCGCCCAGGACCAGCAGCAGGGCCACGCCCGTGCGGTCGAAAAAGCGTTCGAAGGCGACAAGGTTGGAAACCGACATGACACACATCCTTTGAGTTTGCGGACCCGGTTGCCGGGCCCCCCGTTTATGACCCCTCGGGGAGGAGGGGCTGTCCGATCTGGACGATGCTTAGATAGCAGCTATCTGAACGACGTCAAGATCAATCTTTACGTTGTTTGGATTTAGTTTTAGAGTGCCCGCGATGAGAGAAGCTGCAACCGTCGAGAACCGGCCCTATCACCATGGCGACCTGCGCCGCGCCCTTGTGGACGCGGCGAGTCGGATCCTGGAGAACGAAGGTCCGAGCGCCCTCTCCCTGCGGGCCGTCGCCCGGGAAGCGGGGGTGAGCCCGGCGGCGCCCTACCACCACTTCAAGGACAAGGGCGAGCTGCTCGACGCGGTCGCGCACGTGGGTTGGGACATCCTGGGCGAGGGCATGCGTGAAGCGCGCGAAAGCGCCGCCGACCCGCGGCAGGTCATGACCGAGATCGGCGTCGCCTACGTCCAGTTCGCCCAGCGCCACCCTGCCCTGTACCGCGTCATGTACGACGCTTCGCGGGACAAGACCTCTCTGCCGGAGGGCATGAAGTCCGACCAGGACAGCGCCTACTGCATGGTTCAGGACGCCTTCCGCGAAGCCGCCGGGCCGGAGGTGCCCGAGATCGACGTGGAGCTGGCCACCATCGCGGCGTGGTGCGCCGCGCACGGCCTGGCGGAAATGAACGCCTTCCACCAGTTCGATCCGCTCAAGGCGGTGCTCGGCGGCGAGGAGCAGTTCCTGCGCGCCGTGCTCTCCCACATGGGCATGTTCCCTCACCCCCACGGCTGAGCGCCCCGGGGGGAACGGCCGCCGCTCCGGTCCGTTAGGCGTGCTGAGCCCGCCGCCAGGAGCCGAGCATGCAGATTTCCGAGGTGATGACCGCCAACCCGCAAGTCGCCAGGCCGTCCGATACGGTCGCCGACGTGGCCCGCCGCATGAATCAGGTCGACGCCGGCGCCATTCCCGTCGTCGAGGACGGCAGGATCCGCGGCATCATCACCGACCGCGACATCGTCCTGCGCGTGGTCGGCGAGCAGCGCAGCTTCGACACGAAGGTCGAGGAGGTGATGACCACCGAGGTCCAGACCTGCCGCGAGGACGCCTCGATCGCCGACGTCATCTTCCAGATGCAGGACAAGCAGGTGCGTCGCATCCTGATCGTCGACGGCTCCGAGCGCCTGACCGGCATCGTCTCGCTCGGCGACGTCGCCCAGGAGGCCTCGGCCCGCAAGGCCGGCGCGGTGCTGGAGGACATCTCCGAGGCCCCGGCCAACAACTGACGGACGGGCCCTGATGCAATGAAGACCTCACCGGTCTAGAGAGGACCGGTGAGCGCCCCCTTCGTCACCCGTTTCGCCCCTTCCCCCACGGGATACCTCCACAGGGGGCATGCCTTCTCGGCCCTGACCGCGTTCGAGGCGGCGCGCGCCGCGAAGGGCAGGTTCCTTCTCCGAATCGAGGATATCGACGCCACGCGGTGTCGGCCCGAGTTCGAGGCGGCGATCCTTGAGGACCTCGATTGGCTCGGCCTGCGCTGGGAAACGCCGGTGCGCCGCCAGTCCGAGCACATGGCCGACTACGAGGCGGCGCTCGACAAGCTCGAAAGCCGCGGGCTGCTCTATCGTTGCTTCAGGACCCGCAAGGACATCGCCGAGGCCGCCGCCAGCGCGCCGCACGGCCCGACCGAGGCCTTCCGCGGCGGGCCTCTGCATCCGAACGAGGAGGATCGCTTCCTGTCCGAGGGCCGGCCGTTCGCCTGGCGGCTGTCGCTGGACGCCGCGCGGGACAGGGTCGGCGCCTTCGAAAAGCTCAGCTTCCGCGAGGAGGGCCCGGTGAAGGGCCCGAAGAAGCGCATCGTGGCCCGGCCGGAGCTCGCCGGCGATGTGGTTCTGGCCCGCAAGGACGTGGGCGTCGCCTATCACCTGGCCGTCGTCGTCGATGACGCGCTGCAGGGCGTCAACCACGTCATCCGCGGCGAGGACCTGTTCGAGGCCACGCACATCCAGAGGCTGTTGCAGGCGCTGCTGGGCCTGCCGACCCCGACCTACCACCACCACCGCCTGCTGCTGGACGCCCAGGGGCGCCGCTTCGCCAAGCGGGACAAGGCCGAGACGCTGCGGGCCATTCGCGAGCGCGGCGTCTCGGCCGCGGCGCTGCGCGCCGATCTGGGCTTTTCGGCATGACGGCCGAGGCTCCCGCGACGAAGGGACAGCGCGCCCTGCCCTTCCTGGCCCTGATTGCGGGCGCCTGCGCCATCGGCTTCGTACCCAACCTGGTGCGGCTGGCCGACACCGGTCCGGCGGCGGCTGGCTTCTGGCGGATGCTGCTGTCGCTTCCGATCCTGCTGCCGATGATGCTCCGCGACGGACGCGGCCTGGGCCTGAAGCCCTCGACAGCCAGCCTGATGGCGGGCCTGTTCTTCGCGGGGGACCTGGCTTTCTGGCACTACGGCATCCGCTACACCTCGGTGGCCAACGCCACGGTGCTGGCCAACCTGTCGCCCGTGGTGGTGACCGCTGTGGCCTGGTTTGTTTTTCGCGAGCGCCCTGGCCGGATCTTCCTGGTCGGGCTGGCCCTGGCCCTGGCCGGCGCCTGGACCATGGCCGCCGGCGCGGCGACGGGCGAAGCGGTCGCGCCTTTGCTCGGCGATATCCTGTCCCTGACCACGGCCGCCTGGTACGCCCTCTACTTCATCGCCATGCGCCGGGCCCGCCAGGGCGAGGGCGCGTCGCGGGCGATGTTCTGGTCCAGCCTGGCGACAGCCCCGGTGATGCTGGTCGTGGCCCTGGCGATGGGCGAACCCATCCTGCCGGGCTCGATGGGCGGCTGGTGGGCCTGCATCGGGCTGGCGATCGCCCATGTCGCGGGCCAGGGATCGATCGCCTGGGCGCTCGGGCGCCTTCCGGCGTCCATCGCCTCGGTGGTCGTTCTGGCCCAGCCCGTCGTGGCGGCCATCGTCGCCTGGTTCCTATTCCGCGAGGCGTTGACCGGCGTGCAGATGCTGGGCGGAGCGCTCACGCTCGCCGGCGTGGTCATCGCGCAGCGCTCGGCCGTTCAGCGCGCCCAGTAGCGGTACAGGTAGGCCGTCGTGAAGCCGAGCTTCTCGTAGAGCGCCACGGCGGACTCGTTCTTGACCTCGACCTGCAGGTAGCTGCGAGCTGCGCCCCGCTCCGCCGCGAAACCCAGCAACGCGGAGATGATCCGCCCCGCCAGCCCTTGGCGCCGATGCTCGGACGCGGTCCGCATGACCGAGACGCCCGCCCAGTCGCCGTCCACGGCGACCGCGCCCACGGCGACTGCGCGCCCGTCCGACTCGATCCGCGCGAACCGCGCCGGCTGGGCGATTCGGCGCAGGGTGGTCAGCCGCTCCTCGGCGTCGGCCCTGTCGCGGTAGAGCGTCTCGAACAGGATCGACTGGAAGGCCTCGCCCGGCGCGTCCTCCAGGATCACCCCGTCGTTGGCGCCGCCGACCGGCCCTGTCATCACCCGAGTCTCTGTGTTGGGCGCGAAGCCGTTGGCGCGCAGGAAGGCCTCGATCCCTGCCGGGCCGCCGTCGACGGTCTTGAACTTCGGCGGCAGGCCGTGGCCTGCGTACCAGGCCTCGACCGCCGCGAGCGCCTCGCCCAGCGGCCTGTCCGGCGCCGCGATCGCCCAGCAGGTGTTGGCCCGGCCCGTGTGCCCTGTCGAGGCGTTCAGCCGCCAGCCGCCGATCCGCGCCTGATGCAGCGCCGGCCAGGCTCGTTCAGAGACATCCTCGAGGGCGACGAGCTCTTCAGCCTTCATTCCGCCAGCAAACGCTCCACCAGCGCCCGGGCCTCCTTGCCGTTCCAGTCGGCGTCTCCGGCCAGACGGGCGCGTTCGCGACCCTGCTTGTCGTAGACGATCGTGGTCGGGAAGCCGGCCGCCTTGGGCTCCAGCCCGAAGGCCAGGGCGTACTGCGGATCGCGATAGAGCTTCAGCGGCGGGTTCTTCGCGATGAAGGCCTGGGCCAGATTGAGGTCGACGTCCTTGTCCACGCTGACCGGCACGACCGCCACCGGCTGGGTCTGGTAAGCCGCCTGGAGGGCCGCCAGGGTCGGCATCTCGATCTTGCAGGGCGCGCACCACGTCGCCCACAGGTTCACGACGGTGACCTTGCCCTTGAAGTCGGCGATCGTCGCCGACTTGCCGTCGGCGTCCTGGAACGCGACCGTCGGCGCCGCGCGCGGCGCGGCTGGCACCTCCAGCTTGGCCAGTTCGCCGGTCCTCAGGTCGTTCAGCCCCGCGGACTCCTTGGGTTTGAACGAAGCGCTCGCGATGACGTATAGAACCGCCGCGACGCCGACCACGGCGAAGCTCACAATGGCCCACCGCAGCAGGTCGGGCTTTTTCTCGCCCGGCTGGACTTCGCTCATATGACTGACAACCCTTCCGAAAAGCCCCAGGGGCAGGCCATGTGGGGCGGTCGGTTCTCGGCGCGCCCCAGCGACCTGATGCAGGCGATCAACGTCTCGATCGGCTTCGACAAGCGCCTGTGGGCGCAGGACATCGCCGGTTCGAAGGCCCACGCCGCCATGCTGGCGAAGGCCGGGGTCATATCTAGCGAGGATGAGGCGCAAATCCAGCGCGGACTGGACGCCGTCCGCGGCGAGATCGAAGCCGGGACTTTCCCGTTCCGCGACGAGTTCGAGGACATCCACATGAATGTGGAGGCCCGGCTGCGCGAGCTGATCGGGCCGGTGGCCGGCCGGCTGCACACGGCGCGGTCGCGCAACGACCAGGTCGCCCTCGACTTCCGCCTGTGGGTGCGCGAGGCCTGCGAGCGATCCGCCGCCCAGATCACCGGCCTTGTCGCCGCCCTGCTCGACAAGGCCGAGGTCCACGCCGACGCCCTGATGCCGGGCTTCACCCACCTACAGCCCGCCCAGCCGGTGACCTTCGGCCACCATCTGATGGCCTATGTCGAGATGTTCGGCCGCGACGCCTCCCGGTTCCGAGACGCGCGCGCCCGCATGAACGAGTGCCCGCTGGGGGCCGCCGCCCTGGCCGGCAGCCCGTTTCCGATCGACCGGCAAATGACGGCGAAGGCTCTGGGCTTCGACCGGCCGACCGCCAACTCGCTGGACAGCGTCTCCTCCCGCGACTTCGCGCTGGAGGCTCTGTCGGCGGCGACCATCTGCGCCACCCACCTGTCGCGGCTGGCCGAGGAGATCGTGATCTGGATGACGCCGCAGTTCGGCTTCATCCGGCTCAGCGACGCCTTCACGACCGGCAGCTCGATCATGCCGCAGAAGAAGAACCCCGACGCCGCCGAGTTGGTCCGGGCCAAGGTCGGCCGCATCCTGGGGTCGTTGACCACCCTGACCGTGGTCATGAAGGGCCTGCCGCTGGCCTATTCCAAGGACATGCAGGAGGACAAGGTCCCGACCTTCGAGGCCTTCGACGCCCTGGAACTGGCGCTGCTGGCCATGACCGGCATGGTCCGCGACCTGGAGCCTGTCACCGCCCGGATGGCCGCCGCCGCGGGCGCCGGCTTCTCGACCGCCACCGACCTCGCCGACTGGCTGGTGCGCGAGCTCGACCTGCCCTTCCGCGACGCCCACCACGTCACGGGCGCGGCGGTGAAACGGGCCGAGCAGCTGGGCGTGGATCTGGCGGACCTGCCGCTGGCCGAGCTGCAGGCGCTCAACCAGGGAATCGGCGCCGACGTTTTCGAGGTTCTGACCCCTGCCGCTTCGGCCGCGAGCCGCGTAAGCTACGGTGGAACGGCCCCCGACGGCGTGCGGGCCCAGATCAAGCGCTGGAAGGACAGCCTGCGATGAAACCGGTTCGACTGCTTCCCCTCACGTTCGTGCTGGCGAGCGTGGCTCTGTCGGCCTGCGGATCGCTGGGCGATCTTGAGCGACCCGAGGACCCGGCCAAACGAGCCGCCTTCGAAGCTGAACGGCGCGCCGCGGCCGGCCGAGGCAACCAGGCCTCGAACCCGCGGTCGGACGAGGAGCTGGCCGATCCGGCCACCAGCCGCGGCAATACCCGCGAGTCGCAGATCGGCGGCGCGCCCAACGACCCCTTCGCGGGACCGGGCGCCGACCCGCGCTAGCAGGACACTGAGACCAGCGTGAACCACTTCGAGGTCCGGGGCGGCGAGCTCCACTGCGAGAACGTCCCCCTGTCCCGGATCGCGACCGAGGTCGGCACGCCGGTCTATGTCTATTCCCGCGCCACCTTCGAGCGGCACTACACCGTCTTCCGCGACGCGCTGGTCCAGGCCGGCGTCGTCGACCCGCTGGTCGCCTACGCGGTCAAGGCCAACAGCAACGTCTCGGTGCTCAAGGTGCTGGGCGACCTGGGCGCCGGGGCGGACACTGTGTCGGAGGGCGAGATCCGGCGCGCGCTGGCCGCCGGCATCCCCGGCGAGCGCATTGTCTTCTCCGGCGTCGGCAAGACCCGCGGCGAAATCGCCTTCGCCCTGAAGGCCGGGGTCTCGGAAATCAACGTCGAGTCCGAGCCGGAGCTGAAGCTGATCGCGGCCGTCGCCGAAGAGCTTGGTCTGCGGGCCCCGATCGTGTTCCGCGTGAACCCGGACGTCGCCGCCGGCGGCCACGCCAAGATCGCCACCGGCAAAGCCGAGAACAAGTTCGGCGTCTCCTTCGCCGAGGCCGCGCGGCTCTACGCCAACGCGTCCAACCACCCGCATCTGAACCCGCTGGGCGTCGCCTGCCACATCGGCAGCCAGATCACCGACCTCGCCCCCTTCGAAGCCGCCTTCCGTAAGATGCGCGGATTGGTCGAGAGCCTGCGCGCCGAGGGGCTGACCGTCGAGCGGCTGGACCTGGGCGGGGGCCTGGGCGTGCCCTACTTCAACCAGCCCGACCCGCCGGCCCCGGCCGAGTACGCCGCGATGGTGGCGCGGGTGATGGAGGGCCTGAGCGACGTCCGCCTGGCCTTCGAGCCGGGCCGCGTCATCGCCGCCAACGCCGGGGTGCTGGTCGCCTCCGTGATCCATCTGCACGAGCGACCGGAGGGGCGGAAGTTCCTCGTCCTCGACGCGGCGATGAACGACCTGATCCGGCCAGCGATGTACGACGCCTATCACGACATCCGCCCGGTCCGGCCGGTCGACGGCGCGCCGGTCACCGTCGACGTCGTCGGCCCCGTCTGCGAGACCGGGGACACCTTCACCCGCGAGCGCGCCCTGCCGCCGCTCGGCGCCGGCGACCTAGTCGCCTTCATGAGCGCCGGCGCCTACGGCGCGGCCATGGCCAGCGAGTACAACAGCCGCCCGCTGGTCCCCGAGGTGCTGGTCGACGGCGACCGCTACGCGGTGATCCGCAAGCGTCCGACCTACGAGGAGATGCTGGCGGACGAGGTGATCGGCGAGTGGCGCTGAAGGTAGGGACACATACCACTTTCACTCGGGAAAGTGGTGTGTGTCCCTACTTTCACTAGGCCCACCACGGATAGACGTCCGGCATGTCCGTCGAGACCTTGCCCGGGAAGTTCGGCTTGCGCTTCTCGAGGAAGGCCGCGACGCCCTCCTTCACGTCCGCCGTGCCGCCCATGGCCATGGCCAGCGCGCCGTCGACGCCCAGCACCTTCAGTGGATCGGCCTCGTCCGAGAAGCGCCACAGCAGGGCGCGGGTGACGGCGATGGAGATGGCGGAGGTCTCGTCGGCGATCTCGCGGGCGATGGCGACGGCGCGGGGGAGCAGGTCATCGGGCTCGGTCACTTCGCTGACCAGGCCGCCGGCCAGCGCCTCCTCGGCGCCGAACACCCGGCCCGAATAGCACCAGCGCAGCGCCTGCGGCAGGCCGACGATGCGTGGCAGGAAGGACGCCGCCCCGGCCTCGGGCGCCAGGCCCCGGCGCGCGAAGACGAAGCCGATCTTGGCCTTGTTCGAGGCGAGGCGGATGTCCATCGGCAGGGTCATGGTTATCCCCACCCCGACCGCCCCGCCGTTGATCGCGGCGATCGACGGCTTGCGGCAGGTGAAGATCGCCTCCGTGAAGCCGCCCTTCGGCGCGCCGCTGCGGGGTCGCCCCTCGCCGAACAGCTTGCCGCCCTCGCCGCCGAAGGCGTCGGCGCCCGCCGACATGTCCGCGCCCGCGCAGAAGCCGCGCCCGGCGCCCGTGACGATGACCACCCGCACCGCGTCGTCGGCATCGGCCTGCACGAAGGCGTCGGCCAGCTCAGCCCCCATCCGCGCGGTGTAGGCATTGAGCGCCTCCGGCCGATTGAGGGTCAGGGTCAGAACGCCGTCATCCAGCGCGGTCAGAAGGGTCTCATAGGCCATGGCCGCTTGCTCCCTGCCGGTCGAGCGCCGGTTCGGCCGCCAGCCTGTCAGCCCGCGCGGGCGGGCGACAAGTATGACGTCGCGTCAGCAGTCGGCGGGTGTTCCCCCTTCGCGTCCTCCTCGTCACGAGGGAGAGGAAGACGACCGAGGGCGGCGTGAAAAATACACTGGACAATGTGTCGGTAATTTTTTACACCATGGCCAACATTTGCGACACAAAGTCGGAGATACCTGTCATGTCCATCCGCGAACGCAGCGCCTGGATCTCGCTCCTCCTCACCTCGGCGATCTGGGGCGCCTACTTCTGGAAGATATGGCCCGACCTGATCGACGACGGCGCGCTCGCCGCCAGCACCACCGGTGTCTTCGTCAGCGCGGTGGTCGTGCTGGTCATCGTGCAGATTGTCCTGGCCATCCTCCTGGCCATCGCGGCGGCGGTGCTGCGGCGACGCAGCGAGGAGCCGCCGATGGACGAGCGTGACCAGCTCATCGACCTGAAGGCCATCCGGGTCGCCTTCTATGCGATGAGCGCCTTGCTGATCGCCGTTTCGGGGCTGTGGATCTTCGGCATGAGTCCCCTGGTCATGGCCAACGGCATCCTGGCCTCCATGGTGATCGCCGAGATCCTGCGCGCGGCCAGCGTGGTCCTGTCCTATCGCCTGGGCGCCTGAAGTGGCCGGCCCGCCCCCGATCCGAAACCAGATCCGCCGCCTGCGTTTCGACCACGGCGAGATGACCCAGCAGGCCCTGGCCGACGCCATCGGCATGACCCGCCAGACCATCGTCGCCATCGAGCAGGGCAAGTATTCTCCCTCCCTCGAAGCAGCCTTCCGCATCTCTCGCGTCTTCGGCGTGGGGCTGGAGGACGTCTTCCAGTGGAGTGAATGACGGCATCGCGGGCCCGCCCCCAGTCGGGCCTGTGATCCCCGCGCGGGCGGGAAGGGGACGGAGACGTCCCCTTCTTCGCGTCAGTCCATCGCGCCGACGAAGGGAATTCCGCGCATGCCGCCGGCCACGTCCATGCCGTAGCCGACCAGGAATCGCGCCGGCGCCTCCCAGGCCACGAAGTCCGGCTCGATCGCCCGCGGCGTCGGCCAGGGCTTGCGGGCGAAGACCGCGGTCAGCACCTCGCTCGCGCCGGCGTCCTTGACCAGCCGCGCCGCCTCGCTGAGCGACAGGCCGGTGTCGAAGACGTCGTCGACAATCAGCGCCTTGCGCCCCACCACGGGCCGCTGCAGATCGGCCCGCACCTCGCACCGGCCGTAGCTCTGCCGCTCGTCGCGGTAGGACGACAGCCAGAGAGCGTCGAAATGGGTCAACCGCCCCTCGCGGGCCAGGGCGCGGGTCAGGTCGGCCGCGAACCAGATGCCGCCCGTCAACAGGCAGACCATCACGGTCTCGTCGTCGATGCGGGGAGCGATCAGCCTGGCCACGGCGGCGACACGGTCGGCGACCTCCTGCTCCGGGACCAGGACGGTCGGCTGCGGCGCGCTCATCAGTGGCTCTCCGCGGGCGGGTGGGCGCTGTCCTCCACCACCGGCACGGCGTCGACGGGAGCCGGCTCTGCGGCCGGACCGTGGCCGACCTCCCCGCGCAGAGTCACCCGTTCCGCCTCACGCTTGGGCGTCGGCTGCGCGGAGGTTTCGCCCTTGGCGCCCTTCTTCATCTCGAAGCTGACCTCAAGGATCGCCGCCGTGGTCGGCGGGTCCAGGATCGACAGCGCGAAGTGGCGGGTCTCGCCCGGAGGAATGAGGGGGTCAGCCGGGCTGGCCAGCTTCACGGCAACGACCTTCTCAGCCTTGTTGAGCAGGCTCACACGCAGGGGCGGCGCCTTGACCGGATGGTCCTCGACATTGCGCATCACGCCGGAAACGGCGAGCGCGGCGTGACCGTCCTGCAGCGCGGCCTCGGCCTGGACATCCTCGATCTCCAGACCCACGCGGTTCACATCGAGACCGACGGCGGCGAAGGCGCTGGCCGTTCGGGGCCAAGCCTCGACCACCGAGCCGCGGAACACGATCGCGCCAAGCGCCAGACCCAGCACGCCGACGGCCATGCCGGCCCAGACCACGCCGACCGTGGCGGCCTCGCGAACGCGGCGGTCCTCGCTCGCCTTCTGGCGAAAGACCTTGGGAAGCTCGTCGCCCGGCAGCTCGCTGACCGGGACCTCTTCGGCTGCGTCGTCGTCCTTCGCGGCGGCGCCGGCTTCCGGATCGACGAAAAGTTCAAGGTCGGCCTGCCCCTCGGCCGTCCAGCGGTTGCCGCAGGCCGAACAGCGCACCGTCCGGCCGGACGGACCGACCTTCTCGTCGGGCACGAAATATCGGGTGGCGCACTCGGGACAGGTCAGTATCATGCCGGCGAATCGGACGCTCCCCGCTCCTCTTCCCGAGGTCGCCGATTTCGGCTTCCATGTCCAGAAACCACAACGCCGTATTTGAGGGCGAAGGCCCTGCCGGACCGGTATTGCGCTTCGACGGCGTGGGGATGCGCTACGGCCGCGCGCCGGAGGTTCTCAAGGACATCAGCTTCGAACTGGCGGCGGGCAGCTTCCATTTCCTCACCGGCGCTTCCGGAGCGGGCAAGAGCAGCCTGCTGAAGCTGATCTACCTCGCCGAGCGCCCTTCGCGGGGTACGATCGAACTGTTCGGTCGAGATGTCGACGCCGTCCATGCGATGGACCGTCCCTTTCTGCGCCGGCGCATCGGGGTGGTCTTCCAGGAGTTCCGGCTGCTCGAGCATCTATCGGCCTTCGACAACGTCGCCCTTCCCCTGCGCATCGCCGGGGCGAAGCCGGAGTCCTACCGCGCCGACGTAGCGGAACTGCTGGCCTGGGTGGGGTTGAAGGAACGCATGCACGCCCTGCCCCCGACCCTGTCCGGCGGCGAGAAGCAACGGCTGGCCATCGCCCGCGCGGTGGTGAACCGCCCCGACATCCTGTTGGCCGACGAACCGACCGGCAACGTCGACGACGCCCACGCCATCCGCATCCTCAAGCTGTTCGTCGAGCTGAACCGACTGGGGACGACAGTGCTGATCGCCAGCCACGACGAGGACCTGGTCGCCCGCTCGGGTCAACCGGTGCTGCATCTCGATCGCGGCCGACTGCGCGCCTACGGTCGCGGCGTCGGGGAGCGGCTCGGATGAGCGAGATTTTCGATCCCCGCCGCTGGAAGCCCGCGCCGCTGCTGCCGCGCAGGGACCCGCGTGACGGGGCGCTGGTCTTCGTGGTGGCCGTGCTCTGCTTCCTGGCCTGTCTGACCGCCCTCGGCGTGCTGGCCGCGGACCGCGCCGCCCGCGGCTGGACCAGCCAGCTGACCGGATCGGCCACGATCGTGGTGCGCGCCAGCGGCGGCGAGACGCCCGACACCGCCGCCGGTCGAGCCGCCGAGACCCTGGCCGCGGTCAAGGGCGTCACCGAAGCCCGGGCGCTGGAAAAGGCCCGCGCCGAGGCGTTGCTGGAACCCTGGCTCGGCCGCGAGGCGCTGCTCGACGACCTGCCGATTCCGCGACTGGTCACCGTTGACCTGGATCCCAAGGCCCCAGCCACGGCCGTCGCCCTCGACAAGGCGCTGAAGGCGGCCGGCGTCGACGCCACCGTCGATGACCACAGCCTGTGGATCGCCGACATCGAACGGGCGGCGGGTGTCGCGCGCTGGGCCGGACTGGCTGTCTTTCTGTTGATCGCCTCGGCGGCGGCGGCGGTCATCGGATTCGCCACCCGCGCCGCCATGGCTGCCCACCATGAGACCATCGAGGTGCTGCACCTGTCCGGCGCGCAGGCAAATTTCGTCGTCAGCCTGTTCCAGACCCGCTTCGCCCGCGCCGCCGCGCTGGCGGGCTTGTTCGGGGCCGCTGGGGCCGCCACAATCGGCGCTCTGGCCAGACTCGCCGGAGGGGGAAAGGGCTTGACCCCGGTCCTCCCCGTGGCCTGGCTGGATCTGTTGGCCGTGCTGCCGACGCCGCTGCTGGCGGCGCTGGTCGCGGCCGTCGCCGCCCGCGTCGCCGCACGGGGGCTGATCGGAGAGATGGCGTGAGGACGCTGGTCGCCCTCCTGATCGTCGCGCTGATCTGGACGGCGGGCCTGGTGGCCTTCGCCCAGCGCGTCGAGCGTTCGACCCCGCCGGCCGAACCGCCGGTGGCCGACGCCGTGGTCGCCTTGACCGGCGCCTCAGACCTGCGCCTGGAAGCCGCCGCCCGCCTGCTCGAACGCGGCAAGGGCAAGCGCCTGCTGATCTCCGGCGTCAACCGCGAGGCCAGCCGCGAGGACATCCTTGAGGTCAGCCGGGCGGTAAAGCCGATCTACGACTGCTGCGTCGACCTCGGCTACACGGCGGCCGACACCATCGGCAACGCCGAGGAAATCGCCGAGTGGGCGCGCGGCAAGGGATTCACGACCCTGATCGTGGTCACCTCGGACTACCACATGCCGCGTGCGACCCTTGAGATCCGCGCCGCCATGCCGGAAGCCCGGCTCGTCGAGTACCCGGTCGCCACCGGCCTGGTCGACGTCGACGGCTGGTGGCGGCGCGGCGGGGATGCGCGGCGGCTCGTCGTCGAGTACTGCAAGTACCTCGCGATTCTGGCGCGCGAGAGCGTCCTATCGCTGGGACCGAAGGACGCGCCGGCCGCCGCGAGGGCCGCCGCAATCGAGGGAAAGCCGTCTTGATCTGGATCCGGTCGATCGCGTTCACGATCGCCTTCTACCTCTACTCGACGATCGTCGCCCTGCTGATGGTTCCGCTGTTCGCCTGCCCGCGGGCGTGGACGACGCGCGCGCTGACCCTCCACGGCAAAGGCGTGGTCTTCCTGCTGCGCTGGCTGGCGAACATCCGCTTCGAGGTGCGCGGTCTGGAGAACCTTCCCAGGGGCGCGGCGCTTGTGGCCGGCAAGCACCACGCCTTCTTCGATATCTTCGGCAGCTTCACCGTCATGCCCGATGCCTGCTTCGTGCTGAAGAAGGAACTGGCGTGGGTGCCCTTCGTCGGCTGGTACGCGACCAAGGCCGATATGATCGTGGTCGACCGCTCGGCCCACTCCACCGCCCTGCGCAAGCTGGTCCGCGACGCAAAGGACCGGTTCAGCAACGCTCGCCAACTGGTTATCTTCCCGGAAGGCACCCGCAAGGCGCCGGGTGACGAACCTGACTACAAGCCTGGGATCGCCGCCCTCTACCGCGAGTTGGAGATGCCTGTGATCCCGCTGGCGCTGAACACCGGCTGTCACTGGCCGGCGCACGGCTTCAAGCGCTACCCCGGCACGATCATCTTCGAGTTCCTGCCCGCCATCCCCGCCGGCCTGAAGCGCGGCGAGTTCATGCGCGAACTGGAAAGCCGGATTGAGACGGCCTCCAACGCGCTGCTGGCCGAGGAGCGCCAGGGTCCTGACTCCAGGCGACTGAACTAGTTCCGCCCCAGCGCGGAAGCCCCAGCGCCCGCCGCACTCGGCGTGGGGTCGCGTCTAGAACTCTTCCCAGTCCTGCCCGACCGCGACACCGCCGCCGTCGCCGCGTGCGAAGACCTGCAGGCGCGAGCGGGCGGCGTGGACGGGATTGTCATCATTCCGCGCCGCCGGGGCGCGGGCGACCGGGACCGAACGCGCCGGAGCGGCCGCCGGACGACGGGCCCGGGCCTCGCCGCCGCCGACCCGGAACTGATCGACAAGGCCAGCGAGATCTTCCGCCTCGGACTTCAGCGAGCGGGCGGCGGCGGTCGATTGCTCGACCATGGCCGCATTCTGCTGGGTCATCTGATCCATCTGGTTCACGGCGCTGTTGACCTCAGCCAGGCCCGTGGACTGCTCGTGGGCCGAGGCGCTGATCTCGGTCACCAGGGCATGGATCTCGGCCACGCGTCGAACGATCGCCACCAGGGCTTCGCCGGTCTGGCCGACCATCTGCACGCCCTGGCGGACCTGCTGTGAAGACGCGTTGATCAGAGTCTTGATTTCCTTGGCCGCCTCGGCCGAGCGTTGAGCCAGGGCCCGGACCTCGGAGGCGACGACCGCGAAGCCGCGCCCGGCCTCGCCGGCCCGCGCCGCCTCGACGCCGGCGTTCAGCGCCAGAAGATTGGTCTGGAAGGCGATCTCGTCGATCACGCCGATGATCTGGCTGATTTCGTTTGAGGATTTCTCGATTTCACCCATGGCCGAGACGGCGCCGCGCACGACCTCGCCGGACGTCTCGGCGTCCTCGCGAGCGGTGGTCACCACGCCCGCGGCCTGCTGCGCCCCCTCGGCGGTGCGCTTCACGGTGGCGGTGATCTGGTCGAGCGCCGCGGCCGTCTGTTCCAGGCTGGCCGCCTGCTGCTCGGTGCGCTTGGACAGGTCGTCCGAAGCGCCCGATATCTCGTTCGACCCGGCGGTGATCGCGGCGGTCGCCTCTGAGATGGAGCCCATGGCCTCGCGCAGGGCGCCGACGGCGGCATTGAAGTCGCTCTTGAGCTGCTGGTAGACGCCGGAGAGGTCCGCATCGATGCGGGCGGTCAGATCGCCCCGAGCGAGCTTCCCGAGGCCTTCGGCGATGCAATCGACGACCGCCCTCTGCTCCGCCTCGCTGCCGCGGCGACGGTCGTTCTCGATGCGCTCAAGCTCGGCGGCGGTGACGTCGGCGGCGAACTTGATGACCTTGTAGGGCCGTCCGGACGCGTCGAGCACGGGGTTGTAGGAGGCCTGGATCCAGATCTCCCGCCCTCCCTTGCCGAGGCGCCGATATTTGTTGGCGAAGAACTCGCCGTTGTTCAGCGCGCGCCAGAAGTCGCGGTACTCCTGGCTCCGCGCGTACTCGGGCGGACAGAACATGCTGTGGTGCCTGCCCTGGATCTCGTCGAGTCCGTAGCCCACAGCCCCCAGGAAGTTCTCGTTGGCGCGGATGACCGTGCCATCAAGGTTGAACTCGATGACGGCTTGAGACCGCTCCATGGCCGCGACCGTGGCTTCCAGGTCCAGCACATGCTGGTCTGACCTTCCGGCTCTCTCGCGACGCCTGACGCCCCACGACTCGAACATTCCGCACTCCCCCAGATTCGCATAACGGCGTTGCACGTTATGCGTGTCGTGGAATTGTCTGCGCCTGCGTGGTTAACGCACCCATAATGGGTAGCTTGAGGAGCCCCCCCCCCCCCGGAAGTTCGCGGCGCTGGAACGAACGAAAACGGGCCGCGCCAGGAGCGCGGCCCGTC
>CALALX010000058.1 GCA_937925635.1 uncultured Caulobacter sp.
CCCCAGCCGCCAGCCCAGCAGCGCGTACAGCACCGCCGCCGCGCTCAGCCACGGCGGCGTCCATCCGGCCCGGTCCAGGCCGGCCAGCAACCCCGCCAAGCCCAGCAGCATCGGCACCGCCGCCCAGCGAAACCGCTGGAAACGACCGATGAGCAGTAACCCGGTCAGCGTCGCTAATCCCGCCGACCACGGCCACGCCCGCCCCGCCGGCGATCAGCGCTGTACGCCTCGAAATCATCGCAAGTCCCCCGCCTAGTCCGCGGAGTCTTCGCGCCCCGCCATGAATCGTATGAGGGCCTTGAAATCGTCCGGCGTGCAAGACGCGCACTGTCCGCCGGCCGGCATGGCGTTGAAGCCCTGGATGGTGTGGTCGAGCAGGGTCTGCTCGCCCTGCTTCCAGCGCGGGTCCCAGGCGGCGCGGTCGTGGACCCGCGGCGCGAGGTTGCCCTCCATCGCGTGGCAGGCCTTGCAGGAGGTCTCGTAGAGGCCGGCCAGCCGCGCGTCGGCGGGCTTCAGCGCGAGCGCCTGCTCCGGCGTCGGCGCGGGCGGAACCGTCTCGCCGCAGGCCGCGAGCAGCAGGCTCGCCCCGATCGCGATCAACGCCCCCCGACGCATGCCCCTACCCCTCGATCCCGTGGATTCGCTTCGCCGCAGTCAACGTGTTCTGCAGCAGGCAGGCAATGGTCATCGGCCCGACGCCGCCGGGCACGGGCGTGACCCAGCCGGCGACCTCGACCGCCTGCTTGAAGTCGACGTCGCCGACCAGCCGCGTCTTGCCCTGGGCGGCGCGCTCGGGGTCCAGCGACGGCAGGCGGGTGATGCCCACGTCGATGACTACCGCGCCCGGCCTGATCCAATCGCCCTTGACCATCTGGGCCCGGCCCACCGCGGCGACCAGGATGTCCGCCTCGCGGCAGACTGCCGGAAGGTCGACCGTGCGGCTGTGGGCGATGGTCACGGTGCAGTTGGCGTCGACCAGCAGCTGCGCCATCGGCCGGCCCATCAGGTTGGATCGCCCGACCACCACGGCCCGCTTGCCGGAGAGATCCTGTCCCAACACGTCGCGGATCAGCATCATGCAGCCGACCGGCGTGCAGGAGGTCAGGGCCGGCAGGCCGCTGGCCAGCCGCCCGGCGTTGGTCACCGTCAGGCCGTCGACGTCCTTGTCCGGCGAGATCCGCGCGACGATGCGGTCCTGGCTGAGGTGCGCCGGCACGGGGAACTGCACGAGAACGCCGTGGATCCTGGGGTCGGCATTCAGCCGGTCGACGAGCGCGAACAGCTCCGCCTCGGTCGTCTCGGCCGCCAGCTTGTGGGTTTCCGAGTACATGCCGGCCTCAAGGGTCTGGATTCCCTTGTTGCGGACATAGGTCTCGCTGGCCGGATCCTCGCCGACCAGCACCACCGCCAGGCCGGGTGTCAGACCGTGGTCCGCCTTCAGCGCAGCGACCTCCTGGGCGATCCGCCCGCGCAGCCCCTCCGCGAACGCCTTGCCGTCGATGATCTGCGCCTGAGCCATGCCGCGGGCCTCCCGGAACTTGCGCCCGCCCCTACCCGTTCACCGGGCCGAGCGCAATCAGGGGCAGGACGCCATGGACCTCACCCGGGCTTTCACAAGGTTCGCCAACGCGACGGCCAAGCTGGCCGGCCGGCCGTTCGCCTTCGTCACCTGCATCACGCTTGTGTTGCTGTGGGCGGTCAGCGGGCCGCTGTTCGGCTTTTCCGACACCTGGCAGCTGGTCATCAACACCTCGACCACCATCATCACCTTGCTGATGGTGTTCCTGATCCAGAACACTCAGAATCGCGACAACGCCGCCCTGCAGGCCAAGCTCGACGAGCTCATCCGCATGAGCGACGCGGACAACAGCTTCATCGGCATCGAGCACCTGACCGACGTCGAGCTGGAGGCCATCCTCGAGCGCTGCGAAGAGGCGGCCAAGGTCCTGCACGCCGAACGCCGGAAGCGCGGTAGGCGGATCCTGGCCCGGACGGGCGACGGCGACGGCGTGGACGACCCGGAGAAGGTGATCGAGGCGCTGGCGAAGGACGAGGCGAAAGCGCGGGCGGCGGGCCGCAAGCTGGCGGCGAGCCGCAAGCCGGCGGCGCGGAAGGCCGCCCGTAAGCCCGCCGCGGCCTGATCCTCTCCATCTGCTCGCCGTCGCGAACGCCGCGGGCCGGGGCGGAGGCGGTAGCGTTCCGGTCGCGCCATGCTATGCGAAGGCATGCCCTCGCCCGCGCCCGATCTCCCCGATGTCGTCATAGTGGGCGGCGGACTCGCCGGCGGGCTGATCGCGCTGCGGCTCAAGGCGCGCGATCCGGCGCTGCGCGTCGTCATCCTCGAGGCTGGCGAGACGCTGGGCGGCGTCCATACCTGGAGCCACTTCGCGACCGACGTCAGCGCCGACATCGACGCCTGGCTCGCGCCGCTGATCGTGCATCGCTGGGATAGCTACGAGGTGCGCTTTCCCGGCCATCGCCGGACCCTGACCACGCCCTACCGCTCGGTGACCTCGGACCGCTTCCACGCGGTGGTCGCCGCCGCGCTGGGCGCCGACGCCTGGACGCAGGCGCCGGTCGCCGGCCTGACCGCCGACCGCGTCACCCTCGCCGATGGTCGGATCGTCGAGGCGGCCTGCGTGATCGACGCGCGCGGGCCGCGCGAGACGCCGCACCTGGCCCTCGGCTGGCAGAAGTTCGTCGGGCTGGAAGTCGAGCTGGCCGCGCCGCATGGGCTGGCCCGACCGATCATCATGGACGCCACCGTCGACCAGCTGGACGGCTATCGCTTCCTCTACAGCCTGCCCTTCTCGCCCACCCGCCTGCTGATCGAGGACACCCGCTACAGCGACGGCGGCAAGCTGGACGTCCCGACCCTGCGCGCGGCCGTCGCCGCCTACGCTGCCGCCCAGGGCTGGGCGATCGCCGAGGTGGTGCGTGAGGAGATCGGCGTCCTTCCCATCGCCCTCGCCGGGGACATCGACGCCCACTGGCGGGAGACGCCGCTTCCGCAGGTTGGCCTGCGCGCGGCGCTGTTCCAGCCAATCACCGGCTACAGCCTGCCCGACGCCGCCCGGCTGGCCGACGAGATCGCCGCCCTGCCGGTCCTGACCACCGCCTCGGTGCGGGCCTGCGTCGAGGCGCGGTCGAAGCAGCGCTGGCGCGAACGCGCCTACTACCGTCTGCTGAACCGGATGCTGTTCAAGGCCGCCCGACCCGGGAGGCGCTACGTGGTGCTGGAACGGTTCTACCGCCTGGGCCAAGGGCTGGTGGAACGCTTCTACGCGGCGCGGATCACTCTGGCGGACAAGGCCCGCATCCTGATAGGCAAGCCGCCGGTGCCGATCTCCGAAGCCCTGAAGGTGCTGTCGGAGCGGTCGATCCATCCAGGGGGCGTTCAGACATGACGAAGCCGCGCGCGGCGGTGATCGGATCGGGGTTCGGCGGGCTGGCGCTCGCCATTCGCCTGCAGTCGGCCGGGTTCGACGTCACGGTGTTCGAAGCCCGCGACAAGCCCGGCGGCCGCGCCTACGTCTGGGAGGACGAGGGCTTCATCTTCGACGCCGGCCCGACCGTGATCACCGATCCCGACTGCCTGAAGGAGCTGTTCGCGCTCAGCGGTCGCCGGATCGAGGACTACGTCGAACTGCTGCCTGTGAACCCGTTCTACCGGCTGGTCTGGGAAGACGGCGACGTCTTCGACTACGTCAACGACCAGGCCGAACTCGACCGCCAGATCGAGGCCCGCAATCCGGCCGATGTGGACGGCTACCGCCGTTTCCACGCCTATTCCGAGGAACTGTACCAGAAGGGTTACGTCGAGCTGGGCGCTGTGCCCTTCCTCAACTTCGGCAGCATGATCGCCGCCGCGCCGGCCCTGATGAAGCTGCAGGCCTGGCGCAGCGTCTACGGCAAGGTGGCGAGCTATGTGAAGGACGAGCACGTGCGCCAGGCGCTGTCGTTCCACAGCCTGCTGGTCGGCGGCAGTCCGTTCGCGACCTCCTCGATCTACGCGCTGATCCACGCGCTGGAGCGGCGCGGCGGGGTCTGGTTCCCGCGTGGCGGCACCGGGGCCCTGATCCGCGGCCTGGTGAAACTGTTCGAGGAACTGGGCGGCAAGCTCGCGCTCAACGCGCCGATCTCGAAGATCACCACGGCCGGCGGTCGGGTGACCGGCGTGATCCGCCATGACGGGGAATTCGAGGCCTTCGACACCGTCGCCTCCAATGCCGACATCATGCACACCTATCGGGAGCTGTTGACGGACGATCCCCGGGGCAAGGCCGCCTCGCGGGCGCTGGAGAAGAAGCGCTGGAGCCCGTCGCTGTTCGTCATCTACTTCGGGCTGAAGGCGGAGCACCCGGACATCCGCCACCACACCATCTGCTTCGGCCCCCGCTATCGCGAGCTGATCGGCGACATCTACAACAAGGATGCGCTGTCGGAGGACTTCTCCCTCTATCTGCACAATCCCTGCGCCACGGATCCGGGCATGGCCCCGCCAGGGTGCAGCGCCTTCTACGTTCTCTCGGTCGTGCCGAACCTGGAGACCGCCGACGTCGACTGGGCCAACGTGGGCGAAGTTTATCGGGACAAGATCCTGAAATACCTTGAGGATCGCTACATTCCCAACCTGTCGCGAGACCTCGTGACCTGCCGCATCTTCACGCCCGACGACTTCACCACCGAGCTCAACGCCTGGAACGGCGCGGCCTTCTCGCTGGAGCCGATCCTCACCCAGAGCGCCTGGTTCCGGACCCACAACCGCGACGACAAGATCCCTAACCTCTACTTCGTCGGGGCGGGTACGCACCCTGGCGCCGGCATCCCCGGCGTGGTCGGCTCGGCCAAGGCCACGGCGAGCCTGATGATCGGGGACCTGCTTCCGTGACGGACCTCGCCGCCGCCAGCCGGGAGACGATCCAGAAGGGCTCCCAGAGCTTCGCGGCGGCCGCGGCCCTGTTCGACCCGCAGACCCGGGCCGACGCGGAGATGCTCTACGCCTGGTGCCGGCACTGCGACGACGTCATCGACGGCCAGATGCTCGGCCACGAGCGCGAGATGCTGGCGCCGGACGAGGTGCAGCGTCGTCTCGAGGACCTCTACGCCCGGACCCGGTCCGCGCTGGCGGGCGAACCGACCGACGACCCGGCTTTCGCGGCCTTCCGCGAAGTCGCGCGAAGACGAGCGATTCCGGAGCGTTATGCGATCGAGCTAATTGACGGCTTCGCCATGGACGTGGCCGGCCGGCGCTACGCGACGATCGAGGACACCCTCGACTACTGCTGGCACGTGGCTGGCGTGGTGGGCGCGATGATGGCCATCGTCATGGGCGTGAGGCCGGACGATCTCGCCACTCTGCGCCGGGCGCAGGACCTGGGCCTGGCCTTCCAGCTGACCAATATCGCCCGCGACATCGTCGAGGACGCGCAGAACGGGCGGGTCTACCTGCCGACCGACTGGCTGGCCCAGGCGGGCGTGCCGGAGGACGCCATCGCCGCGCCGGAGCATCGCGCCGCCGTCGCCGGCCTCGCGAAGCGGCTCGTCGACGCCGCCGAGCCTTACTACGCCTCAGCCCGCTGGGGCCTGCGTGGTCTGCCCTTCCGCTCGGCCTGGGCAGTGGCGGCGGCGCTGGGCGTCTATCGCGAGATCGGCGTGAAGGTCGTGGCGCGCGGCGCCAAGGCCTGGGACCAGCGCGTGTCCACCAGCACGGGGGAGAAGGTGAAGCTGGCGCTGGGCGGCGGCCTGATGGCGGCGCGCGGCGCCACGCTCGAGCGCTGGGGCAAGGCTCCGCCCCGGCCGACGCTGTGGAGCAAGATCTGACGCGATGAGCGGCCCGGGCGTGGACATCGACGCCGCCCTCGTCGCGCGGATGATGGCCGACCAGTTCCGGGAATGGAGCGACCTGCCGCTGCGCGCGGTCGCCTCGGCCGGCACGGACAACACCCTGTTCCGGCTCGGTGACGAGTTGCTGGTGCGGCTGCCGCGCGTGGACTGGGCGGCGGGCATGATCGCCAAGGAGCAGCGTTGGCTGCCGACGTTCTCGCACCGCTTGCCGCTGGCCATCTCCGAACCCATGGGGCTGGGCGAGCCGGCCGAGGGCTATCCCTGGCATTGGGGCGTCTACGCGTGGCTGGACGGTCGCGACGCCCTGGCCGAGCCGGTCACGACGAGCGTCGAAGCCGCCCGGGCGCTGGCCGGCTTTGTCCGGGCGATGCAGGCGGTCGACACGCTGGGCGGGCCCATCGCGGGACGGGTGAACAACTATCGCGGCGTCGCGCTGAGCCGCCTCGATGCGCGGGTGCGGGAGTGCCTTGCCCGGCTCGAAGCCGACATCGACACGGCGGCGGCCGCGCGGCTCTGGGAGGACGCGGTCGACGCGCCGCAAGCGCCCGGCGTCTGGATCCACGGCGACCTGCTGCCCGGAAATCTTCTCGTGCGGGACGGCCGGCTGGCGGGGGTGATCGACTTCGGACTGCTCGGTGTGGGCGATCCGTCGGTCGACCTGACGGCGGCCTGGACGGTCTTCGGCGGGCAGGCGCGGGAGGCCTTCATCGAGACCGCCGACGCCGATGAAGCGGATTGGCGACGCGCACGCGGCTGGGCCCTCTACGGCGCGGCCGTGGCCCTGCCCTACTATCGCGACAGCAACCCCGTGCTCGCCGGAATTTCGCGGCGAACATTGGGGGCGTTGCTTGCCTAGGCCTCCACGCCCCGCGCCTTCAGCTGCTCCTTCAGGACCCGCACCGGCGGAGCCATCAGGAAGCCGAACGACACGCAGCCGTCCTTGGTGTTCACCGCGTGATGGAAGCGGTGGGCCTGGATCAGGCGCTTCCAGTAGGCCGACTTGCCGCTGAGCGGCACCGGATAGCGACGATGCACCAGGCCGTCGTGGAACATGAAGTAGACGGCGCCGTAGGCGGTGATCCCGATCCCGATCGGCAACATGAAGGTCAGGTCCGTGTTGACGCCCAGCCAGATGCCGATGATGGCCGGCGCGGCGAAGACCACGGCGAACAGGTCGTTGAGCTCGAACGCGCCCTTGCGCGGCTCGTGGTGGCTCCTGTGCCAAACCCACATGAAGCCATGCATGACGTACTTGTGCATGAACCAGGCGAAGCCTTCCATGAAGGCGAACGCGGCCAGAACGAGCCCCGCGAAGATCACGACGTTCAGCATTGCGGCCTTCTAGCGAATGCGTCTCGCCGCCAGGTGAGCGAGCAGAAGCCCGGCGACGGCGACGGCGCCAAGTACGAGCCAGGCGATATACACCGAAGCGATGCCTCCGTCGCGCCAGAGGATGGCCTGGTAGGCCTCGATCGCCCAGGCATGCGGCGTGGCCCAGCCGAGGGTCTGCAGCCAGGGCGGCATCAGGAACCGCGGCACCATGCTGCCACCGACCGCGGCCAGGATCAGGATGACGAAGGTCGACAGCATTTGCGCCTGGTCACGGGTCTTGCAGAAGACGACCACGGCCATGGCCAGGCCGGCCGCGCAGGCGGCGACCAGCAGGGTCGTGACGGTCCAGAGCGGCAGGTTCTGGATGACCGGCACGGCATAGACGATCTGCGCCGTGGCGAAGATGGCGATCGCCTGGACCACGCTCTGGGCCGTCAGGAAGGCGAACTTGCCGTTGATCACCGGCGCCATGCCCGCCGCCCCGGCCAGGATGCGGTCGGCGACGCCGCTGTGACGCTCGTCGATCACGGTCAGGGCCCCGTGCATCGCCGAGAAGAGAGCGAAAAGGATGGTCACCGCCCCGGCATAGTAGGCGATGGTTCCGCCGCCCTTGCGCGCGCCGGCGATGTCCTCCCGCGCGAACAGGCCCTGGTCGCCGGACGGCCGCGGCCCGGCCTTTTCGAGTTTCTCAAGCGCAACGCCGGCGTGAACCTTCTGTTGCGGCGTCAGCCCCCCGAACGCGGGCGCGGTCTCGTCCAGGGTGCGGGCCAGCAGGACGTCCGGCATGGCGCGGCTCATCGCCTGATGAACCCGCGCCATCGTCAGGGGCGCGGCCACGGCGCGACTGGGATCAGCCACCACCAACACCGGATGCGGGCTGAGGACGGGATCGCCCTGCACGATCAGGCCCGCGTCGGCGCGCCCGGACTTCACGAGCCGGCGGACCTCGGCGGCGCCGCCCGGTCCGACCGCATGGGCCCGGAGATCGGGATCGTCGACCAGGGCGGCGACCAGGCGCGCGGAGTCCTCGGTGCGGACCTCATCGGCCACCGCGAGGTCGAGCCGGATGTTCTCGCCGGTCGCGCCGGAAAACACCGCCGAGAAGATCAGGAACACCAGGGGCGGCAGCAGGAAGGTCATGACCAGCGCCCCGCGGTCTCGCCACAGCTCAAGGGCCATGACGCGAAACATGGCGAAGGTCATGCGGCCTGGCTCCAGTCGGCGACCAGGGTGAACAGGTTCTGCAGCGACGGCTGGCGGACGCGGATCTCGCGCGGCTCAAGGCCCGCCTTGCGCAACCGCTTGTCGAGGCGACCAGCGGCCGCGTAGCCGCCGATGTCGAGCCGGGTCCAGACATTGGCCTGTCCCCGCCGCTCCAGGCCCTCGTGCGCGAGCAGGATCTCCCCGGCGCTGTCCGGCTCGACGGCCAGGTGGACGAGGATCTCCATCTCCTCGCCGAAGGCCTGCTCGATGAGGGCGCGCGGCGCGCCCTCCATGATCTTGCGGCCCTCGCGCAGGAAGCCCACGCGGTCAGCGAGCCCTCCCGCCTGGTCGAGGTCATGGGTGACGATCAGCACCGCCACGCCCGTGTCGCGGAGGTTCCGGATCACCGCGTCCAGCGCCTCGCGCGCGTCGACGTCCACGCCCACGGTCGGCTCGTCGAGGATCAGCACCGCCGGCTGGTGCAGGATCGCCGCGCCGATGTTGACCCGCCGCTTGTAGCCGCCGGAAAGGTGCTTCACCGGCACATGCTCGCGATCGAGGGTGCGGGTCAGCCGCAGCGTCCGCTGCACCGCATCGGCGAGGGCCTTGCCCTTCACGCCCGACAGGCGGCCGAAGGTCTCCAGGTTCTCGCGGACGGTCAGGTGACCGTAGAGCGCGATCTCCTGCGGGACGAGGCCGAGCGAGGCGCGAGCCAGCGGCTCGGTGAGGGGATCGCGGCCGTTGACGGCGACCTCGCCGCCCGAAAGCTTTATCCGGCCGCAGATGGCGCCGACCAGGGTCGACTTGCCGGCCCCGTTCGGACCCAGCAGGGCGTAGATCTCGCCAGGCCGCAGGTCCAGATCGATGCCGCACAGCACCTTGCGTGAGCCGTAGGCGTGCTCGGCCCGCCAGACGTTGAGAACCGCGCGTTCGGTCACGCGGCGGCCTTCCGGGCCTCGAACAGGCCGAAGGCGTAGCGCGCCAGCAGGCCGTCGTCCGCGCCGGCCCGCGCCAGAGCGGCCGAGGCCTCTTCCAGGTGCCCCTCCACGGCCGCCCGGGCCCCCTCGACGCCGAGCACGGTGACCAGGGTCGCCATGCCGGCGTCCTTGCCGAGATCCTTGCCCGTCTCGGCGATGACCGCGGCGTCGATCAGGTCGTCATGGATCTGGAAGGCCAGGCCGATATGCCGGGCGAACTGGCCAATGGCGACGACCGAGGTCGACGGCGCGCCGGCGGTCAGGGCCCCGGCCTCGGCGGCCGCGACCATCAGGACGCCGGTCTTGCGGTGGTTCAGCAGGTCGATGTCCTCGGATGTACGATCCCGGTCCCGGTCGTGCAGGTCCATGGCCTGACCGGACACCAGTCCCTCGAAGCCGACAGCCTCCGACAGCCGTCGCGACAGCTCGCCGCGCACGGACGCCGGCAGCGCGTCCTGGGCCGCGATGATCCCGAACGCCTGGTTCAGCAGGCCGACGGCCGCGAGGATGGCCGTCGCCTCGTCAAAGGCCTTGTGAGTCGTCGCCCGGCCGCGCCGCAGGGCCGCGTCGTCCATCGACGGCAGGTCGTCGAGGATCAGGGAGGCGGCGTGCACCATCTCGAAGGCGCAGCCGGCGTCCAGGGCGACGGTCGGCTCGCCGCCGAACTCGCGGGCGGCCAGCAGGGTCAGCATGGGGCGGAACCGCTTGCCCGGCGACAACACCGCGTAGCGCGCGGCCTCCGCGAGACGGGCGGGCCGCGCGGTCCGTTCGGGCGACAGCTCGGCCAGCCGCCGATCGACCGCGGCGCGGAGCTGTTCGATCACGGCTGCGTCGTCTTCCATGCCCCCGCCGAAACCTGGCTGCTCCCCCGAAACGGGCTGAGACATTTGAGACAGGCCGCCGAGGACCGTCAACCGACGATCTTTCAGGCCGCGACCGCCTCGCCCCACTCGCTCCAGCCGAGCACCCTCGGCGTGCCGGGCAGGTACATGCCGTTCTGCGGGCCCACGCCAAACCCGGCGGCGGCGATGGCGGCGGTGATCGGTCGGGTCAGATGGCAACCGCCGGCGATCTTCTTCCAGGTCGGTTCAAGGCGCCGCTGCCAGGTCGCGACCCCCGCGTCCGGCGCCAAGCCGTGCTCGGCGAACAGGAACCGCCCCCCGGGCTTGAGCACCCGCTGCGCCTCGGCCAGGGCCGCGGCGGGCGACTGAACCGAACACAGGGTGAAGGTGCAGACCACGCAATCGAAGCTGTCGGCCTCGAACGGCAGAGCCTCCGCGACGCCTTCGCGGATGGTCACCTGCAGCGAGTCGGGGCGAGCGGCGGACAGCGCGCGGTCGCGCAACTCCAGCGAGGGGTCGACGCCCGTCACGCTCTCGACCCTGGCCGGGTCGTAGTGGCGCAGATTGAGGCCCAGACCGATGCCGAGTTCCAGCACCTTGCCCGACGCCTTGGGCACGACCTTTTCGCGCTGCCTGCTGATCGGCTTGCTCGCGCAGGCGCAGCCGACCAGCCGCGGCATGACGTGGCGGTCCCAGAAGCTGGTCATCGTGTCGTCCCTCGCATCCATTTGGCGACCGCCCAGGCGTGACCGTCGTGCCGAAGTCTACGCACCGCCTCGGCCGGCTCAAGCCAGACCAGCTCATGATCGTCCTCGATCTTGAGTCCGGGATCTTCCCCCGCCACGGCCACGACGTACACCTGGCCCTGGTTGTTCACCGCCTCGCCGTCCGACTTCAGGAAGAACTGGGCGAATTCGACGACCGGATCACCGACCGTGATGCGCAGGCCCGTCTCCTCGCCGAACTCGCGGACCAGGGCCTCGGTCTCGTTCTCGCCGGGATCAAGGGCTCCTCCAGGAAGGTCGAGCCAGTCGCCGCCGGCCGATGGCCGCACGCGCACCAGGGCGATCCGGCCATTCCGCTCGGTGATGCCGAACGCCGCCGGCCTCGGCTTGTGCGCGCGGCCCGGCGCGGGAACGCCGAACTGCAACATCAATCCAGGCCCACCATCGCATCCCACGGGTCGACCCTGCCGGCCTCGACGTCGGCGACGCTGACCGTCGGCCAGCCCACCTTCACGGTGGTGCTGTCGCGCCAGGCCAGGACGATCAGGTCCCGCAGTTCCGAGGCGCCGGCGCCGATCCGCTCGGCGGCGAAGTCGGCGCCCTTGGTCGAACCGGGCCGGAAGGCCCCCGCGCCCCACTGCTGGTAGAGCGGTTCGACATAGGTCTGGGTCTTGGTCAGATAGGCGAGCACCCGCTTCTCAATCGGACAGCCGCAGTCGGTGAACGGCTTCATCGCCGCGCGCGCCATTGGCGCGGTCACGGCGCCGGCGACGAACTCGGCCTCGAACGGGCCGTGGATCTTGTCGGTCGTGTAGGCCTTGGGATTGGGGTAGTCGCCCCAGCCATTGTAGTGGATCGACACGTGCAGCGGCTGGCTGCCGTCGCCGACATAGTGGGCCAGGTTGCCGAGGTTGGCGAGCAGCAGCTTCTCACGTCGAACGCGGTCGGCCTTGTACCAGGCCTTGCGGGCGCCCTTGGCCCTCTTGCCGGCCGCGACGTCGACACGCCAGTAGCCGAAGTCCTTCACCAGCTGCTGGTAGGCGTCGATCGTCGAGTACTGCAGATAGCCGGCCTTCCAGCTGTCCACGCCCGCCGCTTGCAGCGACTTTTCGTACTCGGCGCGGGTCGGCGGCAGGTCGGTCATCAACGGCCCGCCCAGCACCCGGCCGTCCTCGCCCAGATCGACGAAGTGGGCCGGGTCGCGATTGCTGTCGTGGATGCGTCCCGAGCCCTTCGAACGATCGGGCTCGCGCGCCAGCTCGCCGAGCTCGGCCATCGCCGCCTTGCCGCGCAGGAAGGCCGGAACCTCGGCGGGCAGCCCCTCGACCGCCAGCGTCCCGACCAGCCGGTGCCCGGTGTTGCCCCAGGTGGCCCCCATCGAGGGCGCGAGGACGAGGCCGGCGGCGAGGGCCATGGCGGCGGTGAAACGGACGGCAGGACGCATAGCGGGCTCCAGGGGACGAGACCGCTCAGGTAATCCCCAGCGCGGCCTCCACGCGCGCAACCCAGGCGACCGTCCGCGGATAGTCCGCCAGATCGAAGCCGCCCTCGTGCGCCACACGGGTATAGGCGACCAAAGAGACGTCGGCGAGACTGACCGTGTCGCCGACCAGGAAGTCGCTGTCCTCCAGCCCGTCCTCAAGCCTTTGCAGGGCCGCCCGACCGCGTTCGACCAGCTTCGCGTCCAGCTCGTCGCGCGGCTTGCCCAGATAGGCCATCTGGAAGCGCGCGACCGCGACGTAGGGCTCGTGGCTGTACTGCTCCCAGAACAGCCATTCGAACATCTTCGCCCGGTCATACGGGTCGGCGGGAATCAGCGTCGATCCCTCCGCCAGATGCACGATGATGGCGTTCGACTGGGCCAGCGCCCGGCCGTCCGGCAGAATAACGAGCGGCACCTGGCCGGCCGGATTCATCGCCAGGAAGTCAGGCGTGCGGGTCTCCGCCTTGAGCACGTCCACATCGCGCCAACGGTATGGAATTGCGAGCTTTTCGGCGGTCCACTTGACCTTGAGGCAGTTGCCCGATTTGCCGTCGCCATAGATCGTCAGCGTCACGTCGCTCTCCTGAAGGTTGACCGGGCCGGGTTGTTGCGCGCGGCGGATGCGAGTACAAGCCGCGCCCACGTCGAGAAACAAACAGGGGGGCGCGCTTGAGACGCATCCTGCCATGCCTCGCGGCTCTGGCCATCGGTCTTGCAACGCCGGTCGCCAACGCTCGCTCGAACGATCCCGCGGACCCCATCGGGGACCTCATCCAGGACAGCCTGGAACAAGCCGCCGCCCAGACTCCGTCCGCAGCCGGCAGGGCCGTTCAGACCCTGCGCGACCTCGCGCCCGACTGGATGCTGAAGGCCACCCTCTATCATTCGGGCGCCAAGGGCGTCGGCGGGCGCGACTCGCTGGGCTGCCAGACGGTGGCCATGCGCACCGCGGCCACGGACCGCACCCTCGTCCCCCGCCGGACCATCCTCTACATCAAGGAAACCGTCGGCATGCCGATGCCGGACGGCTCGCTGCACGACGGCTATTGGTACGCCTCCGACGTCGGCGGCGCGGTGAAGGGCCATCGCATCGACCTGTTCACCGGCAACGGCGCGGCGTCGATGAAGCCGATGATGAAGCTGAACATGAAGACCCTGACCGTCTCGCGCGTGGGGGCCTTCGAGGGCTGTCCCAAGGCGGCGGTCACGCAGGTCGCGAAGCTCTGAGGTGATCATCGTCACCGGCGAGATCCTGGCGAAGCCGGAGACGCTAGAGGCCCTGATCACCCTCTGCACCGAGCATTCCCGCCGCTCCCGCGCCGAGCCGGGCTGCGTCAGCCACGACTCCTTCGTCGACAACGAAAACCCGCTGCGCATCTTCTTTTTCGAGCAGTGGGCCGATCGGGCCGCGCTCGAGGCCCACTTCGCCGTGCCGGAGTCGAACGCCTTCATGCGCGACGTTCGCTCCCTGTCGGCGGGCGGGTCGAGGGGTCCGCGGATCGTGGAAGTTCCCTGAAGTCCTGCACGCTCAAGCCCTCCTCCTCGATGGAGGAGGGTTGGGTGGTGGTGTATCCACTGAGTTCAAGCGAAGCGCTCTGCATGGCTCCGTCGCCCAATGGCGCGCATCCCGCGCCACTCCCGCCACACCACCATCCCCGGCTCTTCCTCCTTCGAGGAGGAAGGGAGAAGAACAGTGCTCAGATCCCACCGCCCACATTCGGGATGGTCGGCGCCCGGGCGACGTGGATGCCGCACTCGGTCTTGTCCTGCCCGGCCCAGCGGCCCGCGCGGACGTCCTGACCCTCCTCGACCGGCGAGGTGCAGGGCCAGCAGCCGATCGACGGGAAGCCCTGGGCGACCAGCGGATGCGCCGGCAGGTCGTGCTCGGCGATGTAGCCGTCCAGATCCGCCTTGCCCCAGTTGGCCAGCGGATTGAACTTCAGCTTGCCGTCCGCCGCCTCGACCACCGACAGCCGCAGACGATCGCCGCCATGGAACCGCTTGCGGCCGGTCAGCCAGGCGTCGAAGCCGCCCAGCGCCTTGTCCAGGGGGATCACCTTGCGGATGTTGCAGCAGGCGTCGGTATCGCTCTTCCAGAGATCCGACTTGGGGTCGTGCACCGCGATGTCGGCGAAGGTCGGGCGCAGGTCGCGCACATCGCTCAGGCCCAGCCGCGCGGCCAGCTGTTTGCGATAGTCCAGCGTCTGGCCGAACAGCATGCCGGTGTCGAGGAACAGCACCGGGATGGCCGGGCTGACCTGCGCCGCCAGGTGCAGCAGCACGGCCGACTCCGCCCCGAAGGACGAGACCAGGGCCAGTCGGTCGCCGTACTCCGCCCACGCCGCTGCGATGACGGATCGCGGGTGGGCGCTGCGCAGCTCCGCGTCGAGCACGGCCGCGCGGCCGCCCTGCATCTCGGTGCGATCGAGCTGGTCGAAGGCCATGTTACGCGCGCTCCTCGAAGACTGGCGCCCGCGCGTCGGCCCCGCGCTGGTAGACATGCCGGAACCGCCCGGCGGCGTTGGCCCACTGCTCCGGCGTGGAGCCGTCGGCGGGCGCGAAACTGTCGAAGCCGCAGCGGACCATGAACCCCGCCTGCATGCGCAGGACATCCCCCACCGCCCGCACCTCGCCCTTGAAGCCAAGCCGCTGACGCAGCAGGCGGGCGGAGCTGTAGGCGCGACCGTCGCCGTATTTGGGGAACTGAAGGGCCACCACGGCGAGTCGCGGCAGATCGTAGGCGAGGGTTTCAATCTCCTCGTCCGAGGCGATCCGCACGCCGACCTCGCGGCCGGCGCCCAGCAGGGCGTCGCCCTCCGCCTGGAAGCGGGCCAGCGACAGGATCACCGGCGCAGCGGCGGGAATGGCGTCCCCGTCCGCGACATCGACGAAGCGGTCCTCGGCGGCCGCATAGACGCCGTGCTGAAGCCTAATGAGCGTCGGCATAGACGGCCTCCTTGAAGGGGGCGAAGCCCACGCGGCGAACGGTGTCCAGGAAACGCTCCTCGCCCTGGCGGACGGCGAGGTAGGTGTCGACCAGCGCCTCGATGGCGTCCGGCACCTGCTCGGCGGTCACGCCCGGGCCGAGGATCTTGCCGATCGAGGCGTCCTCCTGGCCCGAGCCGCCGAGGCTGAGCTGGTAGAATTCCTCGCCCTTCTTATCGACGCCGAGGATGCCGATGTTGCCGACGTGGTGATGGCCGCAGGCGTTGATGCAGCCGCTGATCTTGATCTTCAGCTCGCCGACCAGCTCGGCCCGGTCCTGGTCCTCGAAGCGGCGGGCGATCGACTGGGCGATCGGGATGGCGCGGGCGTTGGCCAGGGCGCAGTAGTCCAGCCCAGGGCAGGCGATGATGTCGCTGATCAGCCCGATGTTCGGCGTGGCCAGGCCGGCCGCCTGTAGCGCGGCGAACACGGTCGGCAGGTCGTCCAGCTTCACATGCGGCAGGACCAGGTTCTGCTCGTGCGTCACCCGGATGTCGTCCAGGCCGTAGCGTTCGGCAAGGTCGGCGACGACGTCCATCTGATCGGCCGAGGCGTCGCCGGGGGTCTGGCCCGGCGCCTTCAGGGATATCTCGACGATGGCGTAGCCGCTCTTCTTGTGCGCCTTGACGTTGTTCCGCGCGAAGCGGGCGAAGGCCGGATCGGCGGCCCTGGCCGTCTCGAACGCCTCAGACCGCGCCGGCAAGGTCTCGAAGGCCAGGGGCGTGAAGGCGCCTCGGATGCGGGCCAGCTCGGTGTCCGGCGCATCGGCTAGGGCCGGATCGAGCTTGCTCCACTCCTCGTCGACCTCGCGCTTGAACGCCTCGGCGCCGAGGGCGGCGACCAGGACCTTGATCCGCGCCTTGTACTTGTTGTCCCGCCGTCCGTGGCGGTTGTAGACGCGCAGGATCGCTTCCAGGTAGCTGAGCAGCCGCCCGGCCGGCAGATGTTCGGCGATGCTCGGGCCGACATAGGGCGTGCGCCCCTGCCCGCCGCCGACGATGACCTCGAAGCCCAGCGTGCCATCGCGGCCCCGCCGCAGGACCAGCCCGATGTCATGCACCTTGGCCGCCGTCCGGTCCTTGGCCGCCGCGGTCACGGCGATCTTGAACTTGCGCGGCAGGAACGAGAATTCCGGGTGCAGGGTCGACCATTGGCGGATCAGTTCGGACCAGACGCGGGGGTCGTCGATCTCCTCGGCCGTGGCGCCGGCGTAGGGGTCGGCGGTGACATTTCGGATGCAGTTGCCGCTGGTCTGGATGGCGTGCATGTCCACCGCCGCCAGCGCGTCCAGGATGTCCGGCGCCTGGCCCAGCCTGATCCAGTTGTACTGGATGTTCTGGCGGGTGGTGAAATGGCCGTAGCCCTTGTCGTAGACGCGGGCGATGTGGGCCAGCCTGCGCAGCTGGCGGCTGTCGAGCGATCCGTAGGGCACGGCGACCCGCAGCATGTAGGCGTGCAGTTGCAGGTATAGGCCGTTCATCAGCCGCAGCGGCTTGAACTGATCCTCGGTGATCTCGCCGGCCAGGCGGCGGACCACGTTCTCTCGGAACTCGGCGGAGCGGTCCGCCAGGAATTCCCGGTCGATGGCGTCGTAGCGATACATGCGGCTACTTCCTGCGGATCAGGTCGACACGGCCGGTCGAGCGGGCCGCGCCCGTGGCGGCGAGCAACGCCTCGACGCCGGCGCCGCCCTCGGCCTGTTTGCCGTGGGTGGGTTCGTTGGTGGGCCCGAGCGCCCGCAGGCGTTCGCGATAGCTGACGGGCGCCCAGCCGCCCGGCGCCTCGACGAGGTCGATCAGGTAGGGCTCGACCACGACGGTGCTCTGGGCCAGGGCGGCCTCGACGGCGGCTTCGCCGGCGGCGTCGTCATCGGCGAAGAACTGGGCGTCGGCGAAGCGCTCGATCCAGGCGCCCTGCTTCCAGAACACGACCTCGCCGTCGATCAGGCGGTTGGCGGTGATGGCTCTCATTGGCCGCGCCCTTGCGTGGTTCGCGACGCTCGCCTGAGGGCTCGCTCCTCACCATGACGAACTCTGTGAAGCCCCCCCTCCTCGTCATCCTGAGGAGCCGACGAAGTCGGCGTCTCGAAGGACGCAGGGCGTTCGTGCGACCTCGCCAGCGCCATCGCCTCGCCGACGATCAGCAGCGCTGGGCCCGAAAGGCCCGAGGCGACCTGCGCCAGCGCGCCCAACGTTGTCGGATAGCGCGCTTCGTCGGCGCGAGAGGCGTTGACGACGATCAGGGCCGGCGTGGCGGCGTCGCGGCCGGCGTCCATCAGGCGGCCGGCGATCAGGCCGGCGGTGGTCAGCCCCATGTAGATGACGACGGTCTGGTTGGCCCTGGCCAGCGCCGCCCAGTCCAGGTCCGGATCGCCGTGCGCGGCGTGACCGGTGACGAAGGTGACGGCCTGGGCCGACCCGCGATGGGTCAGGGGCGCGCCGGCGGCGGCGCTGGCGGCCAGGGCGGCGGTGACGCCGGGCACGACCTCGCAGGCCACGCCCGCGGCGCGGCACTCTTCCAGCTCCTCGCCGCCGCGGCCGAAGATGAAGGGATCACCGCCCTTCAGCCGCACCACGGTCAGGCCCTGCAGCGCGAAGGCGACCAGCAGGCGGTTGATGTCGTCCTGCGGCAGGGTGTGGCGGCTCTTGCGCTTGGCGACATCGATCAGCCGGGCCGAGGCCGGCGCCATCGCCAGGATGTCGCGCGAGACCAGGCCGTCGTGGACGATGACGTCGGCCGCCGCGATGAGGCGCGCGGCCTTCAGGGTTAGCAGTTCGGGGTCGCCGGGACCGGCCCCGACGAGCCAGACGCGGCCCGCCGCGGCGCGCCGGCCGGCGCCGTCGAGCGCCACCAGACGTTGGGACTTGGGAGGGTGCGGCCGCGGCATCGAACTTTCAGTTTCTCTACAAGCACTATGGGGATTAGAACCCGGATGTCGGCGCGGAGCGGACCAGAGGTCCGCCCCGCCGCCCGTCCGCTGACGAAAAGGGCCGATACGCCATCGGACCATTGCAAACTGGGTTCGGCGGACCCAGATCGCAAACCAAGACTTCTGCCGGGGGCCTCAGGATTTCTATGGAACGGACGATCGAGCGTCGCAGACTGCCGCCTCTCAACGCCCTGCGCGCCTTCGAGGCCGCCGCGCGCCACCTGAACTTCAGCCGGGCGGCCGATGAGCTTTCGGTGACGCCGGGCGCGGTCAGCCAGCAGATCCAGAACCTCGAGGACTATGTCGGCGCGGCCCTGTTCAAGCGTACGCCCAAGGGCCTTCTGCTGACCGACGCCGCCCAGACCGCCCTGCCCGCCCTGCGCGAAGCCTTCGATCGTCTGGCCGAGGCCGCCAGCCTGCTGACCGCCGCCGTCGACGGCCGCCGGCTGACCCTGACCGCCGCTCCTTCCTTCGCCGCCAAGTGGCTGGTGCCCCGGCTCGGCAAGTTCGAGGAGGCCCAGCCGCAGGTCGACGTCTGGCTCAGCGCCGGCATGGAGGTCGTCGACTTCGCCAGCGGCGAGATCGACCTGGCCATCCGCTACGGCGGCGGCCGCTATCCGGGGCTGGAAGTCACCCGCCTGCTCAGCGAGACGGTGATCCCGGTGATGAGCCCCGATCTACTGGCCCAGAACCCGCTGAACGATCCCGCAGACCTGGCCCGCCATATCCTGCTGCACGATGGCTCGCCCGACGCCGACGATTCCTGTCCCGACTGGGCCATGTGGCTGGCCGCCCGCGGGGTGAAGGGCGTCGACGGCGCGCGGGGCCCGCGCTTCAACCAGTCGAGCCTGGTCATCGAGGCCGCCGCCAACGGCCGCGGCGTCGCCCTGGCCAAGCGGACCCTGGCGCAGGCCGATCTCGACGCGGGACGCCTTGTGACGCCGTTTCAGATCGCCACCGCCGTGGACTTCGCCTATTACGTCGTCCATCCCAAGACCAAGGGACGGCTGCCGCAGGTGAAGGCGTTCGTCTCCTGGCTCACCGCCGAGGCCGCGGCCCATGAGGCCGCCCTCCAGACCATGGACAACGGTTCCGGTATCTGACGTGGCCAAAGATGTATTGAACGCCCCCGCCGCTCCCCTCGGAGACGCGCGCGTGGCCCCCGCCGACTGCACCACCATGGCCGAGGTCCGGCAGGGCGTGGACGCCCTGGACCGGCTGCTGGTCACGATCATCGCCGAGCGTCAGGGCTACATGGACGCCGCCGCCCGCATCAAGCAGGACCGGGGCGTCGTCCACGAC
>CALALX010000059.1 GCA_937925635.1 uncultured Caulobacter sp.
CACCGTCGGGGCGTCGCGAACCTGCTACGGCGAGGCGACGGCGAAGGTCGGGGCCTCAGTTGCGCAGCACGGGCCGAAAGGATCCGCTGCGGAGTACAGCACCCCGTCGGACGGGTGAGGTTTACCGGCAGGACCCAGAAGACGTTGAGCTCCGAGCTTCTTCGCCTATTCCGTAAAGCGGACAATTTGGAGCGCGCTTGGCGAGTTATCCAAGAGAACGGTCGCATGTCACCATCGGACGACGTGAGGCTTGAGATCGAGGCGTTTGCCAATGATGCGCCGCGTCGAATCCGCTCACTGCAGGCCCGTCTCGCCAAGCGAACCTTTCGATTTGCCAAGGCGAAGGGGCTTGCGATCGAGAAGCGTGACAGCAAGGGCAAGAAGACCGGCAAAATTCGTCCCATTGTTCTCGCGCCTGTAGAATCCAGGATTGTCCAACGGGCCTTGCTGAATGTGCTGCTGGATGTGCCGACGCTAAAGCCCTTCGCGCATACTCCCTACAGCTTCGGTGGAATTCGGAGCGAGCGCCGACGCGGAGATGAACGCCAGCACAGAGCGGCGGCCGTGTCGGCCGTGCCTGCCGCGATTAAGGCTGTGCTCGAAGCGATTGGCAGGGGCGGGCGGTTCGTCGCTTGCGCTGACATCAGCGGCTTCTTCACGAAGGTCCCTAAGGCCTATGTCCTCGAAATCATCTCGTCGGCAGTTGAGGATGAAGAGTTCGTCGCCTTCCTGGAGAAGGCGATCGAGGTCGAGCTCTCAAACCTTGCTGCGTTGCGAGAGCTGTCCAGCGAGTTTCCCACCGAAAGTCTGGGAGTCGCTCAGGGCAATTCTCTTTCACCACTACTCGGAAACATCTGCCTGGCCGAATTCGACGGCGTCATGAATGAAGGAGACTGTTCCTGCATCCGCTACATTGATGACTTCATCATCGTCGCGCCGACCTTGAGCGCAGCCAACGCCCGACTTCGCAAAGCTAAGGCATTGCTAGGCGCGTTAGGCATGGAGCTGTCGTCGGAGAAGAGCCATCTCGGCGGGGTCTCCATAGCAAGCGGCTTCACGTTCTTGGGCATCAGCATCGTGCCTGGGCTGATCCGGCCCAGCGCCAAAGCGCAGGTCAAATTCTTGGCCAGTTTGGACAAGCTCGTAGCTGGTGCTCGCTCGGCGTTCAGGGGCACGCTCAATGGCCAGCCCCTCGCGCATTCCCAAGCACTAATCGCAACGCTTCGCCGCATAGACGGCATGGTCGATGGATGGGGAAAGCACTACTGGTTCTGCAACGATACTCAGACGATGGCGAACCTAGATCGCGCAGTTTCATTGCGTCTGCGAGAGGTGCTCGGCTCGTACAGTGAGGTGCGCAGGGGCCTTGCCGAGGGACAGCGCGGAATCTTGCTCGGGGTGTCTCAGCTCGCTAGCGCAGAGCGTGAGCCTTTCACCTATCCGAGCGTCACCTAGGCCCCCTCACACCCCCATCACCACCGTACTCTTCACCTCCTCCAGCACCGCGTACGTCCGCGTCTCGCGCACGCCCGGCAGGTTGACCAGGGTCTCCCCGAGAAACGACCGGTACGCCGCCATGTCCGAGACGCGGGCCTTGATCAGGTAGTCGAAGCCTCCCGCCACCATGTGGCACTCGAGGATCTCCGGCGTCCGCCGCACCGTGGCGGCGAATTTGTCGAAGACGTCGGCGGTGGTGCGGTCGAGCTGCAGCTCGACGAAGATCAGCAGGGCGCGGTCGATCTTCTCCGGGTCGAGCAGGGCGGCGAAGCCGAGGATGAAGCCGCGCTCGCGCAGCCGCCTGAAGCGGTCGTGGCAGGCGGCGGGGGAGAGGCCGACCGCGGCGGCCAGGTCCTGGTTGGTGATGCGGCCGTCCTGCTGCAGCACGCGCAACATGCGGCGGTCGATCTCGTCCAGCATCGTCGATGATCCTTCGGCGAGAGTGGCTATTTGCGTGAAAGGATACGGTTGCAGCCGCAACTATCCAAGCACATTCGCCGCGACCGCAGGCATAACCGGACAATCTTCAGACAACCTGTTCCGGGTCCCGCCCGCCGATGCGCAAGCCTTCCCCCCTCGTCGCGGCCCGCGCCGCCATCGCGCCGCTGTATCGCGCGCCGGAGCCCGTGCGGCTGGCGGCGCTGATCCCGCACGCCCGCCTCGACGGCCCCGGCCGGGCCCGGGTCGAGCGGCAGGCGAAGATCCTTCTGGCCGACCTGCGCAAGGCGGGCACGGACGGCTGGGTCGAGCGCTTCCTGCAGGAATACAGCCTGACCACGGAGGAGGGGGTGGCCCTGCTGTCGCTGGCCGAGGCCTACCTGCGCGTGCCCGACCCGCTGACGGCCGCCGACCTGGTGCGCGACAAGCTCGGCCGCGCCGACTGGAAGGCGCACAAGGGCGCGTCCGACTCCGTGCTGGTCAACTCCGCCACCCTCGGCCTGATCCTGGCCCGCAGCCTGATGGACGACGAGGCCGGCGCCCTGAAGAAGCTGGTCGCGCGGATGGGCGAGCCGGCCATCCTGACCGCCGTCGGCGTCGCCATGCAGATGATGGGCGAGGCCTTCGTGCTGGGCCGCGACATCGGCGAAGCGCTGAAGCGCGCCGACCGCGGCGGCGCGGCGGCCTTCCGGCACAGCTTCGACATGCTGGGCGAGGCGGCCAAGACCGCGGCCGACGCCGAGCGTTACCTGCAGGCCTATTTCGACGCCATCCGGGCCGTCGGCGCCTCTGAAGGGCGCAAGGGCGAGATGGTCGCCCGCGACAGCGTGTCGGTGAAGCTGTCGGCCATCCATCCCCGCTACGAGACGGCCAAGGACAAGACGGCCGTCGCCGAGCTGGTCGAGCGCACCCTTCGGCTGGCGCGGATCGCCAAGAGCATGGGCATCGGCCTGACCATCGACGCCGAGGAGGCCGAGCGGCTGGAGATGAGCCTCGACATCATCGAGGCCGTCGCCCGCGATCCGGACCTGAAGGGCTGGGACGGCCTGGGCATGGCCGTGCAGGCCTACCAGCGCCGCGCGCCGGCCGTGATCGCCTGGGTCAACGAACTGGGCTTGGAGACGGGCCGCCGCATCACCGTGCGCCTGGTCAAGGGCGCCTACTGGGACAGCGAGATCAAGCGCGGCCAGGAACGCGGCCTGCCGGACTATCCGGTGTTCACGCGCAAGGCGGCGACCGACGTCAGCTATCTGGCCTGCGCGAGGGCGATGCTGGCCTCGCCCGGCATCTATCCGGCCTTCGCCACCCACAACGCCCTGACCGTGTCGACCATCCTGGACTGGGCCGGCGATCGGCGGGACTTCGAGTTCCAGCGCCTGCACGGCATGGGCGGCGGCCTCTATGAGCGGCTGATCGCCGAGAAGGGCGTGGCCGCCCGCGTCTATGCGCCGGTCGGCGGCTACCGCGACCTGCTGGCCTACCTCGTGCGCCGCCTGCTCGAGAACGGGGCCAACACCAGCTTCGTCCACCAGATCGCCGACGAGAGCATCTCCGACGAGGAACTGCTCGCCGACCCCGTCGCCATCGTCGAGGCCGCCGGCCTCCAACCGCACAGCAAGATCCCGAACCCCATGGACCTCTACGCCCCCGAGCGCCGCAACTCCGCCGGCATCGACCTGACCGACCGCGCCGTGGTCGACGCCCTGACCGCCGAGATGGCCAAGGTCTGGGCCAAGTCCTACCACGGCGCCGCCTTCGTCGACGGCGCGGACACCGCCGCCCGCTCGGTCCCGGTCACCGATCCGGCCGACCATCGCCGCGTCGTCGGCCAGATCGTCGAGGCCGACCTGGAGACCGTGGATCGCGCCATCGCCCTGGCCCACAAGCGCCAGCCGGCCTGGGCCGCGACGCCGGTCGTCGAGCGCGCCGCCGTGCTCGACCGTCTGGCCGACCTGCTCGAGCGGGACCGCGTGAAGCTGATGGCGCTGTGCGTGCGCGAAGCCGGCAAGACCATCCCCGACGCCCTGGCGGAGATCCGCGAGGCCGTCGACTTCTGCCGCTACTACGCCGCCCGCGCCCGCGAGACCTTCGTCCCCGTGGCGCTGCCCGGACCGACGGGCGAGAAGAACGAGCTGGTCATGGCCGGCCGCGGCGTGTTCGCCGCGATCAGCCCGTGGAACTTCCCGCTGGCCATCTTCCTTGGCCAAGTGACCGCCGCGCTGGTCGCCGGCAACGCCGTGGTCGCCAAGCCCGCGCCGCAGACGCCGCTGATCGCCCACGCCGCCGCCGAGTTGCTGGACGAGGCGGGCGTCCCGGCCGGCGTGTTCGCGCTGCTGCCGGGCGGTCCCGAGATCGGCCAGGCGATGACCGCCGACGTCCGCGTCATGGGCGTGGTCTTCACCGGCTCGACCGGCACGGCCCGCAAGATCGCCCGCACCCTGCTTGAGGACGACCGCCGCCCGCTGGTGCCGCTGATCGCCGAGACCGGCGGCCTCAACGCCATGATCGTCGACTCAACGGCCCTGCCGGAGCAGGTGGTCAACGACGTGATCATCTCGGCCTTCCAGAGCGCCGGCCAGCGCTGCTCGGCCCTGCGCCTGCTCTGCCTGCAAGAAGACATCGCCGAGAAGGTGATGGAGATGCTCAAGGGCGCGATGGCCGAGCTGACGATCGGCGATCCCGGCGACATCGCCACCGATGTCGGCCCGGTGATCGACGAGGCCGCGCAGGGCGTGCTGAACGCCCACATCGAGGCTAACAAGGCCCGCGTCGTCCACCAACTGGCGCTGCCGGAGCAAACGAAGACCGGGACCTTCGTGGCCCCGACCATCATCCGCCTCGACCGCGTCGAGGACCTGACCAGGGAGGTGTTCGGCCCGGTGCTGCACGTGGTGACCTGGAAGGCCGGCCAGCTCGACCAGCTGGTCGAGCGGATCAACGCCTCGGGCTACGGCCTGACCATGGGCCTGCACAGCCGCATCGGCGAGGCCGCCGACACGGTCCGCGAGAAGGCGAAGGTGGGCAACCTCTACGTCAATCGCTCGATGATCGGCGCCGTCGTCGGCGTCCAGCCGTTCGGCGGCGAAGGCCTCAGCGGCACCGGCCCCAAGGCCGGCGGCCCGCACTACCTGGCCCGCTTCGCCGTCGAGCGCACGGTGTCGGTGGACACGACGAGCGCCGGCGGCAACGCGACGCTGCTCAGCCTGGAGGATTGACGGGCGTCAGGCGGCGAGCGCCATAGGCGACGTCCCGCCGCTCCGCAACGCCTCGATCTCGTCGGCGCTGACCGGCGCGCTGTAGAGGTACCCCTGGATTTCGTTGCAGCCGGCGGCCCGCAGTCGGCGACGCTGTTCCTCGGTCTCCACGCCCTCGGCGATCACCGCCAGGCCGAGCGACCTGGCCATGCTGACGATGGCGCCGATCATGGCGTCCGCGCCCTTGTCGACGCCCAGGTTGACCACGAACGATCGGTCGATCTTGATCTTGCTGATCGGGAACCGCTTCAGGTAGCCGAGGTTCGAGTAGCCCGTGCCGAAGTCGTCGAGCGCCAGGCTGAAGCCGAGGTCGCGGAGCGCCTGCAGGGTCGACTGCGTTTCGTGGTCGTCGCTGAGCAGCAGGTTCTCGGTGATCTCCAGCTCGAAGCGCCGAGGATCGACCCGCAGGCGGCGGACGAGCGTGTTCACCGAGGTCACGAAGCCGGGCGACCGTAGCTGCAGGGCCGAGACGTTGATCGCCACCTTGATGCCCTTCCACCGGCGGCTGTCCTGGAACGCGTGCGCGATCGTGTAGAGGCCGAGTTCGCCAATCAGGCCGCATTCCTCGGCGATCTGCACGAAATAGGCCGGCGAGATCTGACCGCGTTCGGGGTGGCGCCAGCGCACCAGCGCCTCGACGCCGGTCATCACGCCGTTGGTCTTCACCTGGGGCTGGTAGACCATGTCCAGTTCGCCGTTCGCCAGGGCGTTGCGCAGGTCGGTTTCCAGCGCCCGTCGGGTCTTCGCCGAGGTATCCATCCCGGCTTCGAAGAAGCCGAAGTCGCTGCCCACGCTATCCGTTCGGGTGCGGCTCATAGCCAGGTCCGCCTGCCGCAGCACCTCGACGCTTTCGACCGATCCATCCGTGACCAGCTTCACGCCGATCACCAGTTCGATGAACACCGGACTGATGTCGACGTCGAAGGGCGCCTCGAACTGCGCGAACAATTGACGCGCAAGGTCGGCCGAGTCCTCGGCGCTGGCCTGCGCCTGCACGATGGCGAACTCGTCCGGACCAAGCCTCGCCAGCTTGTCGCCCGGCCGGACGCAGCTCGCCAGGCGACGCGCGACCTCCTCGATCAGCTGGTCGCACAGATGGTGCCCGTACAGATCGTTGAGCTCCTTGAAGCGCCGCAGATCGAGGCTCAGCACCGCGAAGGTCTGCGAAGGGTCGCGGCGAAGGGCTTCCAGGGACGTTTCGAGCCGCTCGAGGAGCCAGGCGCGATTGGGAAGGCCGGTCAGTGGATCGAAGAAGGCGAGGTGGGTGGCCCGCGCTTCGCTGGCGGTCAGGCCGCGCGCCACCTTGTGGGCCCGGCGGTTGAGCAGAAGCGCGACCAGCGCCAGGGCGATCAGCAGGCCCGCGATCGGCATGCCGACCTTGTCGATGAGCACGGCGCCCGGCTTCTGCGGCGTCCAGTCGACGGTTGCGATGTAGGCCCCGGTCGGCGACAGCAACGGCACATGCGCTTCACCCGGCTCTGTGCGCGAGTCGGCCCGGTGAACGTGAAGGTCCTCCAGCAGGAACCGCTCGCCGACGGAGTCCATGAGCCGGTTGTCCACCCGCAGGGCGGTGATCACCACCGGCGCCCTGCGCCCGGTCAGGCGCGCGTGACCGAAGGCCGGCTGCAAGAGGGTCGCGCTGAGGATGTAGAGGTCGTCTCCGACAGCGCCGAGGCCGCTGGCATGGATCGGCGCCTCGGCGCGGTTCGCCGAGGCCGGGTGGCGGCTCGCCTCCGTTGCGCGCACCTCGGCGAGGATCGGGGCTGCGGCGGTCGCGAAATGGCGCTCTATGGCGCCCGCGTCCCTCAGGTCGCCGCGGGCGCCGTAGAGCGGGCGGTTGTCCGCGTCGAGCACGAGGGCGGCGTCGAATTGGCCGACGACGGTGAGGAGATGGCCGATGTTCTCTTCCGCCCAGGAGGCATTGTAGCGGTTATCCAGGTTGCGGACGGCATCGTCCCAGACCACCTGGGCGACGGCCTTCTGTCCGGTTTCGACGACGACATACTTGATGCCGTTGGCGACGATGGCTTCCTCGCGCTGGCGTGCGACGTCATCGAAGTGATGGGCGAGATTGAGCAGGGCGCCGAAGATCAGCGCAAGGATCGTGGCCGCCAGAAACGCCAGCGGCCAAAACAGATCGCCTTTGACACGTTCCAGTCTCATCGCCCGCCGCCCATCCATGACAGGCGGCCAATCTCAGGCGGGCATACCTAACGAACATGGAATAGAGATCGGACTGTTCAGGGTATTGGGCCGAAAAATATCCCCATTTCGAGGCCCTTCTGAAATCCGGTGCTCGAAATGGGGCAGATATTTACTTCGCTTAACCTTGCGCCGCGCCACCCGATCAAGGCGCGCCAGCGGCTGCCTGCCGTCAGCCGCCCGTCTGCGGTCCCGAGAAGTCGAAGGCCGGGTCCTGCGGTCTCTTGCCGGCGCCGAAGGTCCAGGTCAGGCCGACAAAGGCCGAGCGACCGCCGAACAGACGCTCGGTCCGGTCGCGGAACTGCGGCGTGTCCAGGAAGACGGTGTCGCCGAAGTTGTCGAACAGGTCGCGCACCGTGAGCTGGAAGGACAGCGACTCGGTCAGCTTGCGGCGATAGCCGAGGTTGACCAGCGTGGCGGACTCCCGCTCCCCCTGCGCCAGCAGCTGCCGGCCGGTCCACATCGTCGTCACCTGGACGAAGTCGTCGGTGGTCGGCTGCCAATTCAGGCTCAGGCGGCCGTTGACCACCTGACCCGAACGGTCGACCCCGCCGGGGATGCCGGCGGCGTCGATCTCCTGGCGCAGCAGGTTGACGGAGGCGTTGTAGCGCAGGGTCGGATGCAGCCGGCCGTTGGCGACCAGCTCCAGCCCGACGTCCTTGCGGCCGCCGAGGTTCTCGGGACGGGTCAGCAACACGCCGCCGCCGATGTCCGTGGTCACCGGGGTAAAGGCCCCGGAGGTGTCCCGGTAGTAGAGGGTGGCCTGGTAGAAGGTCTGTGCGATCCGCCGCTGCCACATCAGCTCGAAGCTGTCGGTCTCCTGCTGGTCGAGGTCAGGATTGCCCGAGCTGTAGTTGAGCGGGTCCTGGTAGGTCAGGAACGGGTTCAGCTCGGAGGGGCGGGGCCGCTGGACGCGGCGGCTGTAGCTGGCCCGCACGGATTGGGTGTCGGACAGTTCGTACGACAGGTGCAGGGTCGGATAGGCGTCGAACGCGCTGGTCGAGCGCCGGATGCCGGTGGTCGCCTGGTCGAGGTCGCGGTTGACCTGTTCCAGCCGCAGGCCGAACTGGGCTGACAGCTTGTCGCCGAAGGGACGTTCCCAGGTGGCGTAGAGGGCGTGGATCGCCTCATCGACCAGGAAGTCATTGGACACCAGCGGATCGGGCGCGAGGTTCGCGGGCGAAGGACCGCGCCGGACCCGATTGCCGAGCTCAAGCGAGACCAGTCGCAGGTCGTAGCCCGCCCGCAGCTTGCCGCCATCCGTCAGCGGTCGGACGTAGGCGCTGGTCAGGCCCAGCTGGTCGACGTTGTTGATCAGGGCGATCGTCTCATAAACGGGCGGGGCGAGGGGGACGAGCGTCTCGGTCACCGCGTCACTGTCGAAACCCGCCCGGACGCGGTCGAGACGAAGGTCCGTCGACCACTCGTGCCCCTTGTCGTCGAAGCGGCGCAGCAGCCGTCCTGTCGCGCCGGCGAACTCCCCGGCATAGCCGCCGCGCGTGCGGCGTCGCCAGGCGGAGCCCACGCCGCCGGAGGCATCCTCCGCTTCGTAGCTGTCGAGGCCATCGGCTTGGTTGTCGATGTCATGGTAGCGAAGCTCGCCGGTCAGCTGGGTCTTGGCGTCGAGACGATACTCGGCGCCCAGCCGTGCGAAGGCGACGTCGGAGCCGCCGTCGGCGACCTGGGTCTGGCGCGCCGCGAGGAACTGGCCGGAGGGGATGTCCAGGCTTTCGCGCAGGCGCTCCGTCGCCATCTTGAAGACTTCATGGCGCAGGCTGGCGTCGGCCGTCAGGGTCAGGCGATCCCGTGTATGGGAGACCGTGACGCCCAGGTTGGCGCGGCCGTCCTCGCCGACGTTGGCGCGGACCGACCCGCTGGTCGTCTTGCCGGTCGTCGCCGTCGTCGGCTTGGTGATCAGGTTGATCACGCCGGCGGTTCCCTCGGGACTGTAGGCGGCCGAGGGATTGGTCATGACCTCCACGCGGCTGTACTGCGACGCTGGAAGCGTCAGCACGGCCTGGGCGCGGCTCTCGCCGGACAGCAGGACGGAGGGCCGACCATCGATCAGGATGGTGACGCCGGGATTGCCGCGCAGGCTGACGTTGCCGTTGGGATCGACCTCGACCGAAGGAACATTGCGCAGGACGTCAGCCAGGGTCCCTGTCGTGGTCTGAAGGTCCTTGTCCAGGCTGTAGCTGACCGCGTCGATCGAGCTCTTCACCTCCCGGGTCTCGGCCGTCACGACGATGCCTTCGACGGTCGCGGACTTGTCCTTGTCGACGGGCGGCGAGGGGTGCGCGGGCGCCTGGCTCTGGGCAGGCGGCGGCGGCGGGGTCTGGGCCAGGGCCGCGCCCGCCGGGAGCGCCAGGACGAGGCCGACCAGCGGCGCGAACTTCAACTGCGACATGGCTCCCGACGCCCCTTCTCGGGAAGCCGCCATCGGTCCCGGTGCGGATCGCCTACTCCACGGGTTCAACCCGCGACGCAAGGGCTGGAGGGGCGCCTTTCTCCTTTGTAATCAAAGGCGCCGCCGGCGGCAGTGGGATTGGCTCAGCGACGCGCGCGGTCTGGCCCGTCGCCGCCTTCGAAACGCCCCGGTCGGCGAAGGTCCGGCAAGGGCGCTGGAGGGCCGCGCTCATGCGGCGGGGTCTTGATCTAAATCAAGAATGCGAGTCATTCGCGAATCCAATTGACCGCGCCGCGACGGCTCCCTATGAGCGCTAATAAGAATCGTTCGCATCAAATGTCGAGTTTCCCACATGTCTCTGCGCGTCGCCCTGTTCGCCTCCACCGTCCTCGCCGTTGCGTCCGTCGGAGGACTGGCCCACGCCGCGGAGGCCGAGGATGTCGCCGTCTCCACGGCCGTCGCGGAAGAGGAGGCGGAGACCACGGTCAGCGCAGTCACCGTCGAGGGCGAACGGCTGCGGCGGTCACAGGGCGCGACCGGCCTGGACCTGGCCCTGCGCGAGACGCCGCAGTCGGTGACCCAGGTCACCGCCCAGCAGATCGACGACTTCGCCCTGACCAACGTCAACGAGCTGCTGTCTCTGGTCACCGGCGTCAACGTCGAGAGGGTCGAGACCGACCGCACCTATTTCAACGCGCGCGGCTTCGACATCACCAACTTCCAGGTCGACGGCGCCGGTCTGCCGCTGATCTGGGGCATCCAGTTCGGCGACCTGGACACGGCGATCTTCGAGCGGGTCGACATCGTCCGGGGCGCCAACGGCATGCTGAGCGGGACGGGCAACCCCTCGGCGACCGTCAACTACATCCGCAAACGCCCGACCGACTCGGTTGAAGCCTCCGCGTCGGCCTCTCTCGGCTCCTGGGACGCGGTACGGCTCGAAGGCGACGTCGGCGGGCCGATCCGCGCCGACGGCGCGGTCAGCGGCCGGCTGGTGGCGGCCTACGAGGATCGGGACAGCCACCTCGACTACAACCACGTCGAGCGCACGGTGCTCTATGGCGTGATCGCCTGGGACATCACGCCTCGCCTGACCGCCAGCGCCGGAGTTTCGCGGCAGGACAACCGGTCCGACGGCGTCCTGTGGGGCGCGCTGCCGCTCGTCTATTCGGACGGTTCGCGGATCCGCTACGATCGATCGACGTCAACCTCGGCCGACTGGACCTACTGGAACACGCTGGACACCAGCGCCTTCGTCGAGGCGGCCTACGTCTTCGAAAGCGGCTGGACGGCGAAGGCCAGCTACACCCGCAAGGCGTTCGAGGAGGACGCCAAGCTGCTCTACGCCTTCGGCAACCCCGATCCGGTGACGGGCCTGGGCGTGCTGGGCATGACGGGTCGATATCCGTCGAAGTACGAACAGGACCTGTTTGAGGCCAGTGTCGCCGGCGACGTGGCCCTGTTCGGGCGCAAGCACGCGATCGTCCTCGGCGTCAGCGCGGCGAACAGCGAGGGCCGTGAATTCGAGGACTTCTTCGGCGGCTTTCCGGCCTATCCGGCGTTGCAGGACTGGGGTCGCCTGCAGGTGGCCGAGCCGGTCTATCCGGGCGCCTATCTCGCGGCCGACACCACCGATGAGCTGAAGCGGGTCTATGGCGCCGCGCATCTGAACTTCAGCGACCGGCTGAAGGGCGTGGTCGGCTTCAACGCCATCGACCTGACCTCGTCCGGCATGTCCTACGGCGTCGATCAGGCCCGGTCGGACAGCAAGGTCAGCCCCTACCTGGGCCTTGTTTTCGACCTGTCGCCGTACATCTCGCTCTACGGCAGCTACACCGACATCTTCAATCCGCAGTCGGAGGTCGACATCAACCACCGTCGGCTGGCGGCCGCCCAGGGCAAGGGAACCGAACTCGGGATCAAGAGCGAGTGGTTCGACGGCCGGCTCTACGCCACCGCCGCGGTGTTCCGATCCGAGCAGTCGGACCTGGCGCAATGGGCCGGGACCTTCCCCAACGGCGACAGCTACTACACCGGCGTCGACACCGTCGTCGAAGGCTACGAACTGGAGGTCAGTGGCGCGATCACCGACCGCTGGCATGTGTCCGGCGGCTGGACCGACCTGTCGATCGAGGACGACGCCGGCGGCGAGGTCCGTCTCTACCTGCCGCGCCGGACGCTGAAGCTGGCGACCACCTACCGGGTCCCGCAGGCCCGCGACCTGAAGCTCGGCCTGGCGTTGCGCTGGCAGTCCGCGGTCGGCATGCAGGATCTGGTCTGGATCGAGCAGGACGCCTACGCCGTCGTCGACGCGATGGCCAGTTTCGAGGTCGCCGAGCGCGTCCGCGCCACCGTCAACGTCAAGAACCTGTTCGACGAGACCTATCTGACCAGCCTGATGTGGAACCAGTCGTTCTACGCCGCTCCGCGCAGCGCCTCGGTGCGCCTCGAATACAGCTTCTGACGCCGATGCGGCCGAAGTTTCTTCGACGGACGGCGCCGGTTGACCGGCGGGGGCCGTCGCCGATCCGCGGCGCCGTGATCCTCTGGCATCGCTGGGTCGGGCTGGTCATCGCCGGCTTCCTGTTCGTGTCCGGCGTGACGGGCGCGGTGATCTCCTGGGACCATGAGCTCGACGACCTGCTCAATCCGCACCTGATGTACGCGAGGACCGAAGGGCCGGCGAAGTCGTCTGTGGACCTGGCGCGTGAGATCGAGGCGCGTGATCCGCGGATCATGGTCAGCTGGATTCCGCTCGCCCCGGAGCCCGGCGGGACCCTGGCGTTCGGCGTCGAGCCGCGCCAGGACCCGGCGACCAAGCGGCTGTTCGAGCCGGGCTACAATCAGGTCTTCATCGACCCGGCGACAGGCGCGGAGCAGGGGCGACGCGAATGGGGCGCGGTGTGGCCGATCACGCGGGAGACCTTTGTCTCCTTCCTCTATGTGTTCCACTACAGCCTGCATCTCCCCGAGATGTGGGGCGTCGATCGTTGGGGGCTGTGGCTGCTGGGCGGGGTGGCGATCCTGTGGACCCTCGACTGCTTCGCCGGCTTCTGGCTGACACTGCCGCCGCGTCCCGCCTCGCCGAGGACGCCGGCGTCCAAGAGCTTCTGGAGCCGTTGGAAGCCGGCCTGGCTGATCAAGACCCGGGGCGGCGCCTACCGGCTCAACCTCGACATCCATCGGGCCTTGGGGCTGTGGCTGTGGGGCGTGCTGTTCACGGTGGCCTTCACCGCCTTCTCGCTGAATCTCTACAGCGAGGTCTTCTACCCGGTGCTCAGCAAGGTTTCGAAGACCACGCCGGGACCGTTCGAGCTGCGGGCGCCGGCCCCCATTCATGCCCCGATCGTCCCGAAGGCCACCTACGCGCGGGTCATCGCCACGGCCGAGGCCGAAGGCCGGCGACGCGGCTGGCAGGCGCCGGTCGGCGGCGCCTTCTATTCCAAGGAGTTCGGCATTTACGGCGTCGGTTTCTTCGCGCCGGGCGGCGACCATGGCGCGGCGGGCGTGGGCCCGCCCTATCTCTATTATGACGGCCAGGACGGCCGGTACCTGGGCGATCGACAGCCCTGGAAGGGCACGGCGGCCGACATCTTTGTCCAGGCGCAGTTCCCGCTGCATTCGGGACGCATTCTGGGGCTGCCGGGCCGAATCCTGATCTCCGTCATGGGGATGGTCGTGGCGATCCTCAGCGTCACCGGCGTCGTGGTCTGGTGGAAGAAGCGCAAGGGCCGCGTCAAGCGACGGCGCCGGGCGGTGTGAGCGGATGCGGCAACGCCCCCGGAGCGGGAGTCTCCGGGGGCGCCGCGTCCCGACCTGCGTGGTAGGGGGGCAAATTCAGCAGGCCGTTCAGTCCGTCGGTTGTTCCCGGGGGGGGCGGGACCATCCGTCGTTGATACGGGTTATGGGCCTTCGCGCCTGAGCCGAACCTGAACCGACCTGATCATCCGCTGTTCATCCCAGGATCAAGCCGCCCAGCGCCACGACGGCGGCCGGCGCCGCGGCGACGCCGATCCCGTCGGCCAGAACCAGGACGCCGGCTTCGCCGCCCCTCCAAGCGTCCGTGTGCGTATGCGTCTCACGGGCGCTAGCCGCTGGACAGAGACCCAGTCCAGCGGCCGAGCCCTACAGCGGCAGGGTGCGCCGGGTCAGCAGGTGGAAGCGAAGGCACATGGCCACGGCCGCCACCGCCAGCCCGAAAGCCAGCCCGATCCAGACGCCCAGGCCGTCCATCTTGAGCCAGACCCCCAGCAAGATGCAGACCGGCGCCCCGGCCAGCCAGTAGGCGCCGCCGGCCAGGATCATCGGCCAGCGGGCGTCCTTCAGGCCGCGCAGGGACATGGCGCCCACCACCTGCAGCGCGTCGGCGATCTGGAACGCCGCCGCCACCTTCAGGAACAGGCCGACCATGGCGATGACCTCGAGCGAGGCGTCGTCGCGGCCGCCGATGTAGAGCCCGCCGATCCACTCGCCGGCGAACACCATGAACACCGCGAAGACGCTGATCAGCGCCGCGCCCACGACCATGGCCGTGAAGCCCGCTCGCCGGGCGCCCTCGCGGTCGCCCGCGCCGGCGAAGCGACCGACGCGCACGGTGGCGGCCAGGGCGACCCCCATCGGCACCATGAAGGTCACCGACGCGAAGTTCAGCGCCACCTGGTGCGCCGCCAGCGGGGCCTCGCCGAAGGTGCCCACCACCAGGGTCATGATGTTGAACAGCATGGCCTCGAACAGGATGGTCACCCCGATGGGGATGCCGAGCACGAAGATCTCGCGCAGGCGTCGCCACACGGGCCGGTGCAGGCGCGTGAAGATGCGATACGACCGCAGCCTCGGCGTCAGGCGGATCACCGCCAGCATCGCCAGGAACGCCCAGACGGACGACAGGGAGGTCGCCAGCCCGGCCCCGACCAGGCCGAGCTTCGGCAGGCCGAGCTGCCCGAAGATCAGAGCCCAGGCCGTCACGCCGTTGAACAGGATCGAGCTCAGCATGACCCACAGGGCGGCGTTCGGCTTGCCCAGCGCCGTGGCGAAGTTGCGCAACACCTGGAAGCCGAACGAGAAGGGTAGGCCGATGCAGAGCATGGCCGCGAACTGGCCCGCGCCCATCGCCAGGATCGGGTCCTGGCCGAGGTGGCTCAGGATCCACTCCGTCGACAGCAGGATCGGGATCAGCGGGATCGGCAGCAGCACGGCCCCCCACAGGCCCATGCGGGCGATGTGGCGGACGCCGAGCTTCTCGTCGGGCCGAGCGCCGATCAACTGTGCGATCATCGGCGACACCGCCGAGGCGGGACCGCTGCCGACCAGCCAGCAGAAGTAGTAGACCGCGTTGCCGATCGCCGCCGCCGCCAGGGCGTTGGCCGAGAGCCGGCCCAGCAGCACCACGTCCGTGGCCAGCACGGCCATCTGCGCCAGCTGGGTGACGATCAGCGGCCCAGCCAGGATCAGCAGGTCGCGGGCCTCCGCCATGAACGATTCACGGGTCCGGACGGAGCGGGGACTTTCCCCCTTCAGGTGGGCGGCGGGGGGCGCCGCCGCAGGTCTTTCGAGGTCGTCGATCATCGATCGGACTTTCTTCTGTCCGAACCGGATGCGGGAGGGCGGGGCATAAGAAAACCCTCCGGAGCATCAGGCTCGGGAGGGTGGGAAGGCCTTGGACCGGCAGGGTCTAGGCGGCTTGTTCCTCGCGAGCGGAATCGGAGCGGCGACCGCCGACCACGGCGGACGCAAGCATCCGGCAGTCTTTGAACGGGGTCACGGTCACGGTTCGAAAGCTCGCTGAAGCGGGTCCGGTCGGACCACGGGTGCGCCCCGGGTACGCCCGGATAACGCCGGTGTCAATCCGCGGGTCAGCTTCCCCGCGCCCGCCGGAACGTGACGCTCTCTCCGCCCACGCCCCAGTTGTCGGTATCCACCTCGTCGATGACCACCACCGTGGTCGCCGGGTTCTTGCCCAGGACGTCGACCAGCAGCTGGGTCGCGCCCTTGATCAGGGCGGCCTTCTGTTCGGCGGTGACGCCCTCGCGGGTGATCTTGATGTTCACATAGGGCATGGGGGGGCCTGAGCAGGGGGCGGCAAGACCGATATCGGGAGCCATGCCGCGAATTCAACGACGAAGGGTGAGCTCCCGCCCGCCCATCCAGGGCGTGAACTTCGGGGCCGGGCCGGCCAGGGCCTCGAAGGCGGCCACGAAGTCCTCGTCCTTGAGCAGGCCGGGAGACTGGTAGCTGACGTACATCAGGCCGGTGATCAGGGCGTCGAGCGTGATCACGAACTGGCCGGCCGGCATCGGCAGTTCGCCAGGTTCGAGGAGGCGCGAGAATCCCTCAGCCATGGCCTGGTAGCTGGCGGCCTGCTGCAGCGCCGTGCGGGCCCGCGCCTCCGGGTTGGTCAGCATGTAGAGCTGGAAGGCCGCCGCCCCGGCCGCCATCGGCGCGCGACGGCGGGCCTCGGCGGCCACGGCCAGGCCCAGGATGCGCATCTGGGTGCGGAACGAGGCGCCGGGCTGGAAGTCGGCGCTGACCGGGCGCAGGTGGCTTTCGACCACGGCCAGGAACAGCTCGTCGCGGGACTTGAAGTTGCCGTGGAAGGCGCCGCGGGTCATACCGGCGCGGGCGCAGATCTCGTCCAGCGAGGCGCGGTCGAAGCCCTTTTCGGCGATGATCCCGGCGGCGGCCTCGATCAGAGCCGCGCGCGTGCGCTGGCGCTTGTCGCCCTTTGGCGCTCCCTTCCGACTCGCCATCCCGGCCCCCATTCCGTCGGAGGCATGTTTCATACGATTGCGTATCAAATGTGAAGGGGTCTTAGGTCAGCGGCCAGAAGACCGCGATCAGCGGCGGCCCGACCAGCAGGACCATCAAGCTCAGCGGTGCGCCGAGTCTCGGATAGTCGCCGAAGCGATAGCCCCCCGGCGCCATGACCATGGTGTTGCACTGGTGACCGATCGGCGTGAGGAAGTCGCAGGCGGCGCCGACCGCGACGGCCATGAGGAAGGCGTCGGGGCGGAAACCCAGCTTGCCGGCCAGGGTCGCGCCGATCGGGGCCATGACCAGGACCGTGGCGGCGTTGTTGAGGAATGGCGTGACGATCATGGCGGCGAGCATCACCGCGCCGATCGCGAGCACGCCGGGAAGGCCGCCGAAGACGCCGCTCAGCCAGCCGGCGATCAGGTCCGAGCCGCCGGTCCGCTGAATCGCGTCGCTGACCGGGATCAGGGCGGCGATCAGCACGAGCAGGGGACCGTCCAGCGCGCCGTAGGCCTCGCGCATGCGCAGGCCGCCCATGAGGACGATGGTCACTGCAGCGCCGAAGAAGGCGATGGCCACCGGAATCACCTGCAGCGCCACCAGCACCATGGCCAGGGTCAGGACGATGGCCGGCGCGAACAGCCGGCGAGGGCCGCCCAGCCTGACATTGCGCTCGATCAGGGGCAGCAGCCCCAGCGCCTGCAGCGCCGCCGGAATGTTGCGCTCGCCGCCCTGAAGCAGGATCACGTCGCCGGCCCGGAACCTCAGGCTGCGCAGATGTTGCGTCATGCGATAGCCGCTGCGGCTGATGCCCAGCACGTTCACGCCCAGGTCGCTGTGGATCCGCGCCGCCTGGGCCGAGCGGCCGACCATCGGCGACTCCGGTCCGACGACGGCTTCGATCGCGCGCACTTCCTCGGCGGGCTCCTCCATGGTCACCGGCCGATCCTTGCGGGTCAGGGTCAGTTTCGCGCGTAGCATGAAGGCGTCCAGCGCCTGCTGCTCGCCCTCGATCAACAGGACGTCCCCGGGCCGGATGACGGTGTTGAGGTGCGGCGCGGGACGCCGGCGGCCGTCGCGGAGCATGCCCATCACGGTCGCCGCGCCTTCCCCCATGGCGACCAGGCGGCCCAGCCGCATGGAACCGAAGGACCAATCCTCCGGCACGGTGGCCTCAGTCAGGTAGATCTTGTCGGCCAGGGCCGCGTCGAGGTCGAGGGCGCTCGCCCGGTCCCTGGGCAGCAGGCGGTAGCCGACCGCCAGGAACGCGAGCGCCAAGCCCGTCAGGACCAGGCCTACCGGCGCGAAGTCATACATGCCGAACGGCCGGCCCTGCAGCTCTTGGCGCACTTCCGAGACGATGATGTTGGGCGCGGTGCCGACCAGGGTGACCAGGCCGCCGATCATCGCCCCGAACGCCATCGGCATCAGCAGGCGTGAAGGCGAGGTCCCGGTCCTGCGCGCCACCTGCTGCGCCACGGGCAGCATGATGGCCAGCGCGCCGACGTTCTTGGTCGCCATCGACAGCAGGGTGACCACCGCGGTCAACACCGGCGCCTGGCTGCGCTCGGTCTTCAGAAGCGGCAGGACACGGCGCAGCACGAGCTCGACGATCCCCGAGCGCGCGAAGGCGGCGCTGACCACCAGGGCGCAGGCGATGATGACGGTGACGTCATTGCGGAAACCGTCGAAGGCGCGCTCCGGCGGGATCACCCCGACGGCAAGGCCGGCGAGCAGCGCGGCGACGGCGACGACGTCGTATCGCCAGCGTCCCCAGACGAACGCCGCGATGGCGCCGCCGACAAGTGCGAAAGCCAGGGCCTGTTGCAAGGTCATCAAGGTCCCCCTCGCGCCCCGGAACGCCCGGGCGAGGGTTTAGCTGCACGCCGCTTCTGAGGAAGCGCGCGGGCCGATCTCCGTCAGGGCGAGACGAACAGGCAGCGGCCCAGTTTCGCCCAGAGCGCCTGGCAACGGGCCTGAAAGGTCGACGGCCTAGGCGCGGCCCCACTGTCGATCCAGCCTTCGAGCGCATCCAGGGCGGTCATGTAGCTGGCGTCAGAGAGCTTGCTGTGATCCGCCTCGTCCGTGCTCGCCTGGACCAGCAGGGCCGATCGGCCCGCGGCGGCGACCGTGGCGGCGTACAGCGCCTCGACCTTGAAGTTCACCGTCGGATCATGGCGGGCATGGAGGGTCAGGGTCGGGCGCTCGATGCGGCCGCTCAGGTCCGCGTCGTAGGCCAGCAGCGCGACGCCTTGCGGATCCGCGCTGAACCGCTGCACGCCGGCGTTCAGCGCGGCGTCATCGGCGGAACCGCTGTAGACGGTGGCGCTGTTGTCGAACGGATTGCGCCCGCCCAGCCGCACTTGGACCATGTCCCGGAACAGGAAGGTCGCCCAGGTCATGTGGCTGACCAGCTGGGCTTCGGCCACGCCGGTGACCGCCAGGATGTCGCGCAGCCGGGCGGCCTGTTCGGGGCTCCGCTGCGTGGCGGGGAGCTGCACCCCGGTGCAGGCCTCGATCCGGCGCCGCAGGTCGGCCCGGGTCATCGGGCTGTCCAGCGGCAGGCCCTGCCACAGGGGATAGGCCGGTTCGTCCGGGGCGGGATGGTTGGCGCAATAGTACTGGTAGACTGCGCGCAGGTCGGCCCGGAAGCCGTAGGCGCGGGTCCCGCCCGAGACGATGCCGTTGGTGATCAGGACGCCGTCGTAGTTCCACCCGGACGCGGCCTCGCCGGCGTAGAGCTCCGAGGCCTTGGCGGCGACGTTGCCGCCCCACGACTGGCCGTGAAGCAGGGTGCGTTCGGGCCGGCCATACAGCGACCAGAAGATCTTGCGGCTGTTGTCCGTGTCCTCGGCCGCCATCCGCACGCCGTAGCCGCCGCGCCGGTAGGTCGAGCCGATCCAGGCGTAGCCATGACGGATCATGACCGAGAACCGGTCCAGGTCCTCGAGCGGGTCCAGCGCTTCTGGCGTTCCCGTCCGCGGCCCGCCGTGGGCGTGGACGATCAGGCGGCGGTTCCAGTTGGGCGGTATGGCGGCGATGAACCAGGCCCCGTTGGCGTCCCGCCCCGAAACGCAACGTGTGTCCTGGCCGACCGAGGCCGGGCAGGGGATCGCCGTGGGATTCGCCGTCAACGATCCCGCCGCGTCCGAGGCGGGCGCGACCAGCAGGGCGGACAGGACCAGGGCCAGAGGCATGAGGATTGGCTTCCAGACGCTCCGGCGCGGGCGCACGCGCCCGCGCCGGACCTCGGTCAGAAGGACTTGGCGACGTTGATGTACCACGACCGGCCATAGGGGCGGTGGATGGAGCCCAGATAGCCGCCGTCGGCCAGGGGCGGGCCTTCGTTCGTCAGGTCCCTGACGCCGATGCGCAAGGCGGTTCCCGAGGCGAGGCCGGCGTCCTCGAACTCGTACTGGCCATACAGGTTGGTGACCAGCTGCTCGTCGACCACCCAGGGCTTGCCGGTGGCGCTGAGCAGGGAAGGCTGCTCGATCTCGCTGACGTACTGGGTCGAGACCCCCGCCCGCCACGGGCCCTTGCGCCAGGTCAGGCTGGTGCTGATCTTCCATTCCGGCCGGCCATTCTGGGCGATCAGCTGGCTGGAGTCCGGCAGGGCGGTCAGCGGGTCGATGACGCCGGCGTCCCGAGCGGCATAGAGGGAGTCGATGATGGCGCCCGGCTCGCGCGAGTACTCCAGGAGCTGCGAGGCGTTGGCCCTGAAGATGAAGGTGCCCCAGGCGGTGCGCCGCTTGGCCCAGGTGAAGCTGAAGTCGATGCCTTCGACCGTCTGCGGCAGCAGGTTGATGAAGCGGTCGTTGATCGAGACTACCTCCCCGACAGGAGCCAGGCCGCTGCCGGCGAACAGGGTCACGTCATCGGCGTCCGGGGCGGCGCGCACCACATTGGGATTGGAGGTTCCCTCGACGCGATTGAGGTAATCCACCGTCAGCGCCGCCTGAGCGCCCAGCAGGCCGACGATGTCCTCCTGCTCGATCGACCAGCGGTCGACGGTGAAGGTGACCTCGCCCCAGGACTCCGGCAGGAAGCGCGGCTGGAACACCAGGCCGAACGACTGGTTGGTGCTTTCCTCGGGTTTGAGATCGGGATTGCCGGCCACCAGCAGGGAGGCGCTGGCGCTTTGGGCGCACTGGGCCATCGAGGCGATGGTCCCGGCCAGCAGGGCCGGCGTGCAGCGGTAGTAGTCGATGCCGCCGGCGAGGCGCGCGTACTGGGTGGCGTTGACCTGTTCGAGGTTGGGCGCCCGGAAGCCCTGAGAGTAGGAGGCGCGGACGCGAAGGCCGTCGAAGAGATCCCAGGCCACGGCGACCTTCGGCTTGGCGACCGAACCGAAGTCCGAATAGTCCTCGAACCGCCCGGCGATCTGCATGTCGATGCTGCGGACCAGCGGAATGTTCATGTCGGGCGAGACGACCGGCACGGCGAATTCCACGAAGGCGCCGGCGACCGTCCGCTTGCCGCGGGTGTCGGGGTTGGGGCTGACGGCCGCGACGTTTGAGATGCTGGTCGCGCCGCTGACCGCGTCGACGAAGGTGAAGGTCCCGTCGACGTTCTCGTCGCGGTCGTCGTACTGGGTCTCGCGCCGGAACTCCACCCCGACGGCCACGCCGACCGGGCCGGCCGGCAACTCGAACAGGTCGTTGCGCGACAGCTTCAGGTCGGCGAGCGCCAGGGTCGTTCGCGAGAAGCGACGCAGGTCGAAGGTGATCGCGTCGATGGCGGCCTGCGACGAGGGCGAGCAGTCGCCGTAGCTGGTGGTGGCCACGCAGCCGCCGCCGAACGGGTTGTAGGCGTCGGGCGTCGACAGCCCGAGCTGCCGCTGAAGCGCCGTCATGTTGATGTTGGGCGACTTGTCCTCGGCTTCGGCCGCGGAATAGAGCACCGCCGTCTCCCAGTCGAAGCCGTTCCATTCGCCGCGCAGGCCGGCCAGGAAGCGGGACTGGAAGTTCTTTACGGTGACTGTCTGGAAGCCCGCGTCGACGTAGCGGTAGTTCTCCAGCAGGATCGGCAGCCCCCCGACCGGCACATTGGTCAGGTTGGGCAGGCGGTTGGGGTTGGCAGACCCGTCCGCGAACGTCACCGGCCCGAACGGATTCCAGTAGTTGCTCGCCGGAATCCAGATGTCGTTCAGATTGACGACCGGCGGCTGGATCGCGCGACTTTCGGCGCCGTAGTAGCCAACCTCGCCGAAGGCGGTGACCGTCGGCGTCAGCTCGTAATGGCCGGTGAGGAAGATGTTGGTCCGCTGCAGGTCCGAACGCACCGTCGTGCCGAACCGCGTGTCGTAGCGAAGCTCACGGATGTCGCCGTTGTACGACCCGTTGCCCTGGACCAGGCAGATGCCGTTGTTGAGGTTGACGCCGACGCAACCGATGCTTTCCGGCTGATAGTGAAACGCGCCGGCGGAGGTGGCGATGATCACGCCGTTGGACCGCGGCCGCAGGGCGGTGGTGCTGCCTGGCGTGCGCAGGCGCGCCCAGGGCGTGTGCGAGGAGCGGCCGTCCGGCACGGTCGACGTCTCGAAGCCGGCCTGATTGGCGAAAAAGGGCCGCAGGTCGTCGCTCGCCGTGAAATCCTGATCCTCGGCCTTCAGCGCCGTCCGGTCGCTGTAGCTGGCGAACAGCGAGATATTGCCGCGCTCGAAGTTCCTGCCCGCGAAAAGATTGGTCTCGAACTCACGCAGGCTCGTTCCTTCGGCGCCGCCGTACTGCGCCTCCAGCTTCAGCCCGTCGAAGTTGTCCTTGAGCACGGTGTTGACCACCCCGGCGACGGCGTCGGCCCCATAGATGGCCGCGGCGCCGTCGAGCAGCACCTCGAGCCGCTCCAGGCCCGCCACGGGGATGGCGTTGGTGTTGTAGCTGAGCACCGGCACCGTGCCCGTATCGGACGTCCCCTGGCTGGTCGGATGCTGCACCAGGCGCCGTCCGTTCAGCAGAACCAGGGTGTTGCCGACGCCGAGCGAGCGCAGGTTGACCGAGTTGACGTCGCCGCGCGCCGAATTGCTCGTCTGCGGATTGTTGGCGGGATCGAACAGGACGTCGCCCATCTGGGGGATCGAGCGAAACAGCTCGTCGCCCGAGACCGCGCCGACGGCGGCGATCTGGTCCTGGTCGAAGACCGCCACGGGCAGGGCGGCCGTGGTCGAGGCGCCGCGGATCTGCGACCCGACGACGACCAGCTCCTCGACCTCGGTCGCCGCGCCCGATCCGGATTGCGGGGCCGAAGCGTCGGGCGCGGTCTGCGCGGCGGCGACGCCGGCCGAGGCCAGTATCGCCAGCATGGCGACGCCACCCAGCAGCGCGGTGCGATGCGTGTCTCTCATGATCTTGTCCTCCCTTTTCGCCCCGGCCGTTCAGTCGGCCGTTATGGCGCCCTTGTCCCCCGGCCCCGCCGCCGGATCCGGCGGCGCGGCCAATGATTTCGCTCCCGACCCCAGCGCGACCCGCAGCTGCTCGCGGTCCAACTGTCCTTCCCACCGCGCGACCACCAGGGTGGCCACGGCGTTGCCGACGAAGTTGGTCAGGGCCCGGCACTCGCTCATGAAGCGGTCGATGCCCAGGATCAGGGCCATGCCGGCCAGCGGCACGCTGGGGACGACGGCCAGGGTCGCCGCCAGGGTGATGAACCCGGCGCCGGTGATGCCCGCGGCCCCCTTGGAACTCAGCATGGCGACCAGCAGCAGCAGGATCTGGTCCTGCAGGCTCAGATCGATGTTCATGGCCTGGGCGATGAACAGCGCCGCCATGGTCATGTAGATGTTGGTGCCGTCCAGATTGAAGGAATAGCCGGTCGGCACGACCAGCCCGACGACCGACTTGGGGGCGCCCGCCCGCTCCAGCTTCTGCATGAGGCTCGGCAGCGCGGCTTCCGAGGACGAGGTGCCGAGCACCAGCAGCAGCTCCTCCTTGAGGTAGGCCACCAGGCGGAAGATCGAGAAGCCGTTGATCCAGGCGACCACGCCCAGGACGCCGAACACGAAGATCAGCGAGGTCAGGTAGAAGGTGGCGATCAGGGCGGCCAGGTTCGCGATGGCCCCCAGGCCATAGGCGCCGATGGTGAAGGCGAACGCCCCGAAGGCTCCGACCGGCGCGGCCTTCATCAGAATGGCCACCAGCTTGAAGACGATCTGGCTCAGGGATTCGAGCGCCCGCTGCACCGGCGCGGCGGCGTCGCCCACCATCGCCATGGCGATGCCGAACAGGATCGAGACGAACAGCACCTGAAGGATGTTGCCCTCGACGAAGGCGCTGACGAGGGTGCCGGGGATGACGCCGCTCAGGAACCCGACGACCGTGGCTTCATGCGCCGCCTGGGCGTACTGGCTGACGGTTTCGCCGTTCAGCGTCGATGGGTCGATGTTCAGGCCGCGGCCGGGCTGAACCACGTTGGCGATGACCAGTCCGACGATCAGCGCCAGGGTGGAGAAGACGAGGAAGTAGGCGAAGGCCTTGGCGGCGACCCGGCCGATCCGCTTCAGGTCCCGCATGCCGGCGATGCCGGTCGTGATGGTCAGGAAGATCACCGGGGCGATGATCATCTTCACCAGCTTGATGAATCCGTCGCCGAGCGGCTTCAGGCTCTCGCCCAGGTCGGGCCAGAAGTGTCCGATCGCCCCGCCCGCCACGATCGCCGCCAGTACGACGAAGTACAGGCTGCGATAGAAGGGACGGCGGACGGCGGGTACGCCCGTGCTGGCGACTGGATGCGACACTCGACCTCCCTGGGAGCCATGGGCGGCTCCGGTCCTGACGGCGCTCTGACTGGCGCGTTGAGGTCAGTATCGAGGGGTGGGCAGAGGTGACAATGTCCTTCTGGCGCTTCTATAAAGTATTGGTTTATATAGATAAAAACTGAATTCGCTTCGTTCGGTGCGTGAAATTGGGCGAAAATTCACACGCGGAAAATAGACATTTGTGCGGAATTCCGCATGATTGGTGAATGTCCCTGCCGACAGCGAACCTGGCCCAGTGGCGCCTCTTCGTGGCGATCTGGCTGGTCGTGGGCGTCGTCGCCGTGGCCGCCAGCGGCGCGGTCGCTCGCCGCGACGCGAAGGCGTCCGCCGGGCGCCAGGCGGCCATAGCCAGCGCCCTGCACGCGGCGGTCCTCCGCAGTGAGCTGGAGCGTCATCGCTCACTGCCGATGGTTCTGGCCCAGGACCCGGACCTGGCGAGACTGCTGGCCCGGCCGGACGCCGAGGTCGCCGCGCGCCTGAACGTCAAGTTCGAGGCCCTCGCGACGGAGGTCCGGGCCGCCGCCATCTACGCCCTCGACGCCGACGGTCGGACGCTGGCCGCCAGCAACTGGAGACTGCCGACCAGCTTCGTCGGCTCGAACTACCGCTTTCGACCTTACTATTACGAGGCCATGCGGGACGGGCAGGCGATGTTCTTCGCGCTGGGAACGGTCAGCGGCCGGCCGGGACTCTATCTGTCGCGGCGCGTGGACGACGCCGCTGGACGACCCCTGGGCGTGATCGTGGCCAAGGTCGAGTTCGACACGCTCGAGGCGGCGTGGCGCGCTTCGGGCGAGCCGACCTACGTCACCGACGCCGACGGCGTGGTCGTGGTCACCACCGTTCCGGCCTGGCGCTTCAACACCGCGGGTCCGCTGTCGGCCGATCAGCGCCGCCGCTTCGCGGCGACCCAGACGGCGGGGGCCACCGCGCCTCGCGCCCTGCCGTTCGAGGCCAAGGAGCAGACCGTCATGCGGATCGAGGCCGACGTGCCGCCCGATCTCTATGCCGTCGCCTCGGACGCGATCCCGGGGGTCGGTTGGCGGCTGACCCTGCTGGCGCCGGCCGGGGACGCCGTCAGCCGGGCGGTCGCCGGCGCCCGGTGGCTGGCCGCCCTGACCATCGCGCTGCTGGCGGCCCTGTCCGGCATCCTGCTGCGGCGCCGCCAGCGCGCCGCCGCGCGCGCCATCGAGGCCGAGCTGGGCCGCATCGAGCTGGAGCGCCAGATTGGCGTCCGCACCGCCGAGCTCCAGTCGACCAACGCGCTGCTCAATCGCGAGATCGACGAGCGTCGACGCCTGGAGACGGTGCGGCAGGACCTGCAGGATGAGCTGATCCAGGCCAACAAGCTGGCGACCCTGGGGCAGATCGCCGCCGGCGTGGCGCACGAGATCAACCAGCCCATCGCCGCCATCCGGACTCACGCCGACAGCGCATCCGTGCAGCTGCGGCGGGAGGACAGCGCCGGCGCGCTGCGTTCACTGTCGAACATCGATCGGCTGACGGAGCGGATCGGGGTCATAACCGACGAACTGCGGGCCTTCTCCCGGAAGACCCGGTCGGAGACGGTCGCGGTCGGGGTCGACGCCGCCATTGACGGTGCGGTCCTGCTGGTCGCCGGCAAGCTGAAGGAGAGCGGCATCGCGCTGAACCGGCGGCGGGCGGCGAGCGGGCTGGCTGTCCTCGCCGAGCGCAACCGCCTGGAACAGGTGGTGCTGAACGTCCTGCAGAACGCGATTGAGGCGCTGGACGGAACGCCCGATCCGGCCATCGCCCTTGAGGTCGCCGTCAAGGGCAAGGCGGTGAGCATCCAGATCACGGACAACGGGCCCGGGGTCGCGCCCGCCGTTCAGGCGCGACTGTTCACGCCGTTCACCACCAGCAAGCGGGACGGCATGGGCCTTGGCCTTGTCATCAGCCGGGACATCGTCGCGGCGTTCGGCGGCGAACTGTCGCTTGAACCCTCGCCGACCGGCGCCCGCTTCGTCATCCGGCTGGCGAAGGCCCCATGACCTTCGACGTCCTCCGCCGCGTCGCCCTCGTCGATGATGACGAGTCGTTCCGGGACGCCCTCGCCGAGCGGCTTGAGCTGGACGGCCTGACGGTGGCCTCATTCTCGTCGGCCGAGGCGGCGCTGAAGGCGATCGACGACCGCTTCGAGGGCGTGGTGGTCACCGACCTGCGCATGCCCGGCATGGACGGCCGCCAGTTGGTCGAGCGGCTGAGCGCCGTCGATCCCGACATCCCGGTCGTGATGATGACAGGGCACGGGGACATCGCCGAAGCCGTCGAGGCCATGAAGCGCGGCGCCTATGACTTTCTCGCCAAGCCCTTCGCGCCGGAACGCCTGATCGAGACGCTTGGCCGGGCGTTGGAGAAGCGCGCGCTGGTGCTCGACAACCGCAGGCTCGCCGCCCTCGCCGCCAACGACGAGGGATCGATTCCGCTCAGCGGCGTGAGCCGGCCCGTCGAAGCGCTTCGCGGCGCTATCCAACGGCTCGCGGACGCCGAGGTGGATGTGCTGATCGAGGGCGAGACCGGCTCCGGAAAGGAGGCCGTCGCGCGCGCGATCCACGGCGCGGGGCGCCGGCGTCTCCGTCCCTTCGTGGCGGTGTCCTGCGCGGCGCTGCCCGAGAGCGGACTGGAGAGCCTGCTCATGGGCGACGTCACCGGCGCGTTCCGGCGTCGGGAGGGTCAGATCGAGCGGTCCAACCGCGGGACGCTGTTTCTCGACGAGATCGATCTGGCGCCGCGCGCGGCCCAGCTTCTGCTGCTGCGGGTGCTTGAAGAGCGCGAGGTCCTGCCCGTCGGCGCGGCGGAGCCTCACGCCCTGGACCTGCGGGTGCTGGCCGCGACCAAGGGCGATCCTGTGGAAGCGGTCAACAGCGGCGCCCTGCGGGAGGATCTCTTCTACCGCCTCAACGTCGTCCGCCTGCGCATGCCGCCCCTCCGGGAACGGCGCGAGGACGTGCCCTTGCTGTTCGCCCGCTTCCTGAGCCGCGCGGCGAGCCGGCTTGGACGCGAGGTTCCCCAGGTGGATCACGCCGTCCGCCGCCGTCTGCTCGAGCACGACTGGCCGGGCAATCTGCGGGAGCTGGCCAACTACGCCAGCCAGGTCGCGGTGGGTCTCGCGCCGCTCGAACCGGAGAGTCCGCCGGACGCCGGACTGGTTCAACGGGTCCAGGCCTACGAGGCAGAGTTGATCCGGGAGTCCCTGACCCGCCACCGCGGCGACATCCGCCAGGTCCTCGCCGAGCTGCGACTTCCCCGAAAGACGCTTTACGACAAGATGACCCGCCACGGCCTGGTCCCGGCGCGGCACCGGCGTCAGGCGTCCGACTGACGGCCGCCCAGGGCGCCGACCCGCCGAAAAGCCGCGAAAAGCGTCCTGTGATGGCGTAAGACGGCCAACGCGCCCCGGGTTCAACTCCTGAAATTCACGACTAAAGTGCAGAACGATCAATCCTTTAGGCTCAGCGTCGCCCCGATGATGGACTGGACAAACGAGGCATTGATTTCAGTGGGTTAGCGGGCGGCGTGTGCGGATTTTGTACCGCAGGCGTTCACGTTCGCTTGAGTATCCGGTTGTGCGAGGCGGTTCGATTCAGCGCGCTAACACCCGATTCAGCCCAGCTCCTTTGCGAGGTGTTCCAGCATCTCCACGCCGATCTCGCTGCTCGATATTAGGCAGGGATCGTCCCACTCATTTTGGAAGGTCAGAGACGCCATCGGGAATTTGTAGACCGTGAGCGTGGGATATCGCTCGACGTCGGGCGTTCCGTACTTCCGCTGAAGAGCCGCGCGAACTCGGTCGATATCCTCCGTGGCGAACTCCAGCGAGCAAGCTCCATCGGGCAATCGGAGGAGTGAAATGGTCATCCCCAGAAGATTGCTCAGGCCCCGCAGCGATTCAAATCGGAGCACGAGATGCCCCCCGCCGTGCACCGACAGTCCTTCGAAAGGCGCTGCGCTAGGTTGAAATCCGAGGGCTTGCCCTTCTTCTCGCGCGGGTCCTTGCGGTCGCGGATCGTCAGCATCTTGGTCCGCGTGTTGAGATCGCTCCAGGTCACGCGGCAGATTTCCTCCTGGCGCATGGCGGTCGCAACCGCGAACTTTATGATCCGGCCCATGGGGATGACCTGGCGCGGGTTGCCGTCAAAGTGGGCGATCAGCTTGGCCAGATCGTTGTCGGTCGGCCGCCGGTCGCGCTCATTGCCCTTGCCGACCAGGCCCAGGCGTTTGAGGGCGATGCGCGCCAGGTCCACCGGCTCGACCGGCACGGCCACGCCATGCACCGCTGCGGCATGGGACAGCACCAGCTTGATTGTGCCGATGTCGATGCCGAGGGTCACCGGCCCCGCGCCCTGTTCGGCCCTCGCGCGGCCGAAGCGGATGATCCGGTCGCGGTCCAGCTCGGCCATGTTGCGGCCGCCCAACTCCCGCTTGAGCATGGCGAGGGTGGCGTCCTTGGACCGGCCCGGCGCGCGGCCGACCTCCTTCATGTCTTCGATGTGGAGGTCGATCAGGTCGCCGAAGGTCCGCAGCTTCGCGGTGCGCGAGGCCTTGGGCGCCTCGCCGCGATCGATCTGGCGCTCGGCGTCCAAGGCCCACGCGCGGGCGTCGTCCTTGCGCCGGAAGGTCTCGCTGATATAGCGGCTCTTGCGCCGCACGACGGCCCGCCAGGACCCGGATGGAAGCTTCACGAAGGAGGCCAATTTCGTGTCCCCTATGTGTACAGTCGGGCGGAGAAGCGTGGCGTGGAATGGCGTATTGGGTCGTAAAATCGGTGTACACGAGGCCGATCTAACGGATTGAAGTTACAAGAAAAGTGCAGAAATATCAATCCCATAGGCTGTCCGTTGCGCCCATGATGGACTGGACGGACCGGCACTGCCGGGCGTTTCACCGGGTCCTGACGCGACGGGCGCTGCTCTATACCGAGATGGTCACGACCGGCGCGGTGCTGCACGGCGATCGCGAGCGGCTGCTGGGCTATGACGCGGTCGAGCATCCCGTCGCGCTGCAGCTGGGCGGGTCGGAGCCGGCCGACCTGGCCGCCTCGGCGAGGATCGGCGAGGACCTCGGCTACGACGAGATCAACCTCAACGTCGGCTGCCCGTCGGACCGGGTGCAGAGCGGCCGCTTCGGCGCCTGCCTGATGCGCGAGCCGGCGCTGGTGGCGGATTGCATGGCGACGATGATCGCGGCCGTGAAGGTCCCGGTGACCGTGAAATGCCGCATCGGCGTCGACGACCAGGACCCCGAGCAGAGCCTATTCGACCTGGTCGACCTGTCGGCGCGGGCCGGCGTGACCACCTTCATCGTCCACGCCCGCAAGGCCTGGCTGAAGGGGCTGTCGCCCAAGGAGAACCGCGACGTCCCGCCCCTCGACTATCCGCTGGTCCAGCGGCTCAAGCGCGCGCGGCCGCACCTGACCATCGTGCTCAACGGCGGCGTGCCAGGGCTGCACGCGGCGGAGGCGCATCTGGCGCAGGGCGTGGACGGCGTCATGCTCGGCCGCGCCGCCTACCACGAGCCGGCGCTGCTGGGACAGGTCGACCGGCGGCTGTTCGGCGAGGCCGCGGCGGACGTCGACCCCTTCCAGGCCGTCGAAGCCTACAAGCCCTACCTCGCCGCCCGACTGGCCGAGGGCTGGCATCTGGCCGCGATGACCCGGCACATGCTGGGCCTGTTCCACGGCATGCCCGGCGCCCGGGCTTGGCGGCGGATCCTGACGGTCGAGGGCGTCAAGCCGGGGGCCGGCCTGGAGGTCGTCGACTCCGCCCTGGCGGCGGTGCGCGAGGCCGTCGAGCGACGCCGGGACGCGGCCTGACCCCAAGTCGCCGGATCGCCGAACCTAGGCGAGCAGGAGGCCGCCCCTCGGCCGCAATGCCAGGTTGCGGCGGTTCCACGGCTTGCTAAGAGTGGCGCACGAGGTTCGGGGGATTTCGCGTGAATCGCATGCTCAACACCGCGGCGGCCGTGGCCGTCTGCGTTTCCGTGGCCGGCCAAGCGGTCGCGGCCGAGCCGGCGACGCCGGCGCCGTCGAAGAAGGAGACCGGGTCGGCCTGGGTCCAGTGCGACGGCCAGCCGGCCGACATGAGCGTGGGGGAGGCGGCCGCCTATCTGCTGGCCATCACCGCGACCGGCGGCATCGTCGGCGGTCTGGTCGGCGCGCCGGAGACCGGCGATGTCGCCAAGCGGCTGAAGGGCGCCGAGGGCGTCGCCGCCTGCGACCAGGCCCTGGCCAGGGAAACCGCCGATCTGCGCAAGGTCCAGCTGCAGCTGGCGCGCGGCGTCCATCGCATCGAAGCCAAGGACTACGACGCCGCCCTGGCCGACATCCGCGGCGCCGCGGCCGCCGCCCCAGGACCGGCCGCCGAGCCCGACTTCAAGCGCACCATGGGCGTGTCGATCATGGAGCTGGAGGCCGCCGCCCTGGTTCGCCAGGGCAAGACCGCCGAGGCGGAGAAGCTCGCCCTGGCGATGGCCGAGATCGCGCCCTACGACGTGCTGACCCAGCTGCGCGCCCTGTCCTACGCCAACCTGACGGCCGACATGACGCCGGAGAAGCAGGCCTTTTTCGACCGGTTCGCGCGCATCTACCCGCCGGCGCTGTTCGCGCGCTACGAGGCGAAGCTATGGGCCGGCGACTTCGCCGGCGCGGCGGCCGACCTGGAGCGGTTCGACGCCCTTCACAAGGCCTTCTTCTCCGACGCCGAGCCGATGACCCTGAGCCTGGCGCGGCGGTCGGCGGCCTACATGCTGGCCGGCGACCTGAAGCGGTCGGACGAGGTCGCTGTCGAGGCCCGGGCCGCGGTCGAGAAACTGATCCGCAGCGGCAAGGCCAGCGAGAGCGCCTCCGTGATCAGCCAGGCCGAGGAGCTGCTCGATTTCCAGGCCGTCGGCCGCAAGCTGGCGGACGGAAAGGTCGCGGAGGCCCGGGCTTCATTCGCGGCTCGGTCGCGCTGGCTGGCGCCCAAGGCTCCGGCCGTGGCGGTGCTGACCGAGCGCTTGCAGGCCGGGGCGAGTCCGGCCGAGCTGACCGGCGCGCTGGCCCGCACGCCGGCCGATATCCGCGCCGAGGGGCTGGCCATCGAGGCGGCCGCCCTGGCCGAACCCGCGGACGAGACCAAGGCCCTGTTCGGGGCCCTGCGGCCCTACGTGAAGAACGGCCACGCTGCCTATACCCGCGCGGTGTGGAACACCGGCAAGTCGCGCTATCTCGTGAAGCGGACCGAAAAGTCGAAGTACAATGGTGAGTTGATGTTCGCCTACGGCGCCTACGGCCAGGCCGGCGGCGAAGCCATCCTGCTGCACGCCGCGCTGATGGCTCGCCACCGCGGCCATGCGGGGTTCATGATGGGGCCGACGCGATCAAAGCTCGACAACACCCTGGTGATGTTCGGCGATCCGGGCGGGCCGGGCATGGTCGACGGCATGGTGCTCGACGCCGGCGAGGTGATCCGGGCCCTGTCGCCGGAAATGCCGGAGCCCGTGAAGCGGCGCTAGAGCCTGATGGGTTCAGATGGAACAGTCTGAACCCTGAATCAGGCTCTACACCTTTGATTCTAGAGCACGATTCAGCCATCAGACGATTCCGTCTGATGCCATCGTGCTCTAGGGCTTCAGGATCAGCGCCGTGCGCGTGGCCTCGAACGACTGCAGCTTGCCCAGGTAGCTCATGCCCAGCAGCGAGGTCTCAAGGCCGCGCTCGAGGATCAGGGCGTCGACGTTCTCGACGCGAGCGCCGGCGATCGAGACCGAGGCCAGGCGCACGGCGGCGGCCTTCACCTTCCCTTCGGCGGTGACCACGTCGTAGCGATAGTCGAGGTCGGCCGGCTCGTAGCCCAGCCGCCGGGCGTCGGCCGCGGTCAGGGCGACGGCGGTGGCGCCGGTGTCGACCAGGAAGCGCACGGCCTTGCCGTCAACGACGGCCTCGGCCCAATAGTGACCGTCCGCGCCCTTGGCGACCTGGGCCCGAGTGGCTGCGACGGGGCCGGGCGCGTGGACGGCGGCCTCGGCCCGCAGGACCGGCGCCGCCTGGGCGGAGTCGTCAAGGCTCGCCACCGTGCGCGCCGCGCCGAGGGCCGACAACGCCGCGATACAGCCGATCGCCAGCACCCTGATCATCACCAAACCCCGCCTTCTGGCTTGCGGAGGCGTTGCCGCCCCTCTTCGCCGCGCACTGTAGGCGGGCGTCGGTTTGCAACGCGTGAACGGGTGCAAGGTCTGGTTAAGGCGTTCGTACTCCCTCCCCCTTGTGGGGAGGGACAGCCCTGCGAAGTAGGGCAGGGTGGGGCAAGTGATGGCCGCCTGCTGCGCCAGGCGCGGATCGCTGGTTGCCCCCTCTCTCGTCTCGCTGCGCTCGCCGGTCCACCTTCCCCACAAGGGGGAGGGAGGGCCTCACCCCAGCCCCAGCTTCTCCGGTCGGATCCGCGACCGGCGCCCGGGCAGTTCCGCCATCAGCCGCTCGCGCTCGGTCTCCGGCAACCTCGCCCAGCCGGCGATCTCCATCAGGGTGCGGTGGCAGCCCAGGCACAGGCTGCTTTCCGGGTCGACGATGCAGACCTTGATGCAGGGGGTGGCGATCGCCTTGGGCGGCGCGGCGGGCGGGGTCACGGGTTGGCTCCCTCGGGAATGGCGTAGGCGACCGTGGCCTTGGCGGCGGGGCGACCGCGGCCCTCGGTCCACATCAGCACATCGCAAGTTCCGATCCGGCGGCCCAGCCGCAGCATCGTCGCTTCCGCGTGCAGGTCGCCCGGCGCGCAGGGGCGCAGGAAATGGATGGTCAGGCTGGTGGTCACCGCCATGGCCACCTCGCCGAGGTGGGCCAGCATCAGGGCGTAGGCGGCTGTGTCGGCCATGCTCATCAGCGTCGGGCCCGAGATCACCCCGCCGGGGCGCAGATTCCGCTCGCCCGTGGCCTGGACCAGCTCGACAAGCCCGGGGCTCACGCGAACGATGCGCGGCATCATCGCCGGATCCGCCGCCGGGAAGGCCCGCAGCAGGAAATCGTTCAGCCCCTCCGCCTCCATGCGCAGGGGCGAACTGGCGGTCGCCGGTTCGTGGATCATGCCGCCAGCATCGCCGTCCCGAACGGGCGTTTCAAGCGATACCAGTACGCCGCGATATCGTCATGTTTTCGACATGATGATTACAGTCTTGTAAGATATGAATTCTGTGTAATTGTTCGAGTCTGTCTTGTATTTAATTTGTGAATACAGATCGTCGCAAGCATCATTCCGTTGCACCAATCAGGGAGATGGAGCGACCCATGCGTATCCTTACCGCCGCCGTTATCGCCGCGACCGCCGTCTCGGGGCTGACCGCCACCGCCGCCTTCGCGCAGGCCCGCCTGAGCGACACCCAGTTCATCAAGGTCTCGCGCTGCGCCGGCTTGGCCGGTGAAGACTCCGCCAAGTTCGACGCCGTCATCAAGGCCAACAAGCGCGGCCGCGCCGACTTCATCGTGGACAAGGCCTTCAACGCCAAGGCCGACGCCGCCCGCGAACTCCGTTCGGCCCGCGAAGGCGGCAAGGCCGAAATCGCGGCGGAACTGGCCGGCGTCTGCGCCAGTCTCGCCGGCTGACGACCCGCACTACTGATCGAGCACCCAGTAGCCTTGGCGCCTCGTCCCTCGGGACGGGGCGTTCTTTTTTGGCGCGGCGCCCGCTAGGGTGGAGTCGTTGGGTTGGTCCCCGGGGGGTTCAAGTGCTCGCGTCTTTGTCCGCCGCCGTCGTTCTTCTGCTCGCCGCGCCGTCAGTGGTGAAAAACCCCGACTGGCTGGTCGTCCCGACGGCTGAACAGTTCGAAGAGGCCTATCCGAAGCCGGCCTGGCGCGACGAGGTCGAGGGCCGGGCGGTCCTGCGGTGCCGCGTCGGCGTCGACACCCTGCTGAAGGACTGCGTGGTCGAGAGCGAGACGCCGGCCGACTACGGGTTCGGCGCCGCGGCGCTGCGCATCGCCGGCGACTTTCGCATGAGTCCCCAGACCGTGAACGGCAAGGCCGTCGACGGGGCGACCGTGCGCGTTCCGGTGCAGTTCAAATTGCCGGAGGCGGACTTCACCCATCCTGACCTGGACGAGGCCCTTCGCTGTTTCGTCGGCCTCGCCGACGGCAAGTCCGATGCGCCCGAGCCGGGCCGGACCGGCCAGATGGCCTATCTCTGGCTGCTCATCCAGGCCCACGCCCTTGATCAGAAGCTCGACGGCCCCGCCATCGATGCGCGGCTGAAGGCCACGCGGGCGGCGATGAGCCGCGGCGAGATCAGCGCCGACTGGTGCGCGTAGGATGATCGCGGCCTTGATCCTCGCGCTCTCCATGGCCACCGAGCCTCCGGCCCCGGCGCTTCCCCCGCAGCCCGCGCCCGTCGCTGGGCCGCCGCGTCCGTCCGCCGTTCAGCGACCCAACTGGGTGCGCAGACCCAGCCCCGACGACATCGCTCGCGTCTATCCCGATGCGGCCCGCAAGGCCCGGCTCGGTGGCAAGATCACGCTGACCTGCAAGGTGCTGGAGACCGGCCTGCTCGACGCTTGCGGGATTGTGCAGGAAGACCCGGAGGGCATGGGCTTCGGCGAGGCGGCCCTGAAGATCGCCCGCCTCTACAGGATGAAGCCGGTGCTGGCCGACGGCGCGCCGGTCACGGGCGGCGTGGTGCGAATCCCGGTTGTCTTCGCCGGACCGCCGCCCAACGTCGACGAGGCCGCCGCCTGCTACGGCGAGCTGGTCCGCCACAATCGTCGCATTCCCGACGACGACATGGCCCGTCCCTGGCAGGGCAGGGCGGAGGCCTACGCCTATCAGGTCGCGCCGAGGGAGGGCGTCACACCGAAAGAGGTCGGGCGCCGGCTCGCCGCCGCCGCGGCGCTGCCGGACGACGGAAGCACGTCCCTGAAACACTGCTGGGATCTGCTGTAGGCGGGCCGCCTGCTTTACGTTGACGCTCGCGTCATCTTTCCAAACAACTGTTCGGCCGCTATGGTCGCGCCCGACTGAAAACGGCCCCCTCAGAGGCCGCGCCGGGAGCCCCAAATGAACCTCGAATTCTCCGCCGAAGACAACGCGTTCCGCGCCGAGGTCCGCGCCTTCATCGAAGAAAACTACCCTGCCCACCTCCGCGGCAAGCAGGACGAGGGCGACGATCTCACCAAGGAAGACTACCTCAGCTGGCACAAGGTGCTGGCCAAGAAGGGCTGGGTCGCGCCGAGCTGGCCCAAGGCCCTGGGCGGCACCGACTGGACCTCGACGCAGAAGTACATCTTCTCCGAGGAGCTGGCCCGCGCCGACGCGCTGCCGGTGCTGCCGTTCGGCGTCGTGATGGTCGCCCCGGTGATCTACACCTTCGGCACGCCGGAGCAGAAGGAACGCTTCCTGCCGAAGATCTACAACGGCGAGGAATGGTGGTGCCAGGGCTACAGCGAGCCGGGCGCCGGCTCCGACCTGGCCTCGCTGAAGACCAAGGCCGAGCGCATCACCGGCGACGACGGCAAGGAATACTATCTGGTCAACGGCCAGAAGACCTGGACCACCCTGGCCCAGCACGCCGACTGGGGCTTCTTCCTGGTCCGCACCAACCCCGACGCCAAGATCCAGGAAGGCATCTCCTTCCTGCTGATCGACATGAAGAGCCCGGGCATCGAGGTGCGCCGCATCACGACCCTGGAAGGCGGCCACGAGGTCAACGAGGTCTGGCTCGAGAACGTCAAGGTGCCGGTCGAGAACCGCGTCTATGAGGAGAACAAGGGCTGGACCTGCGCCAAGTTCCTGCTCGCCCACGAGCGCAGCGGCATCGCCGGCGTCGCCCGCTCCAAGCGCGGCGTCGAGAAGGTCCGCGAGATGGCCTCGGTCGAGCTGGGCGACGACGGCAAGCCGCTGATCCAGGACGCCGACTTCAAGCGCAAGGTCGCCGAGCTGGAGATCGACCTGACGGCGCTGGAGTTCACCGAGCTGCGCACCCTGGCCGCTGAGAGCGCCGGCAAGGGCCCCGGACCGGAATCCTCGCTGCTCAAGATCAAGGGCACGGAGATCCAGCAGCGCCTGACCGAGCTCGCCCTGGAGGCCTCGGGCCACTATGGCGCGCCCTACCTGCGCGGCATGGGCGACAACGCCAAGATCGGCCCCGACTCCGCCGTCGGCCGCGCCGGCGCCTACTTCAACACCCGCAAGACCTCGATCTACGGCGGCTCCAACGAGATCCAGCGCAACATCATCGCCAAGATGGTGCTGGGTCTCTAGTTTCGCCGCCAATCTGAACCGACAACGATAAGCACGCTCGTCAGGGACGCCCCATGGATTTCAACTTCACCGAAGAACAGTCGATGCTGCGCGACACGGTCGCCAGCTACCTCCAGGACAACTACGACTTCGACAAGCGCCGGAAGATGATCTCGTCGGACGCTGGCCGCGATCCGGCCATCTGGTCGGCCTTCGCCAATGAACTGGGCATCCTGGGCGCGCCGTTCTCCGAAGAGCTGGGCGGCCTGGGCGGCGGCGCCATCGAGAACATGATCGTCATGGAGGAGTTCGGTAAGGCGCTGGTCGTCGAGCCCTACCTCGGCACGGTCGTGATCGGCGGCGGCTTCCTGAAGCACTCGGGCCACGCCAATGCGGCCGACCTGATCGGCGGCGTCATCGGCGGCGAGACCATCTTCGCCTTCGCCTACGCCGAGCCGCAGGCCCGCTACACCTGGCAGGATCTGAAAACCACCGCCAAGAAGGACGGCGCCGGCTGGGTGATCAACGGCCACAAGGCCGTCGTCGTCGGCGCCCCCTGGGCCACGCACCTGATCGTCACCGCCCGCACCGGCGGCGGCCAGCGCGAGGAGAGCGGCGTCTCGGTGTTCATCGTCGAGAAGGGCGCCAAGGGCGTCACCACCCGCGACTACCCGACCGTCGACGGCGGCCGCGCCTCCGAGGTCTACTTCGAGAACGTGGCGGTCGGCGCCGACGCCCTGGTCGGCCAGGAAGGCGCGTGCCTGCCGCTGGTCAACAAGGTGATCGACGAGGCCACCGCCGCCGTCTGCGCCGAGGCCGTCGGCGCCATGCGCCAGCTGCACACCGGCACCCTCGAGTACGCCAAGCAGCGCAAGCAGTTCGGCACCGCCATCGCCAACTTCCAGGTGCTGCAGCACCGGATGGTCGACATGTTCATGAACGTCGAGCAGTCGGTCTCGATGACCTACATGGCCACCATCAAGGTCACCGACGACGCCGAGCGCGCCAAGGCCGTCTCGGCCGCCAAGGTCCAAATCGGCAAGGCCTGCAAGTTCGTCGGCCAGAACGCCATCCAGATCCACGGCGGCATGGGCATGACCGACGAGCTGGCCATCGGCCACTACTTCAAGCGCGCCACGATGATCGAGGGCCTGTTCGGCTCGGTCGACCATCACCTGCGCCGCTACGAAGGCCTGAGCTTCGGCAAGGCCGCGTAAGCGGCTGATCCTGCGCTGGAATTGGGAAGGGCGGGCGCCGCGAGGCCCCGCCCTTTCTGCTGTCCGGGGCTGGCGTGACTACCGCACCCGCTCCTTCTCCTTCGGGGCGGTCGCCTTCTTCGGCTTCGCCTCGAACTTCGGCTTGGGCAGGATGCGGAATCGCGACTGGCACCAGGCCCAGCCGATGCCGATGTCGATCAGGGCGTCCGAGCGGCCGCAGGGGCATTCGAAGTCCAGGACCGTCCAGACGCGATAGGTCTCGCCCGCCTGCAGCGGCACCGGCTCGCCTGTCATATGGTTCGGGGCGGCGTTGACGCAGAGAACCAGATCGCCGGGGCCGACAGCGTCGCTCATGACCTTCCTTCCCTGATCTCCCCCGAGTTTAGCCTTCCGCCCGCCCCTGCAAACCGGCGCCGAGGCGTGATCGCGGCCTCAGGAGACGCGCACGACCAGCCGTCCGCGGACCTTGCCCTCGAACAGGCGGTTGATCGCGTCCGGCACATCCTCCAGCCCGATCTCCTCAGTCGCCAGGGCCAGCTTCGCCGGGTCGAGGTCCCTGGCCAACCGCGCCCAGGCCTCCAGCCGGATCGCGCGGGGCGCGTTGACCGAGTCGATGCCGGCCAGGGTCACGCCGCGCAGGATGAACGGGGCCACGGTCGCCGGCAGGTCCATGCCCTGGGCCAGGCCGCAGGCCGCGACCACGCCGCCGTAGCGGGTCTGGGCCAGGGCGTTGGCGAGGGTGTGGCTGCCGACCGAGTCGACCACCCCGGCCCAGCGCTCGGCGCCCAGCGGGCGGCCCGGTTCGGAGAGCTCGGCCCGGTCGATGACCTCTGCGGCGCCCAGTGCCTTCAGGTACTCGGCCTCGGCCGGGCGGCCCGTGGAGGCGATGACGCGGTAGCCCAGCTTCGCCAGCAGGGCGACGGCGATCGAGCCGACGCCGCCGTTCGCGCCCGTGACCAGCACGTCGCCGCTGGCCGGGGTGACGCCGCCGCGCTCCAGCGCCAGGATGCAGAGCATGGCCGTGTAGCCGGCCGTGCCGATGGCCATGGCGTCCCGGCTGGAGAAGGCCTCAGGCGTCGGGATCAGCCAGTCGGCCGGCACGCGGGCCTTTTCGGCATAGCCGCCGTTGTGCGTCTGGCTCAGGCCCCAGCCGTTGAGCAGCACCCGGTCGCCCGGCTTGAGGTCCGGCGAGTCCGAAGCCTCGACCACGCCCGCCAGGTCGATGCCGCCGACCAGCGGCAGGGTCTGCATGATCTTGCCGCGCCCCGACAGCGCCAGGGCGTCCTTGTAGTTGACGGTCGACCACTCGACCCGGACGGTGACGTCGCCCTCGCCGAGCTGATCGTCGGCCAGCTGGGTCAGGTCCGTCTTCAGGCTGGCGTCGGTCTTCGCGGTCAGCAGCGCCTTCATGCGTCTCTCCTCGCTTGCCGGACAGTTGGGCCAGCCGGCTTTGGACGGCAAGGACGGATTGACCCGCCGGCGTGCCGCTGGCTTGCTGGCGCTGTCGATCTCTACCGGGGAGGGCAGGATGCGGCGCAGGACGTTTCTGACCGGCGCGGCGGCGGGACTGGGTCTCGCCGGCTGCGGACGGGCGCCGGCGCTGACCGGGCCCGACGGCGTGACCCTGACCTTCAAGGGCTCCTACTCGCCCCTCAAGAGCCGGGCGCTGCTGACGCTGGCCGGGGTCAAGGGGATCACGGTCCGCCATGCGGTCGATTGCTGGAGCGTGGTCTATCCGGGCCGGGACGGGCAGGGGCGGCCGGTCCGCCTCAGCGGCCTGTTGGCCCTGCCGCGCGGCGTGGCGGCGCGGGGGCTGGTCAGCTGGCAGCACGGCACCACCACCACGCGGTCGGACGTGCCGTCCAATCTCTCGACCGAGGGGCTGGCCGCCGCGATCGTGTTCGGCGCCAACGGCTATGCGGCCGTCGCGGCGGACTATCTCGGCCTCGGCGTCTCGCCGCTGGTCCACACTTACTATGCCGCCGACGACACCGCCGCGGCGGTGATCGGCCTGCTTGACGTGGTGAAGGAGATCCCGGGTGTGCCCGGCGCGCCGCCGTTCCTGATCGGCTTCTCGCAGGGCGGCCACGCCAGTCTGGCGACCCAGCGGGCGCTGGAGGCGGCGGGGCGGCCGGTGCTGGGCTGCGCGCCGGTCGCGGCGGCGCCCAACCTGCGCACGATCAGCCTGCCGGCGGCCATGACCGGCCAGGCGGTGCAGGCCTCGCTCTATCTCAGCTACCTCGCCCGGGGGCTGGCGGCACGCTACGCCCAGCCGCTGGACAGCGCCCTGACGCCGGAGATGGCCGCTCTGGCGCGCCGGCTCTACGACCAGCCGCACAAGCCCGACGAGATCATCGCCGCCCTGCCGAAGGATCCACGCCGGCTGTTTGTCCCGGAGTTCCTCGCGGCCCTGGACGGCCAGGGAACCCACTGGCTGGTGGATGCGGCGGCGGCCAACGAGGTCAGCCATTTCAAGCCGAAGGCGTCGGTGAGGCTCTACTACGGCTCCGCAGACATCGACGTGACGCCCAAGGAATCGGTGACCACCGCCCGGATGTTCGCCAGCGCCGGCGCCGACGCCCGGGCCATCGACCTCGGCCCCGTCGACCACAATGCCTCCGCCCTGAAGGCCGGCCCGCTGGCGCTGGCGTGGCTGGAGGCGCTTGCAGAGCCGGCGAAAGGTTAAGCCTTCGAGAAAGTTTTTCGACTGCAAGATATTGAAAAGACGCAGTTTCCGCCCACGGATTTAATCCGGACCCGGATCGTCCTCTTGCGTCATTGGAATCGGGTCCGGCAGGCTGATCGGCGACGCACAGTCGACCACGAGGGCATCTGAAACAGCACACCCTGCAGGCCGCCGCGTCTCTTGTTCCACCGGCTGCAGGAGATGCCGAGATGAACCTATCGAAGATGGACCACGCCATGCTGTCCTTCGGACTCATGGGCAGCCTGCTGGTCCCCAGGCCCGATCAGACGCCGCCTAGGCGCCGAGGCCTTCTCGCTTCTCTTCTAAGGCCAGCCACTCCTCCTCGGCCGAAGTAAGCTCCGCGCGGGCCTTCTGGCTGGCCTTCATGATCCGGTCGAAGCCGGCCGGATCACGGCTGTAGAGCGTGGGATCGGCAAGGCTGGCCTCCAGCTCCGCGATCTCGCCCGGCAGCTTGTGGACCAGCGCGTCAAGCTCCTCGAGCCGGCGCTGGTCCTTGTAGCTGAGCTTGGCGGCGGCCTTCTTCGGGGCCTCCGCCGGCTTGGCGGCGGGCTTCGCGGTCTGCGTCTCCGGGGCGTCGAAAAAGCCCGGGTTCTGCTCGAGGAAGTCGGTCCAGCCCCCCGGCGTCTCCACCACCCGGCCGCGGCCGTCCAGCGCGATGGTCGAGCTGGCCAGCCGGTCGATGAAGTCGCGGTCGTGGCTGACCAGGATCAGCGTGCCGTCGAAGTCGGCCAGCAGATCCTCGAGCAGGTCGAGCGTCTCCATGTCGAGGTCGTTGGTCGGCTCGTCGAGCACCAGCAGGTTGGCCGGCCGCGCCAACGCCCTGGCCAGCAGCAGGCGGTTGCGCTCGCCGCCCGACAGGCTGGAGACCGGCTGGCGCAACTGTTTGTCCTGGAACAGGAATTCCTTGGCGTAGCCGGCGACGTGACGCGGGCTTCCGCGCACCATGATCTGGTCGCCGCCGCCGTCGGTCAGCACGTCCCAGAGGGTCTGCCCCTCCTTCAGCTCGCCGCGCGCCTGGTCGATGTAGGCGATCTCCAGGCCGGTCCCCAGCTTCACTTCACCGGCGTCCGCGGCCAGCTCGCCGAGCAGCAGCTTGACCAGCGTCGTCTTGCCGGCCCCGTTGGGACCGACGATGGCGACCCGGTCGCCGCGCTGGATGCGGGTCGAGAAACCCTTGACGATGACCCGCTCGCCGAACGCCTTGCTGAGCCCCTTGGCCTCGGCCACCCGCTTGCCGGAGGTGTCGCCGCTGGCCATGCCCATGGTCAGCTGGCCGCGCGCTTCCTTCAGGACGGTGGCCTTCTGCTGGCGCATGGCGACCAGCCGGCGGCGACGGCCCTCGTTGCGGGCCCGGCGGCCGGTGACGCCGCGCGCCATCCAGTGCTGCTCGCGCTCGATGGCCTTGTTCAGCCGGCGGAACTCGTCGGCCTCGGCCTCGAGGATCGCTTCGGACCACTCGTCGAAGGCCTCGAACCCCTTGTCCAGCCGGCGCACCTTGCGGCTCTCCAGCCAGAAGCAGCGGCGGGTCACGCGTTCGAGGAAGGCGCGGTCGTGGCTGACGATCAGAGCGGCCGAGCGGCTGGCGGAGATCTTCTCCTCCAGTGTCTGGATGGCGAAGATGTCCAGGTGGTTGGTCGGCTCGTCCAGCAGGAGCACGTCCGGCTGCTCGGCGAAGGCGCGGGCCAGCGCGACACGGCGGATCTCGCCGCCGGAGAGGCCCTTCGTGGACTTGGCCGGGTCGAGGCCGAAGGCCATCAGCTCGGCCTCGGCCTCGTAGTGGGTCGCGCCGCCGGCCTCGCAGTGGTCCAGCAGGGTCTCGCCGACGATCACCGGCTCCTGCGGCACGACCACGATGCGCACGCCCGGGCTGACGAAGCGATCGCCGGCGTCCGGCTCGATGGCCCCGGTCAGGATCCGCATCAGCGTCGACTTGCCCGCCCCGTTGCGCCCGACCAGCGAGGCGCGCACGCCCGGTTCGATCGCCAGGTCCACGCCGTCGAACAGCATGGTCGCGCCATCGGCGAGGCGGACGTCTTTGAGGGCGAGGATCGGGGCGGCCATGGGGGAGAGGTTACGCGTCGGGCAGGGGAGGTGGGGAAGCGGCGGTCTATCCCCTCTTTCGGAGGCCGAGGGAAGGGTTGTCAGGGGGCGATCAGTTCCAGGGTCGGAAAGTAGGTCCGGTAGCGCCGCGGATCGCGGGTGAGTAGCGGCGCGCCGAGGATGGCGGCGTGGGCGCCGATGAAGAAGTCTGGCAACACGCCCGTTCGTCGACCGCCCCGCGCGCGATAGGCTGCGAAGGCCTTGGCGGCCAGGAATAGCGCTTGGCGAGGCGTCGGGGCGACGTCGATGCCGGTGATGCTCAGGAACTCCTCAACCTCGTCGAGCGAGTCGGCGCCCGTCGCCAGTTCGGCGTAGACGACCTCGTTGATCTGCGGCGGTCCTGACAGGGCGGCGGCTTCAAGGTTCGCTTGAGACCACGTCGCCCAATGAGGATCGTTGATGACAAGGTCCAGCAGGACGTTCGTGTCGACGAATGTCACTCAGGCTCGCCGCGGGTCATGGCCATGATCTCGTCGGTTGTGAAGCCACGGCCAGCCCAGATACCGCGCACAGTCGCGAACCGGCTCTCGGCCCGCGGCTTCCCGTCGGCGCGCTCGATGACGACCTCGCCCCGGTCGTTGATCCGGAACTCGATCCGCTCTCCCGGGCCGACGCCGAGGCTTTCACGGACGCCTTTGGGGATCGTGACCTGACCCTTGCTGGTGAGCGCGTAGCTCATTGTGAAATCCTTACTTGAACGAGCACAGGTATTACCACATTCGGCAAGCGAAGAAAATCTGCCGGCCGGTCCCTCTCCTGCACCGCTTCAGGGCCGCGCTTTCAGTCGATCTGGACGCCCCATGCACACGGCACGCTGACACTCCACCAGAGCAGCTTTCCGGAGACAATCCTCATGACAACCCTCTCCGCCGCCTCCTGTCTCACCGCAGCGGCGGTGTGGATGCTGGGCGCGTGGTTCACTGGGACCTATGGGCGGGGCGGTGGGAGCGACCTGGTCTCCGCCGCCCTGTCCGGCTTTGTGCTGACGGCGGCGGGCGCGGCGCTGTTGCTGTGGCGCCAGCCGTCCAGGGTGGCGCTGGCGGCCATGGCGCCGCTGGGCGTGTTGCACCTGGTCCAGATGGCCTTCGCGGCCTTCACCGCCCTGGCCACGGCCGTGCTGGGCGCGTGCGGCATGGGTCCGGACGCCGTCTATCCATGTCCCGCCGAGACTCAGCCACCGACGCTGCTGTGGCTCGCGCATGGCGTGCTGTTCCTGACGGCGGCTTCGATCGTTGTCGGGCGTGATCTCAAGCTGCGGCTGAGTTGAACCTCACCCTTTGTAAGGCTCCTCGCCCCGATCAAGGTTCAGTTCCCAGGCCATGTAGTCGAGCGCGTCCTCGGGCTCGTCCAGCGTGTCCTCGTTGATCGTCTGTCCACGGATCGAAACGCCGGCCTTGTGCGTGCTCTCCGGGTCGCCGGTGATCAGCGGGTGCCAGGCCGGCAGGGTCTTGCCTTCATGCAGCCGGCGATAGGCGCAGCTGGCCGGCATCCACAGCAGGTCCTCGATGTTGCCCGGGGTCAGCTTGATGCAGTCGGGAACGTACCGCTTGCGGTTGGCGTAGTCGGTGCAGCGGCAGCTGTCCGGTTCGAACAGCTTGCAATGCACGCGGGTCGGGATGACCTCGCCGGTATCTTCGTCTTCGAAGCGAACCAGGCAGCAAAGGCCGCAGCCGTCGCATAGGCTCTCCCACTCGGCGGGACTCATCTCGCGGAGAGACTTCGTCTCCCAGAAGGGTTTGCACGGCATGACCCTTGCGTCCTAAACCCGTTGTAGCCGTAACCCAAGCCGCGTCTGGATCATTTTGAGCGACGACTGGTCCCTTCCGCCGTACCGTTTCAACCCGGAGCCCGAGCCGGCGCCGGAACCTGAACCCGCGCCCGAGGCGCCGCCGAAGGGCAAGGCCGCGCGGCCGGCCAAGCCCCCGAAGCCGCCCAAACCCCCGCGCGAGAAGGCCCCGAAGGTCTTCGGCCGCAGCACGAAACCCAAGCCCGTCGCGCCGCAGAAGCCGCCGCGGCAACCGGGCGAAGGCTTCCGCTGGCAATCGCTGTACGAATGGGCGCTGTCGCCGAAGCTGCGCTGGGTCTGGATCACCGCCCTGGTGCTGTTCCTGATCGGGACGGTCACAGCCACGGCCGGCGGCGTCTACATCTGGCGCAAGTACCTGACCGACGTGCCGCCGCTGCCGCCCCGAGAGGCGCTGTTCGCGATCAACCGGGCGCCGGGTATCCGGTTCCAGGACAAGGACGGCAAGCAGATCGCCGTCCGCGGCCCGCGCTACGGCGAACGCATCACCCTGAGCCAACTGCCGGACTACGTGCCCCGGGCCTTCCTGGCGGCCGAGGACCGACGCTACTACAAGCACGGCGCCCTGGACTGGCACGGCATCGCCCGCGCCGCCTGGATCAACTGGCGGGCCGGCCGCGTCGTGCAGGGCGGCTCGACCATCACCCAGCAGATCGCCAAGGGCCTGTTCCTGACGCCTGATCAGACCATGGAGCGCAAGCTGCAGGAGGCCCTGATGGCCACCCGCCTGCAGAAGGTGCTGAGCAAGGACGAGATCCTCGAACTCTACCTCAACCGCATCTTCTTCGGGGCCAACACCTACGGCATCGACGGCGCCTCGCGAGCCTATTTCGGCAAGCCGGCCAGCGAGATGACCCTGGCCGAGTCGGCGTTGCTGGCCTCCCTGCCCAAGGCGCCGTCGCGCCTGGCGCTGACCAAGAACATGGGCGAGGCGCTGAAGCGCCAGCGGCTGATCCTGGGCAACATGCTCAAGGAGCGCTGGATCACCCGCGAGCAATACGAGGCAGCCCTGGCTGATACCCCGGTTCTGGCGCCCGGCGCGGTGCAGGACGAGGGCGACCTGGGCTACATCCTCGACTACGCCACCGCCGAGGCGGTGAAGGTCGCCGGCGAGAACAGTCCGGATCTCGTAGTCCGGCTGACCATCGACTCGCGGCTGCAGGCCGTCGGTTCGAAGGTGGTCCGCGAGGCCCTGCGCACCGACGGCGCCAAGGCCGGCGCCCACCAGGCCGCGCTTCTGGCCATGACCCCCAACGGCGCGATCCGGGCGATGGTCGGCGGCACCGACTTCGATGAGACGGCCTTCAACCGCGCCACCCAGGCCCGGCGACAGCCCGGTTCGACCTTCAAGCCCTTCGTCTACGCCGCCGCTGTCGAGCGCGGCGTGCTGCCCACCGACACCCGCGTCGACGCGCCGGTCAAGATGGGTGACTGGGAGCCGGAGAATTACGGCGGCGGCTACGCGGGCACGGTGACGATCGCCGATGCCCTGGCCAAGTCGATCAACACCGTGGCTGTGGTTCTCGGCCGCGAGGTCGGCGGCCAGGCCATCGGCGAGCTGGCCCGGCGCTTTGGCCTGACCGACGTGCCGCCCAGCCCCGACCTCTCGGTCACCCTGGGCGCCTACGAGGTGAAGCTGATCGACCTGGTGAGCGGATTCCAGGTGTTCCAGCTCGGCGGCCAGAAGCGCACGCCCTACATCATCGAGAGCGTCGCCACGATCAGCGGCGAGCCGCTCTTCACCCATGCCGAAAGCAGCGGTTCGCCCGTCTACGACATCGCCAACGCCTCGATCATGGTGAAGATGATGAAGGGCGTGATCGAGAAGGGCACGGGCGCGCGCGCCGCCTTCGGCCGTCCCGCCGCGGGCAAGACCGGCACCAGCCAGAACTGGCGCGACGCCTGGTTCGTCGGCTTCACGCCGGACTACATCGCCGGCGTCTGGGTCGGGAATGACGATGATCGGCCGATGAACAAGGTGGCTGGCGGCGGCATTCCCTCGACCATCTGGCGTCGGTTCATGATCGAGGCCCACCAGGGCATCGAGCCGCACGACTTCGACTGGCTGCTGCCCGACCCGGTCCCCGAGACCGAGGCCGATCCGCGCAACGGCTTCTACGGCGAGCTGGCGGCCGACTTCGCCCGCGCCGCCGAGACCCTGGAGGCGACCGCCGGGGACGCGCCCGCCGAGCCGCCCGCGCCGGGCGCGCCAGGCGAACCGGGCCGCCCTGACGCGGCGCCGGCTGGTCGGCGTCCTCAGCCGCAGTTTCCGGCCGGGGAAGTCATTCCCTATTGATGGCCCATAGCCCTCCGCCTCGATGGAGGAGGGAGATTGAGGGCATGGACAGCGCCGTCCCCGCCGGCTTCGCCGCATAATCCCCAACACCATCAGCCATTTCCGACTTTCTCGCGGCAATCGATCCGCCGGGCGCGGTGGTCCCGTACATTTGGGGCATCACCGACAAATCCCGGAGGGGCCGAGATGTTCGAGGGGTTCGCCGAGGCGCTGGAGCAAGACCTGCTGGCCCTTCATCGCGAGGCCCGCGCGCAGTCGCGGGCGGACAGCACCGTCGAAAGAGACCGTCGCGCCCGCATGACGGGCAACATGGCGACAGCGGCTCGGAAGATCCTTCAGCTGGACACGGCGGTCCGCGAGGCCGCGCGGCCTTCGGAAGACAACGAGGATGACATGCGTGAGCGACTGGACGATCCGGAAGCCCTGGAAAGAAAACACCGGGAGATCGACGAGCGCCTGGCACGGCTACGCCAGCAGCTGGACACCGGAGGAGAGACGGGCGCTGATGACGCCGGGCGAGGCGGAAGTCTTTCACCGGAGCTGGCGCACCAATGCCAACCTCGCGCAGCGTGAGCCGCGGCCGGCCTGGTCGACCTGGCTGGCGCTGGGCGGCCGCGGCTCGGGCAAGACCTGGCTCGGGGCCGGCTGGGCTGTCGAGCAGGCGCTCGACGGTCGGCGGATGGCGCTGGTCGGGGCCACGTTCGACCACATCCGCGAGGTGATGATCGAGGGGCCCTCGGGGATCCGGAGCCTGTCGCCGGCCAACTTCAGGCCGCGCTTCGAGAAGACGAGGCGCCGGATCGTCTGGAAGAACGGCGCCGAGGCCTACCTCTTCTCGGCTGAGAACCCCGACAGCCTGCGCGGCCCGCAGTTCGAGGTCGCCTGGGCCGATGAGTTCTGCGCCTGGCCCTGGCCGGGCGACACCCTTGCGATGCTGCGCTTCGGCCTGCGGCTTGGCGAGGATCCCCGGCTGCTGGTCAGCACGACGCCGCGGCCGATCGCGGCGCTACGGACGCTATTGAAGGAGCCGGGGCTGGCGGAGTCGCGACTGCCGACCCTGACCAACGCCCACAACCTGGCGCCGGGCTTCCTGGGACACTTGACGACCCTCTACGGCGGCACCCGGCTCGCCGAGCAGGAACTGGAAGGCCAGGTCGTCGAAGGCGAAGGCGCCCTGTGGCGGGCCGAGGACCTGGCCCGCTGCCGCGGCGCCCGGCCGCCCCGGCTGGACAAGGTGGTGGTGGCGGTCGACCCGCCCGCGACCGCCGGCGGCGACGCCTGCGGCATCGTGGTGGCCGGTCGGCTGGACGGCCGCGGCTTCGTGCTCGCCGACCGGACCCTGCGCGGCCGCAGTCCGCGCGGCTGGGCGATGGAAGCGAACAAGGCGGCCCGGGACTTCGGCGCGGATCTGATCGTCGCCGAGGGCAATCAGGGCGGCGACATGGTCCGCGGCGTTCTCGCCGGCGCCGACCCGCCGTGCGCCATCCGCATGGTCCATGCGCGCTACGGCAAGCGCGCCCGGGCTGAGCCTGTCGCCGCCCTCTATGAACAGGGCCGCGTCATCCACTGCGGCGCCTTCCCGGCGCTGGAGGAGGAGCTCATGGCCCTCGGCTGCGCCGACGTCCGCGACAGCCCCGACCGCGCCGACGCGCTGGTTTGGGCGCTGACGGAGCTGCTGCTCGGCCGTGAGGGGCGCATGCCGCGGGTGCGGGTGCTGTGAACTGTGCGTCCTTCGCGACGCTCGCTTGAGGCTCGCTCCTCAGGATGACGAAGGTGGGTAGCGTTCCACTGAATTCGTCATCCTGAGGAGCGGACCCTCAGGTCCGCGTCTCGAAGGACGCAAGGCCTCAGCCCGGCTCCTCGTCCCAGTCGGGATCGGGATATCGGTCCCAGGGATGCAGCCGATCATGCTGCTTCTCAGGCGACCGGCTTCGCGACGCCAACGCCTTCAGGCGGGCCGGATCGCCCATGGCCAGGGCTTCCTTCTTGGCGTGGCTCCAGCCCTTCACCTGCCGTTCGAGTGCGATTGCGTCGTCGATGTGCTGGCATTCGGCGGTCCAGACGACTTCGACCGGCAGGCCTGTCGAGGTTTAGCCGGCGAAGGTTCCGGCACGGTGCTGAGCAAGGCGCTGTTCGAGATCCGTCGTGCAGCCGACGTAGAACGACCCGTCGGCGCATCTCAGCATGTAGGCCCAGGAAGCCATTGCGGCCCTTGTGCGTCCTTCGAGACGCCCTCCAGCGGAGGGCTCCTCAGGATGACAAAGTTTGTTGGTTGCACAACAAAAGGTTGATCAAAATGCCCCTCTTTCCCCGCCTCCGCGCCCGTCGGGCGCCGGAGGGCAAGGCGTCGCGGACCGGCGCGCTGGTGGCGTTCACCGCCGCCGGGCGGCCGGTATGGACGCCACGCGACTACGAGACCCTGGCGCGGGAAGGATTCGCCAAGAACCCCGTCGCCTACCGCTGCGTGCGGATGATCGCCGAGGCCGCGGCCAGCGTGCCGCTTGCGGTGTTCGCGGGCGGCCGCCGGGCCGAGGACCATCCGCTGCGGCGGCTGCTCGACCGGCCCAACCCGGAGCAGGGCGGTCCGGACCTGCTCGAGGCCTTCTTCGGCGCCCTGCAGGTCAGCGGCAACGGCTACCTGGAAGCGGCGGGGACCGGACCGGAGGAGCTGTGGACCCTGCGGCCCGACCGCATGAAGGTGATCCCCGGCCGCCAGGGCTGGCCCGAGGCCTATGAGTACGGGGTCGCCGGGCGCAGCGTGCGCATCGGGCGCGAAGCCGACGGCTGGCTGCCGGTGCTGCACCTGAAGCTGTTCAACCCGGCCGACGACCACTATGGCGCCAGCCCGTTGGAGGCGGCGGCCTTCGCCATCGACGTGCACAACGCCAGCGGCGCCTGGAACAAGGCGCTGCTCGACAACGCCGCCCGGCCGAGCGGGGCGCTGGTCTATTCCAACCCCGACGCCGGCGACCGCCTGACCGCCGAGCAGTTCGACAGCCTCAAGGCCGAGCTGGAGGCCCGCGCGGGGCCCGGCGCCGCCGGTCGACCGATGCTGCTGGAGGGCGGTCTCGACTGGAAGCCGATGTCGCTCAGTCCCGCCGAGATGGACTTCATCGAGGGCAAGCATGCGGCGGCCCGCGAGATCGCCCTGGCCTTCGGCGTGCCGCCGCAGCTGCTCGGGATTCCCGGCGACAACACCTACGCCAATTACCGCGAGGCCAACGGCGCCTTCTGGCGGCACACGGTGGTCCCGCTGGCCGAGCGGCTGGCGCGGGCCCTGACGGGCTGGCTGGCCGCGCGCTATCCGGGCGTGCGCATTGCCTGTGACCTGGACGCCGTGCCCGCCCTTTCCGCCGAACGCGACGCCCTCTGGGCGCGTCTGGAGGCAGCGACCTTCCTGACGCCGGACGAGCGGCGACGGCTGGCGGGGCTGGATGGGTAGCCGCAGCTTCAATTTCGGTCGTCATCCTGGGCCTTGTGCCCAGGACCCCTCGTTCAGCCTCCACGTGAGAGCGTGATCACGTCTTCACCTGCGAACCGACATAGGGGGCCTCGCCACAAGGGCGAGGATGACGATCGAGAGTTCTCCGGCAGGCTCTCGAGAGGAGAATACATGCCCGCTCCACGCTCCCGTCTCGATCGCCAGGTCACCCTGGCCGTCATCGTGACCATCGCCATCCAGGCCGCCGGCGGTCTGCTGTGGGCCGGCCGGGCTTCGGCGCGCATCGACGAGCTGTCGCGGCGAGTCGAGGGGCAGTCCGAGATGAGCGAACGCCTGGCCCGGCTAGAGGAGCAGGTGTCGGCCACGCGGCTGACGCTGGAGCGCCTCGAGCGGCGCCTGGAGACGGGGGAGCTGTGACCTCTTCTTCCGCTCATCCCGGCGAATGCCGGGACCCAGATGACAGGACGCGATCCTCAGCCGGCATGCCGCCCAGCCCTCTGATCTGGGCCCCAGCATTCGCCGGGGTGAGCGGAGTTTGAAATGACTGAAACCCACATCAGCGGCTACGCCTCCCTCTTCTGGACCCGCGACCTCAACGACGATGTCACCGCGGCCGGGGCGTTCGGCGCCTCGCTGGCGGCGCGGGGGGCGGGCGGGGTGAAGATGCTGTGCCAGCACGACGCCGACCGGCCCGTCGGGGTCTGGGACGAGGTGGCCGAGGACGGTCGCGGACTTTTTGTACGAGGCCGTATTTTCGACGTCACGCCAGAGGGCCGCATGTGCGCCGCCCTGGTCCGGGCCGGCGCCATGGACGGCCTGTCGATCGGCTTCCGGACCACCAAGGCCCGGCCCGACGAGTCCGGCCGGCTGCGCGTCCTGACGGAAGTGGACCTCTGGGAAGTGTCGATCGTGACCTTCCCGATGCTGCCGGGCGCGAGGATCGCTTCAGCCAACGCCCGGAGCGAGGCCGCGTAACCAGTTTCCCTCCCCTTCATGGGGAGGGAAGCTGACGGAGACCCCATGAAAGAGACCAAACACGCGGCGGCGGATCCCGCCGCGCGCGCCGCCATGCATGAAGTCATGGCCGCGTTCGAGGCCTTCAAGGCCGCCAACGACGAGCGGCTGAACGCGCTCGAAACCAAGCGGAGCGACGCCCTGCTCGAGGAGAAGGTGGCGCGCATCGACGCCACCCTGCAGGCGGCGCAGGGTCGGCTGGACCGCGCCATCGCCGACGGCCGCCGTCCGGCGCTCGCCGAGGGCGGCCGCGTCATCGTCGCCGACGAGCGCAAGCAGGCCTGGGACGGCTATCTCAAGACCGGCCAGTCCCCGGCGATGATCCTCGAGGCCAAGGGCCTGTCGGAGGGCGTGCCCACCGCCGGCGGCTATGTCGCGCCGCCCGAGACCGAGCGGATGATCGAGCGGCGGCTGCAGATGTCCTCTCCGATGCGCGACATCGCCACCGTGCGGACCATCGGCGCCGGCGTGTTCCGCAAGCCGGTGTCGACGGCCGGCATCGAGAGCGGCTGGGTGGCCGAGACCGACGCCCGGCCGGAGACCGACCCGCCCGTGCTCGCCCTGCTGGAGTTCCCGGCGGCCGACCTCTACGCCAGCCCGGCCGCGACCCAGGCCCTGCTAGACGACGCCTTCGTCAACCTCGACGAATGGCTGGCCGCCGAGTGCGAAGACGCCTTCGCGGCCCAGGAGACGGAGGCCTTCGTCAACGGCGACGGCACCAACAAGCCCAAGGGCTTCCTCAGCTACACCAAGGTCGCCGACGCGGCCCAGGCCTGGGGCGAGATCGGCTTCGTCCTCTCCGGCGGAGCGAGCGGCTTCCACGCCACCGATCCGGTCGACCGCATCATCGATCTGATCTACGCGCCCAAGGCCCAGTACCGCGCCAATGGGCGTTTCGTGCTCAACCGCCGGACGGCGGCCCAGATCCGCAAGTTCAAGGACGCCGACGGCAACTACATCTGGTCGCCGGCGACGGCGCCAGGGGCTCCCGCCACGCTGCTCGGCTACCCGGTGACCGAGATCGAGACCATGCCGGACGTGGCCGCGAACAGCTTCGCCATGGCCTTCGGCGATTTCGCCAAGGGCTACCTGATCGTCGATCGGGCGGGCGTTCGGGTGCTACGCGACCCCTACAGCGCCAAGCCCTACGTGCTGTTCTACACCACCAAGCGCGTCGGCGGCGGCGTCCAGAACTTCGACGCCATCAAGCTGATGAAGTTCGCGGCGAGCTGACGCCGCACCGGTCTCCCTCCCCGCATGGGGAGGTGGACCGGCGAAGCCGGGACGGGTGGGGCGATGCAGCCGCCCGTCCCGCGCGGACCTCCGATCACCTTTGCCCCACCCGGCCCCTGCCCATGCGGGGAGGGAGGAGTTCATTCATGCCCGCCATCACCCTGGCCGAGGCCAGGACCTTCCTGCGCGTCACCGACGACGTCGAGGACGCGCTGATCCAGCTGCTGATCGACGCGGCGATCGACCGGGTCGAGACGGCGGTCGGCCTGGCTCTGACCGATCCCGCGCCGGCTCCGCTTCGGCTGGCCGTGCTGATGCTGGTCGCCCACGGCTACGAACACCGCGAGGGCGAGGCGCCCGTCGCGCTGGTCGAACCGTGGCTGGCCCCGTACCGGAGCGCCCGGCTGTGACCATCGCCGCCCTGCGCACCCTGGCGGTGCTGGAAGCGCCGACCGAGGCCGAGACCGTTTTCGGCGGCCGCACGCGCAACTGGACCCAGGTCGCCGCCCTGTGGGTCGATCTACGGCCGGGCGGCCACCGCGAAGCCGGAGACGGCGTCGCGCGGCCGATCCTGACCGAGACCGCCCAGGCCGTGGCCCGCAGCGGCGTCGCCGCCCGCGGCATGCGGCTGAAGGCCGGCGGCGAGCCCTGGCGCGTCGTCGCCGTGGTCGCCTCGACGCCGAAGCTCGGCCACATGACCCTCAAACTCGAGAGATCCTGGCCATGAGCCCCGACCTGGCGCTGCACAAGGCGCTGCTCGATCACCTGCGGGCGGACGCCGGTCTGAAGGCCCTGCTCGGCGACCCGGCGCGCGTGTACGACGAGCCGCCCGAGGCCCGCGTGCATCCGTTCGTCAGCCTCGGCCGGGCCGAGACCCGTCCCTGGGGCGGCTTGGACGGAGAAGGCGTCGAGCACGTCCTCACCCTGACCTGCGTCTCGCGGTTCAATGGCGCGGAAGAGGCCAAGGCCGTGGTCGCCGCGCTGCGCGCCGCCCTGCACGGCGCCGACCTGGCGCTGGAGAGCCACCGGCTGGTCAATCTGCGCGTCACCTACGCCGACGTGTTCCGGACGCCCGACTACCGCCCGCTCCACGGCGTGGTGAGGGTCAGGGCGGTGACAGAGCCTCTCTAGACCTTTCCCTCCCCCTTGCGGGGAGGGTGGATTGGCGAGCGAAGCGAGACGAGACGGGTGGGGCAAGCAGCGATCACCCGTCAGCGCTGAAGGCGGCCAATCCTCGCCCACCCCGGCCGCCACGCGGCCTGTCCCTCCCCACAAGGGGGAGGGAAGACATGGAGAAACTCATGGCCGCTCAACGCGGAAAGGACATCCTGCTCAAGATCGGCGACGGCGCGGACCCGGAAGGGTTCGTCACCGTGGCCGGCCTGCGGGCCCGGACCATCTCCCTGAACGCCCGCGCGGTGGACGCCACCGACGGCGACAGCGCCGGTCGCTGGCGCGAACTGCTGGCCGGCGCCGGCGTGAAGCAGGCCAGCGTCAGCGGGGCGGGCGTATTCCGCGACGCGGCCAGCGACGCCATGATCCGCGAGGCCTTCTTCGCCCAGGCGGCGCGGACCTGGCGGCTGATCGTGCCGGACTTCGGAACCCTGGAAGGGCCCTTCCTGATCGCCGCGCTCGAATACGCGGGCGAGCATGAAGGCGAGGCGACCTGGGCGATGACCCTGTCGTCTGCCGGCGAGATCGCCTTCGAGGCCCTGCCTTGACCGCCGCCAACGCGGCCCGCGGCGAAGTCATCGTCGCCCTGGCCGGCCGGCCCCGCCGCCTGTGCCTGACTCTGGGGGCGCTGGCCGAGCTGGAGAGCGTGTTCCGCGCAGACGATTGGCGGGCGCTGGCGACGCGGCTGGCGTCCCTGTCGGCGAGCGATCTCGCCATCGTGCTGGCAGCCCTGCTGCGCGGCGGCGGCGAGACCGAGGTCGACGTCTCCGCCGTCGAGGTGCGCGAGGCGGCCGAGGCGGTCGCGGCCGCCTTCGCGGCGGCGGCGCGATGAGCCCCTGGCCGGCTTTGCTGCGGCTCGCCGTCTTGCGGCTGGGGCTGACGCCGGAGGGCTTCTGGCGGCTGTCCCTGGTCGAATGGCGGGCCCTGATCGATGCGGCGCCCGCCGTCGCTCTCAACCGCGCGGAGCTGGACGCCCTTGCCCGCGCCTGGCCGGATTGACGCCATGAACGCCTTTGAAGACGACGGCCTCGCCGGCGTTCTGCAACAGACCGCCGAGGCGGCGACGGCGCTGGAGGCCCTGCGGGAGCCGGCCGAGCGGGCGGCGGCCGCGATCGAGGACGCCTTTGCCAGTGCCGGCGCCAGCCTGGCCCGGTCGCTGGGCCGGGCGGCGGCCGACGGCAAGCTGTCGCTCGCCGAACTGGCCGAAGCGGTGCTGGCGGCCATCAACGCGGCGTCGCGCGTCGGCGCCGGCGGCGGCCTCGGCGAAGCGTTGGCCGCGGTTCTCGGCGGCGGCTTCGGCGGCCCGCGCGCCGACGGCGGCGGCCTTGCCAAGGCCCTGGCGACGGCGCTGGACGGCCGCTTCAGCGGCGCCCGCGCCGAGGGCGGTCCGGTGGCGAGCGGCGGCGCCTACCTCGTCGGCGAAAACGGGCCGGAGGTGTTCCGGCCGACCGCGGCCGGTTCGGTGGAGTCGACGCCGACCAGCGGTCTGACCGTCAACATCACCGTGCAGGGCGAGGACGGCGGCAGGACGCTGGCGCGGTCTGAGGCCCAGCTCGCCCAGGCGTTGGCCCGGGCGGTGAGCCTCGGCGCGCGGCGCCTCTAGGCGATCGCGGCGACGGCCGGCGGTCCGTAGCGGTTGTCGCCCGCTTCGCCTTCCGCGACGCCTTGCCAGATCAGGAATCCCAGGCCGACGAAGAAGGCGGCGACCAGCACCAGCATGGAGCCGCCGACGGCGCTGAGCACGGCGGCCGCCGTCGCGTTGTCGTCCGCCCCGGTCCCGGCGGCGAAGATCGCGGCGCCGATGATCGGGAACAGCGAGAAGCAGGCGGCCACGCCGACGCCGATCGGTATGGCGGCGAGCCATCCGCTCTTACCCATGTCGTGGAAGCGTTTCGCCGAAATGCAGATCCAGCAGTAGAGCGCGACCAGCGGCGCGATGACCGTCCAGCCGAGCAGGCTGTTGACGCCCAGCAGCACCAGCCAGCCGATCCAGTAGGCCTGACGGCCGATGCGGCCCTCCGGCGAGAAGAAGAGTTTCGTCCAGTCCATTGGCGGTCCCCTTGGCCCCAGTGGCCTGAGGTCACACCGCCCGCGCCCGGGCGTCAACATACGGATCGTCCATGTCCTTTCACGAGGTTCCTCTGCCCGCGCGGCTGGCGTTCGGCTCGACGGGCGGGGTCGAACGCCGCACCGAGGTCGTCACCCTGGCCAGCGGCTTCGAGCGCCGCTCGACGCCCTGGGCCCATGGCCGTCGGCGCTACCTGATCGGCGCCGGCGTGCGGTCGCTCGACGACGCGGCGACGCTGGTCGCCTTCTTCGAGGCCCGCCGCGGTCGGCTGCACGGCTTTCGCTTCAAGGACTTCGCCGATTTCAAATCCTGCGCGCCCTCGGCGGCGATTTCGCCAATAGATCAGCCGCTTGGCGTGGGAACCGGAGATCGTGTCTCGTTTCCGCTGGTCAAGCTCTACGGCGACGTCGAGCGGGCGATCCGCAAACCGGTGGACGGCAGCGTGAGGGTCGCGGTCGCGGGCCTGGAGACCGCCGGGTTCAGTGTCGATCCGACCACTGGCGCCGTCACGCTGGACGCGCCGCCCGCGATCGGCGCCGAGGTCACGGCCGGTTTCGCGTTCGACACGCCGGTCCGCTTCGATACCGACCGGATTGATATCACCCTGGAGACTTTCGGGTCCGGCCGGGTGATCGCCACGCCGCTCATCGAGGTGAGGGTCTGACATGCGCGACGTCCCCGCGGGCCTGGCGGCTCGAATCGAATCCGGCGCCGTGACGCTTTGCCATGTCTGGCTGCTAACCCGCCGGGACGGCGCGGTGTGCGGCTTTACCGATCACGACCGAGACCTCGACCATGACGGCGTCGTCTGCCTGGCCGCGGCAGGCTGGACGGCCGGCGTCGCCGATACGGCGCTCGGGGTCGCCGGCGCCGGCGCGATGGCGGCCACCGGCGTCCTCGACGCCGAGATACTGACCGAGGCGGAGCTGGCGGCCGGCCTGTACGACGGCGCGCGTGTCGAATGCCGCCGCGTGGATTGGTCGACACCGACGCTCTTCGTCTCCCTGTGGACCGGCCGCATCGCCCGCGTGCGGCGAGAAGCCGGGGCCTTCGTCGCCGAGATCGAGGGGCCGCTGGCCGACCTCGACCGGGTCGCGGGCCGCAGCTACGGCCGGCTGTGCGACGCCAACCTCGGGGACGGCCGTTGCGGCGTCGATCCGGGCCATGTCGCCTTCGCCGACGGTTGCGACAAGCGTTACGACACCTGTTCAGCCCGCTTCGGCAATACTTTGAACTTTCGTGGTTTTCCGACCGTTCCGGGCGGTGACTTCCTGACCCTGGTCGCGGCCAGGGGCGACCGCAACGACGGCGGGAGCCGCCGTGGATAGGGCCGCTGTCGTCGCCGCCGCCCGCGGCTGGATCGGCACGCCCTATCGGCACCAGGCGTCCCGCAAGGGTATCGGCTGTGACTGCCTGGGCCTGGTCCGGGGAGTCTGGCGTGAACTGGCCGGCGCCGAGCCGGAGGCGCCGCCGCCCTACCGTCCCGACTGGGCGGAGACCGGCGTCGGCGAGACCCTGCTGACCGCCGCCGGGCGCCATCTGATTCCCGTGGCGCACGAGGCCTTCCGGCCCGGCGACGTTCTGCTCTTCCGCATGAGCCCGGGCGCCTGCGTCAAGCACTGCGCGATCGTTTCGGATGCCCGGCCCGGCGATCCGCAGCCGCGCATCGTTCATGCCTACTGGGGCCGCAGCGTCGTCGAGAGCTGGCTGGGCGCGTGGTGGCGCCGTCGACTGGTCGCCGCCTTCTCCTTTCCCTTCGTGACGGACTGACCTCATGGCCCAGGTGATCCTCTCCAGCCTCGGACGGCGTATCGGCGGCGACGGTCTCGCCGCGATCGGCGCTCAGGTCGGCCAGTCGCTCGACCGACTGGCGATCGCCTCGTTGCAGCCCTCGCGCCTGGCCGGACCCCGGCTGCGCGAGATCCAGCTCATGTCGGCCGCCGAGGGCGCGCCGATGGCGGCGGTCTTCGGCCGTGCCCGCGTGGCCGGCCAGCTGATCTGGGCCGCGCGCTTTCGCGAGAAGCGGATCGAGCGTCAGGCCGGGGGCGGCAAGGGCGGGCCCAAGGTCACCGAGTACCGCTACAGCCTCTCGTTCGCGGTCGCGCTCTGCGAGGGGCCCATCGACGGGATCGGCCGGGTCTGGGCGGACGGCAAGCCGATGGACCTGTCCGGCGTCGTCATGCGGCTGCACTTGGGCGGGGAGGGCCAGACGCCCGATCCGCTGATCGAGGCCATCGAAGGAGACGCCCCGGCCTATCGCGGCTGCGCCTATGTGGTGTTCGAAGACCTGCCGCTGGACGCCTTCGGCAATCGCGCGCCGCAGCTGTCGTTCGAGGTTTTCCGCCGGCCGCGCGGAGCCGGCCAGGCTCTGGAGGAGCGTCTCCGGAGCGTCTGTTTGATCCCCGGCGCCGGCGAGTTCGCCTATGCGACCCAGGTGGTCCAGCGGCGTGACAGCCTGACCCGGTTCAAGGCCGAGAACGTCAACAATGTCGACGGCCGTCCGGACCTGCTGGTCTCCCTCGATCAGCTCCAGGCGCAGCTGCCGAATCTGGAGGCCGTCACTCTGGTCGTGTCCTGGTTCGGAACCAGCCTTGACGCCGGCGCCTGCGCGTTCCGGCCCGGGGTCGAACAGACCGGCAAGTCGACGATCCCCTTCGACTGGCGGGCCGGCGGCGTCGGCCGCGGCGGCGCGCATCTTGTCAGCCGACTCGCGGGCGTGCCGGCTTACGGCGGCACGCCCGCCGACCGCTCGGTTGTGCAGGCGATCACCGAGCTGAAGGCGCGGGGCCTTCAGGTGACGCTCTGCCCGTTCGTTCTCATGGACTGCGAGGGCTTTCCATGGCGCGGCAGGATCACCGGAGAAGCAGCGGACATTCCATCTCTTTTTGGCGAGGCGACTCCCGCCGACATCGTCATCCACGGCGAACGCATCGACCATGACTGCGCCGACTGGGGCCTGCGCCGGATGGTGCTGCACATGGCGCGACTGGCGCAGCTGGCCGGCGGCGTCGACGGCTTCCTGATCAGCTCGGAGCTGCGCGGGATCACCACCATTCGCGATTCGGCGGGCGGCTACCCCGCCGTCGCGGCCCTCCGTGATCTGGCTGCGGATTGCCGGACGATCCTGGGCGCGGAAACCGCGCTCGGCTACGCGGCGGACTGGAGCGAATACTTTGGTCACCAGCCGGCTGACGGCTCGGGGGATGTCTTCTTTCATCTCGACCCCCTGTGGGCGGACGACGCCATCGACTTTGTCGGCATCGACTTCTATCCGCCGCTGGCCGACTGGCGCGGCGAGCCGGACTTCGGCGCCATCGAAATCGCCGCCGGCGAAGGCTTCGACTGGTTCTACGCGTCGACAGAAGACCGCCTCGCGGGCCTGCGCACGCCGATCGCCGACGGCGCCCATGACGAGCCCTGGGTCTTTCGGCCCAAGGACCTGGTCGGCTGGTGGAGCCATGCCCACCATGACCGCCCCGGCGGGGTTCGGTCGGCGACGCCCACCGCCTGGAGTCCCCGTTCCAAGCCCATTCGGCTGATCGAGTTCGGCTGTCCCGCCGCCGACAAGGGCGCCAACGCGCCCAATCTGTTTGTCGACCCGAAGAGCGATGAGAGCGCGCTGCCGCCGTTCTCGACCGGCCTGCGCGACGACCACGCCCAGCGGCGCACCCTGGAAGCCGTGCTTGGCCATTTCGCGTCCGAAGCCGGCAATCCCGTGTCGCCCGTCTACGGCGGTCCGATGGTTTCGGCGATGAGCGCCTGGTGCTGGGATGCCCGGCCGTTTCCCGACTTTCCGGCCCGCGCCGACATCTGGGCCGACGGCCCGAACTGGCAGCTGGGCCACTGGCTCAACGGTCGACTCGGCGCCGCGCCGCTGGCCGACCTGGTTGTCGAGCTTGCCGCCCGGGCCGGCGTCGACATCGATGCGGGCGACGTCCGCGGCGTCGCGACCGGCTATGTGGTGGATCAGCCGATGCGGCTGCGCGACGCTCTTGAGCCCTTGGCCGGCGCCTTCGCCTTCGATCCCGCCGAGCGCGGCGATCGGGTGACCCTGATCGCGCGCGACGGCGCGGTCGCGCTCGACCTTGAAGCCGGCGCGCTGGCGTTGCCCGAGGCGGCGGCGGCTTCCGCGGCCGTTCGGACCCTCCAATCCCCGCCAGACGAACTGCGCCTGCGCTTCATCGACGAGGCGGCGGACTATCAAACCGGCGGCCTGACGGTCCGGCGGGATCCCGCGGAGGCGGGCGACATCCTGACCGCCGATCTTCCGATCGTGCTGACCGCGCCCCGCGCGGAAGGCGTCGGGCGTCGCCTGCTGGCCCGCACCCGCGCGGCGCTGGACGAGAGCGTGCTCCACCTGGGGCCGCTGGACGCCCTTCGGCTGGAGCCCGGCGACCGCGTCCGATGCCCGGACGACACGCGGACCTGGCGTGTCGAACGGATCGAGCTCGACGAGCAACCGCGCGCGATCCTGACGCTGGCCGAGCCGGTCGCCGCCGACGGCGCCGGCTCGGGCGACTGGGCGCCGCCGCCGCCGACCGAGCCTGCGGCCCCGCCGGCCTTCCTGCTGGTGGACCTTCCCCCTCTGCCGGGGAACGAGGAGGACGCGCGTCCGATCGCCGCCGCCGCCGTGGAGCCGTGGCGGGACCTCGACATTCACGCCGGCGCCGACGCCGCGTCCCTGACCGTCCGGGCCCGGCTGGACCGGCCATCCGTCATCGGCGAGACGCTGTCTGAGCTGCCGGCGGGCCCCCTGCACCGTCTGGACCGAAGCGGAGACCTCCTGGTTCGCCTCGATGGCGAGACGCTGGAGAGCCGCCCGCTCCTGGCCGTGCTCGCCGGCGCCAACGCCCTGGCCGTGCAGGGACAGGCCGGGGCCTGGGAGATCGTCCAGTTCCTGGGCGCCGAGCTGGTGGAGGATGGAGTCTGGCGGCTCACCGGCCTGCTGCGCGGTCAGGCCGGCAGCGATCCGGCCATGGCGGCCCTGACGCCGGCCGGCGCGGCGGTCCTGCTGTTGGAGGAAGGGTTGGTCCGCGCCGAGGTCGCGCTGTCCGAACGGGGCCTGCCCCTGGTCTGGCGCGCTGCGCCGGCCGGAGGACCGCCGGGCGGGGAGGCTGCCACGTCGCTCGAGGCGGTCTGGACCGGCGTGGCGCGCCGGCCCTGGACGCCCTGTCACCTGCGCCGCGTCGACGCGCCCGGCGGCGACACCACCTTCAGCTGGATCCGGCGGGCCCGTCTGGCCGGAGACTCGTTCGACGATGAGCCGCCGATGTCAGAGGAAGCGGAGCGCTACCGGATCGAAATCCTGGCGGGTGAGACCGTGGTTCGCGCCGCCGAGGTCGCCGCGCCCGCCTTCATCTGGACCACGGCCATGCAGGCCGCCGATTTTCCGGGCGAGCCGCCCGATCCGGTGATCGTTCGAGTCGCCCAATGGTCGGCGACGTTCGGCTTCGGCGCCCCCGCCGCGCGCAGCCTGTGGCGTTGAACGCGCGGACGCTCTATCTGAGGCCCAGCAGACTTCACCGTGAGGGGCCCTTGGCGCGCGATCCTTATCTCGAACTCGGCGTGGCGCGGAACGCGAGCGCGGACGAGATCCGGAAGGCGTTCCGCAAGCTCGCCAAACAGTATCACCCCGACGCCAACCCTGGCGACGCCAGCGCTGAAGAACGGTTCAAACGCGTCTCCGGCGCCTTCGACATCATTGGCGACGAGGACAAGCGCAAGAAGTTCGACCGCGGCGAGATCGACGCCGACGGCCGCGAGCGGCATCCCGGCTTCGGCGGCGAGAGCCCGTTCGGCCCTGGCGGCGCCTCGGGCGGCCGCTACCGGCCCGGCCCAGGCAGCCCCGGCTTCGAGGGCGTCGACATCAACGACATTCTCGGCGACGTGTTCGGCCGCGGCGGGCCGGGCGGCGCGCGCCAGGGCTTCGGCGGTTTCAGCGGCGGCGGTTTCAGCGGCGGCAAGGGCGCGGATCTGCGCGCCCACCTCGACATCGACCTCGAGGAGGCCATCCGCGGCGGCAAGAAGCGTATCGCCTTCTCCGACGGCCGCACGTTGGAGGTGAACATCCCGAAGGGCGCGCAGGAAGGGCAGACCTTGCGCCTGAAGGGGCAGGGCGCGTCGGGCCGTTCCGGTCCCGGCGACGCCCTGATCGAGATCGGTTTCAAGCCGCACCCCGTCTACCGCCGCGAAGGCGACACCCTGCATATGGACCTGCCGGTGTCCGTGCCCGACGCCGTGCTGGGCGGCAAGGTCGAGGCCCCGACCCCCGATGGACCGGTCAATGTCACCGTGCCGAAGGGCTCCAACAGCGGCGCGCTGCTGCGGCTCAAGGGGCGCGGCTTCGTCAACGCTAAAGGGCAGCGCGGCGACCTGGTGGCCCGGATCGTGGTGACCCTGCCCGAAACCGTCGATCCCGCGCTCGAGAAATTCGCCGAACAGTGGCGCAAGGAGCGGTCCTACTCGCCTCGCAAGCGGTAGGCGGTGTTCGGCGCGTGACACGCCGCCGCACCCCTTCCATAAAAGACCCATTCAGCCGGCATTCAGCGTCGGCGCCTTAGACCCTTGGGCATGAAGCGTATCGCCGCCCTCCTTCTGACCGCCATCATCGGCCTCGGCTCTCCCGCCGTCGCTGAGGCGCAGAACCGTTGCCCGAGCGGGCCGATCGGCAAGGCCTGCCGCGAGGCTCGCGACCAAGGCGGCGGAGACATGGGCGCGCGGGCGCGGCCGCCCGGCCGCGGCGACGAAGGCGGTCGCACCCGCCCGCCGGGCCAGGGCGGCAATTCGCTCGGCGACGGCTGGCGTCCCCGCGAGGAGGACGCCCGCGAAGGGGTCCGGGGCGGTCGGTTGGTGCCGCTGGAGGCGGTCATTCGCAACATCGCGCGCTCGAACCCCGGGCAGCTGCTCGACGCGGGGCTCGAGAATCGCGGCGGCCGGCCGATCTATCGCGTGCGCTGGCAGACCAACGACGGGCGGCGCATCGACTACATCGTTGACGCCCAGAGCGGCCAGATCATCGGAAGGAACTAGGGGCCCCGCATGCGCATCCTTCTGGTCGAGGACGATCCTGACCTGTCGCGCCAGCTCAAACTGGCGCTCGGCGACGCCGGCTACGCGGTCGACCACGCCGCCGATGGCGAGGAAGCCCACTATCTCGGCGAGGCGGAGCCGTACGACGCGGTGATCCTCGACCTGGGCCTGCCCAAGATCGACGGCGTGTCGGTGCTGGAGCGCTGGCGGCGCGAGAACATCGCCACCCCGGTGCTGATCCTCACCGCGCGCGACAACTGGAGCCAGAAGGTCGCCGGGTTCGACGCCGGCGCCGACGACTATCTGACCAAGCCGTTCCATACCGAGGAGCTGCTGGCCCGCCTGCGCGCGCTGCTGCGGCGGTCGGCCGGCCACGCGACGCCGAACCTGAGCTGCGGCGGTCTGCGCCTCGATCCGCGCTCGGCCCGGGCCAGCGTCAATGGCGAGCCGCTCCGGCTGACCTCGCTTGAGTACCGGCTGCTGCACTACATGATCATGCACCAGGGCCGGGTCATCAGCCGCACCGAACTGGTCGAGCACCTGTACGATCAGGACTTCGACCGCGACTCCAACACCATCGAGGTCTTCATCGGCCGGGTCCGCAAGAAGATCGGTCCCGACCGCATCGAGACGGTGCGCGGTCTCGGCTACCGCCTGACCCCGCTCGAGGGCGAGGCGACGGAGTGAAGCTGCGCCTGCCGGCGCTGGGCGTTCGCTCCCTGGTCGGGCGGCTGGTTCTGCTGGCCGCCGGTTGGAGCGTGATCGTCCTGATCGTCACCGGCGTGGCCCTGACCGCCTTCTTCCAGCAGGCCGCGCTGCGCCGCTTCGATCTGGGCCTCGTCGATGTGGCGCAGGGGCTGAACGCCGGCATGAGTGTCGAAGACGGCAGGGTCGTGGCCCCGCCGCTGACCGACAGCCGAGCGCTGCGCGTCTATTCCGGCCGCTACTGGCAGATCGCCGAACATGCGGCGGGCGGGAAGATCCGGCCGCTGAACGGCAATCGGTCCAGATCGTTGTTCGACATGGATCTCAAGATGCCTGACGAGGTCGTGGCCGAGGTCGCCGCCAATCCAGGCAAACAGATATTCTACAGCGCCGAGGGGCCCCTCGATCAGCCGCTGCGGGCGACCGCCATGCAGGTGACCCTGTCCGAGCGGGCCGCGCCGGTGATCATCATGGTCGCCGAGGATCGCTCGCCGGTCGACAACGAGGCCCGGCGCTTCGCGCTGCTCACCGCCGGCGCCCTGATCGCGCTGGGCGTCGGCATCGTGTCCGCCGTCTTCCTGCAGGTGCGGATCGGCCTGCAACCCCTGTTCCGCCTGCGCCGCGAGGTCGCGGAAGTGCGCAAGGGCAAGGCGGAGCGGATCGTCGGCGAGTATCCCACGGAGCTCGAGCCCCTGGCCACGGAGCTGAACGCCCTGGTCGCCCACAACCAGGATGTCGTCGAACGTCAGCGCACTCACGTCGGCAACCTCGCCCATGCGCTGAAGACGCCGATCTCGGTCATGCTCACCGAGGCCCAGCAGCAGCCGGGACAGCTGTCGGACGTAGTGACCCGGCAGGCCGCGGCGATGCGCGGACATGTCGAGCACCACCTGCGCCGCGCCCGTGCCGCCGCCCGCTCGCAAAGTCACGGCGAACGCACCCTGGTGGAGCCGGTCATCGACGAACTGGCCGTGACGCTGGAGCGGATATTCCGGGACAAGGGCGTGGAGATCGACTGGCGCTGCCCCGAGGCGCTCTGCTTCCGCGGCGAGAAGCAGGATCTCATGGAGATGGCGGGCAACGTCATCGAGAACGCCGCCAAGTGGTGCAAGGGGCGCGTCCGGGTGACGGCGACCGCGACCGGGACGGAGACCTTGACCGTCGTCGTCGAGGACGACGGTCCCGGCCTGCCGGCCGATCGCCGCGAGGACGCCCTGAAGCGCGGGGCCCGTCTCGACGAGAGCGCGCCTGGCTCCGGCCTGGGGCTGGCCATCGTCGACGAACTGGCGCGCGCCTACGGCGGCGCCCTGACGCTGGGCGACTCGCCGATGGGCGGGCTCAGGGTCGAACTCGCCCTGCCGCGCGCTGAAACCTGAAATTGGCGTTTCAGGGGGCGTTAACCGAGATCGGCGCAAGGATTCGCCTGGCGTTTCCCCTGTCCCCGGATCAGTCCCAATGGCCGACCTGTCGCCCGACAAGATCGCGATGCTGCAGGGCCTGATCGCGGCCTCGCCCGACGAGGTGGTGCGAGGCCTGGAGCACGCCGTCTGTCGCCAAGGGACCACCGGTCCGCTCGCCGCCATCGGCGCAATGGTTGAACAGGAAATCAACGACCGGGCGACGCGGGCCCATGTTCTCGCCCCTGTAAACGGCCTGTTCCGTCCGCGCTGCGTCGACGACCAAACGGCTTTCCCGCGCGCCGCCGGCAGCCTGTTGTGGAAGGCCCTGAAGGCCGACAAGCCCGATTGGGTGAAGCAGGCCGCCGACGCCAGCTACTACATCGACCCGGACGAGCCCCCGCCGCAGATATTCGACCAGCTGTGCGCGCGCGCCGCCGCGGAACTACGGACCGCCGAACGCTCCGAGTACGTCGCCGTGCGTGACGTGCTTGAGGCCGATCAGCCTGGCTCGACCCAGGTCCTGATCACGGCGCTGGACATGGCGTCCGTTGTGCGCGGGCCGCTCTCGAAGCTCAGCGACTGGCTCCAGCGGATGTCCGACGACCGTCGGGCTTCCGCCCGCATCGCCTACAAGGACGCCTGCGCGGCCGGCGAAGGCGGCGGACCGCTGATGTTCGAGATGCTGGCCGCGCACCTGAAGCACCCGTGCCAGATCCTGCGCGTGATTTCTGCCGTCATGGACCACCCCGGCGAGCGATATCTCGCGGACAGCGAGCTGGCGATGTTCGGCGTGCGCGCCCTTGAGAAGATCGACGCGCAGGTCCAGCACGCGCGGGAATTGCGCCCTGGCGCCAGTGTTCATGCCGCCGAGCTCGCGGCCGCAGCGGTCATTGACGCCGTGGAGACCATCACCGAGCTCGATCAGAGCGTTCAACTCGTGCGGGATGGTCCGTGGGGGCAGCGTCTCACCAAGCTCAAGCAGGCCCTCGCCGCGGTGGTGGAACAGCGGATGCAGGAGATCGAGGAGGCGGTCGCCCTGTCTTTGCCGATGAAGAAGCTGCGCTACTCCGGCCGGTTGGTGTCAAATGTCCCCCGGCTCGACGACCCACCGAACGACGCCGCCGTGGATCTGGCGATCGGACTGCTGACGTTCTCCGAGGGCGTTCGCGGTTGCGCCAGCGACGGCGGCTTCGCCGGGACGCGGAGCAAGGTCCACGACATCGTCGGCCAGCGCATCGACCGCTATGTCGAGGACCTGCTTGAACAGATGCGGTTGGGCGATGATGTCGACCATGATCGCGCCCGTGAATTCCTTGATGTCGCCGCGCGATTGATGTCTCTCGTGCGAGACCGCCAGGCTGGCGGCGTGGTGCGGCGACGAGCCGCCGCAGCCTGAGGAGCCACACCCCTCGCTAAGCGCGGCGCGATCGGCTAACACCGCGCCATGTTCGCATTCTGGATCGCTGCGGCGGCCCTTTCGGCGGCCGCCGGATGGCTGATGTTGAACGCTTCGCGGGCCGCCGGGCTGCGCGCGGCGCAGGGCGATCCGACGCTTGCCGTCCACCGCCGGCAGCTGGCCGAAATCGATGACCTCGCGGCGCGCGGTCTGCTGCCGGAATCGGAAGTGCGGGCGGCGCGCGCCGAAGCCGGTCGCCGGCTGCTCGCCGCCGCCGACGCGCCGGTCGAGGCGGTGTCCGCCGCTTCCGGCCGGCGCCGGGTCCTGGCCTTCGCCATCGCTGCGCCGCTGCTGGCCCTGGTCATCTATGGCGTCGTCGGCTCTCCCGGCCTGAAGAACCGCCCCTACGCCGCCCGGCTGGCGGAGTGGCGATCGAGCGACATCGAGACTCTGGACCTCCCGCGCCTGGCCGCGATCCTGCGCGCGGTGACCGTCGAGCGACCGAACGATCCGGAGGCCTTCCACAAACTGGCGACCATCGAGCTGGCGGCCGGCGACCCTCTGGCGGCCGGAACGGCCCTGCGCCGCGCCGTCGCCCTGGCTCCCGACCGGTCCGAGCTCTGGGCCCTGCTCGGGGAGACCTTCGTCGTCCAGGCCGAGGGCCGGGTCGACGTGGATGCGCGTCGCGCGTTTGAGGAGGCTCTGAAGCGCGATCCCGCCAACACCAGCGCCCGATACTTCCTGGCCCGCGCCGCCATCCAGGACGGCAAGGTCGCCGAGGGTGTTGCTGGTTGGCGCGCCTTGCTCGCCTCGCTGCCCGCTGGCCGACCCGACGAAATCGCCACGCGCGACGCCCTCGCCAATGAGATCGCCGCGGTCGAGTCGTCGGGCGGACTGCCGTCGGTCGGCGGTCCCCAGGCGCAGGCGAACATCCCCGACGCCGCCGCCATTCGCGGCATGGTCGAGGGCCTGGCCGCGCGGCTGCAGTCGCAGCCAGATGACCCTGCGGGCTGGGTCAGACTGGTCCGCGCCTGGTCGGTGTTGGGCGAAACGGACAAGCGTGACGCGGCCCTCGACGCGGCCAGGGCGCGATACAAGGACAATCCCGAGGTGCTGAAAGCTCTCGATCAGGCGGCGGAGGCTCCGCGATGAACTTTTGGCCCAAGTCGCGCAAGGCGCGACAGCGGATGACGATCCTACTCGCCATCGCGCCGGTGCTGGCGTTGGCCGTCGGCCTGACGCTGTGGGGTCTGCGGGATTCGATTTCGCTGTTCTACACGCCGGCCCAGGCGCAGGAGGCCAAAGTGCCCCCCGGGCGCGCCGTCCAACTCGGCGGGCTGGTCAAGGTCGGCACTGTTCGGAAGTTCCCCGACGGCCGGGTCGAGTTCGTGATCGCCGACAAGCTGGCGTCCTCGAAGGTCCGCTTCAAGGGCGATCTGCCCGACCTGTTCCGCGAGGGGCAGGGCGTGGTGGCAGAGGGCGCTTTCGACGCCAGCGGCCTTTTCGTGGCCCGCCGGGTGCTGGCCAAGCACGACGAGAAGTACATGCCGCGCGAAGTCGCCGAAGAGCTGAAGAAGCAGGGCGAATGGCGCGGCGACGGAACGAAGGGCGCCTATGACCGCTGAGCTGGGCGCCTTCGCCCTGGTCCTGGCGTTCGCGCTGTCGCTGGCTCAGGCGGCGCTTGGCCTCATGGGCGCGCACCGCCCGGCTCTGGCTGGCGCCGGGGTCGGAGCGGCGCTGGGCGCCTTCGGCGGCGTGGCCCTGGCTTTCGGGGCGCTGGTCATCGCGTTCGTGACCTCCGACTTCTCCGTCGCCAACGTCGCCGCCAATTCCCATACCGCGAAGCCGCTTCTCTACCGGGTCGCGGGCGCCTGGGGCAGCCACGAAGGCTCGATGTTGCTGTGGTGCCTGGCGCTGACCGGCTACGGCGCGGCGGTCGCCGCCCTGGGCAAGGGGCTGCCGTTCACGCTGCGCAGCCGTGTGGTCGGCGTACAGGGCGCGCTGGGCGTGCTGTTCCTGGCCTATACGGTGTTCGCCTCGAATCCGCTGGCCCGGCTGGTCAATGCGCCGGTCGAGGGCCGTTCGCTGAACCCGCTGCTGCAGGACCCCGCGCTCGCCTTCCATCCGCCCTTTCTCTACGCCGGCTATGTCGGCTTCTCGGTGGTCTTCTCCTTCGCCGTCGCCGGCCTGATCGGGGGGCGGGTCGACGCCGCCTGGGCGCGGTGGGTGAGACCCTGGACCCTGGCGGCCTGGAGCATGCTGACCGTCGGCATCACGCTGGGCGCCTTCTGGGCCTACTACGAGCTCGGCTGGGGCGGTTGGTGGTTCTGGGATCCGGTCGAGAACGCCAGCTTCATGCCCTGGCTGATCGGCGCGGCCCTGCTGCACTCCGCCGTGGTGACGGAGAAGCGCGGCGCTCTGTCCGGCTGGACCCTGTTCCTGGCGTTGGCCGCCTTCACCTTCTCGATGATGGGCGCCTTCCTGGTCCGCTCTGGCGTGTTGACCAGCGTTCACGCCTTCGCGGTCGACCCCACGCGCGGGGTGCTGCTGCTGTCGATCCTCGGCGTGGCCTCCGGCGCGGCCTTCCTGTTGTTCGCCTGGCGCGCGCCGTCGCTTCAGCGAGGGGGGCTGTTCGGGCTGGTCAGTCGCGAGAGCCTGATCGTGCTGAACAACATCATCCTGACGGCGGCGACGGCGACGGTGTTGCTGGGCACGCTCTTTCCGCTGATCCGCGAAGCCATCGACGGCGACTCCGTCTCGGTCGGACCGCCGTACTTCAACCTGACGTTCGTGCCGCTGATGGCGGTGGCGATGCTTCTGCTGCCGTTCGGGCCGCTGACCGCCTGGAAGCGCGGCGACGCGCGCGCCGCCTCCGAGCGCCTCAAGCTGGCCGCCGCGACGGCCGTTGTTTTCGGCGTGGCGGCCTATGCCGTGGCAAGTCCGCGCAGCGTCATGGCCGCCGCCGGACTGGCGCTGGGCTTCTGGCTGATCTTTGGCGCCCTGGCCGAGGTCGCAGAACGCACGCGCGCCTTCCGCGGGCCGATGGCCGAGACCCTGCGCCGCCTCACGGGGCTGCCGCGCGGCGCATGGGGCATGACGCTGGCCCACCTGGGCCTGGGGGTCTTCACCCTGGGCGCGGTCTTCGAGACGACCTGGAAGGTCGAAGCCGCCGAGGCCCTGTCGATCGGCGGCCGAATCGACATCGGCGCCTACAGCCTGTCGCTCGACAGCGTCAGGACGGCGGAAGGCCCCAATTTCCTCGCCGAGCGCGGAACCGTGACCGTGACGCGCAATGACCGTGTCGTCTGCACGGCCGAACCCGAACGCCGCTTCTATCCAGCGGGTCGCCAGACGACCTCCGAGGTCGCGCTCTGCAACCGGGGGCTCGATCAGATCTACATCGTGCTGGGCGAGCGGCGCGTGGGCGCGAGCGGAGGACCTGCCTGGCTGGTGCGCGGCTATTTCAATCCGTGGGTCCAGCTGATCTTCCTGGGTCCGCTGCTCATGGCGATCGGCGGGCTGGTGTCGTTGTCGGACCGCCGGCTTCGTCTGGCGGCGGGGAGAAAAGCCGCATGAAGCGGGTGTTGCTGATTCTGTCGGCGGTGCTCTGCATGGCCGCCGCCTCCGATCCGTCAGAGCGGCTGCCGGACCCGGCGCAGGAAGCGACCGCCCGCGAGATCTTTCGCGAGGTGCGCTGCCTCGTCTGCCAGAACGAGTCCATTGACGACTCGGACGCCGATCTCGCGCGTGACCTGCGCCGCGTCGTGCGTGAGCAGGTGGCCGCCGGGCGCGACGAAGCGCAAGTGAAAGCCTTCCTGACCGAGCGCTACGGCGAATACGTGCTCCTTCGCCCGGCCTTCAGCGTCGGCAACGCAGCGCTTTGGCTGGCCCCGTTCCTCGCCGCGATCGGCGGCTTCGCCTTCCTGCTCGTCCGTGCGCGGCGACGGGAAGATCCCGCGGCGTTGAGCGCCGAGGAGGAAGAGCGGTTGGCGAAGCTTCTGGACGACGGCGAAGCGTGACACCATCTCGTTCCGGCATCGCCCTAGAAACGCCATGGTGGGTGACGGAAAGATAGCTTGAGACGTCGCGCGCCGGTTGGCGCCGAGAGGCGGAATGTAGAGTCCGCGACAGCGGGTTGAGGAACGGATTGCAGATGGTCGCGAAGAAGACCGGTTTTCTTGTTGGCGCGGTGGCCGGCATGGGCGTGGCGGCGGCGGCGCTGGCCGGCGTGGGGCTGCGGATGTCGCCGGCGGAGGCGGGAACGCCGCCGGGGGTCGTGAAGACCGCCTCGGCCGGACCGGTCATGTTCGCCCCGCCGCCCGGCGCGCCGATGTCCTTCGCCGACATCTTCGAGAAGGTCTCGCCCGCCGTCGTGTCGATCGACGTCGCCTCGCGGGTCGACGCCCGCTCGCTGCGCTTCCGCGGCTTCCCCTTCGACCTCGGTCCGCAGGACAAGAACGACGACCGCAACAGCGGCGGCGAGCAGGGCGGTGACGAACAGGGCGGTGACGAGGACAGCGGCGGCCGGCCGCGTCAGCAGTCGTCCGGCTCGGGCTTCTTCATTTCCGCCGACGGCTACATCGTGACCAACAACCACGTGGTCGAGGGCGCCGACGAGATCACCGTCACCCTCAAGGATGGTCGGGAGCTGAAGGCGAAGATCGTCGGCACGGACGAGAACACCGATCTGGCCGTGATCAAGGTCGACGGCTCGGGCTTCACCTTCGTGACCTTCGAGAACGCCGCCAAGCCGCGCGTCGGCGACTGGGTCATCACGGTCGGCAACCCGTTCGGCCTGGGCGGCACGGCCACCGCCGGCATCGTCTCGGCCTACGGGCGCAATCTGAACGACGAGCAGGCCTCGTTCGTCGACTATGTGCAGATCGACGCACCGATTAACCGCGGCAACTCCGGCGGGCCGACCTTTGACATCTATGGCCGAGTGATCGGGGTCAACAGCGCGATCTTTTCGCCGACCGGCGGCTCGGTGGGCATCGGATTCGCCATTCCCGCCGACCTGGCTGACAGCATCACCAAGCAGTTGATCAGCGGCGGCAAGGTCGTGCGGGGCTATATCGGCGCCCAGATTCAGAACTTCACCGCGGAGATGGCTGACGCGATCGGCCTGGACGGCATGAAGGCCGCCGTCATCAAGTCGGTGACGCCGGGCGGGCCGGCGGCCAAGGCCGGCCTGCAGATCGACGACATCGTGCTGTCGGTGAACGGCGTGCGCGTGGAGTCCTCCACCGCGCTGACGCGCGAGGTGGCCCGCGGTCGCGCCGGCGAGGTTCTGCGCCTGGAAATCTACCGGAACGGTCGCAAGATGATGATCGACGTGCGCTCGGGCGTGCGTCCGAGCAATCAGGAATTGGCCGTCGGGACCGACAGTGACGATGACGCCACGCCCGATGCCGGGAAGTCCCCCGACAAGCCGGCTGTTCAGCGCGTGCAGGTGCTGGGCATGGGGCTGACCGCACTCGATGCGGCCGGCCGCGGCCGGTACAACATCGGTCCGACCGTCCAGGGCGTGCTGATCGACAGCGTGCGCGGCGACTCCGACGCCGCCGAGCGCGGTCTGACGAGCGGGGTGGTCATCAACTCGGTGAACCTCAAGCCGGTGCGGACGGTGGCCGACGTGGTCGCGGCGGTGGACGCGGCGAAGAAGGCGGGTCGCCCGACGGTGCTGCTGTCGGTCACCGCGCGCGGCCAGTCGGTTTCGCTGCCGGTCAAGGTCCAGTAGACGGCGTCAATTTCGACTGGGATTCAGGCGCGCCGATCCGCTTCCCCGGGTCGGCGCGCTGTCGTTCTGGATTACCATTTTGTTCGTTGCACCCAGAATGGGGCTCGGATAGCGATGGACGCGGGCGTCAGCGCCCGGGACTTTGCCCACAACTCATCGCAACCGAGCCCATGCGCATCTTGATCATCGAGGACGACGTCGAGGCGGCCGAGGCCATGGTCCGCGGCCTGACTGAAGCCGGCTACGATTGCACCCACGCCGCTGACGGCGAGGCGGGGCTCGCCGCGGCCCAGAAGCGCGGCTTCGACGTGCTGATCGTCGATCGCATGATGCCGAAGATGAACGGCGTCCAGGTCGTCGAGACGATTCGTCGCGAGGGCGACGCGACGCCGGTGCTGTTCCTGTCTGCGCTCGGCGAGGTCGGCGACCGGGTCGACGGGCTCAAGGCCGGCGCCGACGACTATCTGGTGAAGCCCTACGCCTTCCCCGAGCTGATCGCGCGCGTCGAGGCCCTGAGCCGCCGCCGCGAGACCGGCGCGGTCGCCACCACCCTCAAGGTCGGCGACCTCGAGATGAACCTCATCGCCCGCACCGTGCATCGCGGCGAGACCGAGATCGACCTGCAGCCGCGCGAGTTCCAGCTGTTGGAGTTCATGATGCGCCATGCCGGGCAGTCGGTGACGCGCACCATGCTGCTGGAGAAGGTCTGGGAATATCACTTCGACCCCCAGACCAACGTCATCGACGTCCACATCTCGCGTCTGCGCTCGAAGATCGACAAGGGCTTCGACCGCCAGATGCTGCAGACCGTGCGCGGCGCCGGCTATCGGCTGGACCCCTAGGGGCGGGCGCCCATGCGCCTCCCGCGCATCTTCCGCACGACTACCTTCCGGATGACGTTGCTGTTCCTGGCGGTGTTCGCCATGGCGGCGGCGGCCTTCCTCTTCTACGCCTGGTTCGCGACCGCCGGCGAGGTGACCCGCCGCGCCGACGCCGAGATCACGCGCGAGATGAACTCGCTCGAGGCGGTCTACCGCCGGGGCGGGGCGGTGGCGCTCAATCAGGCGCTGATCGAGCGCGCGGGCGGCGAGCGTCCCTTCCTCTATCTGCTCCTCGACAAAGACGGCAAGCGGATGACCGGCACCATCGCGGAGTCGCCGATCGAGGCGACCGAGGACGGCGAGAACTGGGCGACCTTCTCCGTCACCGACGTCGACATGGACGGCGGGGAGACGAAGCGTCCGGCGCGCGGCCTGCAGGAGCGGCTGGCCGGCGGCGAGACCCTGTTCGTCGGCGCCGACATCGGTGAGTCACGCGGCTTCGTCAGCGGCATCGTCAACGCCCTTTGGGGAGCCGGCGCCCTCGTCATCCTGCTGGGCCTGGCCGGCGGCGCGATCGTCAGCCGCAATGTAAGCCGGCACATGGCCGGACTGACCGACACGGTGGCGGCCGTGCGGGGCGGTGATCTCAAGGCCCGAGCCCGGGTCCGCGGGGTGCATGACGAGTACGACGAACTGGCCGAGGGGCTGAACGAGATGCTCGATCGTCTGGAGCGCTCCATGGGCGGCCTGCGCCACGCCGGCGACGCGATCGCCCACGACCTGCGTTCGCCGCTGACCCGCCTGCGCGCCCGGATGGAGGCGGCCCTGATCGAGGTCGAAGCCGGCAAGGGCGATCCCAAGCAGGCCCTGGTCCAGGCCCTCGACGACGCCGACGGCGTGCTGAACACTTTCAACGCCGTCCTGGCCATCGCCCGGCTGCAAGCGGCCGGCGAGGCGCCCGACCAGAGTCTGTTCGATCCCGGTCAACTGGCCGCCGACATGGCCGAACTGTACGAGCCGTTGTGCGAGGACAAGGGATTGGACTTCAAGGCCGAGCTAGTCCCCGGGCTACAGGTCAAGGCCGCGCGCCCGATCCTCGCCCAGGCCCTCGCCAACATCATCGACAACGCCATCAAGTACACTCCGGCGGGCGGCGCGGTGATGCTGCGGGTCCGCCGACGGTCCTCGGGAGAAATCGAGTTCTCGATCACCGACACCGGCCCCGGCGTCCCCGAGGAGCACCGGGCGCGCGTGGTTCAGCGCTTCGTGCGCCTGGAGAACAGCCGCAGCGAACCTGGATCGGGCCTCGGCCTGTCGCTGGTCGCGGCCGTCGCCGAGGCGCACGGCGGCCGACTTGAGCTCGACGAAGGCCCCGGCGAGTACAACGGCTCGGGACCGGGACTGCGGGTGGCTCTGGTCTTGCCCCGGGTGGACGGCGCATGACTGCCGTCCTTCCGCGCCGGGCCTTCCTGGCCGGAGCCGCGTCGGTCGGCGGACTGGGACTGGCCGGCTGCGCCACCGGACGCGCCGTCCCGGGGCCGGTCCCGATCGTGACGCCCGGTTTGCGCGCGCCGCCGCCGTTGGCGGCCGTCCGGGCGGACATCGATCGCCTGTCCCACATCTCCGTCTGCCTGCGACCGTTCCGAAAGGCCGGCCCACGGCTTGAAGTCGAAACCGTCGGCGACAAGCGGGTGGTGCACAACTATGGCCATGGCGGAAGCGGCTGGTCGCTCTCCTGGGGTTCGGGTGAGATCGCGGCTCGCTACGCCTTGGAGGACGGCGCGAGGGACATCGCGGTCATCGGCTGCGGCGCGCTGGGCTTGACGACTGCGACCCTGCTTCAGCGGGCCGGCGCGACGGTGACCATCTACGCCAGAGAGCGCATGTTCGAGGCGCGGTCGTCCAGGGCCACCGGAACCTGGTCACCCGATTCCCGGATCGCGGCTGCCGACGCCGTATCCCCGTCCTTCGCCGATCAATGGGAGCGCATGACCCGGACGTCGCACCGGATCTTCCAGACCTATCTGGGATTGCCCGGCGATCCGGTGGAATGGACCGACCGCTACACCCTGTTCGACGCGCCGGGAACCTGGACCGGCGCGCCTCGTCCGGCGGAGCGCGTGAACTTCCTGCATCTGGGCGCCCGAGTCCGCGATCTGCAGCCCCGGAGCACGGAGCAGCCGGCGGGCAGCCACCCGTTTCCGGTGGCGAAGGTTCTCCGCGGCGCCTCCATGCAGTTCAACATCGCCGCCTACGCCCGCCTGCTGGCCACGGAATTCCAGCTCGGCGGCGGCAGGATCGAGGCGATGACCTTCAATACGCCCGCCGAGTTTGCCGGGCTTCGCCAGAAGGTGATCGTCAACTGTACAGGCTATGGCGCCCGGGCGCTGTGGAAGGACGACTCGATCATCCCGGTAAGGGGCCAGATCGCCTGGCTCATTCCGCAGCCCGAGGTGGACTACGGCCTGTTCTATCGCGACGTGGCGATGCTTTCGCGGGCTGACGGCATGGTCGTTCAGTATGTCGGATCATCCGAGATGTGGGGCTATGGCGACGACCGGGAGGAGGTCGACCGCGCCGAGGCGGAGGCCGCCGTGAAGACGCTCGCCGATCTGTACGCCCGCATTCCCATAGGTCGCGCCTGACCGGCCTTGCGGCCCGGGATCGGTGCGCTTCACAGTGCCGATCATGACTCGCCTCGCCGACCGCCTCGCCCCCTGTGGCCCCGTCATCGACTCGAAGGCGGCCGAGCGGACCCGAGACATGCTGACCGAGAAGCTCGGTGACGCGCCGGTCCTTGCCGTGGCCTGGCCCGCGCTGGCGCCCGTCTTCGGCGCATCGCCCTATCTGTCCGGCCTGGCTAGGCGACGCCCCAAGGCCTTGCTGCAAACCCTGGAGAGCGACCCGGACGAGCGGCTGACCGGCATCCTCGCCGAGGCCGAGGCGGCGGGCGCTGAACCTGACAGCGACGAGGCGCGCAGGCGGCTACGGGATCTGAAGGCAGACCTCCATCTGCTGACCGCCCTCGCTGACCTTGGCGGGATCTGGGACCTCGACCGTGTGACCGGAGCCCTGGCCCGGTTCGCCGACGCGGCGCTGCACTCGGCGGTGGCCATCGTCGCGCGGGACGAGGTCGAGCGCGGCCGACTGGTGACCGCGCCCGACGGTCCGGCCGGCCCAATCCCTGGGCTGATGATCATCGCCATGGGCAAGCACGGCGCGTTCGAACTCAACTACTCCAGCGATATCGATATCACCTTCTTCTACGAGCCCGAGCGTCTGCCGCTGGCCGCGGGCGTCGAGCCGGGCGATGAGGCGGTGCGGATCGCCCACGGCGTCGCCCGCGCCATGCAGGATCGGACAGCCGACGGCTATGTCTTCCGCGTCGACCTGCGGCTGCGACCCGATCCGTCCTCGACGCCGCCGGCCATTCCGGCGGCCGCGGCCTTCACCTACTACGAAAGCGTCGGCCAGAACTGGGAGCGGGCGGCCTTCATCAAGGCGCGCGCGGCGGCAGGGGACATCCCGGCGGGAGAAGCGTTCCTGGCCGAACTGCAGCCCTTCATCTGGCGACGCAACCTCGACTGGGGCGCCATCTCCGACATCCATTCGATCAAGCGCCAGATCCACGCCTTCAAGGTCGACGAGCGCATGACGGCCAAGGGCGCCGACCTCAAGCTCGGCCGTGGCGGCATCCGCGAGATCGAGTTCTTCGTCCAGACTCAGCAGCTGATCCTCGGCGGGCGACATCCCGAGCTGCGCTCGAACCGGACCCTGGACGCGCTCGCGGCCCTCCGCGCGGCCGGGCATGTCTCGCCGGAGACGGCCGACGAGCTGTCGCGCGCCTACGTCGACCTGCGCGCGTTGGAGCACCGGGCGCAGATGCTCGGCGACGACCAGACTCACAAGCTCCCGGAATCGGACGGAGACCGGAAGCGGGTTGCGGCGCTGTGGGGCCATGACAACCTGCGGACCTTCGACGCCGCCGTCGGCAAGATGCTCAAGGCCGTCAACGCCCGCTACGGCGAGCTCTTCCGGGGCGAGGAGGCGCTGTCGTCGCGCTTCGGCAGCCTGGTTTTCACCGGCGTCGAGGATGATCCCGAGACCTTGAACACCCTCAAGCGGATGGGTTTCAACAACCCGCCGCAGGTCAGCCAGACCATTCGCGGCTGGCACCACGGCCGCATCGGCGCCACGCGCACCGAGCGGGGCCGGGAGCTGTTCACGCGACTCGCGCCGCGCCTGCTCGACGCGGCCCAGGCCACCGGCGCGCCCGAGGCCGCCTTCAACCGGTTCGCCGACTTCTTCGGCGGCCTGTCCTCCGGCGTGCAGGTTCAGTCGCTGTTCCTCGCCCAGCCCAAGCTCCTTGAACTGGTGGTCCAGGTGATGGCCTTCGCGCCCCAGCTGGCCCAGACCCTCGCCCGGCGACCGGCGGCGCTCGACGCGCTGCTCGATCCGGCCTTCTTCGATCCCTTCGACACGCGACAGGGCGCGGCGGCCCTGCGGCACGCCTTCGACCAGGCCGACGGGTTCGAGGAGGCGATGGACGCCGCGCGCCGGGTGCATCGTGAGCAAGCCTTCCGCATCGGCGTGCAGGTGATGAGCGGCACGGCCAGCGCCCAGGCCGCCGGCGCGGCTTTCGCCGACCTGGCGGATCTCTGCATCCGGGGGCTGGCCGACGCGGCCCTGAGCGAGACGGCGCGCCAGGGCGGGACCTTCGAGGGCGACGTGGCCGTGGTGGCGCTTGGCAAGTGCGGCGGCCGCGAGATGACGGCGCGTTCCGATCTCGACCTGATGACCCTGTATCGGGCGCATGACCCAGCCGGGACGTCGACCATCAAGGGGTGGAGCGCGGACATGTTCTACGCCCGCTTTACCCAACGGCTGATCGCGGCCCTGTCGGCGCCGACAGGGGAGGGCGGTCTCTACGAGGTCGACATGCAGCTGCGCCCTACGGGCAGCAAGGGGCCGGTGGCCGTCAGCATGCGGGCCTTCGAGGACTATTACGACCGTGAGGCGGAGACCTGGGAGATGCTGGCGCTGACGCGCGCGCGCGTGGTTTGGGCGACCTCCGAGCTCTTCGCGGTCGAGGCGGAGGCCGCGATCGACAAGGCGCTGCGGCGCCCGCGCGACGCGGATCGCACGGCCGCCGATGTGCGAGACATGCGCGAGCTGATGGCCCGTGAGCGGCCGCCGTCGGGCGACTGGGACCTCAAGCTCAGCGAAGGCGGGCTGGTCGACATCGAGTTCGCCGCTCAGTTCCTGCAGATCATCCACGCCGGCGCCGGCGGGCCGCTGGCGCAGAACACCGGCGACGCCTTGGCCGCGCTCGCGGCCGGGGGGTTGGCCGAGACGGCGGACCTGGAGACGCTCGCGGCGGCCTGGCGACTGCAGCAGGACCTGTCACAGCTGCTCAAGCTGGCGCTGGACGACCGCGCCGACCCCGCGCAGGAACCCAAGGCTCTGCAGGCGCTGCTGGCCCGGGCGGGCGGGGCGCGTGACCTCAAGGGCCTGAAGACCCGCCTCGCCGCCGCGCGGCGGTCCGCGCATGCGGCCTATGAGGCGGTCGTGGCAGGTCGGCGGCACGGCGCGGACCGGCCGCATTGACCAACCCCTGAGCGGACGGCCTGCTCCACCACCGCCGCGCGAGCCCTACAGACGAGCGGCCGCGTCCGTCGCGCGGATCAGGCCGTCAATGATGCCGGGCTCCGTCGACGCGTGGCCGGCGTCCCAGACGACATTGAAGTCGGCCTCGGGCCAGGCCTTGTGCAGGGCCCAGGCGCTTTCGAGCGGCGTCACGACGTCGAAGCGGCCCTGGACGATCCAGCCCGGAATCTTGCGGATCTTGCCGACGTTCTTCAGCAGCCAGCCGTCTTCGTCGAAAAAGCCGCGATTAGCGAAGAAGTGGCACTCGATCCGGGCGAAGGCGATCGCGAAGTCGACCTCGTTGAACTTCGGCGGTCGGGCCTCGGGCCCGCGGATCGAGATGGTGTCGCCTTCCCATTGGCTCCACGCCGATGCCGCCTCGGCCTGAACCTTGCGGTCGGTGTGGGTCAGCCGGCGGTGATAGGCGGCGATCATGTCGGCTCGCTCGCCTGCGGGAATCGGGGCCTTGAACTTCTCCCAGGCATCCGGGAACAGGTAGCTGGCGCCGTCCTGGTAGAACCACTTCAACTCGCGCTGGGTCAGCAGGAAGATGCCACGCAGCACCAGCGCTTCGACCCGTTCGGGGTGGGTGATGGCGTAGGCGAGGGCCAGGGTCGAACCCCAGCTGCCGCCGAACACCGTCCACTTCTCGACGCCCAGATGCTTGCGCAGGCGTTCAATGTCCTCGATCAGCGACCAGGTGGTGTTGTCTTCAAGGCTGGCGTTCGGGCGGCTCTTGCCGCAGCCGCGTTGATCGAACAGAGCCACGCGCCATTTGGCGGGATCGAAGAACCGTCGCATGGTCGGGTTCACCGCGCCGCCGGGGCCGCCGTGCAGTACGACCGCGGCCTTGCCTTTCGGGTTGCCGCACTCCTCGTAGTAGATCTCGTGCGGCCCGCCCGTCTGCAGCCAGCCGATGCTGTTAGTCTCCATCTCGGGATACAGGCTGCGTCGCCCGGAGGTCTGGCCCACGGCGGGAGAATAGGCTGAACGGTCCATGCGTCCGTTCTAGCGCCGGCGTGTGACGGCGGCCAATGACAAAGCGTTAGGGGGGACATGCACTTCGGTGCGTGGCCCCATCCGCTGCAAGCTGCTGGGGACACGCACCGAAGACGGTATCTGTCCCCGTCAGAGCGGGAAGCGCCGGCTCAGCCAGTCCAGCATGATGCGGTTCACCGCCTCGGGCTGCTCCTGCTGAGTCCAGTGGCCGGAGTCCTGGACCAGCTGCTTTTCCAGATCCGGGATCAGCTTCTCCATGCCGTCTGCGGCGGAGGGCGGCAGGACGGCGTCCTTCTCGGCCATGATCATCAGACTGGGCTGGCGCACGCGATGCTCCAGGCCCTCCGAGGCCTGCCAGTTGCGCGTGAAGTTGCGATACCAGTTGATGCCGCCGGTGAAGCCGGTGCGCTCGTAGGTTTCGACGAGCGCCTCGAATTCCTCGTCGCTCATCAGCGACTCGCGGGGATCGTTGGCGGGGTCATAGGCCTCAAGCATGTCGACGATCGCGAAGGCGCTGGGGTCGCCGGGTTTGCGCTCGGTCGCGAAGCCGGCGCTCGGCGCGGCCGGCATGTCCATCGGCCGTTTCATGAAGAAGTTCATGGCCTTGCGGACGTTTCCGTTCAGCACGGCGTCGGCCTCGCCCGGTGTCTGGAAGTGGACGATGTACATCCGCTCGCCCAGGCGGGCGCGCATGATGGCGATCGGGTCGACCGGGGCGCGCTCGTTGAAGGGGGTGTTCAGGCCGATGACGCCGGCGACCCGGTCCGGGTGGCGGATGCCCATGTACCAGACGACAAAACCGCCCCAGTCGTGGCCCACGAAGATCGCCTTCTCGATGCCCTTGTGGTCCAGCAGCGCGACCAGGTCGGCGCAGAGGTTCTCCAGCGCGTAGCTCTCGACCTCGGCCGGGGCGTCCGTCAGGCCGTAGCCGCGCTGGTCGGGCGCAATCACCCAGCGGCCGGCGTCCGACAGCGCCTTGATCTGGTGACGCCAGGAAAAGGCCAGCTCCGGCCAGCCGTGGCAGAAGACCAGCGGCACGCCCTGACCCTCGGGTCCGGCCTCGTAGTAGGCCATGCGAATGCCGTTGACGTCGGCGTACTGGACGGGCGGCATCATGGTGTCGATGGCGGACATGGGGCTCCCCTGCTGGTTTGAGCTTACGGTGACCGGTGGTCGTCAGGGAAAGCAAGACTTCCCTCGCGCTGCCGATGGTCCTAGACACGGCCCATCTTGAGCCAATCCGCCGACACTCCGCGCCGTCCCTCCGCCACCCCGTGGGGCCTGGTCTTCCTGCTCGGGTCGCTCACCGCTTTCGCGCCGATGTCGATCGACATGTATCTGCCGGCCTTCCCGGCCATGGGCGCCGAGCTGCGCGCCGACGCCGGACAGCAGCAGGCGACGCTGGCGGTGTTCCTGTTCGGCATGGCCATCGGCCAGTTCCTCTACGGTCCCGCCTCGGACCGCTTTGGGCGGCGCATCCCCATCCTGGTCGGCATTTCCGTTTATGTCGGCGCCTCAATCGCCTGCGCCCTGGCCCAGGGACCGGAGTGGATGATCGTCGCCCGCTTCGTCCAGGCGCTGGGCGGTTGCGCCGGGGCGGTCGTGGCGCGAGCCGTGGTTCGCGACCAGTTCGACCACACCGAGACGGCGCGGATGCTGTCCCTGCTGACCCTGATCATGGGTCTGGCGCCGATCCTTGCGCCGGTCTCCGGAGCCGCCATCCTGCAGGCGGCCGGTTGGCGCGCGATCTTCTGGGTCCTGGCGCTGTTCGGCCTGATCTGCGGGGTGGCGGTCTTTCTGCGGTTGCGGGAGTCCCGCTCCGAAGCCACCGCCGCCCTGGCGCGCAGCGAGAACGCGCTGCGGGCCTACCGAGCGCTCATCTCCAGCCCCCGTCTGGTCGGCTACGGGCTCGGCGGCGCGCTGAACGGCGCGCTGTTGTTCACCTATATCTCCTCCTCGTCGGGCCTGATCATCGAGACCTACGGCTTCACGCCCTTCGCCTACACCCTGGTGTTCGGGGCCAACGCGTTCGGCGTGATCGGGGCCGGGCAGGTCAATCGCGTTCTGCTCCGCCGCCTGACGCCGGACCAGGTGCTGGCCCGGGCGAGCTTGGCGGCGCTCGGTTTCGGCATGCTTCTGCTGCTCGCGGCCGCAACCGGCCTCGGCGGCGCCGTCACCGTCCTGCCGTTGCTGTTCTGCTGCCTGGCCAGCTACGGCCTGATGGCCGGCAACACCATGGCCGGGGCGCTCAGCGTTGACCCCACCCGCGCGGGCTCGACCTCGGCCCTGATGGGCGGCCTGTCGTTCGGGGCGGGGGCCTTCGCCTCCTGGCTGGGCGGCGTGCTGCACGACGGCACCGCCGTGCCCATGGCGGGCGTGATGGTCGCCTGTCTCCTGGGCTCGACGGCGGCGCTGCACGGGTTGGCGCTGCCGAAGCGGCGGTCTCAGTCCGCCGGCTGATCAACCCGCCGCGCCGACCACGCCAGAAGTCCCCACCCGATCAGGAACAACACGCCCCCGATCGGCGTGATCGCCCCCAACCAGCGCGGCGCGCCCAGCGCCATGGCGTAGAGCGAGCCCGAGAACAGCACGATCCCCGACAGGAAGAAGGCCGGCGCATTCCGGGCCCCACGCGCGCCGATGTTCATGAAGGTAGCGCAGGCGGCCGTCGCCATGGTGTGCATGAACTGGTACTGCGCGCCGGTCTTCAGCCACTCCTTCGCCTGCGGATCGGCGATGCCGTGGGCGGCGAACGCCCCGACCGCGACGGCCGTGAATCCGCTCAGCGCGGCCAGCGTCATCCAGGTTCGCCGGGTCCAGATCACGTTTCCCCTCCGTCACCGTTGGCAGTCAGGTTGTCATCGTTCACTTTAGGCGTCGTAGGCCTGAAACGTTCGTCTGAGAAGCGTGCGGCCCCGAGGAAACGAGCGCCCGGCGGCTGTCGCCGGCGCTTCAGGAGGACAGGCGTATGGCGCTCACCAAAGGCGATGATTTCCCCATCCACCAGACGGCCGAGCCGATCGCCTATTCCGGGACGGACCGGAACTTCTACGACCGGTACTTCTTCAACGGCTACCATCCGACCGAGGGCGAGGATTTCTTCGCCATCGCCTTCGGGGTCTATCCGCATCTGAACGTCGCCGACGCGGCCTTTGTCGTCGTTCGAAACGGCGTCGAGACGGCGCTGCACGCCAGCCGCTGGCTGGGCGATCGCATGGACCTGACCTGCGGGCCGGTGAAGATCGAGATCCTCGAGCCGCTGCAGAAGCTGAAGGTCACCGTCGATTCCGCCGAGCACAAACTCAAGGGCGAGGTGATCTTCGAGGGCCGCGCCTTCCCGATCGAGGAGCCGCGCTTCGTCCGCCGCAACGGCACCCGCACCTTCATGGACTACACCCGCCTGACCCAGAACGGCCGCTACACCGGCTGGATCGAACTGGACGGCGTGCGCAAGTCGATCGACGGCTTCGTCGGCACCCGCGACCGCAGCTGGGGCGTGCGCCCGGTCGGTGCGCAGGACAGCCAACAGACGGTGCCGCCGACCCTGCCGCAGTTCTACTGGCTGTGGTCGCCGACCAGTTTCGAGGACGGCAGCTTCTTCTTCCACACCAACGAGGACGCCGTCGGCCGCGCGTGGAACACCCGAGCGGTCTGGTGCAAGGACGGCGACGGCGAGGCCGACTTCCACCACCTCAACGGCGAGGACGAGATCAGCTGGAAGCAGGGCACCCGCCACGCCCAGTCCGGCGTCGTCCACCTGACCGACGACCTCGGCAAGCCGGCCGGCAAGGTCGAGTTCACGCCGCTCTACGAGTTCCAGATGATGGGCCTTGGCTACACCCATCCCAAGTGGGGCCATGGCCATCTGCACGGCGAGCTGACCACCGAACGCGAGGACATCAAGCTCAGCGAGGCCAATCCGCAGCTGCCCTTCAATCTCCACGTCCAGGCGCTGTCCGAGGTCACCTACACGGACGCCGAGGGGAAGGTGCGCAAGGGCCGGGGCGTGCTGGAGCAGCTGGTCATCGGCCCGCATCACCCGTCGGGCTTCGAACAGATGCTGGACTTCGCCAAGTGAGTCTTCAGGCGCAGATCGAGGCCTATCTCACCCGCGTGTGGGGTTCGCCCGCGGTTGTCACGATGCTCTCCCGCATTCCCGGCGGGGCCAGCCGCGAAACATACCGCCTCGACGTCGTGAGCGGCGGAGAGACCCGGCGGCTGATCCTGCGGCGCGATCCGCCGGGCAGCCTCATCGACACCGAGCGCAAGATCGAGTTCGAGGCCATCCGCTCGTTCCACGGCAGCGGCCTGCCGGCCCCCGAGGCCGTGGCTCTGGAGGAGGACGGCGCCGAACTGGAGCGCCCCTTCTTCATCATGGGTCGCATCGACGGCGGCAAGGCGCAGAGCCCGTTTTCCGTGCCGCCCTACGGCGAACACGCCGAGACGATCGGCGAGCAGTTCTACAGCCATCTCGGCGTGATCGCCCGCGCCGACGTCGCCGACCTGCCGCTGGCCAAGGTCTGTGAAACGCCGTCGGCGGACGCCTGCTGGAAGAAGGAACTCGACTATTGGGAAGGCGTGATCGACGCTGACGAGGAGCATCCGCAGCCCATCGTCCGCGCCTGTATCCGCCGCCTGCGCGCCAATCCGCCGCCGCCCGCCCAAAAGCTGTCGGTGGTTCACGGCGACTACCGGACCGGCAACTTCATGCACGACGGCGCCGGCAAGATCGTCGCCCTGCTCGACTGGGAAATGGCCCACATCGGCGATCCGCTCGAGGACCTCGGCTGGGCCATGGAGCCGCTGTGGTGCTATGGCGAGACCGATCGGGTCTCCGGCATGGTGTCCAAGGCGCGGGCCATCGCGATCTGGGAAAAGGCCAGCGGACTGAAGGTCGACCCAGTCGCCTTTGCCTGGTGGGAGCTGTTCGCCTCGGTGAAGGGCCAGGCGATCTGGATCTCCTCCGCCAACGAGTACCGCAAGGGCGGCTTCAAGGACCCGGTGCTGGGCCTCTCGGGCTGGTACACGGCCCGCCGTCAGGACGTCATTCTCGCCGAGCGACTCGCCGCCCTGGAGGCGCTGTCATGACCCCTACCGTTCCTGAACTGCTGATGGGCAACTTCCTGGCGATGATGGACCCGCCGCCGGCCGAATCTGCCGGCGACTACATGCAGGCCAAGGTCGGCGTCACCGGCATGATCTCTCTGCTCTGCGCCCAGGAGGCCGAGCGCGGCATCGAGGCGCGGGTATGGGAGAACGCCGCGATCCGCGACCTGCTGAAAGCCGCCGCTGGCCGCTACGGCGAGCGGTTCGCGGAGGCGGCGGCCAGTGTGGACAGGGACTTTTCCCTCGCCGCCATGGACCGCGCCAACGCCGCCCTGCGCCGCGCGCTGATCGATCTGCACATCGCGGTCGAAGCGGCGAGGGACGGGGCGCTCGACACCGAAATCCGCGCCCTTTACGTGAAGATGGCCGACGCCCGCCGGCTGGACCTGCCGCCGATGCCGGCCAGCTGACCGAGAGCATCTAGCGCCGGATGACGTGGAACTCGCTGCAGCTCGGCGCGCCGGTGACGCGGCCGTAGTAGACCAGCTTCCCGTCGGTGCGCTGCTCGATCACGCCATCCAGATTGACCATCCCGTAGTCTGGAGGCTGCTGGATCCAGTAGTCGCCGAACAGGGCCATCTTGCCGCCGTACTGGAAGCGGCCCCTCATGGCGAACTTCCCGGGAGGGACGGTCAGGTTCTGGCCGCCATCCCACTCGCCGCTGGCGAAGCGGAAGACGGCCTTGACGCCGCCATCGTGGTCGCTGTCCACCGTCAGTTCCAGAAACGTCGGGCCCTGGGCGCAGATGTAGGCCCCTGTGTAGACGCCATCGATGGCGTTCGCGTCGCCGGCGGCGGCGGGCGTGGCCAGCAGCGCCGCGCAGGCCGCGAAGCAGGTGAGGGCGAGACGCATGACGAGACCTCCAGTCCGGCCCCCATGGTCGTCTGGCCTTGCCGGATGGTCCTGCCGAAAAAGGGGGGTGTCGATGGCGCGACTTGCTACGGCGACGGCGCGCGTTTCGCTCGCGCGGCCGACTCTGATAGCGGAGGCCATGCCTCCTCGCGCCATTCAGCTCGGCCTCTTCTACTGCGCGGTCTTCATCGGCACGGGCGTGAGCCTTCCGTACATGCCCATCTGGTTCAAGGCGCAGGGCCTGAACGGCGCTCAGATCGGCCTGATCCTGTCGGCGCCTATGCTGGCGCGGATTTTCGTCACCACTCTGCTGGCGGTCTGGGCCGACGGCTTTGCGTTGCGACGGACGCCGATCATTCTCCTCGGGTTGGCTTCGGGCGTTTGCTACGGCCTGATCGGCCTGACCCAGGGTTTCGCGCCGTGGCTGATCTTCTGGCTGCTGGCCTCGTCGTTTCTGTCGACGGTGGTTCCCCTGGCCGATGTGCTGTCGATGCGGCGATCGAGGGCGGAAGGGTTCAACTACGGCCATGCCCGGGGGTTGGGCTCGGTCGCCTTCGTGGCGGCCAATGTCGGCGTCGGCGCCCTGCTGATCACGGCCGACCCCGACCTGATCGTGATCTGGACCGCCACGGCGGCGTTGGGGGTCGGGGCGGCGGCGCGCCTGCTGCTGCCGCCCGATCCCGTCCATGAGGGCGGCGAGCGGCCTGGGCGCGGCGACCGCCTGCGCGGTATTTCCGATCTCCTCCGAAATCGGCCTTTCGTGCTGGCGGTCGTGGCCACGGGCCTGATCCAGGCGACGCACGCCTTCTACTACGCCTTCTCGGCCATCCTCTGGACGACCCAGGGGCTGCCCAAGGCGACCATCGGCCTCCTGTGGGCCGCCGGCGTGGCGGTCGAGGTCGCCTTCATGTGGTTCCTGGAGCCGTGGCGACGGCGGGTCGGACCGGAACTGCTGGTGATCATCGGCGGCGTCGCGGCCGTGGCGCGCTGGACCGCCTTCGCCTTCTCGCCGCCGCTGTGGCTGCTCTTCCCCCTTCAGGGACTGCACGCGCTCAGTTTCGCGGCCGTGTTCATGGGCAGCCTGCAGCTCATTGAACGCACGGCCCCGGCGCGCAGCGCGTCCGCCGCCCAGACGATCAGCTCGGCCTTTTCCGGCGGGTTGGTCATCGGACTGGCGACCCTGGCGAGCGGACCGCTTTACGACGCGGTCGGCGCTCGCGGCTACCTGGCCATGGCGGCCCTTGCCCTGGGAGGATTGGCCTTCGCCTGGCGGCTGGCGCGCACCGCCCGGCGCGCGGCCTGACGCGCCGCGCGCCGGGGCGACCATGACGAAAGTTTCACGGAGGCGTCGTTGCGAACGCCGTTCTCCGAGCGCATAAGCGGCGAGCGCCAGAATCGGGGGAGGGCCCGGTGCAGATGCTCGCGGAATTCCTGACGGCCATCGTTCTCTGGGTCGCGGCCGCCGTGCTCGCGCAGTTCGGCGTCGAGGTCGATCTCGATCGCCATGCGCGGCCTCAGGTGGAACGGGTGGTCGAGCCCCGCGCGGAGCCCGCCTCGCGGCCCGTATCCGGCGACTGTCCTGAACGCATCGCCAAGGCCCAAAAGGGGGCTCTGGCCGCTATCTGACGGCGGCGCGGGGCTTCGTCCCTTCCCGGACGTTAACGAAACCTTTCAACCCCCTTTGCTCGCGCGAGTTTCGCCGGTAGGTTTCACCTCGCGCGCGAGGTGACGGGGCTGGGCTCGCGCGACGGAAATTCGGCGACGGTCCCGGGCAGGATAAACTCCGCGTATGACGTCCAGGAACTCCAGCGCCCCGTTCGACTTCTCGCGCAGGGAAGACGCGCCGACTCCGCAACTGGAAGCCCACGTGGCCGACGGTGCGCCTGAGGCGCCCCCCGAGGCCGAACTGGACATCGTGCAGGCTCCCGCCGTCGAGATGGCCGCGCCGGAGTCGGTCTCGCCGCCGCCGGCCCGCGCCAAGGCGCCGAACGCCGAACCGCCGCTGACCCCCGCCGTCATCGCCTCGACCCCCCGCGCGGTGAAGGAGCCGTCCGGCTGGCCCGTCTGGGTCGTCGCCCTGTTTGTCTGCGCCCTTTGGGCGGCGGCTCCGGTGGCCTTCGCGCTGGGCTGGCGCGTGCGCGTCGTGCCGCTCGACAATGACCCCTTGGCCATAGCCTTGTTCGGCATCCTCGCGGTCGGCCCCGCGGCGTTAGTGCTGGTCGCCGCCTATTTCGTGCGCCAGGGCCAGAAGCTGGCCGCCGAAGTCCGGCGCATGCAGGATCTGTCGCAGCGCATGTTCGCGCCGGCCGCCCTGGCCGCGGTGGAGACAGGGTCGGCGGTCGAGTCCGTGCGGCTGCAGATCGACAGCGCTACCGGCGCGGCCCATGAGGCGCGCGAGACCATGCTGGCCCTGCGACAGGCCTTGGCCGAGGAAACCGAGCGTCTGACCGAGGCCGCCGCCGTCTCGGCTCGCACCGCCGCTGACCTGTCCCTGACCCTCGGCTCCGAACGGGAGCAGCTCGGGGCGCTCAGCAGCCAGCTCGACGCCCGCTCCACCGCCGTCGCCGACTCCATCACCCAGCAGGCCCGGATGGTCGCCGAGGCCTCCGACCTCGCCGAGACCCAGCTGCGCGAAGCCGAAGCGGCCCTGGCCGCTCGCGCCGCCGATCTGGCCGCCGCCGCGGGCGAAGCCAGCGACGCCGCCCGCGTGGCCGGCGAGGATCTGGCCCGCCAGGTCGCCCGTCTCGAGACCGCCGGCCTCGGCGTCGGCGACCAGATGCGCGCCGTCGAACAGGGTCTGACCCAGCAGCGCGCCGCCCTCGTCACCGTCGCCCATGCCATGCGCGCCGACCAGGAGGACTTCGCCGCCATGGCCGAGTCCCGCTCCGCTCAGCTGGCGGAGTTCATGGTCCAGTCGACCGAGAGCGCCGCCAGCGTCGGCGAACACGCGGCGAAGGGCGCGGAAGCGCTGCGGTCGCTGATCGGCGAGGCGGCCGAACGCTTCACCGAACTGACGGAACGCGCCAAGGCCGAGCGCGAGGCGCTTGGCGCCGAGTCGGCCGAGGTGATCGGGCAGGTCGGTGAAGCCGCCGCCCGTGAGCGCGCCCTGCTGGCCTCGGACCTGCAGGTCTCCATCGATCGCCTGGCGCAGGCGGCGCACGAGGCTCGACATGCGGCCGAGGCCCACGCGGAGGCGGCCCAATCCCGTGTCGACCAGTTGAGCGAAGCCGCATTCAACGCACACCAGAAGGCCGACGCGATCTTCGAGGCGCGTCTCAAGGAGGCTCGCGACCTGATCGAGCAGTCGGCCCAGATGGTCGAGCAGGCGGGGGCGACGACCGCCCAGCGGCTCGAGCAGGGCGCGCAGGTGGCGCGCGGCGCCCTCTCCGACCTGGAGCGCATGCTCGACGAGGTCGATCGCCGCGCCGCCGAGCTGCCCGAGGCCGCCAAGGACCGGGTCGAGGCGGTTCGCGCCTCGGTCGAGCAGAGCATGGACGACCTGCTCTCGGCCGCCCGCCGCGCCGCCGAGGAGACTCAGACCATCGACGCCGCCTTCCAGGAGCGCGTGCGCCGCAACTACGACATGCTCAGCGAGGCCGTGAAGGTCATGGGCGTGGCGGCCGGCTCGGCCGGCAACGCCGCCGGCTTCGTCAACCGCTTCAGCGGCGCCGGCGTCAGGCCTGGCCGCTGCCTCGCGCGCCGCCCGCGCCCTGGAGCAGCCCGCCCCGCCGACGCCGTCGGCCGAGGACGGCGTCTCGCGAACGCGCCTGAAGCTCACCCCGACCGCCACGGACGAGGAGTTCCGCAGCGTGTTCGAGACCGCCGGCGGCCGCTCGCCCGCCGCCATGCCGCCGACCGCCGAGGGCGGCGAGGGGGCCTGGAGCTGGCGAGAGCTGCTGACCTCCATCGATGGCGACGAGAGCGACTCCGAGTCCCTGGCCGACCGCATGGCCGCCGAGATCGCCGGCATGGGCATCGATCCGGCCGCCCTGCTGCCGCGCGCCCGCATCGACGAGATCGCCGTCGCCATCCAGACTCGCGACGGGGCCGGCGCCCGCGAGATCGTCCGTCGCCTGGCCCCGGCCGCGATCCGACGCCTGGTGCGCCGCCTGTTCTCCGACGCCGCCATGCGTGGCCAGACCGACCGCTTCCTCAGCCGTTTCGGCGGCATGCTCGAAGAGGCGGCCGAGCGCGATCGCGGCGGCTTGCTGGTGGGGACGCTGCTGGCCAGCGACGGCGGGCGGGCCTGGTTGCTGCTCGACGCCGCCGCGGGTGATCTGGGATAACTTGGCGAAGAGGCCGTGACACCGGTGTCATTCGGCTATACCGCTCGCCGCCTTTGATCTAGAACCGGCCACATGGCCAACCCGCTGTCGCTTCGCATTCCGCTGTCCGGCTCCGGCCAGACGAGCCGCCACGTCCGCGCCAACGTCAAGCTGATGGACGCGCTGCTGGACGAAGCGATCCGCTATCTCGACGGCGACGAGGCGGGCGACCTGGTCGCCTCGGCGCGCAAGGCGGCGTCCGAGCATGGCCCGAGCCCGCACCTCGACTTCCTGTTCAGCGCCGTGACGGCCGAGGAGGCCATGCTGCTGGCGCGGGCCTTCACCTGTCACTCGATGCTGGCCAACATCGCCGAGGACGTCGCCGGCCGGCGGCGCGAAGCGGAGGCCGAGGGGCGCGGCGCGGCCGGCACCATCGCCGGCGTGCTCGCGGCGCTGGAGCTCGACGCCGCCGCCCTGGCCGATCTGGACGTCGTGCCGGTGCTGACCGCCCACCCGACCGAGGTGCGCCGCCGCGCGCTGGTCGACCGCGAGGCCGAGATTTCGCGCCTGATGGCCCTGCGTCGTCACAGTCTGCCGCCCGATCTGGACGCCCGCATCCGCGAGGGACTGTTCCGCGAGGTGGCGCTGCTCTGGCGCACCCGCCTGCACCGACCGGAGAAGATCACGGTGCGGGACGAGATCCGCAACGCCCTGTCGATCGTCCGCACCTCGTTGCTGCCGGCCATGGTGGATCTCTACGAGACCTGGAGCGAGCGCGTGGCGGGGGGCGGCGACGTGCCGCCGATCCTGCGGCTCGGCAGCTGGCTGGGCGGCGACCGCGACGGCCATCCGGGCGTCACCGGCGAAACGCTGCGCCTGGCGCTGAAGTCGCAGTCTCGCGTGATCCTCGACCTCTATGCCGAGGAGGTCCGCAAGCTGTGGGCCGATCTCGCCATTTCCGACGTCTACGCCGGCGCGTCCGAGGCGCTGCGCGAGCTTGCCCGATCGTCCGATGACGAGTCGCCGCACCGCGCTGACGAGCCCTATCGGCTGGCGCTGGAGTTCATCTTCGACCGCCTGTCGGCGACGTCCCAGAAGCTGGCGGGCCAGCCGGTGTCCTTCGCGCTGGGGCCGTCGACCGAGGGCGCCTATGACAGTCCGGACGAGTTCGTCGCCGATCTGGAGACCATCCGCGCTTCGCTGGCCAACCATGGCGGCGAGCGGCTGATCGGCACGCGGCTCACGACCCTGCTGCAGGTCGCCCGCGCCTGCGGCTTCCACCTGATGGCCATCGACCTGCGTCAGAACGCCGACGTCCACGAACGCGTCGTCGCCGAGCTGATCCAGCGATCGGGCCAGGACGTCGACTACCTTTCGCTCGACGAGGAGGCCAAGGTCGCCTTCCTGCTGGCCGAGATGACCCATCAGCGGCCGATCCGGTCACCCTTCGCCGACTATGGCGAGGAGACGACACGGGAACTGGCCACACTGGATGCGGCGGCCGAGGCGGTCCGCCACTACGGTCGCGGCGTCATCGGGGCCTATGTCGTCTCCAAGACGGCGACTCTGTCCGACATCCTTGAGCCGATCGTGTTGCTCGCCCAGTCCGGCCTCGCCTGGGGCGGCGCCCGGCCGGGAGCCGCCGTCCGCGTGTCGCCCCTGTTCGAGACCATCGAGGATCTCGACCACGGTCCGGCCGTCCTGCGGCGCTGGTTGGAGCTGCCGCTCGCCCGGTCGATCCTGGGCGAAACGCCCGTGCAGGAAATCATGGTCGGCTACTCGGACTCCAACAAGGACGGCGGCTACGTCGCCTCGCGGCGCGGTGTCGCCCGGGCGGCGACGGCTCTTGCCGAGGTCTGCGACAGCATAGGCGTGGGCCTGCGCATCTTCCACGGCCGCGGCGGTTCGGTCGGCCGGGGCGGGGGCCCCGCCGCCGAGGCGGTGCTGGCCCAGCCGCCGGGGACGGTTCAAGGGCGCCTGCGGATGACCGAGCAGGGCGAGATGATCGCCCGCCGCTACGGCGACCAGCCGACCGCGCGCCGTAACCTGGAGGGGCTCGCCGCCGCCGTGCTGACTGCGACGCGGCAGGCGCCCGATCCCGAGCCGTCCGACGCATCGAAGGCGGCCATGGACGCGTTGGCGGCCGGGTCCTTCGCGGCCTACCGGTCGCTGGTTTACGAAACGCCGGGCTTCACCGATTTCTTCTGGTCGGCGACCCCGATCTCCGAAATCGTCACCCTCAACATCGGCAGCCGGCCCGCCTCGCGCACGGCCAGCCGCCGGATCGAGGACCTGCGCGCCATCCCCTGGGTGTTCAGCTGGTCGCAGGCGCGCTTCATGCTGCCCGGCTGGTACGGCTTCGCGGGCGGGGTCGAGCGCGCGGGACTCAGTGTGCCGCAGCTGGCCGACCTTTCCGACGAGTTCGACTTCTTCGCCGCCCTGCTCTCCAACATGGAGCTGGCCCTGGCCCAGAGCAGCATGGACATCGCCGCCCGCTACGCCCGGCTGGCGGGCGACGTGCCGAACGCCGAGGCGATCATGGACACCATCCGGCGCGAACATGACCGAGCGTCCGAGCTCGCCCTGTCGATCCGCGGCGGCCACCGGCTGCTCGACGATCGACCGGACCTGGCCGAGTCGGTCGAACTGGCCGCCGCCGCCGTCGATCCGTTGAACCACCTGCAGCTCGAACTGCTCTCCCGCCGCCGCGCCGGCGACGAGGACGAGCAGCTGCGGCTGGCGATCCAGCTGACCGTCGCGGGCGTCGCTGCGGGGCTCAGGAACACGGGGTAGGGGATGGGCAGGATCAGGGTGCTAAGGGGGCTTGCCGCCGGCTTTCTCACCGGCGCCGGCTTTGGGGGACTTTGGAACTTCTTCGCCATCCACACGGCGTGGCGCACCGATGCGCCGCGCAGCCCGGACCCGTCCCGCGGCCTGATCTACCCGGACACCGAGCATGGCGTGACGGTCTACTTCTCCGCCTTCCAGACGGGCGTCCCGTGGATCCTGCTTCTCCTCGTCGCGTTCCTGTCAATCCCGATCGGGGTCGTGGTCGCTCCGAAACGCCGGGCGGGCACGATGAGATGGGAATTTGAATCCCCTGTACCCTTCTGGCTGACCTTCCTGATCGGGGCCGCGGCGGTGACCTGCGTGCGGGCGGTCTGCGGGTGGGCGTGGGGCTAGGGGCGTCCGCGCAAGGATTGACTCCTCGCTTTCCGCCCCGCACTGCATCCCCAACAATCGTTTGAAGGGGACGCGCTGCCATGGCTCTCGACGCCGAAACCCGGGACCAGTTCATCGACACCCTGCGCCGCTTCGTGACCGAGCGGCTGCGGCCGCTGGAAGCGCAGGTGGCGGCTGACGATCAGGTGCCCGAGAGCATCATCGGCGAGATGCGCGACCTCGGCCTGTTCGGCCTGTCGATCCCGGAGGAGTACGGCGGCCTCGACCTGTCGATGGAGGACGAGTGCCTGGTCATCTTCGAGATGGGCCGCACCAGCCCGGCCTTCCGGTCGGAGTTCGGCACGAATGTCGGCATCGGCTCCCAGGGCCTGGTGATGTTCGGCACCGACGAACAGAAGGCCAAATGGCTGCCCGGCATCGCGGCCGGCACGACGGTGACCAGCTTCGCCCTGACCGAGCCGGACGCCGGCTCCGACAGCGGCGCGGTGCAGACCCGGGCCACGCTCGATGGCGACAAGTACATCCTGAACGGCTCCAAGCGCTACATCACCAACGCCGGCAAGGCCGGGCTGTTCACGGTGATGGCCCGCACCAACCCGGAGGTGAGGGGCGGCGGCGGCGTCTCGGCCTTCGTGGTCCCGGCGGACCTGCCCGGCATCACAGTCGGCAAGCCCGAGAAGAAGATGGGTCAGCACGGCGCCCAGATCCACGACATCATCTTCGACAACGTCATCGTCCCGGCCTGGAACCGGTTGGGCGAGGAGGGCGAGGGCTTCAAGGTCGCCATGCAGGTGCTCGACAAGGGGCGGCTGCACATCGCCGCGCTCTGTGTCGGGGTTGCGGAGCGCCTGATCGCCGACAGCGTCGCCTACGCCGGCGAGCGCAAGCAGTTCGGCCAGGCCCTGGCCCAGTTCCAGCTCGTGCAGGGCATGATCGCCGACATGAAGACCGAGGCCATGGCCGCCCGGGCCCTGGTCCTCGAAGGCGCCCGCAAGCGCGACGCCGGCGAGTCTATCGTTCTGGAAGCCGCCGCGGCCAAGTACTTCGCGTCGGAAATGGTCGGCCGCGTCGCCGACAAGGCCGTCCAGATCTTCGGCGGTGCCGGCTATGTCGCCGACTACGGCATCGAGCGGCTATACCGCGATGTCCGCATCTTCCGCATCTACGAAGGCACCAGCCAGGTCCAGCAGATCGTCATCGCGCGGGAGACGATGAAGCGCGGCGGCTAGGGCAGGTCACCGCCGTAGAGCTCGATCGCCCAGTCGGGGAGGTCGTCGGCGACCCTCACCGCGTTGCCGGCAACGAAGCTGACGAGACGTTGCGGGCTTTCGGCGAGCCGGCTGTTGTCGAATATGAAGGCGCGGTCGGCCATCAAGACCGCCGCCCTGATCAGCGGCTGATTTCGCTCGTAGCGTGCGCGGATGCGATCCTCCGGCGCCGGGTGACCGCCCTGCGAGACTCGACCAGAGACGCGTTCGGCTGCCACGTCGGCATCGCGGACATTCAGATGGTAGACCGCGATCTGATAGCCGAGCGATCTGGCCTGCTCGATCAGCGCGAGCGGGCCTTCGCGGGAACGCGAACCAGCTTGCCCTTCTTGTCGAGACCGACCGCGCCGGGCCTTGATCCGATCTCTCGATACGCGGCCACGACGTCGGGCGGCGGATTGTCGAACCAGTCGCCCATGTGATCGAATACCGCGCCCTGCTCTTGAACCGAGAGCGTCTCAAGCTTCACCTTGCCCTCCAGAGTTTCGCGCACCCGCTCGACAGGAATACCCGGCGCCCCCTCCAGCGCCCGCCCTATACGCGCCCAGTGCTCGATCTGACCGGCGACGGAGCGATTGAACAGCTCGGCCTCGCGGCGGGCGTCCTCGACGAAGGCGTCTGGAAACTTCACGGAGGCGAACTTGCGGGCGGCCATGGTCTGAACTCCGGCTTCGGGTGGCAAAATGCTACCCTACGGGGGCGAGTTCAAGCCCGCGCAAACGGCGCCGGGTCGAATGCCTCTATAAATTGCATTTTAAATCGGCGCAAACTAAAGCTGCCCCGGGTCGACCGGGGAGACGAGATCCCGGGCGCTCCTCACGCCGACGCGCGAGGCGACAGCGACGCAGCCCGGCCGGTCGGATCAGGCCTCGAAGCCGGCCGCCGCGAAGTCGACCATCCGCCGCAGCAGAGTGTCCACGTCGTCTTCCTTGGTCAGGCCTTCGGACAGCACGTGCAGCCGGTCCAGCTCCATGAAGCGGTTCTGGTGGATCATGCCGAGCACGAAATGCAGCCGCCAGTAGACGTCTTCCGGCGGCAGGCCGGGCGAGGCCGCGAGCAGGGCGTCGGCGAAGCGCTTCAGATGGCTGACGTCGGTCGACAGGACGTCGCGGATCTCCGCCGTGCCTTCGCTGCGCGCCCGAATCAGGAACTGCAGCGAGATGCGCTTGTCGTTCGACGGGTCCAGCCAGCGTAGCGGCGGGGCGAACAGGGCGGTGAGGATCTCGCGCACGGGCGGCTTGCCGCCATTCCGGTCGTTGGCCTCGTGCAGCATGCGCGCGCGTTCGCGGTTCAGCTCCTGGGTGCGCCGCCGGAAGATCTCGAACAGCAGCGCGTCCTTGGAGCCGAAGTGATAGTTCACGCTGGCCAGATTCACCCCGGCCTCGGCGGTGATGTCGCGCACCGATACGTTCTGGAAGCCGTGCAGCGCGAACAGGCGCTCGGCGGCGTTGAACACCAGCTGCTTGGTGGCGGCCTCGGCCTCGGGAGTCTGCGACTCCGCGCCGGGATCGTCAGTGAGACTCAAAGCACAGCCCTTCCATTCCGTGGCGGGAGCTTTACGGGCGTTCGATCTGTACGCAAGCGTCAATAAACGCCTGTTCGAATGGCGGCGCGCCATGCTGCATTGCGGTGCGGATCTCAGTCCGGATGCCAGTCGGCGATCGACGGCCGGACCCAGGGCGGGAACAGGTCGACCATCGGCTCGTACTTCTCGCGCGCCGCCTTGTGACGCGCGGTCAGATCCTCGACCACATCGGGGTGGAGGGAGGCGACGCTGTAGTTCTCTCCGGGGTCGCGGACGATGTCGAACAGCAGCGGATAGTTGAAGCGGCCGAGATTGATCTGAAGGCCCCGGTAGTGGGCTCGGGTGACCAGCTTCCAGGCCTGGGTGCGGAGCGCGGCGACCTTGGTGTTGTCGAACAGCAGGATCTGCTCGTGCGGCGAGGCCGCCCCGTCGAAGATCACCGGCCCGATGTCCTTGCCGTCCAGCTCCAGGTCTTGCGGCAGGTCCGCTCCGGCAAGCGCCGCGAAGGTCGGCAGCAGGTCCAGGTTGCTGGCGATGGCGTTCGTGACCGCGCCGGCCGGCACGGTTCCCGGCTGGCGCAGGATGAAGGGCACGCGATAGCCGCCGTCGAAGCCCGACTGGCCCTTGCGCTCGCGGAAGGGGCCGGAGGAGCCCTCGAACCAGGGCCCGTTGTCGGAGGTGAAGATGACCAGGGTGTCCTCGTCGATCCCCAGCGTCTTAAGGCCATCCAGCAAGGTCCCGACGTTGCGGTCGACCTCCTCGACCACATCGCCGTAGGCGCCGGCGGGCGAGTCCCACGGCGCGTCGTCGTTGCGGACCAGGGGAACGTGCGGCGCGGTCAGGGCCAGCAGCACGAAGAACGGCCGCTCGCGGTTTTCGTGCGCGAAGGCGAGGGTGCTTTCGAAAAAGCTCCGCGTCAGTCTGGGGAAGTCGACCGGGCTCTCGGTCAGAGGTTCGTCGCCGGCCTTTTCGAAGTAGGCCAGCGGCCGCATGTCGTGGCTGTAGGGCAGGCCCTTGAAGAGGTCGAAGCCGTGCACGTTCGGGGGCCAGTACTGGCCACGGTGGCCCAGGTGCCACTTGCCGATCAGGGCGGTCGCGTAGCCCTGCGGCTTCAGCATCTTGGGGATGGTCAGCTCGGTCAGCGGCAGGCCGCGGTCTTCCGGCGACTGGATCACCTCGTGCGCCAGGTTCATCCGCACCGGATAGCGCCCGGTCAGAAGGCCGGCGCGCGACGGCGTGCAGAGGTTGGCCGATGCGTAGAAGTCCGTGAACCGCGTCCCTTCCGCCGCCATCTGGTCCAGGTTCGGCGTGCGAATGATAGACCCGCCGTCGCAGCCGATATCGCCGTAGCCGAGGTCGTCGGCCATGATGACGATGATGTTCGGCTTGCGGGCCATGCTGGACCTCTAGGCGGTGGCCGTCACGATCCAGACAGCAGCGGGGAGCATCACCCCGTCCAGGCCCTCATGCGGGGCGAGGGCGTCGCGGACGGCGCCGATGACGGCGTCGCGCTTGTCCGGGTTCTCGCGCAGCAGCATGCCCAGCGGGCCGACCTTGAGCGATAGGGTGACAGCGTCCTCCAGCGGATGTCCGCCGACGAAGGTGTCGTAGGGCGCGATGTCGACGCCAGTGAACCCGGCGCCGGCCAGGATGGTGCGGACACGCTCGGCGTCGGCGAAGGCGAAGGGGCCGGGCGCGTGTGGGTCGGCCGGCGCGGGCAGGGGCGGCACATGGGCCAAGGCCGCCGCCATCGGCACGCGCATCCAGTCGTTGAAGGCCAGCGGCCGCCAGCAGACGAAGGCCAGTCGCCCGCCGGGCTTGAGCGCCTTGCGGATATTGGCGAACGCGACCGTCGGGTCGGCGAAGAACATGACGCCGAAGCGGGAGAAGACGCCATCGGCGGCGCCGGGCTCGAAGACGTGGGTCTGGGCGTCGGCCTCAAGGAAGGCCACGTTGGCGGCGCCCGCGTCCCTTCGCCTGGCGATGTCCAGCATAGGCCGGGAGATGTCGACGCCGAGCACCGAGCCGCCGGGTCCGATTTCACCGGCCAGCTCAAGGGTTGTCTGGCCACAGCCGCAGCCGATGTCGATCAGCCGCTCGCCGGCCTGGGGCTGCAGCGCGTCGATGGCGGCGTGGCCCAGCGGCGCGATCTGCCGGTCCAGCTTCTCCTGTTGCGCGGCCCAGGTCTCGCCGGCCTGGGCGTTCCAGTAGGCGATCTGGTCGGCGTTGGCGGCGTCAGTGGCCACGCACGAGCTCGCGCATGGCCTTGTCCAGCCCGTCGAGGGTCAGCGGATACATGCGGTCGTTGACCAGCTGCTTCATCACCTGGATCGACTGGGTGTAGTCCCAGTGCCGCTCGGCGGTCGGGTTCAGCCACACCATCGAGTGATAGATCTGCGCCACGCGGTCCATCCAGATCGCGCCCGGCTCGTCGTTCCAGTGCTCGACGCTGCCGCCCGGATAGGTGATCTCGTAGGGGCTCATGGTGGCGTCGCCGACGAAGATGACCTTGTAGTCGCTCGGGAACTTGTGGAGCACGTCCCAGGTGTTGATCTTCTCCGTCTGACGCCGACGGTTGTCCTTCCACACGCTCTCGTAAAGGCAGTTGTGGAAGTAGAAGAACTCAAGGTTCTTGAACTCGGTCCGGGCGGCGCTGAACAGCTCCTCGCAGAGCTTGATGTGGCTGTCCATCGAGCCGCCAATGTCGAAGAAGATCAGCACCTTGATCTTATTGCGGCGCTCGGGGCGCATCTCGATGTCGAGGTAGCCCTTGCGGGAGGTCGACTTGATGGTGCCGTCCAGGTCCAGCTCGTCCGGCGCGCCCTCGCGGGCGAACTTGCGCAGCCGGCGCAGGGCGACCTTGATGTTCCGGGTGCCGAGCTCGACGCTGTCGTCGAGGTTCTTGTACTCGCGCTTGTCCCAGACCTTCACGGCCTTGCCATGGCGGCCCTTGTCCTGGCCGATGCGCACGCCTTCGGGGTTGTAGCCATTGGCGCCGAACGGGCTGGTGCCGCCGGTGCCGATCATCTTGTTGCCGCCCTCGTGGCGCTTCTTCTGCTCCTCGAGCCGCTTCTGCAGCGTCTCCATCAGCTTGTCGAAGCCGCCCATGGCCTCGATCGCCGCCTTCTCCTCGTCGGTGAGGAACTTCTCCGTCAGCAGCTTGAGCCATTCGGCCGGGATGTCGGCGGTGACGTCTTCTCCCAGCGATTCCAGGCCCTTGAAGACATGGCCGAACACACGGTCGAACTTGTCGAGGTTCTTCTCGTCCTTCACCAGCGCCGAGCGCGACAGGAAGTAGAAGTCCTCGACCGTGCGATCGATGACGTCCTTGTCGAGCGCCTCCATCAGCATGAGGTACTCCTTCAGCGTCACGGGCACCTTGGCCTCGCGGAGCTCGGTGAAGAAGCGCATGAACATGGGCGGCTCTCGGCGTTCGAACGGTCGTTTGACAGAGGATGGGGGCGGAGCCGCCGATTGTCCAGTTTGGACAGGCGCGGTGCGTCGTCATCCCCGCCGCAGGATGAACTCTCGATCGCGGGTCTTGCCGACCGGGAACTCGTATTCGCCGACCTTCGTAAAGCCCATGCGGCTGTAGAGTCTCTGGGCGCCGTGGTTCTCGGACCAGACGCCTATCCAGAGACGGCGGGGACCGTCCCTTTCCAGCCAGGCCAGGGTCTCGGCTAGCAGCCGCGACCCGGTCCCGCCGCCCTGATGCGCCTTGAGCACATAGATGCGCTTCAGCTCGCCACAGCCCGGCGTCACCTCGGCGTGCGGCAGGTCGCAGGGGCCGGCGAGGGCGTAGCCGACGATCTCGCCGGCCTTCTCCACAGCCCACATCGCCTTGGCCGGATCGGCGAGGTCCGCGGTGACCCGGTCTAGGCTGTAGGCGTAGGCGAGGAAGTCGCTCAGATCCCGCGGATCGTAGAGATGGGCGAAGGTCTCGCTGAACGTCGCCGCGCCCAGCCGGCTCAGCGCCTCGGCGTCGGCGGGCGTGGCGCGGCGGATGGAAGGCTCGGTCATGGACGCCGCACTACCCCATTCCGAGTCGGCGACGGAAGAGGCTAGGATCGTTCTCATGATCGCCCTCTACACCCACCCGGCCATGTTCGATCATCGCCCCGGCGCTTCGCACGCCGAGCGGCCCGAGCGGCTGGGCGCGGTGATCGACGCCCTGAATGACGACGCCACCCTGGACTTGGAGCCGCGCGAGGCGCCGCTTGCCCAGCACGGGGACCTGCGGCGCATCCATCCCGAGGCCTATCTGCAGGGAATCTACGAGGTCGGGCAGCGGCCCGGCGTCGCGCGGCTCGATCCCGACACCATCATGGGGCCGGGCAGTCTGCAGGCGGCGCTGCGTGCGGCCGGCGCCGTGACCCAGGCCGTGCGCGACGTGGCGGCGGGCGGCGTCGACAGGGCCTTCTGCGCCGTGCGTCCGCCCGGCCACCACGCCGAGCCGGATACGGCCATGGGCTTTTGCGTGTTCGGCAATGTCGCGGTCGCCGCACGCGCCGCACAGGCCGCCGGCCTGAGCCGCGTGGCGGTGGTCGACTTCGACGTCCACCACGGCAACGGCACCCAGGCGGCCTTCGAGAACGACCCGACCCTGTTCCTCGCCTCGATCCACCAGCGGCCGCTCTATCCGGGGACGGGCGATCCGTCGGAGACGGGGGTCGGCAACATCGTCAACGGCGTTGTCGGGCCTGGCTCGCCGCGCGAGAAGTGGCGCAAGGTCTTCGATCGCCTGATGGAGAGCGTCGACGCCTTTGCGCCGGACCTGATCCTGGTCTCGGCCGGTTTCGACGCCCACGCGCGCGATCCGCTGGCCAGCCAGCAGCTCGAGGCCGAGGACTTCGCCTGGGCCACCCGCGCCGTTGTCTCGGTCGCCAACCGGCGCGCCCGTGGTCGGGTTGTGTCCTCGCTGGAGGGTGGCTACGACTTGCAGGCGCTCGGCCAGTCCGCCCGGGCGCATGTCGAGGCGTTGCAGGCGCGGTGACGCAGCCCGTGCCGGCGTTTCGTCCCAGGGACCGATCCGACCGCCGGGGGAGCATGGTCGAACCAGAGACCGAAGACGCCCTGGCGCGCGGCGGTTCGGCGCGTCCTGGCCGGATCACGCTCGTACGCCATGGCGAGCCCGACATCTCCCGCAAGGTGTGGCTGAGCGCGGAGCAGTACCGCGTCTGGTGGGCCACCTACGAGACCCGGGGCCTGCTCGCCGGCCAGACGCCGCCGGCGACGCTGCTGGAGGTCGCGCGCGGTTCAGGAACGCTGATCGCCTCGATCCGCCCGCGTGCGATCGAGACGGCCGGCGCCATCTGCCGCGGCAGGCCCTATGCGCGGGACCCGCTGTTCGTCGAGGCGCCGCTGCCGCCGCCACGCTGGCCTGGGTGGGTCCGCCTCTCGCCCAGGGTCTGGGGCTTTGTCTCCAGGCTGTGGTGGTGGTTCTTCGACCATCATGAGGGCCAGGAGACCCGCGCCGAAGCCGAGCGGCGCGCGGACGCCGCCGCCGCCACGCTGATCGAGCTGGCCGACCGGGGCGAGGACGTGCTGGTCGTCGCCCATGGCTTCTTCAACGGCATGGTCGGCGAGGCCCTGAAGCGGCGGGGCTGGCGCTGCGTCCTCGACCAGGGATTCCACTACTGGAAGGCCCGCGGCTTCGAGCGCTCTTAACCGCGCCGAAGAATCCGCCGATTGCTCGGGCGAAGTCGGGCCACTAGGGTGGCGCAGCTCTCCTGGAACACGAAATGACCGACGCTTCCGCCCACGATCCGGCCATCGCCGCCATGACCTTCGAAGAGGCCCTCGCGGAGCTGGAGAAGATTGTCCAGCGCCTGGAGTCCGGGTCTGCCCCCCTGGAAGAGTCGATTTCGATCTACGAGCGCGGCGCGGCGCTCAAGGCCCATTGCGAGGCGCGGCTCGAACAGGCGCGGCTGCGCGTCGAGAAGGTCGTGCTGAGCCAGGGGGCGGCCACCGGCGTCGAGCCCGCCGAGTTCTCGTGACCCGCGCGGCAGGCGATCAGATCACGTTCGACGACTTCGAACGGGTGGACATCCGGGTGGGCACGGTCCTGAACGCCGAACCCTTTCCGGAGGCCCGGAAGCCGGCCTTTCGCCTGACCGTCGACTTCGGCCCCGAGATCGGGGTCAAGCGGTCGTCTGCGCAGGTGACCAAGCACTATACGCTCGATCAGCTGCACGGCCGCAAGGTCGCCGCGGTGGTCAATTTTCCGCCCCGCCAGATCGGCCCAATGATGTCCGAGGTGCTCTGCCTGGGCTTTCCGGACGAAGAGGGCGGCGTGGTGCTGGTCGGAGTAGACCGTGACGTGCCGAACGGGGGCAAGCTGTTCTGATGCCGCTGACCCGCACCATCGCCGAGGCCGCCGACATCGTCACCGTCGCGCTCGACGCCCTGCTGCCGCGCGGGGACGGACCCGAGGCGCGACTGACCGAGGCCATGCGCTACGCCGCGCTCGGCCCGGGCAAGCGACTGCGGCCCTTCTTCGCGCTTGAGACCGGAAAGATGTTCGGCCTGCCTGAGCGACCGGTGCTGCGCGCCGCCTGCGCGCTTGAGTGCATTCACGCCTACAGCCTGGTGCACGACGATCTGCCGGCGATGGACGACGACGACATGCGCCGGGGCCGTCCGACGGTGCACAGGCAATACGACGAGGCGACGGCCATCCTGGCCGGCGACGCCCTGCAGACGGCGGCCTTCGAGATTCTCGCCCATCCCGACACGCATCCGGACGCCAACATCCGGACCGAGCTGATCCGCAAGCTGGCGATCGCCTCGGGCGCCCAGGGCATGTGTGGCGGGCAGATGATCGACCTGCTCGGCGTCCGCGACGACCTCGGCGCCGTGGCCCGGATGCAGCGACTGAAGACCGGCGCGCTGATCGCCTACGCCTTCGAGATTCCGCTGACCATGGCCCACGCCCAGGACGGCGAGCGGCACGCCCTGATGGCCTTCGCCCAGGATCTGGGGCTGGCCTATCAGATCGTCGATGATCTGCTCGACGCCGAAGGCGACGCCGAGGAGCTGGGCAAGGCGGCCGGCAAGGATGCCGACAAGGGCAAGGCCAACTACGTCACCCTGTTGGGCGTCGATGCGGCCAGGGATCGCGTCGCCCTGCTGGCCGAACAGACGCGGGCTCATCTTGATCCGTTCGGAAAGCGCGCTGAAACCTTGCGTCTTTCTGTCGATTTCGTACTGGACCGGCGCTCCTAACCGCGCTGTTGTCGCGGTAATTCGTATTCGACGGAAATTTCATGCCCAACGACACGCCGCTGCTCGACAAGGTTTCGTCGCCCGCCGACACCCGCGGCCTTTCGATCGCTGAACTGAAGCAGCTGGCCGACGAGGTCCGCGGGGAGATGATCGAGGCCGTTTCGGTCACCGGCGGCCATCTGGGCGCGGGCCTGGGCGTCGTCGAGTTGACCGTCGCCCTGCACCACGTCTTCGAGACGCCGCGCGACATCCTCATCTGGGACGTCGGCCACCAGGCCTATCCGCACAAGATCCTCACCGGACGCCGGGATCGCATGAAGACCCTGCGCCAGGGCGGCGGCCTCTCGGGCTTCACGAAGAGGGCGGAGAGCGAATACGACCCGTTCGGCGCCGCCCACGCCGCCACCTCGATCTCCGCCGCGCTCGGCTTCTGCGCCGCCCGCAACGCCAAGGGCGACAACAACAAGGTCGTCGCCGTCATCGGCGACGGCTCGATGAGCGCCGGCATGGCCTATGAGGCCATGAACAACGCCGAAGCCCACAAGCAGCTGATCGTCGTTCTCAACGACAACGACATGTCGATCGCGCCGCCGGTCGGCGGAATGAGCGCCTATCTGGCCCGCGTGGTGTCGGGCGGCGGCTACCAGTCGCTGCGCAACCTCGGCAAGAAGGTCGCGCACGCGCTGCCCAGGCCCTTGCAGGAGGCCGCCCGCAAGGCCGAAGAATACACCCGCGGCATGGTCACCGGCGGCACCTTCTTCGAGGAACTCGGCTTCCACTACGTCGGCCCGATCGACGGTCATGACATGGGCGCGCTGGTGCCCGTGCTGAAGAACGCTCGCGAGATCGACCGCCCGGTGCTGGTCCACGTCGTGACGCAGAAGGGCAAGGGCTACGCCCCGGCCGAGAACGCCGCCGACAAGTACCACGGCGTGGTCAAGTTCAACGTCGTCACCGGCGAGCAGGCCAAGGCCGCCGGCGGCCCGCCGCAGTACACCAAGGTCTTCGCCCAGGCGCTGGTCAAGGAGGCGCAGAAGGACGACCGCATCATGGCCGTCACCGCCGCCATGCCGTCCGGCACCGGCCTCGACATCTTCGAGAAGGCCTTCCCCGACCGTATGTTCGACGTCGGCATCGCCGAGCAGCATGCGGTGACCTTCGCCGCCGGCCTCGCCGCCGACGGCATGAAGCCGTTCGCGGCGATCTATTCGACCTTCCTGCAGCGCGGTTACGACCAGGTTGTCCACGACGTGGCTATCCAGCGCCTGCCGGTGCGGTTCGCCATGGACCGCGCCGGTCTGGTCGGCGCCGATGGCCCGACCCATGCCGGCAGCTTCGACGTCGGCTTCATGGGCGCGCTGCCGGGCATGATCCTGATGGCCGCCGCCGACGAGGTCGAGCTGGCCCGCATGGTCGCCACCGCCGCCGCCATCGACGATCGTCCCAGCGCCTTCCGCTATCCGCGCGGCGAGGGTCTCGGCCTGGAGATGCCGTCGTCGAACGAACCGCTTGAGATCGGCAAGGGCCGCATCGTCCGCGAGGGAACCAGCGTCGCCATCCTCTCGTTCGGCACGCGCCTGGGCGAAAGCCTGAAGGCCGCCGACATGCTGGCCGCGCGCGGCTTCTCGACCACTGTCGCCGACGCCCGTTTCGCCAAGCCGCTCGATGTCGACCTCATCCTGCGCCTGGCGCGCGAGCACGAGGCGATCGTGACGGTGGAGGAGGGCGCGATGGGCGGTTTCGGCGCCTTCGTTCTGCAGGCCCTGGCCGAGCACGGCGCTTTCGATCGCGGCCTGAAGATCCGGACCCTGATGCTGCCGGACGTCTTCCAGGACCAGGACAAGCCGGACCTGATGTATGCCCAGGCCGGCCTCGACGCCGAGGGCATCATGGCCGGCGCGCTCTCGGCCCTTGGCCTGGACAATGTGAGCACGGCGGGCAGACGGGCCTAGCCCGATCCGGGACACGCACGGAAGTGCGCGTCCCCGGCTCCTATGCCTCGCAAGCCTTGAAGAAGCGCGCAACGTGGCGGTGCTCGGCGCCCTTCGCATCCAGCTCCACCGAGCGCCCGCGATCGATCAACGCAAGGTCGCCCGTGCGCTCGAACCGCGCCAGCGGCCGCGAGTCGAGCCGGGCGGAGGTCTCGATCATCTGACCCATCCCGGGCGCGGCGACCAGTTCGCCGCCGAAGCGGGTCGGCTTGCCGGCCGATGTCAGGATCACACCGGCCTGAGGCGAGCCGCCGAGCAGCGAGACCCTCGCGACGCCCGCGCGCTCGCAGGTCATCATCAGGACCACGTTGTCAGACATCGGGGCGCCGTAGGTCAGTTTGGGGCCTTCGCCGTCGTGGTTCTGGTAGGACCAGGCGAAGCCGTCGGCGACCGACGCCGGCTGACTGACGCAGCTGCCCAGAGCGAGGGCTGCAAGGGCGCTGGAGATGGCGAGAAAACGGAACATGGCGCGCCTCCCTTCGACGGGGAAACGCGCCATGGGTCGTTAAGGTTCAGAACAGGATCAGAACGGCGAGAAGGTCTCGACTAGACCCTGCCCCACCGGGGTCTTCTGGGCGCGGCTGATGTCCCCGCGGCCGCCGTAGGCGATACGGGCCTCGGCGATCTGGCTGTGGCGGATCGTGTTGGCGGCTGAGATATCCTCGGGACGGACGATGCCCGAGACGGTCAAGCGACGCATCTCGCCGTTGGTCAGGACCTCCTGGGTCCCCTGAATGACCATGTTGCCGTTGGGCAGGACGCCGGTGACGACGGCCGCGATGGTCAGGCTGATCTTCTCCGAACGGGTCACCGCGCCGGCGCCGGCCTTGTTGCTGGTCGAGCCGGTTTCGATGGCGGCGGCCGGATCGAAGCCGCCCGGCAGGATCTTCCCGAGCGAGCTCTCAAGGCCGAACAGATGCGGGAAGCCCATGGTCTGGCCGGACGTGCGCGAGGTCGTCGTGGAGTTCTGGGTGCGCGCCGAGTCGTCGATGTCGATCTGCACGGTCAGGATGTCGCCGACGCGCGCGGCGCGCTGGTCGCCGAAGAAGGTGCGCGCGCCCGTCCGCCACAGCGAATTGGCGTTGGCGGGCGGCGGCGTGGTCTGAGCCATCGGCATGACGGCCTGCTCCTGGGGGATCAGGGCCGCGGGATAGCCGACCGGCGTGAGCTGCGGTCCGCGCACGGTCTCCTTCACGGTCGAGCAGGCGGCGAGGGGAACGAAGGCGATGGCGGCGAGAACGGCGAGACGCATGGGCGGAATCCTCTAGCGGGCTGCGTACTGGGCAGGTCCGGCGGCCTTCAGCCGCTGCGCCTCGGGGCCGGTGACAGCCTGCCCTGGCGCGATCGCGACCGCCTCGATCACTTTCTTCGAGGCGGTATTCTGGACGTTGAAAGTCTGGCCGGCCGAGGCGTTGGCCAGGGCCTTCCCCTGGATGGTCAGGGTGATGCCGCCGTTGGACCAGGTCACCTCGACCATGTCGCCGGACTTGATCACCTGGCGGGCGGCGACATCGCGCATCGACACCACCGCGCCTTCGCGCAGCGGCCGGCGGGCGGCCATGCCGATCAGGGCGTCGGCGTCGCGCGGGGCGTCCGACGGCGCGCCGGCCGCCTTGGACCAGACCATGTCGGTCGGCTGGATCACCTCGCCGGCGTTGACGCTGCGGGCCCAGGCCAGGACTTCGACGTTGCCGCGGGCGGCGGTCGCGGACGCGGCGGCTACGCCGGCGCGGACGACGATCCGGCGTAGCCCCTGCGGGTTGCCCCAGTCGAGCCCGGCGCGGCGCGCCGCCATCTGCACGGCGCCGGCGTCGAGCACCACCGAGGGACCGGAACGGGTGGCGACCAGCAGATCGGCCGCGCCGCCGGCGCCGTCGAAAAGGTCGCCCAGGGTCACCCGGCCGTCGGCGTCGGCCACATCGGCCTTGAGGCTGACCGGACCGGCCAGGGCCGGGGTCGCCGTCAGCGCGGCGCAGAGCGTGAGGAGCAGGACCCGGCGCATCAGCCTAGGCCTTCACCTGGTTGGCCGCCTGCAGCATCTCGTCGGCGGTGCTGATCACCTTGGAGTTCATTTCGTAGGCGCGCTGGGCGACGATCAGGGCGGTGATTTCGCTGACGGCGTCGACGTTCGACGCTTCGACGTAACCCTGCAGGATCTGTCCGAAGCCGACCGATCCGGGCGTTCCCGTGGTCGCCGGGCCAGACGCGCCGCTTTCCATGAACAGGTTGTCGCCGACCGCCTCCAGGCCTGCCTCATTCACGAAGGTGGCCAGTTCGATGGTGCCGGCGACTTCCGGGGCCGCCGCGTCCGCCTTGACGACTTGGACCTGGCCGGCCTTCGAGATCGACACGTCGACGGCGTCCTGCGGGATCGTGATCGCCGGCTGGATCTGGTAGCCGTCATCGGTGACGAGCTGACCCTGGTCGTTGACCGAAAGGTTGCCGGCGCGGGTGTAGGCGGTCTCGCCCGACGGCGTCAGCACCTGGAAGAAGCCGCGCCCCTCGATCGCCAGGTCATAGCGGTTGTCGGTCGGCGTCACGATTCCCTGGGTGGTGATGCGATAGGTGCTGCCCGCCTTCACGCCGCCGCCGATCTGCACGCCGGTCGGCACCACGGTGCCCTGATCCGACGACTGCGCGCCGGCCAGTTCGACGGTCTGGTACAGCAGATCCTGGAACTCGGCCCGCTGCCGCTTGAAGCCAACCGTGTTCATGTTGGCGATGTTGTTCGAGATGACCTCGACGTTCAGCTGTTGGGCCGACATGCCCGTAGCCGCGGTGCGAAGCGCCTGCATCTATCCTGCTCCCTTACGCGACCCGTCCGAGCCGCTCGACCGAGCGGCGGGACAGTTCGGAAGACCCTTCAATGGTCCGCGCCAGGCTCTCATAGGCGCGGCTGACCTCGATCATGCGGGTGATCTGGTCGATCGAGTTGACGTTGCTGCTTTCCAGCATGCCCTGGCGCACGCGGGCGGCGGTGCTGACCTGGGGCTGGATGTTGGAGGTGTTGCGCAGAAGGTTGTCGCCATCCTTGGACAGGCTCGACAGGTCGTCGAACGCGAACACGCCGATCTTGCCGATCTGCTCGCCGTTCTGGCTGACCACGCCGTCGGCGGCGATGGTCACCGCGCCCTGCTCGGGATCGACGACGATCTCGCCGCTTTCGCCAAGGACCGGATCACCGCCCTGGGTGGTCAGGCGACCATCGGCGCCGAGTGTGAAACGACCGTCGCGCGTGAAGCGTTCGCCGGCGCCGGTCTGGATCTTGAAGAAGCCCTGGCCCTCGATGGCGAGGTCGAACGTCCCGCCGGTCTTGTTGAGCGCGCCCTGGCTGAAGTCGCGAAGAACGCCGTCGTCGATCACGAACTTCAGCGATTTCGGTCCGTCGACCATCTTCGCCCGATCCGACTCGTCCGTGCGGACCATGGCCGTCTCGACCTTGAAGCCGGTCGTGTCGCTGTTGGAGATGTTGTTGGCGATCACGTCCAGCTCGCGGCGCAGCGTCATCTGGCGCGACAGAGCGACGTACATCGTGTTGTCCATGCCCGTCCTCCCTCGTGGCTCGCTGGCGTCGAATGGCGTCCAGTGAGCGGGATGCAAGCTCCAGGCCAGTCTGAAAGCTCAATAAAAACAGCAAACAAGAAGGTTAACGGCCGCCGCCCGGTCATTCCTGCCGGGCCGTCTCCGCCGGGTGGCTGATCGTTGCGCGGCAAGGGGCGGAGCCGCCGCGCGCCGCCCCGCCGCGGATCGTCGCACCGCGCGCGTTAACCACGTTTGGAACCGATCCTTAACCAACGTGAACGATTGAAGAGAGGGTATGGATTCTAGGGAGCCGCGCGCGTGGCGAGCGACAAGGGCAAGGAAGCCGACCAGACGCCGGACGACGGCGCCGCCGACGGCGTCGACGGTGAGGCTCCTGGCAAGAAGAAACTCCCGCTGAAGATGCTCATCATTGGCGGCGTCGCGGCGGTGCTTGTGCTCGGCGGTGGCGGCGGCGCGGCCTACATGTTCCTGCTCAAACCCAAGCCTGAAGCGGCCGGAGAGCACGGCAAGCCGGCCAAGAAGCCGAAGAAGGACAAGAAGGCCGAACACGGCGGCAAGCCGGGCGAAGCCGGCGCGGCCGTGATCCGCGAGGGGCCGGACGGCGTTGTCTTCTACACGATGCCCGACATCGTCGTGAACATGCAGACCGCCGACGGCCGGCCGACCTTTCTGAAACTGAAGCTCACCTTCGAACTCGCCGACGAGAGCGCTGTCGAGGTGCTCGATCCGAACATGCCCCGCATCCAGGACATGTTTCAGACCTTCCTGCGCGAGCTGCGTCCGGAGGACCTTAACGGCAGCCAGGGCAGCTATCAGCTGCGGATGGAGATCCTGCGTCGCGTCAATCTGGTCGTCGCCCCGACAAAGGTGAAGGCCGTCCTGATCGAGGAGATGCTGATCAACTAGCGCCCTCTCGGGGTGCTGGCGGCGTGCAGGCATGAACCAGGACAGCGACGAACAGGCCGCGATGGCCCAATGGGCCCAGGAAAACGGCGACGCTTCGCCGGAGTGGGGCGGCGACAACGGCGAAGGCCTGCTCGGCGCCGAGCGCATCCTGAACCAGGACGAGATCGACAGCCTGCTCGGCTTCGATCTCAGCGAGGACGACGCGGCCGACCGCAACGGCATCCGCGCGATCATCAATTCGGCGCTGGTCTCCTACGAACGCCTGCCGATGCTCGAGATCGTCTTCGACCGGCTGGTCCGGTTGATGACCACGAGCCTGCGCAACTTCACCAGCGACAACGTCGAGGTCAGCCTCGACAACATCTCGTCCATTCGTTTCGGCGACTACCTGAACTCGATCCCGCTGCCTGCCATCCTGTCGGTGTTCCGGGCGGAGCAGCTGGACAACTACGGCCTGCTGACGGTCGACTCGAACCTGATCTACTCGATCGTCGACGTGCTGCTTGGCGGCCGTCGCGGCACGGCGGCGATGCGCATCGAGGGGCGGCCCTACACGACCATCGAGCGCGTCCTGGTCCAGCGGATGGTCGAGGTGGTGCTGCAGGACGCCCAGGCGGCGTTCGAGCCGCTGACGCCGGTCAGCTTCAGTCTCGATCGCCTGGAGACCAATCCGCGCTTCGCGGCCATCGCCCGCCCGGCCAACGCGGCCATCCTGGTGAAGCTGCGCATCGACATGGAGGACCGCGGCGGGCGTATCGAACTCCTGCTGCCCTACGCCACGCTCGAACCCATCCGGAAGATGCTGCTGCAGCAGTTCATGGGTGAGAAATTCGGTCGCGACAACATCTGGGAAGGCCACCTGGCCACCGAGCTCTGGACCACCCAGCTGGAAGTCCGCGCCGTGCTCGACGAACAGCAGGTGGGCCTTTCGAAGGTCCTGAACCTCAAGGTCGGCGACACCCTGCCGTTGAACGCCACGCCCGACAGCCTGGTCGAGTTGCGCGCCGGCACGATCCCGCTCACGCGCGGCCGTATGGGCCGGCGGAATCATCATATCGCGGTCCGCTGTGAGGCTCCGCTTTCGCCCGCCGCGAAATCGGCCGTCCAGAAGAGGCTGAAATGAGCATCGCCGTCATCGGACTGAACCTGCTGCTGGTCGTCCTGCTGGTCGCCGCCCTGGCCTTCGGCTGGCGGCTTGAGCGTCGCCTCAAGGCCCTGAAGGACAGCCATGAAGGGTTCGCCCGGGCCGTGGCCGACCTCGACGCCGCCGCCGCCCGGGCCGAGCAGGGTCTGGCCGACCTGCGCGCCGCCACCGACGAAGCCGCCGACACCCTCGCGGCCCGCATCGAAACCGCCAAGGCGCTCACGGCGCGGCTTGAGCAGGGGGTTACCGCTTCCTCAACCCCCATGGTCGACACTGCCGCTCGGGCCACGTCGCCCGCGCCCGCGCCGCAGCGCGAGCGCGCGACGTTCGTGCGTCCCGAGCCCGCCGCCACGCCGCGCTCGCGCGCGCGCGTGGACGACGATCTGTTCGAGCCCGATCCCGAAGCCGGCCGGCTTCGCGCGATCTCCGGAGGCCGCCGATGAAGAACATGCCTCGCATCCTGCCGCTGGCCGGCGTCGCCGTCGCCGGCGTGCTGGCCGTCAACTTCCTGGCCGGCGCGCGGTCGATCCCAGACATGCTCGGCGGCGCCAGGGCGTTCGCGGAAGACCTGGCCGGCGGCAAGTCGGGGGAGGGGGCTGAGGCCGCCGCAAAGCCGGCCGCCGTCTGCGCTCCGACCGCCGCCGAGCTGGCGCGGCAGGCCAATCTGTCGCCGGCTGAACTGCGCATTCTCCAGAACCTCGGCGAGCGCCGCGGCCAACTGGACGCCCGGGAGCAGGACATGGACGTCCAGCTCCAGCTTCTCGCCGCGGCGGAAGCCAAGCTCGACGCCCGCGTGAAGGCCCTCGCCGGCCTCAAGGGCGACGTGCAGGCGCTGCTGGGGCAGGCCGACGCACAGCAGGAGGCCGAGGTCACGCGGCTGGTCGCCGTCTTCTCCGCGATGAAGGCCAAGGACGCCGCGGCCCGCATGACGCTCCTGGAGGACTCTGTTCGCCTGCCGATCGCCGCCAAGATGAAGGAGCGCACGCTGGCCGCGATCCTGGCCCAGATGCCGCCGGTCGAGGCCAAGAAGCTGACCGAGAATCTGGCCAGCCGCTTCGCCGCCAGCCGGGCGCTCGCCGACGCGCGCGCCGCGCTGGCCCCCGAGGCCGCGCCGACGACGACCGCGGCCGCCGATGCTCCGGCAAAAGCTCCGCCGGCCGCCAAGGCCTCGCCGCCGAAGGCCCAGGCGGCCCGGCCGACCGGAGCACGCCCGCAGGCCTCGGCCGCGCCCACCAAGCCCGCCGCCACGCCGCCGGCCGCCACGCCAGCGACGGCGCCGGCCGCCGGCGCGCCTGCCCCGGCCAAGGCGGGGTAGGTGGCGGCGTTCCGCACCCTCCTGCGTTCCGGCGTCGCCGCGGCCTGCATTGTCTCGGTCGCGGCGCCCGCCGGCCTGCCCGCGGCGGCCTGGGCCGCCGCGACGCCGCTCGAGGTGCGGACGGCGCAAGCCAAGGACTTCACGCGGATCGAGTTCCGCTGGGCGGGGGGCGCCCGCGTCACCCAGCGCCGGGACGGCCAGACGCTGACGCTGCGCTTCAGCCGTGACGCCCGGCCGGATCTGTCAACCCTGCGTATCCTGCCGCCCAAGTGGCTGAAGGGCGCCGAGACGCGTCACACGGCCAGCGGTCTCGAGATCGACCTGCGCCTGGATGACAACGCCGACGCCAAGGTCGGCGCCGCCGACGGCGCCATCTTCGTCAACCTGTTCGAGCGCAAGGCCCCGCCGGAGGCGCCCAAAGTCGCCGAGGCGACACAGGTCGCCGCCGCGCCTGAGCCCGCGCCCCGGCCCCCGCGACCCAATCCGGTTCCGGCTGGGGGCGTCCTGCAGGTCAAGGCCGAGATCGCGGGGCCGCAGGTCAAGCTGCGCTTCGATTGGGCCAACCCGGCCGGCGCCGCTGTGTTCCGCCGCGGCGAGGCGATCTGGGTCGTGTTCGACGCCCCAGCCACTCTGGACATCTCGAAAGCCCCGCGGGGCGTGTCGCAGTACTCGAAGATCCAGGCCTTCCGGGGACAGGACTACGCCGCCATCCGTCTGGTCGCACCGCGCAGCATGGCCGTGTCGGCGGTCGGCGAGGGCTCCAGCTGGACTTTGCAACTGGGGCCGGGGCCCCGCGCGGAGCCGGGCAGGATCTCGGTTCAGCGCGACAGCGAAGCGGCGCAGGCCGCGCTTACCGCCGTCGTCGCCGGCGCCACCGCTCCGGTCTGGCTGGACGATCCGGCCGTCGGCGACCGTATCGGCGTCGTCACGGCTCTCGCCCCGTCCAAGGGCCTGGCCGCGCGCCGCGACTTCGTCGACATGGCCCTGCTGCCGACGATCCAGGGCCTCGCCATCGAGCCCTACGCCACCGACCTGGAGATCCAGTTGGGCGGCGACCTGGTCCGCATCGGCCGCCCCGCGGGCCTGGCCTTGTCGCCGGCCTCTGCGTCCGCCGCCGTGGCTGACGCCGCCGCCGGCGCGCCGAAGAAGGCGAGCATGGCCGGGCTGATCGACGAGACCTGGGCCCGGACCGGGCCGGGCGGCTTCATGCCCCGCTACGCCGCCCTGACCGACGCGGCGGCTGCGGAGAGTCTGAAGGGCGATGACGCCTCGAATGAGCCGCGCATGGCGCTGGCGCGCTTCCTGGTCGGCGCCGAGCTCGGCTACGAGGCGGTCGGCGTGCTCAACGCCGCCGCCCGCGAGCGCGAGACGATCGCCGGCGAGGCGGAGTTCCGAGGCCTGCGCGGCATCGCCCGCGTCATGGTCGGCCGCGACAAGGAAGCCGAGACCGATTTCGCGAGCCCCATCCTGGCCGACGACCCGTCGATCGCCGTCTGGCGCGGCTATCTGGCCGCTCGCGCGGGGCAATGGGCCGACGCCCACGCCAAGTTCCAGCAAGGCGCCAGCGCCATCGGCCAGTTCTCACCGATCTGGAAGGCTCGATTCCTGCGCGCCGACGCCGAGGCGGCCCTTGAGCTGGGAGACCTGTCGGCCAGCAACCTCCGCATCAACGAGGCCCTGAGGGAGACCCTGCCTTCCGCCGAACAGCTGGCCATTCGCCTGGTGCAGGCCAAGCTGTTTGAACGGCGCGGGGCCAAGCGGGACGCGTTGGCGGTCTACAACGCCATCGCCACGGCGCCGCTCGACCATCTGGCGACCCCGGCGCTGCTTCGGGCCACGGCGTTGAAGCTCGAGCTCGGCCAGATCACCCCGGCGCAGGCGGCGCAGTCGTACGACGGCCTGCGCTACCGCTGGCGCGGCGGCGCGACGGAGCTGGAGACCATCCGCGCGCTCGGCCAGCTCTATCTGAGCCAGGGCCGCTACCGTGAAGCCCTGGAGGCCTTGCGGTCTGCCGGCACGCGCCTGCCTGATCTGCCGCAGGCGATCCAGCTGCAGGCAGACCTCAGCAACGCCTTCAAGGTGCTGTTTCTGGACGGCATGGCGGACGGACTGGAGCCGATCCAGGCGCTGGCCCTGTTCCAGGACTTCCGCGAACTGACGCCGATCGGCGCGGACGGCGACCAGATGCTACGCAAGATGGCGCGCCGCCTGGTCGACGTGGATCTGCTGGGCGAGGCCGCCCGCCTGCTCCAGTGGCAGGTCGACAATCGCCTCGACGGCGTGCCGAAGGCCCAGGTGGCGACGGACCTCGCGCTCATTCTGCTCATGGATCGCAAACCCGAGCAGGCGCTGGGCGCGATCAACGGCTCCCGCACGACCATCCTGCCGTCGACGCTCAACGCCGAGCGCCGGATCATCACGGCCCGCGCCCTGGTGTCTCTGGGCCGGCTGGACGCCGCGGAAGAGATTCTCGAGCCCGACAACTCGCCGGACGCCCGGGACGTGAGGGCTGAGATCGCCTGGAGGGCACGCTCCTGGGGGCAGGCCGGGGCGCTGTTCGAGGCCGGTCTCGGCGATCGCTGGAAGACGCCGTCGCCCCTGCTTCCGGACGAGGAGTCCCGCCTCTTGCGCGCCGGCGTCGCCTACAGCCTGGCTGGCGACGAGGCCGCGCTCGGCCGACTGCGGCAGCGCTTCGACGGGTTCGTCGACCGGAGCCGCAATCCGGAGGCCCTGCGCGTGGCCTTCGCCGCCGCCGACGGCGGGTCCCTGACCGCCAACGACTTCAGCCGCGCCGTCGCCGACAACGAGGGCTTCTCGGGCTGGGTCGCCAGGATGAAGCAGAAGTTCCGGGAGAAGCCCTCGCCGACGGGACCCGAGGGGCTGCGAGCCGCGACCGCGCCTGGCCCGGCGGGGGCGTCGAGAGGCTAGAGCCTGATGGGTTCAGAGGGAACAATCTCAACCCTGAATCAGGCTCTACACTTTTGATTCTAGAGCACGATTCAGCCGTCGGACGATTCCGTCTGATGCCATCGTGCTCTAGCGGCTAGCCTGCTCCGGCTCCGCGCTGGAAACTCTCGACCAGGCTGCCGGCCACCAGGCGCCAGCCATCGACCAGCACGAAGAAGATCAGCTTGAACGGCAGGCTGACCACGACCGGCGGCAGCATCATCATGCCCATGCTCATCAGCACGCTGGCGACCACAAGGTCGATGACCAGAAAGGGCACGAACAGCAGGAAGCCGATCTCGAAGGCGCGCTTCAGCTCGCTGATCATGAAGGCGGGGGTCACCACCCGGATTGGCGTGTCCTGAATCGTGGCGGGCCGGTCGATCTTCGAGAGGCGAACGAACAACGCCAAGTCGTCGCGGTCGACCTGCTGCAGCATGAAGGCCTTCACCGGATCGCCGGCCGCTTCGAACGCCTGAGGCAGTTCGATCTGCTGGTCCATCAGCGGCTTGACGCCCTCGTCGTAGGACCGTTGCAGCGTTGGGCCCATCACGATGGCGGTCAGGAACAGCGACAGGCTGATGATCACGGCGTTGGGCGGACTCTGCTGCAGACCAAGCGCCGTGCGCAGCAGGCTCAGCACCACCACGATCCGCACGAAGCTGGTCGTCATGATGACGATCGAGGGGGCCAGCGACAGGACGGTCAGCAGGCCGATCAGTTGGACGACGCGCTCGGTCAGGCCCGCCCCGGTGCCGAGATCGACGTTCAGGGCTTGCGCCAGCGCGGCCGCCGGGACGATCAGGCTGGCCACGAAGGTCAGGAGGGAGATCAGCAGCGCCTTCTTCAGGTCCTCGCGACGGATGTCGAAGGCGGCTTTCCAGAGCGTGGCGAGCGTACGGCGCATCAGGCGGCGATCTCCGGGGCCTTGCGGCGCGGGGCAGGGGATTTCTTGAGCGTTTCGAGCATCCGACCTTCGCCAAGGAGGACGAGCCGCTCCTCGTCGTCGAGGCGGATCAACACCAGGCGGCGGGCCGGATCGAGCATCAGGCTCTCGACGAGGACCAGGCGGCGGTGCTTGCGATTGGCCTGCAGGCGGGAAAGCGCCTCGGGGCCGAACTTGCGCATCGCGACCGCCGCCAGCCCGATCAGGCCGAGGGTGACCAACAGGGCGAAGACGGCGCGCAGGGCGCCCGCGAAGAGGTCCATGGAAAGCGCACCGGGCAAGCGTTCGCCTCGCTTGTGCCCTCGAACCCTTAAGGCGCGATTAACCCTGTTTGTTCACCATGATCGCGACATGGACACGTCCCAGATTCCCCTGTTCGCGATGCTTCGCCAGCGGCTCGGCTATCTGGGCGAGCGCCAGCGCGTGATCGCCCAGAACGTGGCCAACGCCGACACGCCCGGCTATGCGCCGCGCGATCTCAAGGCCTTCACCTTCTCCGCCCAGCTGCAGTCGCAGCAGGGAGGTCTGATGATGCAACCGGCCACGACCACCCCAGGGCATCTTGCGGGCGGAGGGCGCCGTCCCGGCTCGGTGAGCGGGAGCTTCAAGCCGGTGAAGGGCGTCGATTCCGAAACGACGCTCGACGGCAACTCGGTGGTCCTCGAGGACCAGATGATCAAGATGTCGGAGGCGCGCATGCAGTACGACGCCGCCATCGGCTTCTACCAGAAGTCCATGGCCCTGCTCCGCATGGCCGCCCGGCCGCCTGGCCGCTAGGAGAACGCTGAATGGCCGAGATCAAGTCCCAGGCCGACACCGCCATGATGGTCGCCGCCTCGGGCATGCGGGCGCAACAGGCGCGCATGCGGATCATCGCCGAGAACCTGGCCAACGCGAGCTCGACCTCCCCCACGCCGGGCGGGGATCCATACCGCCGGCAGGTGCCGATCTTCGAGCCAAAGGCGGTCGGCGGCGGCGAGGGCGTGCGCATGAGCCGCGTCGAGGGCGACCGAAAGGACTTCCGTTCGACCTACGATCCTGGTCATCCGGCCGCCAATGCCGAGGGCTATGTCCAGCTGCCCAACGTCGATCCACTGATCGAGGCGCTGGACATGAAGGAGGCGCAGCGCGCCTACGAGGCCAACCTGAACGTCATCGAGACGGCGCGTTCCATGGAAATGCGCACGCTCGACCTGCTGCGAAAGTAAGGGGCTGACCGATGATGACGCCGCTGGCCGCCGCCAAGGCCTACGCCGCCACCCAGGGCAACGCCGCCGCAGGGCTTGGCGGCGCCGTGCAGTCGGGCGGACAGGACTTTGGCGATCTCCTGAAGTCGGTGATGACCGACGCCATGCAGGCGTCGAAGACCGCCGAGGTCCAGATCGCCAACCAGGTCGCCGGCAAGGCCGAGTTGATCGACGTCGTCACGGCCATTTCCTCGGCCGAGGCCAGCCTGGAGACCGTCATGGCGGTCCGCGATCAGGTGATCTCCGCCTATCAGGAGATCATGAGGATGCCGATCTGACGCGACGGACTCACCGCGTCTCGCCGTTGAAGATGTCGTCCAGGCGGCGGCGAACCCGCTCCCTGTCCTCTGTATCCCCGGACTCCCTGCGCGTTTCCCGTAGTTCGGGGAACGCGCCTTTCCGGCGTTCAGGTAGTTGAACCCGAAGCAACGAGGCGCTCAGGCTCGGCTCAGCCGGGAAGACGCATGGTGATCCTCGCAAAGTCCCAACCTCGAAGGCTTCCGGGGTCAGGGCGAACCGAAGGAGCGTGAACCATGAAGAAGATCCTGATCGCCGCCGCCGCCCTGGCCGCCCTGACCGGAGCCGCCGGCGCCGCCTCGGCCCAGCAATACTACGGACCGGGCTACGGCTATGACCGTGGCGGCGACAGTCGCTACGAACGCTACGAGCGAGGCGCCGACGCGCGGGACATCAACGCGCGTCAGGCCATGCTGCGTCATCGTATCGACCGGGGCGTGCGGACTGGCCGCATCACCTACCGCGAGGCCCAGGCGCTGCGGAGCCAAGTCCAGCAGATCAACTGGATGGAGCGCCGCTTCCGCGCGTCCTACGGCCTCAATCCGCGCGAGGTCGCCATCCTTGACGCACGCCTCGACCGCCTTGAACGCCGTATCGCCATGGAAGCGCGTGACGGCGAGCGCTACGGCTACGGTTACGGCGAGCGCCGCTGGTAGCCGGGCGTCCATGGAGCACCGTCGCTGAAGGGGGCGGCCCCCGCCGCCCCCTTGTCGTCATCAGGGCTCAATGCACAGCACGGTGCGGCGGGCGTCGAGCCTGACGGTCGCCGTCGCCGCGACGCCGCCCGCCAGCATGTGGCGGGTGATGCGCTCGAAATGCTGGATGAAGGCGGCGAGCTCGTCGCGTCGATCCGGGGGCAGGGCGCCGGGATCCAGGCCCAGCAGACCAGCCTCCTGTTCGCACCGCCAGTCGAGCACGGCGCCGAAGTCGGGCGCCGTCAGATGCACGATGGCGTCGAAGCGGCGGAAGAACCGCGCGTAGCTGCCCCCCAGCATGGCGTTGGCCCGTCGTCGCCAACGTCCGTCCGGGTCGTGGTCGCGCTCCAGGGTGTTGATCGGCGCTGCCAGCGCCGCCTCGTCCTGCGCGATCGCGCCCAGGCACCAGCCGTCCATCACCACGACCTTCGCCACGCCTTCGAAGGGTTCGGGCCGCGCCCGGTCGTCGCGCAACTTGTCGAATCGGGGCAGGGCGACGTTCCGGCCGGCGAGCAGGTCGTCGATCACCCGGTCCGCGAGGTCGAGGTCGTGCGTGCCCGGCGGTCCGCGAACAGCCAGCAGTGGATGCACCGTCTCCGCCAGGACCCCGCGCTCGGCCCGCGTCAGATAGACATCGTCCAGCGACAGCGCCACGCCGCCCAGGCGTTCCGCCGCGGCCCGCGCCAGGGTCGTCTTGCCCGAGCCCTGCGCGCCCGCAACGCCGATCAGGCGAGGGCGGTCGCCCCTCGCCAGGTCTTCGATCAGCGTCAGCAGCGCCCCGTCGGCCATGGCCAAGAGTCGCTCCGTCGCACCGCTTCGTAAACCGGCATTAACCATGTCGGGGCGAGTTTCGCGGGTGCTTTCCGCGATTCCCTGTGAGGCTTATCCATGAACGGCGCCGAAGTGCTCGACATCGGCCGTGACGCCATCTGGCTGACGCTGCAGCTGTCGGCGCCCGTCCTGATCGTGGGTCTGATCGTTGGCGTCGGCATCGGCCTGGTCCAGGCGCTGACCCAGATCCAGGAAGCCACGCTGGTCTATGCGCCGAAGATCGTGGCGATCTTCATCGCCCTGCTGGTCTTCCTGCCGCTCATGGGCGCGCTGATGGGCGGGTTCATGAACCAGATCGCCGCTCGCATCTCGGCCATGTGAGGCGCGGGTGGAGGCCTACGCCACCGCCGCCCAGGTCTATGCCGCCGGCCTCGTGTTCGCGCGGGTCGGGGCCATGGTCATGCTCGTGCAGGGCCTCGGCGACGCCAGCGTGCCGCCGCGCATCCGCCTGTCCTTCGCGCTGCTCATGTCCCTGGTGCTCACGCCGCTTGTCGCGCCCAACGTCGTTGTGCCCGGCCAGGTCAGCGGCGTCGCCGCCGAGGTGATCCGCGAGACCCTGATCGGGCTGATGATCGGCGCCATCCTGCGCATGACCCTCAACGCCCTGGCCGTGGCCGGCGAGGTGGTGGCCATCCAGACCACGCTCGGCTTCGCCCAGACCGCCAGTCCGAGCCAGGCCGCGCCTAGCGCGACGCTGTCGACCTTCCTGAACCTGATCGGCGTCACCCTGGTGATGACCACCGATCTGCATCACCTGTTCTTCGCGGCGATGGTCAACTCCTTCGAGTTGTTCCCGTTCAGCCGCACGCCGCCGGTCAACGACGCCGTGACGCTGGCCGTGCAGACCTTCGCCGGTTCATTCGCGCTGGGCATCCAGCTGTCGGCGCCGGTGATCGCCTTCTCGATCGTCTTCAATCTGGCCACCGGTCTGATCGGCCGGGTGATGCCGCAGTTCCAGATCTTCTTCGTCGCCTCGCCGTTGGCGGTCATCTTCGGGCTGTCGATCTTCGCGCTGAGCCTGGGGTTGATCGGCATGGTCTGGGTCTCGCGCTTCCGCGATGTGCTGGGGGCATTCAGCTAGATGGCCGAGGACGCCGCCTCCAAGACAGAGGAACCGACACCCAAGAAGCTGGACGACGCCCGGCGCAAGGGTGACGTCGCCAAGTCGATGGACATTCCGCAGCTCGCCTCGCTGGCCGGAGCCTTCGGGGCGCTGGCGATCGGCGGCGGGTGGTTTCTGCGCGACATGGCCATGGCCCTGCTGCCGTTCATCGCCCATCCGGAGTCGATCGAACTCTCGGGGCAGGGCGCGGTGGTGGTGGCCGAGCACGCCGGCATGGCCGCGGCGCCGCTGGTCCTGACCGTCCTGGCCGCGGCCGGGCTGGCCGGCGTGGCGGGCAACGTCATGCAGTCGGGTCTGATCCTGACGGGCGAGAAGATGAAGCCCGATCCGAAGAAGATCTCTCCGCTCGAGGGCTTCAAGCGGATCTTCGGCCTCGACGGCCTGATGCAGTTCCTGAAGTCGATCCTGAAGATCGCGGTCACCGGCTGGGTGGCCTGGCTCGTCCTCAGGCCGCGGGCGGCGGAGCTGAGCGCGCTGGCGACGATGGAGCCGGCGGCGATCCTGCCGCTCAGCGGCGACCTGATGAGGGCGTTGTTCTACGCGGTGCTGGCCTTCCTGGGCCTCACCGCCGGGCTCGACTGGTTCTGGCAGCGCCAGCGATTCATCGCCCGCATGCGGATGACCCGCGAGGAGCTCAAGGAAGAGTTCAAGCAGTCGGACGGTGATCCGCACGTGAAGGCCAAGCAGCGGCAGATCCGCGCCGAGCGCTCGCGTCGACGGATGATGCAGAACGTGCCCAACGCCACCGTCGTGATCATGAACCCGACCCACTACGCCGTCGCGCTGCGCTATGAGGCCGGCGAAACGGCGGCGCCGGAGTGCGTGGCTAAGGGCCTGGACGACCTCGCCCTGCGCATCCGCGCCCTGGCCGAGGAGAGCGGCGTGCCCGTCATCGAGGACCCGCCGCTGGCCCGCGCCCTCTATGCCGCCGTCGACGTCGACGAGCAGATTCCCGAAGCGCATTTCGAGGCCGTGGCCAAGATCATCGGCTTCGTCATGAGCGCGGCCCAGCGCCGCGCGGTCCCCCCGCGCGCGCGGCCGCTTTAGCGAGTACAATCCATGCGTGATTCGTCCGGAACACCGGCAGGCCTGATGGCGGAACAGACGCCGAGCGAGCCGCAGGAGCGGCGCTTCGATCCGCTGGTCTGGGCGGCCGGAGGACTGTTCCTGCTCGCCATCGCCTTCGGCAGCGCCCCCGCGTGGCGCGCTGGTCCCGACACGCTGGCCGGACTGTTGCTGCTGGTCGGCCTCGCCGGGGTGGCCCTGCTGGGCCTCATGGCGTTCCGCGGCGCGGCGACGCCGATCGAGGTCGAGGACGACGGTGTCGAGTCCTTCATCGAGGCCTTGCCCGAAGCCGCCGCCGTCGCCGGCGCGGACGGGCGGGTGCTCGCCGCCAACGGACCCTGGCGCTCCGCTCTGGGCGCCATGCGTCGGCTGCCGCGCAACGGCCACCTCGCCCCTGGCCTGTTCGCCGCGCTGGCCAAGGCCCGCAAGGGCGAGACCGCTCGCGCGGCGATGAAGGCGGCGCTTGAGGAATGGCCGCTGACGGTCGCTCCTCTGGGCTCGGGCCGCTTCCTGCTTCGCCTCGACGCGGTCGCGCAGGCGCCGCTGCGCCTGACCGCCGAAACGCAGGCCGCGTCGGTCGCCCAACCGTCGCCGGTCCGCGCCCGCGGGCCGATGGGGCTGGACGCGATGGCCGCCGCTTCGCCGTTCGGCGCCGCCATGCTCGAAGGCGAGGAAGTGTTCGGCGCCTCCATTGTCGAGGCCAACCCGGCCTTGACGGAAATGACCGCCGGCAAGGCCGCCGCCGGCATTACCTTCGGCGAGCTGATCGATCCGGGGTCTCGTATCGACGCCGGCTTCGGCGCGGCCGAGGGCAGGGCGGGGCCGATCGAGGTTCGCCTGGCTCACGACCCCTCTCGCATCGCCCATCTGTACCTGGCGCGGGTCGACGACCGGTTGACGGCCTATCTGGTCGACGTCACCGAGCAGAAGCAGATCGAGCTGCAGCTGGCCCAGAGCCAGAAGATGCAGGCCATCGGCCAGCTCGCCGCCGGCATCGCTCACGACTTCAACAACCTGCTGACCGCCATCCAGCTGCGCCTCGATGAATTGCTGGAGCGCCATCCGCTGGGCGATCCCAGCTACGGCGACCTCAGCTCGATCAAGGGCACGGCCGCGCGCGCCGCCGACCTGGTCCGCAAGCTGAAGACCTACAGCCGTCAGGAGACCCTGCAGCGGGAAATCCTCGATCTCGGCGAGACCATCAGCGACTTCGAGGTGCTGTTGCGCCGGCTGCTGCGCGAGAACGTCAAGCTGGAGACCGACTACGGCCGCAACCTGCCGCTGGTGAAGGTCGACAAGGGCCAGCTTGAGATCGCGGTGATGAACCTGACGCTGAACGCGCAGGACGCCCTGATCTCGGCCAAGGGCGGCGGCAAGATCCGCTTGCGGACGGCTCGCGTGACGGGCGCCGAGGCCATGACCTTCGGCTATGCCGGGCCGCCGGTGGGCGACATGGCGATGATCGAGGTGCGCGACGACGGCCCCGGCATCCCCGCCGAGGTGCTGGGCAAGATCTTCGATCCCTTCTTCACCACCAAGGCGGTGGGCGAGGGCACGGGCCTGGGCCTGGCGCAGGTCTACGGCATCGTGAAGCAGTCCGACGGCTGGATTCACGTCGAGAGCCCGGCGGGAGAGGGCGCCACGTTCCGGATCTTCCTGCCGGTGCAGGCCGCTTCGGCGGTCGTCGCGCGGCCGGCGCAGCCGATCGCCACCCTGGCCCGGCCGCGGGCGGCGCGGGACCTTTCCGGCGTCGGGCGCATCCTGTTCGTCGAGGACGAGGAATCGGTGCGCGGCATCGCCGCCAGCCTGCTGCGCAAGCGGGGCTACGAGGTCATCGAGGCCGGCGATGGCGAGGAAGCGCTGGCGCTGGCCGAGGCGCACGCGGGCAAGATCGACCTGCTGATCAGCGACGTCATGATGCCCGGCATGGATGGTCCGACGCTGCTGAAGAAGGCGCGCCATCATCTCGGCGACGCGCCGGTGATGTTCATCAGCGGCTATGCGGAGGCGGAGTTCTCGGATCTGCTTGAGGGGGAGACCGGCGTCTCCTTCCTGCCCAAGCCGCTGGACATCAAGACCCTGGCCGAACGGGTCAAGCAATCGCTGCAGGCGGCCGCCTAGATTGTCTCGCCTGCGCCCGCCGACACGGGCGGGCGCATTCAGCGATCGCCGGGATCGAAGGGCGTTTTTGGCGATCGCCCCGGAATTACAGGGAATTAACTCCCCCGTTCGCCCTGGCGCGCTTACGCCTTGCGCCAGTGGGGCCGATGTCCCCGGGGAAGGATCCACCCATGCAGAATCGTCGAGAGTTCCTGTTCGCCGCCTCGGCCGCCGCCGCGGTCGCGACCGCCGTCTCGCCCAAGGACGTTTTCGCCGCGACCACGGCCAGCGACCCGACGGAGTTGGCCAAGCAGAACGCGCTGTTTGACCTGCTGGTCGAGCGTCAGCTGCGGCGCTCGCCCGAGACCGCGACCGGTCTCGGCGTCGACAAGGGCGCGCTGTCCTGGACCAAGTCGGCGTTGTCCGACGTTTCACTGGCCTTCCAGAAGGACAGCGCCGCCCAGAACGCCTGGGCGCTGGCCGAGCTGAGAAAGGTCGACCGCAGCAAGCTCGCGGGCCTGGATGGCGTGAACTACGACACCGTCGAATTCGTGCTCGCGATCGGCGACGAGTTCAGCAAGTCGTTCGAATACAACGGCGCCTATCCGGGCGCGCCCTACGTGATCTCCCAGCTTACCGGGTCCTACCAGCAGATTCCGGACTTCCTCGACAGCCAGCACGTCATCGAGAGCAAGGCCGACTGCGACGCCTACATGGCCCGTCTCGACGCCTTCTCGCGCGTGCTCGACCAGGAGACCGAGATCGCGCGCCATGACGCGGCGCTGGGCGTGATGCCGGCCGATTTCACGATCGACAAGGCCCTGACCCAGTTCAAGGCCATGCTGAGCGTCGAGGCCGACGCCTCGCCGCTGGTCACATCGGTGGCCCGGCGCGCCAAGGAGAAGGGAGTCGAGGGCGACTACGCCGCCGAAGCCGCCAAGCTCTACCGCGAGAAGGTCCGGCCGGCGCTTGAGCGTCAGCAGGCCCTGCTCACGGAATGGCGGACGAAGGCCGTCCACGACGCCGGCGTCTGGCGTCTGCCCAAGGGCGAGGCCTATTACCGGGCCGCCCTGGAGAGCTACACCACGTCCAAGATCACGCCGGCCGAGGTTCACCAGATCGGCCTCGACATGGTCGCCAGCCTCGGCGCCCAGGCCGACAAGCTGATGCGCAAGGCTGGCTATGCCTCCGGCACTGTCGGCGAGCGCTTCCGTCAGATGTACGCCGACCCCCGCCAGCACTATCCGAACACCGACGAGGGCAAGGTCGAGCTGATCAAGGACCTCAACGCCAAGGTCGCCGCGATCATGCCCAAGCTGCCGAAGTACTTTGGCCAGCTGCCCAAGGCGCCGCTTGAGATCCGCCGCGTGCCGAAGGCGATCGAGGCCGGCGCGCCGGGCGGCTACTACAACTCGCCGACCCTCGATGGCTCGCGCCCGGGCATCTACTGGATCAACCTGCGGGACAGCGCCGAACAGCCGCGCTTCACCCTGTCGACCCTGACCTACCATGAGGCCATTCCGGGTCACCACCTGCAGCTCGCGCTCAACAACGAGGCCGGCGAGCTGCCGCTGATCCGCAAGATGATCGGCTTTTCCGGCTACAGCGAGGGCTGGGCGCTCTACGCCGAGCAGCTGGCGGTCGAAATGGGCATGTACGAGGACGATGTCGCTGGCCACATCGGCATGATCCACGACGCCATGTTCCGCGCCGTCCGCCTCGTGGTCGACAGCGGCATGCACGACAAGAAGTGGAGCCGCGAACAGGCGGTGAAGTACTTCGTCGACACCATCGGCGACCAGGAGGCCTCGGCCATCACCGAGGTCGAGCGCTACGTCGTGTGGCCGGGCCAGGCCTGCAGCTACATGGTGGGCAAGATCGACTGGCTTCGCCTGCGCGCCAAGGCGCAGAAGGCCCTCGGCCGAAAGTTCGACATCCGCAAGTTCCACGACGTGGGCCTGCTGTCGGGCGGCGTGCCGCTGACGGTGCTGGAAAAGGTCATCGACGGCTACATCGCTTCTGCGAAATAGGCCGGGGCCTCCCGCATGAGCCGAAGGGCGGCGTCTGACGGCGCCGCCCTTTCTGCGTCCAGCCTACTGCCAGAACCGGAAGGCGTCGTAACCGGCCATCAGCAGGTCGCCATCGACGCCGGCGACCATGGCCAGCACGAAGGCCGGCGTGAAGACGACTTGAGAGGCGCCCGGCAGGAAGAGGATCGCCGCGATCAGCGCGAAGATGGCCAGGGTCTCGATCGGGCGGATCGCATCGCGCACCGCCTGCGGCAGGAAGGGACGGATCACGCCCCATCCATCCAGCCCCGGAACAGGCAACAGGTTGAAGATCAAGGCCATCGCCTGGAACAGCACCAGGACGGAAAGGGCGGGCCACAGCGCGCCGCGCCAGTCCCACAGGCCGCCGATCGCGAGCGCCGCCGCCAGGGTGATCAGGACCGCGAGCGTGCCCATCGGCCCGGCCAGCGACGCCAGCGCGCGACCGCCACGGGTCCGCATCAGGTCCTCTCGCAGGTAGACCGCGCCGCCCGGCAGGGCCAGACCGCCAATCGCCAGCACGATGACCGGCAGAATGAGGCTGGTGAACGGATCGGCGTATTTGAGCGGGTCAAGCGACAGGTATCCGCGCGTGGCCACGGTGTGGTCGCCGGCCTTCCAGGCGACAAAGGCGTGGCCGAATTCGTGCGCCACAAGCGAGACGATCCAGCCGAGCACCACGAACAGGAAGGTCACAAACCGGGGCGGCTGGTCGAGCAGCACCAGCGCCGCCCCGCTGGTGAGCCAGGCCCAGAGAAGAATGACGGCATTGCGGCTCACGGCGTGCTCCTCCGCGCGTCTCCCGCCGATCGCTACAGCGATTCTGCGGACGACCGCTGGCGGCGGCCGTCAGCGCCAGTCGTTCACGGCGCCGGCCCGCCGGGCGCGGGTCAAGGGCGCGGCCGCCGGCTGGGCCTCGACCCTGGCGGCCGGCGCCTCGGGCCGATCAGCGGGACGACCGTAGAGCCAGCCCTGGCCGAAGTCGACGCCGGCCGCCCTGACAGCTGCTTCAACCTCGGGCGTCTCGACCATCTCCGCGACCGTCCTCACGCCCAGGTCGCGACACAGGTTCACGACGTGGGCCACCACGGCGGCGTCGCGCCCCCCGGCCACCAGCTCGCGAACATAGCGACCGTCGATCTTGACGATGTCGATCGACAGCCTCTGCAGGTAGGTGAGGGAGGCCGCACCAGCGCCGAAATCGTCCAGACAGACCAGCGACCCGAGCTCCCGCAGGCGCTGGATGTGGCGGTCGGCCAGCGCCAGGTCGTCGATGGTGGCGCTCTCGGTGATCTCGAACAGCAGCCGACCCTTCAGGCGATCGTCGCGGCGCAGCAGGTCCTCGACGCTGGAAATGAAGGTCGGGCTGGTGATGGTCAGGCCCGAGACGTTGACCGCCAGGCGCTCGGCCCCAGTCCGATCGGCCTTCAGGCGGCGCACGACCTGCTCGATGATCGCCCGGTCGAGTTCCTCGATCAGGTCGAACTCCTCGGCCATACGCACGAGGGCGAACGAATTGTGCGCGTTCTCGAACCTGACCAGCACCTCGTGGTGATGGAGCAGGCCGTCATTCAGGTCGACAACCGGCTGAAAGGCCAGGGTGAAACGGCGCTGGCTGACCGCTGCGCCGAGCTCTCCCGCGCGAGCCAGGGTGCGCCGCACGGAGCGATTCATGGCTTCGGCCAGCGTCGTCGGCGAGGTGTCCTTGAGACCCTCCGCCGCGAAATCGTCGAGGGCCAGGCCCAGCGCGCGCCCAAGGCGGTTCGGCGACATGGCGTCGAGCGGCACCGACTGCGCCGCCACCGAAGGCTCGCCATGGCTTCCGTCACGCACGATCGCGCGCGTCAGCCGGCGGACGAGCGCGGCGCCGTCCTCGCCCTGGCGCCGCAGTAGGGCGAAACGGTCCGGTGCGACGCGGGCGGCGGCGGCGGCGCCTTCGGACTCAAGGCGCAGAGCTCCGGCGGCGCGGTCGGTGAGCGCGGGGTCTCCGGCGGCGAGACCGGAAATCTCGACCATGGCGAGTTCAAGTTGCTGGCCCGTGGCGCGAGCGGCCTCGACCAGGTCCTTCGCCAGCTGTTCGAAGGTGTTGCGATCGTACAGTCCGCCATCGGTCGCGGGCACATTCGGCATGGGGCAGGCGGTCAGCGCGCAGGACATCCGGCCCTGGTTGTCCGGGAATCCACGGGCGCGCCATTCGACGGCGCGCGCGCCGCCGCGCAGACGCACCGGCGCGAAGCCGCGCCGGACGCCGTCCTCGGCGCACACCAGCATCGCCTCCAGCAGGCAACGATCGTCCGCGACGACGAGATCGCGCCAGTCGCGGCCCACGGGATCGGGCGCGTCCGGCCCCAGGACCGACTGACTCGCGCCCAGCATCAGGGTCACGCGATCGTCGCCGTCGATCTCCAACAGGAGGTCCGCGCTCGCGAACGCGAGGCCCAGAAGTCGACGCGGTTCGATCGGCAAGGGGCATCCTCCAGAATTCCACGCTGAATTTGCGCGAAGGCCGCTTAAGGGGAGGTTGCCTCGAGGTGCGACGGGGCGCCGCAACAGAATGGGTTGGGACGCCCGTCAGGCGAGGGACCTTGCGCCCCCGGCCGGTTCCGGTCTTGATGGACGACAGCGTTAACGGGCGGCGCCGATGCGGTTTGACCTCTTCAAGATCTTCCTGGTTTCGGTTCTCGCCTTCGCGATCGCGTTCGCCGCGGCGCCCTGGTTCGCATTCCGCGCCCTGCAGGCGGCCACGGCGGCGGAGGACGTCCAGGCCACGGCCGACCTCGTCGACTTCCCGGCGGTGCGCAAGAGCCTGACCGCGCAGCTCACGCCGCAGCCGCCGGTGACGGCCGAGGCCCCGTCGATTTGGCGCGATCCCCTGGGCGCCTTCCGCAAGGCTATCGAGCCGATCGCGCCCCCGCCGCCGAGGGTCGACCGGTATCTGACCCTCAACGGCCTGTCGGCCCTGACCCGCGGCTACAAGCCCGGCCAGGCGCCGGGGGTGTCGAAGGAGACGCCGACGATCGGAACCCGGGTCGAAAAGGTGCTGAAGGGGCCGCACCCGACCTACGCCTATTTCGGCGTCGACCGCACTCGGATCGCCATGAAACGCCCGGGCAAGCCGGAGACGGTGACCACCTTCACCTTCGAGCGAAGGGCGCTCTTCACCTGGAAGCTGACGCATATCCAACTGCCCCAGGACGAGCGCTAGGCGCTCTGGCGCCTGAAAATGTTCTTGCTTTGTTCTAGGCGATCTCCTAGCGTGGGTCACCGCATCAGGGGAGACCGATCATGGCTGCGGCCTTCAGCTACATGACTCTCGGCGCGCGGGATTTCGACGCCGCCGTGGCCTTCTACGACAGGCTCCTGCCGGCGATCGGCTGGTCGCGCTTCGCCAGCCACGAGGGATTCGCAGGCTACGGACCAGGGGGCGACGGCTCCGGGCAGACGCTCTGGGTGTGTCGACCGTTCGACGGCGCCGAGGCCTCGCGTGGCAACGGGACGATGGTGGCCTTCGGCGCGGGCACGCGTGCGGAGGTCGACGCCTTCCACGCCGCGGCGATGGCCGCCGGCGGCGCGAACGAGGGCGATCCCGGGCCGCGCCCGCAATACACGCCGGACTGGTATGCCGCCTATCTGCGGGACCCGACCGGCAACAAGCTCGCCATCGTTTGCACGACCGCGGCGGAGGCTACGGCATGAAGCCCATGGTCAGCTACATCACGATCGGAGCGAACGACATCGACGAGGCCACGGCCTTCTACGATGCGGTTCTCGGCGCATTGGGCCACCGCCGGGTCTGGCGGCAGGGAACGTGGGCCGGCTACGGCCCGGAGGGCGACGATCACGGCGTGATCCTGATCTGCTCGCCGTTCGACGAGCAGCCCGCGCGCGCCGGCAACGGCATGATGGTCGGCCTGCACGCCGGGTCCGCCGCTCAGGTCGACGCCTTCCACGCGGCCGCCCTGGCGAGCGGCGGATCCTGCGAGGGGCCTCCAGGTCCGCGGGAGACCTACGGCGAGGGTTACTATCTGGCCTATGTGCGCGATCCGACCGGGAACAAGCTCTCAGCCTTCCACCGGCCCTGATCTCGGCGGATGGCCGGGTCCACGGCGAGGCGGCAAGCCGCCTCTAGATCAGGAGTTCGGGCATGAAACGCTGCGTGGCGCTGTTCCATGACGGCTGGGCGGACTGGGAGGCCGGCTTCGTGTTGGCCGCGCTCCGGGAGTATTTCGGCTTCGACGTGCGAATCGCCACGCCCAGCGGTGGGGTAGCGATGTCCATCGGCGGCGTTCGAGCGGCCGCCGACCTCGCGTTCGGGGCCGTCGATCCCGCGGATCTGGACTTTCTGCTGGTCATCGGCAGCGCCAGCTGGATCGAGGGCGACAACCCCGAGACGGTCGCGCTTCTGCAACGGGCCGAGGCGGCCGGCAAGGTGATCGGCGCCATTTGCGCCGGAACGCTGGCGGTCGCGCGGGCCGGGCTGCTGGCGGACCGGCCGCACACCAGCAACAGCCTGGACTTCCTGAAGGCGAGGGCGGCCGGCTATGACGGGGCGGCGGCCTACGTCGACGCCCCGCGGGCGGTCACGGGCGGGCGAGTCGTCACCGCGCCGGGGTCGGCCCCGGGGACCTTCGCCGTCGCGGTGCTGCGCCTGGCGGCGCCCGAGCTGCGCAAGACCATCGATCAGTACGCGGCAATGCTGGCGGCGGAGTACGCGGCGGCCTGACGTCGCCGGGCCGGCCGACCGTCCCGGCCCAACGGGGCTCCTCTTGCCTGCGTCCGCGCCCGATCGCGGCGGCGATGTCGCCCGGTGCGCGTTATGCCGGCCAGGCGAAGAGACCGCGGCGGAACGGGGCGTCGTCGGCGCCCGCCGGTCCTCGCCGCCGGGGCCGCGCGACCCCTCGCCCAGTCCCTTCGCCCGGGTGCACCGGGCCCTCCGCTTGGACAGGACGCCTAGCCCGCGAGGGCGGACTTCACCGCGGCCACGCCCTCGGCCGCCCGGCTGTCGTCGGGCGCGCCGCCCTGGGCGAAGTCCGGCTTGCCGCCGGCCCCCTGGCCGCCCATTGCGATCACGGCGGCCCGGGCCAGGTCGGCGGCGCTGAAGCGGCCGACCAGGTCGGGCGACACCGCGACGGCGACAGCGGCCTTGCCGTCGGAAACACCCACCAGCGCCACCACGCCGGCCTGCTTGCGGAAGTCCTCGATCAGGCCGCGCAGGTCCTTGCCGCCGACGCCCTCCAGCACGCGACCGATGAAGGCGATGCCGCCGACGTCCTCGGGACCGGCCGCCGCGCCGCCGCCGCCGCCGAGGGCCAGCTGCTTCTTAGCCTCGGCCAGCTGCTTTTCGAGCATGCGGCGCTGGGCGTCGAGCGCCTCGACGCGCGCCGCCACCTCGACCACGGGGACCTTGAAGCGGTCGGCCAGGTCGCGGGCGACGCCGGCCTGGTCGAGCAGGAAGCGGCGCGCCGCGTCACCGGTCAGGGCCTCGATGCGGCGCACGCCGGCGGCGACGCCCTGTTCGGACACGATCTTGAACAGGGCGATGTCGCCGGTGCGGCCGACGTGGGTGCCGCCGCACAGCTCGACGGAGTAGGCCTTGGCCGCGTCGGTCAGCGAGCGGCCGAGCGTCAGCACCCGGACCTCGTCGCCGTACTTCTCGCCGAACAGCGCCACGGCGCCGGCGTCGATCGCGTCCTGCGGCTTCATCAGTTTCGTCTCGGCCGGGATGTTCTGGCGGATGACCGCGTTGACCTCGGCCTCGATGGCCTCGAGCTCGGCCGCGGTCAGAGGGCCGCCGTGGCTGAAGTCGAAGCGCAGGCGCTCGCCGTCGACCATCTGGCCCTTCTGCGCCACGTGGGCGCCCAGCACATGGTGCAGGGCGGCGTGCAGCAGGTGCGCGGCCGAGTGGTTCGCGCGCGTGGTCAGGCGCCGGTCGGGATCGACGTGCAGGGCGACGCGGTCGCCCACCGTCAGCGCGCCGGCGAGGATCTCCAGCGTGTGGACATGCAGGTCGCCGGCCTGTTTCTGGGTGTCGGTCACCCGCGCCGAGCCGCCGGTCCATTCGACCACGCCGATGTCGCCGGCCTGGCCGCCGCTCTCGGCGTAGAAGGGGGTGACGTCGAACACCGCCTGGACGGTCTGGCCGGCCGAGGCGGCCTGAATCTCGGCGCCGTCGGCCAGCAGGGCGACCACCGCGCCGGCGGCGTCGACCGCGTCATAGCCGGTGAAGTCGCTGGCGCCGACGCGCTCGCGGATCGGGAACCAGGCGGTGGCGCTGGCTTGCTGGCCGGAACCGGCCCAGTTGGCGCGCGCCATCTCGCGCTGCCGGTCCATGGCCGCGTCGAAGCCGTCGGTGTCGACGGTCAGGCCCTTGGCGCGCACCGCGTCCTGGGTCAGGTCCAGCGGGAAGCCATAGGTGTCGTAGAGTTTGAAGGCGACCTCGCCCGACAGCACGCCGCCTTCGGCCAGGCCGGCGGTGGCGTCCTCGAGCAGCCCCATGCCGCGGCCGAGGGTCGTGCGGAAGCGTTCCTCCTCCTGGCGCAGGGTCTCGACGATCGAGGCCTGGGCGCGCTTCAGCTCCGGATAGGCCTCGCCCATCTCGCCGACCAGGGTCGGGACCAGGCGGTGCATCAGCGGATCGGCGGCGCCCAGCAGGTGGGCGTGGCGCATGGCCCGGCGCATGATCCGGCGCAGCACGTAGCCGCGGCCCTCGTTGCTCGGCGTCACGCCGTCGGCGATCAGGAAGGACGAGGTGCGCAGGTGGTCGGCGATGACCCGGTGCGACGGCGCGCGGTCGCCTTGCGCCTTGACGCCGGTCTCCGCCTCGCTGGCCGCGATCAGGGTGCGGAACAGGTCGACGTCGTAGTTGTCGTGCTCGCCCTGCAGGACGGCGGCGATGCGCTCCAGCCCCATGCCGGTGTCGATCGAGGGCTTGGGCAGGCTGGTGCGCGAGCCGTCCTGGTGCTGCTCGAACTGCATGAAGACCAGGTTCCAGATCTCGATGAACCGGTCGCCGTCCTCGTCGGCGCTGCCCGGAGGACCGCCGAAGATCGTATCGCCGTGGTCGTAGAAGATCTCCGAGCAGGGACCGCAGGGGCCGGTGTCGCCCATGGACCAGAAGTTGTCGTTGGTCGGAATGCGGATGATGCGGTCGTCCGACAGCCCCGCGATCTTCGTCCAGAGCGCCGCCGCCTCATCGTCGGTATGGTAGACGGTGACCAGCAGCTTCTCCTTGGGCAGGGCGAAGTCGCGGGTCAGCAGGGTCCAGGCGTGCTCGATCGCCTGGTCCTTGAAGTAGTCCCCGAAGCTGAAATTGCCCAGCATCTCGAAGAAGGTGTGGTGGCGGGCGGTGTAGCCGACGTTTTCCAGATCGTTGTGCTTGCCGCCGGCGCGGACGCACTTCTGCGAGCTGGCCGCGCGCGGCGCGGCCGGGGTCTCGGCGCCGGTGAAGACGTTCTTGAACGGCACCATGCCGGCGTTGACGAACAGCAGGGTCGGATCGTTCTGCGGCACCAGGGGCGCGGACGGCGTCACGGCGTGGCCGTTGCGGCCGAAGTAGTCGAGGAACGCGCCGCGGATATCGTTGAGGCTCTTCATGGTCCGGTCAGGTCGTCGCTGTCAGGGCGGGCCGCGAACGGCCCGCGCCGGTTAACGGGGAGGAGCCGGTTCCATAGCCGCGCCCCGGCGGATTCCCAAAGGAAAAGGCTCGCTCCCCGCGCGAGGCGGGCGGAGCGCGGCCTCGGCGCCGCAGGGTCCCGCAACGGCCGGCGGGGGCCTGATGGGGGCCTGGGCGGAGCGCCGCCGGCCGCGTCAGAGCGAGGCGAAGCTGGCGTGGGACCGCGTCGTGTTCGCCGG
>CALALX010000060.1 GCA_937925635.1 uncultured Caulobacter sp.
GCTCCGGAACCGCCGGCGGGCTGAAACGGATCAGCCGGGTGATCGCGTCATCGAGCCTCATTCGCCCCCCCCGGCGGCCCGGAGAGCGTCAAGGCGGCGGCCGATCTCCTCGACCTCCTCCACGGTGCTCGGGGCGTACATGATGATCCGGAGGTCGATCCTTCGGTTCGCGGCCTTCCCTTCTGTGGTCGCGTTGGTCTCGATAGGCCGCATCTCCCCGTAACCGGACACTGACATGACCGGCTGACCTCGAAGGGTCTCATGGGCAAGGATCGTCCGTTCCTCGTCCAGCATGACGAGCAGGGTCGCGTTTGCCCGATCTGTTGACAGACGGAGGTTGTTGAGGTCGGACCCGTCTGTGTCCGTGTGTCCCTCTATCTGGACTGCCTCGATCAGCGCGTTGCCGCTGTGGCAGTCCGGGCCGCGGTTCGCTCGGCCCCCGAGGGTGAAACAGACCAGGATCTCATCCAGCAGACGCCCCATCGTCTCGACGATCTGCCGCTGTCGCGGCTCAAGCTGGCTGGACCCGCTCCGGAACAGGCCCTCCCCCTGGAAGCGGAGCGCGTCCTGTTCCGGGCTGATGACCACCTGAAGGTCCGGAAACTCGATCAGCAGCCGCTCACGTAACTCGATCAGGATTTCTCGGCGCTGCTCGATCGCCTGGGCCAGATAGGCCTCCAGGGGGTTGAACCGGGCGAGTTGCTCGAGAAGTTCGTCACGTTGCGCTGTTACGTCGGCGAGCTCGCGCTCAAGCCGCTCTACCAGCGCCTCGAGCTCCCGGACCCGCTCGAAGAGATCGGCGTTCTCCGCCCTGAGCCTAGTCTGCTCCTCTAGAGCGGCGTCCCGTTCCGCCTGCAGCCGCCGGATGTCCGCCCGCGCTTCTCGGAGATCATTTAGGATAACGTTGTACTGATCCCGCGGGACCGTGTCCTCGCTGCTCAGCTGGGTGGCGAAGAAGGCAAGCAGAATCATGACGATCAGGAGGAAGCTGATCGTCATGTCCGTCATCGTGACGAAGACGGACTCTTCCTCCTCCTCTTGAGTCCGCCACCTAATGAGCCCCCGCATGATCAGCGCCTCGACTCAGGAAGGAACTTCTCGGCCCGGTCCACGATCTCGTGCATCTTGTCGATCGCCGGGGCGAGTTCCCCGTTCATGGTGCGAACGTGCCCGAACAGGGTGTCCAAGGCGGTCCGGACGTGTTTGGTGAACTCCTCGAAGGCGGACCCGAGTTTTTCGTCCATGTCGTCGATCTGCTCGCGCTGGCGCTCGATTTGAGTCAGCGCTTCCCCCAATTTCGTAAGAGTCGCCTCAAGTAGCTTCTGCTCCGCGCCGAGGGCGGACTTCGCCGCATCGAGGATCCGCACAGCCCCCTCAGCAGTCTCGCGAGCGCTCCGGGTGACCGTGTCCGCGGCCCGCTCCGTACTTTTCGAGAGGCCGACCACTGCCGTCTCGATCTGTTCCACGCTGCCCCGGATAGGTGCGGCCGCCGCCGCGAGCTCACGCGAGGCGGCCGTGACGGTCTGGGCCGCGTCACGGGTCGCCTCCCCCCCGGCCCGGATGTTCCCGGCTGCGGTCGCGATATGCCCGGACCCGTCCTTTAGGCGGGTCGCTATCTGGTCCAACTGCTCCACAACCTCGCCAATCGGGTCGACCAGGTCTTGACGCAGCTTATCCCCGAAGGACCCGGTGGCGCTCAGGAGGTCCGCGCCGCTACGAGAGACCGCCTCGACCAGCTCCTTACCAGCCAGGCTCACGGCGCCGCTGACATCCACCCCGGCCGTCTCCAATCTGGACCGGACCGCGGCGGAGCCGGATTCGGCCGCAGCCTCAAGCCGCTCCTTGAAGCTGTCCGCGGAGGTCCGCATCGCGTCGGCAGCCTCCCGGAGCGCGTCCGCCCCCTCGGACGTGTTGCGCCGGATCCCTTCGAGCGTCTCGTTCATGATCCCGAGGAGCCTCTCGGCGCCCGCGTTCAGCGTCCCGTCAGTTGTCTCCGCGGCGGAAGCAAGACGGGCGGTAAGGTCCTCGGCAGCCCGTGCGAGCCGGACGACTGAACTTTCCATCTCCTGGCCCATCCGGTCAGAGCTCTGGTCCATCCGGTCAGAAAGGCGGCCGATCTTTTCGCCAGCGGCCGAAAGCTGGGTGCTTGCCTCGGAGAGGGCACGCCCGACATCCTCCGAAAAGCGTGAGGACAGGTCGTTCACCATCTGCCCAACCCCGTCGGCACCAACCTTCCCGACCCGTTCCATGAGCGGAGCCATCGCGAAACCAATCGAAGTCGCAATAGACTCGGGGATCTCCTTGCGCAGCGGCTCTCCGAGTTTTTCAACCAACTTGAGCCCGATCCGCTCGAAGCTGTCCTCCTGAGTGCGCGCGATGGCAAGCTGCTTCATCGCAACCGCCTCGAGACTGATGAAGCTCAAGCGCTCTTCCAGCCGAGCACAGAACCCATGGATGGCGCGTTCGACACGTCCCATCGATGCTCGTAGAAAGATGGTGAACAGGATCGAGGCAAATAGACCCGTTAGCGACATGATGAATTTAGCCGACGCCGCCCCGAGCAGATTATTCAATGCCCCGCGCATTTCTTCCGGCGTGGCTTCGATACTGAGGCCGCTTCCAATGGCCTGCAAAGCCGAGATGAGCCCAAGGAAAGTCAGGAGCAATCCGACTGTGACAAAGAGACCCGGGGCATGCCGATAGAATCCGGGGCCATAGTTGAGGTCTTCGATATTGAAGAACCCGGAGGGGCGGACACTGTTGCGCAGCACGGGTGGAGAAACCGTTTCATCCAGCACGAGGGTTTCCCGGAACTCGGCCCATGCCGCCGTTATGTGGGCATAACCTTTGCGGGTGCGGCGCGCATTGACCTCGGCGTCTATTCTGGGGGCTTTTGCAGTGAAGTCTTCTTCATTCTCAGATGTCTTGAGTAGGGCCTCCAGCCAACGAAGCGTGCTAAGCTTCTTGTGCTCAGCGAACGAAGAATGAATGATCGCGATAGAGAGCGCGGCCAGAAGGCTGATCGAGACCAGACCAGGAGCCTCAGGGCGCGTTAGGAATGATGCACCCCAGAAGATCAGATCGGACATACCCCGACCAAAGTTCATCACAAAATCCACATTTGGCTCCGTGTTCTTTCTACCTTCGATTTGAAGCAGGCAGTCGTCCAGCCCAAGTCCCGTTGATTCAATCAATGCCGAAATTTAGCGCCTCGCCTCGCTTTAATATCTCGTAGATTACCCCTTCGAAAATTGGCAAGGCTTGGCGATCTTTGCTCAAGAGATGAGTTGCCAAAGCACGGTGCGACGACATGGCGCGGACCAACGCCGCCTCAATTGCGCCGGGAAGGTTGCCTTTCATTGCTTGGTCCTTCGAGTTCTTTTCGATCTGCGCCATGACCACCCGGTTTTCCCGGGTAATCGCCGCCACCTGGTTCACGAAGGCGACCTGGTCCTCGATTGGCGTCGCCTGACCGAAGAGGCTGTTCAGCCGTTCGATCAGTTCCTGGATGTAGACAGGCAACGCCCCTGGGCGCCCGCCGCCACCGCCACCTTTGACGGGCTCGAGGACTGGTTCCTCAGGTTCCGGTTCGTCTCCGGTTGGTTCGCGTTCCGCTATCTGGTACCCGGTCAGCGCGATCCCGTGCAGGTCGATCTGGTTGGGCGGGATCCCGTCCAGCCGGTTCGCCAGCAGCTTGGCGAAGGCAGCGAAGGTCTCGAGGTCCGGGTCCCCGAGGTCGACCAGCTGCGCAATATAGGCGTAGAGCCGACCAAACCGGGCAAGACCCGCCTTGAAATCCGTGAGGGAGACGATCGCCGTCTCGACCTGTTCGCGCTCGTGATCGGCGCGCTTCATCCCGTCCTCGTTCCCGGCGCTCTTCGCACGCTGCCAGGCGTCCTCGGCCGTGCCCGCCCGGTCCCGCAGCTCGGCCAGGCGCCGGTTATAGGCGTCGGTCGGCTCCTGGGTGGCTGCGAACATCGCCTTGTGCGCCGCCTCGTCATCGGCGCCGCTGAGGGCCGCGACCGCAGTCCGGAACCGGGCCCGCTGGAAGGCGAGCACGTGCGTGTCGTCATAGAGCCCTTGTTCGTCGAGGAAGCCCTTCAGGTCATAGATGACGTTGAGGTTCTGAACCTCCTCAATCCGGGCGCCCCGATCATACTGGGCGAAGGCAGCCCGGACCACGTCCGGGTCGTTGATGAAGTCGATGATAAAGGTCTGGTCCTTCCCCGGGAAAGTCCGGTTCAGGCGGGAAAAGGTCTGGACGATCTCGACCGCGTTCGCGATCTTCTTATCGACATACATCGCGACCAGCTTCGGCTGGTCGAACCCGGTCTGGAACTTGTTCGCGACCAGCATCACCCGGTATTCCGGCCGGTCAAAGACGTGGCGCAGGTCCTTTCCGGCGGCGTCCGGGTTCATGTTCGCCTCGGTGAACTCAGCGTCCTCTTCGACCACGAACGCATCCCCCTGAAGCAGTTCGTCGTTCGGGTGCATGACCTCGCGCCCTGTCAATTTGCCGGAGAAGGCGACCAGGGCCCGGATGTTGCCATAGGCGGGGTTCGCGACGATGAAGGCGTCGAAGGCCCGCTTGTACCTGACAGCGGAGGCCCGGGAGCTGGTGACGACCATCGCCTTCGCTTTCCCGTCCAGCAGGTGGGCCACGTTCTTCGAGAAATGTTCGATGATGAACCGGACCTTCTGGGTGACGTTCGTCGGGTGAAGCGTCATCCATTTCGCCAGCGCGCGCTTCGCCGCCTTCCCGTCGACCCGTTTCTCCTCGACGATCTCCTGGCCCAGGTTGAACGCGGTCTTGTAGGGGACGTAGCCCCGCAGGACATCGAGGATGAACCCTTCCTCGATCGCCTGCCGCATCTCATATTTGTGGAACGAGACCGGGAGATTGTCGTTCCCCGACGGGCGGGACGGGTCGGTCGGACGTCCAAAGAGCATCATGGTCGAATGTTTCGGGGTCGCCGTGAAGGCGAAATGGGACACGTTCGCCGGGCGTTTCCGGGCCCGCTGGATTTCCAGGAGGATGTCCTCGACCGTCATATCCGCCGCGTCCTTCCGGGCGGACAGGGCCAGTGTCGCCTGAAGTTTTGATGCCGTGTTCCCGGTCTGCGAATTGTGCGCCTCGTCGATGATCACCGCGAAGTTCCGGTCCCGCAGCGACCGCTCGGTCAGGATTGCCTCCATCGCGAAGGGGAAGGTCTGGATGGTCACCACGATGATCGGGGTGCCCTTCAGCATCGCCTCGCTCAGCTGGTCGCTCTTCGACTTAGACGAGGTTTCCCGCTCGATGGCCGCGATCAGCCCCTTCTGGTGGTCGATCTGCTGGACCGCGTCCTGCAACTGGCCGTCCAGGACGTTACGGTCCGTCACGATGATCACCGTGTCGAAAATCGGCGTCCCGTCATCCCGGCGCAGCTTCACCAGGTCATGCGCCGTCCAGGCGATGGTCGAGGTCTTGCCGGACCCCGCGCTGTGCT
>CALALX010000061.1 GCA_937925635.1 uncultured Caulobacter sp.
GGACTTCGACATGGCCGAACGGCTGGCGGGCGCCGCCCGCGTAACGCGTACCGGCCAGGGCTTCGACGCCCACCGCTGGGGTCCCGGCGAAGCGGTCTGGCTGTGCGGCGTTCGCATCGATCATGACCAGACCCTGGTCGGCCACTCCGACGCTGACGCCGGCCTACATGCCCTGACCGACGCCATCCTGGGCGCTATCGGCGAGGGCGACATCGGCGACCACTTCCCGCCCACCGATCCAAAGTGGAAGGGCGCGGCCAGCGACCTGTTCCTCAGGCACGCCGCCGGTCTGGTGGCGGCGAAGGGCGGGCGGCTGATCAACGTGGACGTGACGCTCGTCTGCGAGCGGCCGAAGATCAAGCCGCACCGCCAGGCCATGCGCGAGCGACTCGCGGAGATCCTCGATCTGCCGCTGGACCGGGTGTCGGTCAAGGCGACCACGACCGAGGGCATGGGCTTTACCGGTCGCGGCGAAGGGCTGGCCGCCCAGGCGCTGGCGACGGTCGAAACACCGGCCTAGTCGGCGGTCAGGTTCCGCCACAGGGCGCCGATGAGATTGGTGTAGTCGTCGGTCCATGGCTTTGTCCCGCGCGGATCCGCGGGGGCCCAAAACCCTTCCGCTTCATACGGGGCCAGGGCCGTCCGGGTCTTGCCGACGATGATGACGTCCTCGCTGGACTCCCAGTAGCGCACATTCTGGCCGTCCTGCCGGTATTCCTGCAGCAGGGGATAGCCGCCGGCGGCCAGGGCCACGGCGGCGGCGGGGGTCTTGAGCTCCAGATGGCGGTTGGACAGGTGCAGGACCAGCACGCCGTCCGGCTTGAGCTTGGCCAGATAGCTCCTCACCGCCTCCACCGTCAGCAGATGGGCGGGGATGGCGTCCGACGAGAAGGCGTCGATCAGGAGGATGTCGAAGACTCCGTTCGGCTGCTTCTCCAGCGTCAGGCGGGCGTCACCCAGGACATAGTCGACCCGACCGGCGGCGCATTGGCTGGTGTAGGTGAAGTCGCCTCTGGGTCCCGAGATGTCGATCACCAGCGGATCGATCTCGAAGAAGGTGAGGTGGTCGCTCTTTCGGACGTAGCTGGCGACCGAGCCTGTGCCGAGACCCACGGCGCCGACCCGCATCGCCGGCCGGATCGCCTGGGTCATGGTGAAAACCTGGCCGATCGGCGTCTCGGCCGCGTAGTAGACCAGCGGCTTGCAGCGGAAGCGGCCTTCGGGCGCCTGGGCGCCGTGCAGGGTCGTGCCGTGGGCGAGCAGACGCAGGTCGCCGCCCAGCTCCGGAGCGCCGTAGGCGGTCTGACGGAGCACGCCGAAGAAGGAACGCTGGGAGCTGAGCTCGGTGGCCGTGTCGCTGACCGTGTGGGCTCCGATCGACAGGGTCGCCAGCAGGATCGTGAACAGGATGCCGCGCTGGCGCAGGATGAAGGCCGCCACCAGACCGACCGCCAGCATGGTCTTCAGGGTGGTGAAGCGGTCGAAGGTCAGGAAGTCGCGGACCACGTCGTCCATGGCGGCGGCGCCGAGGGTGGCGAGCAGGCCGGCGATGAAGACGCCCGTCTCCCACTCGCTCATCCGACCCCAGCGCCAGGGCCTCGCCAGGCCGGCCAGGACCAGCACCAGCGGATACTCGGCGACCCAGTCGAACACCTGCGGGGCGACGACGGCGTTGAAGGCCCCGCCCACGACGCCGCCTATCGAAAGGCAGAGGTAGAAGACCGTCAGATGCGCCGGATCTGGTCGCCGCGCGACCAACGCCTGGTGGCAGACCAGCGCCGACAGAAAGAAGCACGACAGGTGCACCAGCAACTGCAGCCAAAGCGCGGCGCCCTGCTGCGGCAACAGAAAGACGCAGGTCGGCAACGCCGCGCCCTGCAGCAGAAGCCCCCAGTATGGAGAGATCAACGGCTTTGACTGGAAGGCGATGATGAAGGTGGCCAGGTAGAGCGCCAGCGGCAGCACCCACAGGAAGGGCGCGGACGCGACATCTGTCGCCAGATGGGTGGTGACCCCGAGCATCAGGCTGGATGGAATGGCCGCCAGTCCCACCCAGACCAGGCGCTCGCGCCAGCTGGGCGCGGCCGTTTGCGAAACGGCCGCCTCGACGCCGGCGCGGTCGGTCGCTTGCGAGGATCGCCAGACCAACAGCGCCAGAGCCGCGAGCAGGGCGACGAAGAGACCGTAGCCGCCCGTCCAGGCCAGCCGTTGCGCCTGCAAGGTCAGAAGCGGCTCCATGGCGATCGGATAGGCCAGCAGGGCCAACAGGCTGCCGAGATTGCTGGCGGCGTAGAGGGCGTAGGGCTCCTTTGCGCCCTCCCCCTTCACCACCCGGGCGTGCCAGGCCTGCACGAGCGGCGCCGTGGCCGACAGGATGGCGAACGGCAAGCCGATCGAGACGGTCAGCACGCCCAGCAGCCACAGGATCGGCATGGTCGAGGACGGCTCCCCGAGCAGGCCGCTGATCCGCAGCGGCAGAAGCAGCCCGGCCAACGCCAGGGCGGCGATGTGGACGACGATCTGTCGCCGGACCGAGCTGATTGTCTGCAGGAAGTGGGCGTAGCCGTAGCCGACCAGCAGCGCCGTCTGGAAGAAGGCCATGCTGGTGTTCCACACCGCCGGCGAGCCGCCGAGCATGGGCAGCACCAGTTTGGCCACCATCGGCTGGACCATGAACACCAGCGCGGCGCTGGTGAAGACGGCGATCACGAACAGCGGGGGGGTCGTGGCCGGTGCGGCGCGATCGCCGGCGGACATGTCGGTCATGGCGCTCGAATCGGGCTTGATAGTCGGAGACGACGGATGTTGCGTGCATTCCGCGCCCAATGACCAGACCCGGAGCCCCGCCGCCATGTTTCCCGTCGACGTCCAGACCCATGCCCGTCTGCTCATCGACGAGGTCCGGGACCGGCATCTGCGGGTGGTGACGGCCGAAAGTTGCACCGGCGGGCTGGTGGCCGCGGCGATCTGCTCGATCCCGGGGGCGTCGGACATCTTCGACCGCGGCTTCGTGACCTACACCAACCGCGCCAAGGAGGAGATGCTGGGCCTGCCGGGCGACTTGATCGCCGACTTCGGAGCCGTGTCCGAACCGGTGGCGCGGATGATGGCCGAAGGCGCGCTGAAGCACTCCCGCGCCCATATCGCCGTGGCCATCACCGGGGTGGCGGGACCCGGCGGCGGCTCGCCGATGAAGCCGGTTGGCACCGTGCACCTGGCGACCGCCCGCAGCACGGCCGGCATCCGCCACCGGCACGAGGTCTTCGACGGCCCAGACCGCTGGGATATCCAGATGGCCGCCGTGGCGATGGCGCTGCAGATGATGCGGGAAGCGCTCTGAGGCGTTTCGTGCTTCGACACGCGCCTGCGGCGCTGCTCAGCCTGACAAAGGAAGTAGAGTTCTGATCACGTCATCCTGAGCAGCCGCAAAGCGGCGTGCCGAAGGACGCACGGCCTCACCCCGCCCCGTACAGCGCCTTCGCCCGGGCGTCGAAGCAGGCGATCAGCTTGTCCACCGCGTGATTGAAGTTGGCGTTCAGCAGGCGGTCGAGGAAGCCGACCTTGAACTCGAAGTCGATCTCGAACTCGACGCAGCAGCCCTGGTCGTGCGGCAGGAAGCGCCAGCGATTGCTGAGCCGCCGGAACGGGCCGCTGATCAGGGAGACGTCGATGGTCCGCGCCGCCGCGTCGCGGCGGACATGGGTCGAGAACCGCTCTCGGAGGAATGAAAAGCCGACGCCGGCCTCGGCGTCCAGCGAGGTCACGCCGCCCCCCTCATCCCGCCGGTTCCAGGTCCGCAGCGAGGTGATCCAGGGCACGAACTGCGGATAACGCTCGACGTCGCCAACCAGCTCGAACAGCTGATCGGGCGTGTAGGGCAGGATGCGGGTTAGCCGGTGCTTCAAAAATCCCCCGATCCGTCTTCCCGGCGCAGGCCGGGATCCAGGTTCAGCCTCTGAATCGGCGAGTCGCCCGCGGCTGTCGCGCCCTTTGATGTGGGCCCCGGCCTTCGCCGGGGAAACGGAGATTTGTTAGCCCGCCGCGTCCTTCGCCTCGCGGGCGGCCTTCAGCCGGGCGAAGTCCTCGCCGGCATGGTGCGACGAGCGCGTCAGCGGGCTGGCGGAGACCATCAGGAAGCCCTTGGCGCGCGCGATCTGCTCGTAGGCCTGGAATTCCTCGGGCGTCACGAACCGGTCGACCGCCGCGTGCTTGCGCGTCGGCTGCAGGTACTGGCCGATAGTGATGAAGTCGACACCGGCGGAGCGCATGTCGTCCATCACCTGCATGACCTCTTCCTTGGTCTCGCCCAAGCCGACCATCAGGCCGGACTTGGTGAACCGGCGCGGGTCGCGCTCCTTCACCTTGTCCAGCAGGCGCAGCGAATTGTAGTAGCGCGCGCCGGGCCGGATCGAGAGGTAGAGCCGGGGCACGGTCTCCAGGTTGTGGTTGAACACGTCCGGGGCGGAGTCGATGACCACCTCGGCCGCACCGTCCTTGCGCAGAAAGTCGGGCGTCAGGATCTCGATGGTGGTGTCCGGCGCGCAGGCGCGGATCGCGGCCACCGTCTCGGCGAAATGCCGAGCGCCGCCGTCGAACAGATCATCCCGGTCGACCGAGGTGATGACGACATGCTTGAGGCCCATCTTCGCGACGGCCTCGGCCACGCGGCGCGGCTCGTCCGGGTCCAGCTGGTTGGGCTTGCCGGTGGTGACGTTGCAGAACGAACAGGCCCGCGTGCAGATCTCGCCCATGATCATCATGGTCGCGTGCTTCTGAGTCCAGCACTCGCCGATGTTGGGACAGGCCGCTTCCTCGCACACGGTCACCAGCTTGTGCGAGCGGACGATGTCGCGCGTCTCGCTGTAGCCTGCCGAGCCCGGCGCCCGCACGCGCAGCCACTCGGGCTTGCGCAGCAGCGGGGTGTCGGGGCGGTTCTGCTTCTCGGGATGGCGCGGGCGCGCCTTCAGGGTGTCGATCACCGTGGCCATGGGCCTTAGATCGGCTTTCCGGGCCGAAGGATCAAGCTCGGCGGTGCAGGTTGCAGCGCTTTGCATGGTTCGTGACGCCGGCCTGGAAGCCGGCTCCTCACCATGACGAATTCAGTAGAGCCCGCCCACCTTCGTCATCCTGAGGAGCGAGCCTCAAGCGAGCGTCGCGAAGGACGCAGCGCGCCAACGGCGCGAAAGCCGTTGCGAGCCGCCAACGAAGCAACGAACACTGCTGCCGATGCGTCGTCTGTTCGTCCTCGCCGGCCTGTTGTTGCTGCTCGCCGGCTGTGGCGGCGCGGACAGCCGCGCTCCGTTCACCGACAGCCGCATCCCGCCCTCGCTCGGTCCGCGCTTCTGGGCGCCGGAAGGCTGGGCCTGGGGCCTGATCGGCGTCGGCGACGCGCCGGTGCAGCGCTATGGCGTCTCGAGCACCGTGGGCACGCCGCGCGGCAACATCCTGATCCTGTCCGACGATCGCGAGATCGCCGAGGCCTGGTTCGAGACGGCCCGCGACCTGAATACGATGGGCTATTCGGTGTGGGTGCTCGAACGCGCCGGACAGGGCGGCTCGGCCCGGTATAGCGGCGGCCCGCGCGACCTGATCCACGCCCCGACGTTCGACGACGACGTCGCCGCGACCAAGGCGCTGGCGCGCAGCATTGTCACTGCGGACAGCGAGACGCCGCTGACCGTCGTCGGCCAGGGGGTTGGGGCGCTGATCGCCCTCAGGGCCGTACAGACCGGCGCGCCGGCGGCGGCGCTGGTCCTGTCGAGCCCGAACCTGAAACCCGACGGCGCCCTGCCTGGCTGGCCGCAATGGCTGATGAAACTCGGCGCCGGTCGCCTGCCGGCCGGTGTCGGTCAGGGCTGGAAGCGCGAGGGGCCCGATGATTTCAAGGCCGGCAGGACCCAGGACCGCCAGCGCGGCGCAGTCCAGTTGGCCTGGCAGACCGCGAACCCCGACTTGCGCATGGGCGGCCACAGCCTCGGCTGGACGGCTGGGTTCGCGGCGCTGGCGAAGGCTGCGGAGGGCCGCCTCTCATCCACCAGGACGCCCACGCTGATGATGGCCGGGGGCGACGCGAATATCGCCGACAGGGGCGTGGCGGCCTGCGAGGTGATGCCGGCCTGCACGCTCGGAGGCGTGGTCAACCGCCCGTCCAAGCCGGTCGGCGCGAGCCTTTTTCTGGCGCCAGACGATACCCGGACTTGGTGGCTGCGGCGGCTGACCTGCCAAGCGCCAGAGCATCCGCACCTGCCGGCGCCCGACCGTGAAGTGGTTTGCCCGATCGAGGGGTGAGCTTGCCCCTTGGATCACCGATTGTGACAGTTCTTTTCAAGTCGGGGGATGACGGCTAGCTTCGCGCCCACGATACTGGTGGGAAACATAGGGGAGTTTCGCCCACATGCCGCGTGCTTACGATGCGCAGGCCTGCGAGCGGTCGCTGTTTGACGCGCTGCTCGACGCCCGCGACCGATACGGGGCCAAGAAGCCGATCCTCGAGGATCAGGACCGCAATCCGCTCAGCTACACCGACCTGATCCGCGCCAGCTTCGCGCTCGGCCGCAAGATCGCGGGGTTCACCAGCAAGGGCGAGAATGTCGGGGTGCTGCTGCCGTCCGGTTCGGGCGTGGTGGTCACCTTCTTCGGCCTGCATGCCTTCGGCCGCGTGCCGACCATGCTCAACTTCACCGCCGGACTGCGGAACCTGAGGGCCGCCTGCAAGCTGGCCAATGTGAAGACCGTGCTGACCGCCCATCGCTTCATCGAGCAGGGCAAATTGCACGACCTGGTCGACGCCATCGAGGCCTCTGGATGCAAGATCGTCTACCTGGAAGAGGTCCGGGAGACCATCGGCCTGGCCGACAAGCTGTACGCGGCGGCCGCCGGCCTGCTGCCGCGCCGATTCCGAGCCGAGCTGAAGCCGGACGACAAGGGCGTGATCCTGTTCACCTCCGGCAGCTTCGGCGCGCCGCGCGGCGTGGTGCTGAGCCACCGCAACCTGGTGGCCAACGCCCACCAGGTCGAGTCGCACATCGAGCTCGACCAGACCTGGGTGATGTTCAACCCGCTGCCGACCTTCCACTGCTTCGGCCTGACCGGCGGCGTCCTGCTGCCGCTGCTGACCGGCATGAAGGCGTTCCAGTATCCCTCGCCGCTGCACATCAAGCAGATCCCGCCGCTCATCAAGGACAGCGGCGCCTCCATCCTGCTGGCGACGGACACCTTCGTGAACCAGTATGCCCGTTCGGCCGAGGCCGATGAGCTGTCGGGCCTGCAGTTCATCGTCTGCGGCGCCGAGAAGGTGCGTGAGGAAACTCACAACCTGATCGCCGAGCGCTTCAACGGCGTGCCCGTGCTGGAAGGCTACGGCGCGACGGAAGCGGCGCCGGTTGTGGCGGTCAACAAGCCGACCGACAACCGTCGCGGCACGGTCGGCGGCCTGCTGCCCGGCATGATCGCGCGTCTCGAACCGGTCGAGGGGATACCGGAGGGCGGCCGGCTGTATCTGAGCGGCCCGAACGTCATGAGCGGCTACCTGCGCGAGGACGGCGGCGTCGACGCTCCGGAGGGCGGCTGGCACGACACCGGCGACGTGGTCACCCTGTCGGCGGACGACTGGGTCACCATCAAGGGCCGAGTGAAGCGCTTCGCCAAGATCGGGGGCGAGATGGTCTCCCTGACCGCCGCCGAGGATCTGGCCAGCGCGGTATGGCCGGACGGCCGACACGCGGTGATCTCGATGCCCGACAAGAAGAAGGGCGAGAAGCTGGTCCTGTTCACCGACCGGCCCGACGCCGACGTCGCGCCGCTGGTCGCCCACGCCCAGTCGATCGGGGCCCCGGAATTGGCCGTGCCCCGACGGATCATCCGCATTCAGGAAGTCCCCGTGTTGGGCACCGGCAAGACCGACTATGTCGCCATCCAGAGGATGGCCGAGACGGACGCCCGCGCGGCGGCGTAGGGTCCCATGGGAGGCGAACGATGAACCGTCTGGCCGGCTTCGCGCCGCAAGTGCTGAGCCTCCTGCGTATCGCGGCGGCGCTTTCGTTCCTGTCGCACGGAACCATGAAACTGTGGGCGTTTCCGGCGGCACAGCCCGGCGCGCCCGATCCCCTGCCCGCGATCATCGTCTTCGCGGCCTGGCTGGAGGTCGTCGGCGGCGCCCTGCTGGCGGTGGGCCTGTTCACGCGGATCGTGGCCTTCGTGCTGTCTGGCATGATGGCCGTGGCCTTCTTCATGGCCCACGTGGCTCAGGGCGGCGTCGTGCCGGCGCTGAACGGCGGCGAGGCGGCCTATCTGTTCTGCTTCATCTTCCTGTACCTGGCCTGCGCCGGCGGCGGGGCCTGGAGCGTGGACGCGGCCCGCAACAAGGGCTGAGCCTCGCCTTGATCCGCTCTGCCCTCGCGCTGCTGGCGGCGTGCGCCCTGCTCGCCGCCTGCGGCAAGGGCGATGTCGCGCGCGAACCTGACGGCGGCTGCGCCGGCGTCGGCCGCGCGACGGCGAGCTTGCCCGGCGCCAGGGCCATGACCTACGCCGTCAGCCGCGGCGGACGGCCGCTGCGCCTGCATGTGATCCCGGCGGCGATCGGCAAGGGACCGCGCCCCGCGATCCTGCTGTTCTTCGGCGGCGGCTGGCGGACGGGCGATGTCGCCTCGCTGGAGGGCCAGGCCCGCGCCTTCGCGGCCCAAGGCTACGTCGCGGTGCTGGCCGACTACCGGATCCAGTGCCGGGACGGCACGACTCCGTTGGACGCCGCTGTCGACGCTCGCCGCGCCTTTCGCTGGCTCCGCGAACATGCCGGGGAGCTCAACATCGATCCCGCCCGCATCGTGCTGGGGGGCGGCTCGGCCGGCGGCCAGATGGCGCTCTACGCAGCCCAGAAGGCCAAGCGCGGCGAAAAGCCCGCCGCGCTCATTCTGTTCAATCCGGTGGTCGATCTCATCGGGCCGGCGCGCTGGTGGCAGAAGCCGCTCGCCCGCGGAATCTCGCCCGCCGCCCTTCCCGTCGACGGCTTGCCCCCGACCCTCATCGTCCACGGCGAGGCCGACCGCATGGCGCCGATCGCCGGCGCGCGCGCCTTCTGCGACAGGGCGTGGGAAGAGGGTTCGGTCTGCGTGGTCCGAGGCTATCCCGGGCGCGACCACGGCTTCTACCAGGACCGCCGGCCCGGCGCGGACGGCGCGACCTCGCCCTACGACGACACGCTCGCCCGCGCGCTCGACTTCCTGACCCGCACGGCCGTCACCGATCCGGACCGGCGGCCGACGCGCTGAGGGCTATAGGTGCAGGACGCGCTGCCAGGCGTCGAGCGAGGCCTCGTGCATGGCTTCCGACATGGTCGGGTGCGGATAGACGATGCCGTGCATCTCTTCCTCGGTGGCCTCAAGCGTGATCGCGGTGACATAGCCCTGGATCATCTCGGTGACCTCATGGCCGATCATGTGGGCCCCGATCAGCGCGCCGGTTTTCGCGTCGAAGATCGTCTTTACGAAGCCCTCGATCTCGCCGGCGGCGACGGCCTTGCCGTTCACGCGGAACGGGAAGCGGCCGACCTTCACCTCGAGGCCCTGCGCCTTGGCGGCCTGTTCGGTCACGCCGACGGAAGCGACCTGCGGCTGGGTGTAGGTGCAGCCGGCGATCGGCGAATGGACGTTGGGCGTCTTGAAGCCGGCGATGTACTCCGCCGCGTGAATACCCTCGTGACTGGCCTTGTGAGCCAGCCAGGGCGCGCCGGCGCAGTCGCCGATGGCGTAGAGGCCCTTCACATTGGTCTGGCAATGGCCGTCGATGACGATGTGGCCGCGGTCGAGCGTGACGCCCAGCGCTTCCAGGCCGATGCCGTCGGTGTTGGCGGTGATCCCGACCGCCGAGATGCAGACCTCGCCCTCCAACGTCTCGGCCTTGCCGCCGGCCTCGATCGCCACGGACACGCCCTTGGCGGTCTTGGAGACCTTCGTCACCTTGGCGCCGACGCGGAACTTGATGCCGCGTTTCTCGAAGGCCTTCCGGGCGGCCTTGGAGACCTCCTCGTCCTCGACCGGCATGATGCGGTCGACGGCCTCGACCACCGTAACATCCGAGCCCAATGCCCTGTAGAAGCTCGCGAATTCCAGACCGATCGCGCCCGAACCGATCACCACGAACGACTTGGGCAGCCTCTTGGGCGCCAGCGCCTCGCGATAGGCCCAGATGCGGTCGCCGTCGGCCTCAAGACCGATCTGCGGCAGGCTGCGGGCGCGGGCGCCGACGGCCAGGATCACGCCTTTCGACGCCTGCACGACACGCTCGCCGCCGGCCTTCAGCTTGATCTTCACGGCCGGCGCCGCCCCGCCCTTCTGAAGCACGGCGTCACCCTCGATCACCTCGATCTTGTGCTTCTTCATCAGGAAGGCGACGCCCTTGTTCATCGTCGAGGCCACCCCGCGCGAGCGCTGGATGATGGCGTCGAAGTCGAACGCGGCGCCTGCAGCGGACAGGCCGTAGTCCTTGAGGTGCGACAGGCTCTCGAACTTCTCGCCGCTCTTCAGCAGCGCCTTGGTCGGGATGCAGCCCCAGTTCAGGCAGATGCCGCCCAGCGCCTCGCGCTCGACGATGGCGGTCTTCAGGCCCAGCTGGCTGGCGCGGATGGCGGCGACATAGCCGCCGGGGCCCGAACCGATGACGATGACGTCGAAGTCGCTCAAGGGATCACTCCGGAATGCAGATCTGACGGCTCAGGCGGCGCGAACGCCTAGACGATCATCGTCAGAGGATCTTCGATCAGCGGCTTGAAAACAGACAGGAACCGGGCGCCGATCGCGCCATCGACGACGCGGTGGTCGCAGGTCAGGGTGACGGTCATCACCGTGGCCACGGCCAGCTGTCCGTTCTTGACCACCGGCCGCTGCTCGCCGGCCCCGACGCTGAGGATGCAGGCCTGCGGCTCGTTGATGATCGAAGCGAAGGCCTTGATGCCCATCATGCCCATGTTGCTGATCGAGAAGGTGCCGCCCTGGAATTCCTCGGGCTTCAGCTTCTTGTCGCGGGCGCGGGCCGCCAGATCCTTGGCCTCCACCGCGATCTGGGCCAGGCCCTTGGTCTCGGCGGCGCGGATGATCGGGGTGATCAGGCCGCCGTCGATGGCCACGGCCATGGCGATGTCCGCGTGGTGGTGGATGGCGAGGCCTTCCGGCGTGTAGCTGGCGTTGGCCTCCGGCACGCGCTTCAGGGCGGTGGCGACCGCCTTGATGACCATGTCGTTGACGCTGACCTTCACGCCATCTTTTTCCAGCAAGGCGTTGATTTTGCTCCGCGCCGCCAGCAGGGCGTCCAGCTCGACATCGATGGTCAGCGGGAAGTGCGGCACGTCGCGGAAGCTGTCGGTCATGCGGCGGGCGATGGTTTTGCGCATGCCGTCCAGCGGGACGAGGTCGTAGCTGCCGGGCGCAATGCCCATCTGCTCCAGGGACTGGGCCTGCCGGGGTGCGGCGGCGGCCGGCGCGGCGGCCGGCTGCGCCGAAGGCGCGGCGGCGGGGGCCTTCCCGCGCGCGGCGTCGACGTCGGCCTTGATCACGCGGCCATGCGGGCCGGTGCCCTTGATGGCGCCGAGGTCCAGGCCGGCGGCCTGGGCCAGGCGGCGTGCCAGCGGTGAGGCGAAAACCCGGTCGCCCGAGGCGGCCACGGGCGCGGGCGCAGGCGCGGCTGGAGCAGGAGCAGGCGCCGGAGCCGCGGCGGGCGCGGACCTGGGCGCTTCAGCGGCCTTCGGCGCCTCGGCCTTCGGCGCGGGGGCTTCGCCCTCCCCGGCCAGGCGCGCGATCGGCGCGTTGACCTTCACGCCCTCGGTGCCGGCGTCGACCAGGATGGCCTCGACCACGCCTTCGTCGACGGCCTCGACCTCCATCGTGGCCTTGTCGGTCTCGATCTCGGCGATGACGTCGCCGGCCTTGACGGTGTCGCCGGCCTTCACGTGCCACTTGGCGAGGGTGCCCTCCTCCATGGTCGGAGACAGCGCGGGCATCAGGATTTCGATCGACATCAGGCTTCCCTGGAAAGATGGGCGAGGGAGGCTCCATGGTCCTCCCAGTTCTGGCCGTCGAAGGCCTCGATGCGGAGGTCGAGGCCGTCCACGGAGTCGAGACAGCGGCCGTTGACCGACCAGCCGTCCGGGTTCGAGCGCGGGCGGTAGAAACTCTTGATCCCGCACAGCTTGCAGAAGGTGTGGCGGGCGACGCCGGTGTTGAAGGTGTAGGTGGTGAGGACGTCCGCGCCTGACAGCAGCCGGAACCGGCTCTCGGGCACGATCACATGCACAAAGCCGGTCTTTTCGCACATCGAGCAGTTGCAGGACTGCGCCTCGACGACGGCCGGAAGGGCCGCCTCGAACCGCACGGCGCCACAATGACAGCCGCCTGAACGCCAGGAGAGAGTGTCAGACATTCCAACACCCGATCATCCCCGCGAAGGCGGGGACCCAAGCTGACTCGGCGGCTGTGAAGCGACCGCTTGGATTCCCGCCTTCGCGGGAACCATCGGTATGGAGGTCGGTCATCACCGGTAGCAAACCGCCTTGGCCGCCTTGACGATCTTGTCGACCGACGGCAGCGACAGGGCTTCGAGGTTGGCGGCGTAGGGCAGCGGGACATCTTCCTGGCAAACCCGCAGCGGCGGGGCGTCCAGGTGGTCGAAGGCGTGCTCGACGACGCGGGCGACGATCTCGGCGCCGACGCCCATCGGGCCCCAGCCTTCCTCGGCGCTGACCAGGCGGTTGGTCTTGCGCACGCTCTGCAGGATGGTCTCGTGGTCGAGCGGGCGCAGCGTGCGCAGGTCGATGACCTCCGCCTCGATGCCCTCCGCGGCCAGTTCCTCGGCCGCCTTCAGCGCCAGGCCGACCATGCGGCTATGGGCGGTGATGGTGACGTGCGAGCCCTCGCGGCGGACCTTGGCCTTGCCGATCGGCACGATCCAGTCGTCGACTTCGGGGAGCTCGAACTCGACGCCGTACATCATCTCATGTTCGAGGAAGACGACGGGGTTCGGGTCGCGGATGGCGGCCTTGAGCAGGCCCTTGGCGTCGGCGGCGTCGTACGGGGCGATGACCTTCAGGCCGGGAATCTGGGCGTACCAGGCGCTGTAGTCCTGGCTGTGCTGGGCGCCGACGCGGGCGGCCGCGCCGTTGGGGCCGCGGAACACGATCGACGAGCGGATCTGGCCGCCCGACATGTAGAGCGTCTTGGCGGCCGAGTTGATGATGTGGTCGATGGCCTGCATGCCGAAGTTCCAGGTCATGAACTCGACGATCGGCTTGAGGCCCGCCATCGCCGCGCCGACCGCCAGGCCGGCGAAGCCGTGCTCGGTGATCGGGGTGTCGATGACGCGGCGGGGGCCGAACTCCTGGAGGAGTTCACGCGAGACCTTGTAGGCGCCCTGGTACTGGGCGACCTCCTCGCCCATCAGGAACACGTCGCCGTCGCGGCGCATCTCCTCGGCCATGGCGTCGCGCAGGGCGTCACGGACGGTGATCTTGATCATCTTCGTCCCGGCGGGGATTTCGGGGTCGTTGAGGGGTTTCGGTGCGGCCTTCGAGACGGCCGCTGGCGCGGCCTCCTCAGGCTGACGAACCGTGGGGACGGGGCTACCCTTTGCGTCATCCTGAGGAGCCGGCGCAGCCGGCGTGTCGAAGGACGCACCTTCAGAGCCCAGACGGGCGATCGGGGTGTTGACCTTCACGCCTTCGGTCCCCGCGTCCACCAGCAGCGCGCTGATCACGCCCTCGTCGACGGCCTCCACTTCCATGGTCGCCTTGTCGGTCTCGATCTCGGCGATGACGTCGCCGGCCTTGACGGTGTCGCCGGCCTTCACGTGCCACTTGGCGAGGGTGCCCTCCTCCATGGTCGGAGACAGGGCGGGCATCAGGATCTCGACCGAACTCACTGGGCCGCCTCCAGATAGACGTCGGTGTACAGTTCGGACGGGTCCGGCTCGGGGCTGGTCCGAGCGTACTCTGCGGCCTGGGCGACGATGGCCTTCACCTCGGCGTCGATGGCCTTCAGCTCATCGTCGGTGACCTTCACCGTCGCGAGCTTTTCCTTCAGATGTTCGATGGGATCGCGGGTCTTCTTGACCTCGTCGACCTCCTCCTTGGTGCGGTACTTGGCCGGGTCGCTCATCGAGTGACCGCGGTAGCGGTAGGTCTTCATCTCGAGAATGTAGGGACCCTTGCCGCTGCGGGCGTGCTCGGCGGCGCGGGCGCCGGCGGCCGCGACGGCCTCGACGTCCATGCCGTCGACTTCCTCGCCCGGGATGTTGAACGACACGCCGCGCTTGTGCAGGCGGGTCTCCGAGCTCGACCGCTCGATCGAGGTGCCCATGGCGTACTGGTTGTTCTCGATCACATAGACGACCGGCAGCGACCAGAGCTCGGCCATGTTGAAGCTCTCGTAGACCTGGCCCTGATTGGCCGCGCCGTCGCCGAAGTAGGTGTAGGAGACGGCGCCGTTGTCCCGGTACTTGTCGGCCAGCGCCAGGCCCGTGCCCAGACTCACCTGCGCGCCGACGATGCCGTGGCCGCCGTAGAAGCCGGCCTGGGTCGAGAACATGTGCATCGACCCGCCCTTGCCCTTGGACGATCCGCCGCTGCGGCCGGTCAACTCGGCCATGACCTCGTCGGCGCTCATGCCGGCGGCCAGCATGTGGCCGTGGTCGCGGTAGCCGGTGATGATCTGGTCGCCGGGCTTGCGGATGGCTTCCATCCCGACAGCGATGGCTTCCTGGCCGATGTACAGGTGGCAGAAGCCGCCGATCAGGCCCATGCCGTAGAGCTGGCCCGCGCGCTCCTCGAAGCGGCGAATGAGCAGCATGTCCCTGTAATACTTGAGAAGCTGCTCCCTCGAGGAATTCATGACACCGGTGTCATTCTTTTTCCCCGATGCGGTTCTCGCCTTGGGCGCGCTCGCCATCGATTTCTCCCTGGACCGTCCCATACCGGCCTGTTCATCCCGTTCTCGGCGAGCGGGACGAAAACTTCGACCCGGCTCAGGGGGTTTCGCGGATCACATAATCCTTCGGGTCCGCGAAGCCTAGAAGAGAACGCGCGCGTTCCTCCAGGAGGTCCGCCGACAGGCTGTTGTCGCGTAATAGCCGCGCCCGCGCCTCCAGGTCCACCCTGCGCTTGTGCAGATCGGCCAGTTCCTTCGAACGCGCGTTCAAAATCGCTTGGCGCTGCGACGACAGCAGCAGCCCCCGCTCCCCGGTCAGGCCGTGGGAGACGAAGTAGACGATGAGCCCCAGCAGGGCGATCGTCGGAAGGGCCGGGCGCAGACGCTGGAACATGCCGACTCGGAGGCGTGGAACGACGCCAGCATCATCGCGCATGGTTAAGGGGGCGTTGAAGAAGCCTGCGCTCGTGGACGTAAGCTCCCGACTGGCCAGCAAATTGTTGCGTCTTCCCGCGCGATTTCCCGAGAGACCGCGGGCGACGCAACAGGGATTGCCCCGCGCGCTTCGACACGCGCTCTTCGAGCGCTTCTCGGCATGACGTGGGAGAACGGCCTTCTGACCACGTCATCCTGAGCAGCCGCGAAGCGGCGTGTCGAAGGACGCAACCCAGCAGGGCGGCGTTGGCTTACCGCTGCTTGATCGCCTTGCGGCCGAGGTAGATGGCCATGTCGTCGAGCTGCTCCTCGATGCGCAGCAGCTGGTTGTACTTCGCCGTGCGGTCCGAGCGGGCCAGCGAGCCGGTCTTGATCTGTCCGCAGTTGGTGG
>CALALX010000062.1 GCA_937925635.1 uncultured Caulobacter sp.
CAAGGGCCGACTGATCCACGTCAACGTGAACTATCGCTACAAGCCGGACGAGGTGTTCTACATCTTCGACGACTCTGATGCGCAAACAGTAGTCTACGGCTCCGAATTTCGGGACACCATCGTCCAGATCAAGAATGGTCTGTCCAAGGTCCGGACCTTCATCGAGATCAGCGAGGACGGAACGACCGCACCGTTCGCGGAGTTCTATGAAGCCCTCGCCATGGAGGGGGACGGAGCGCCGCTGGAGATCGAGCGTTCGCCCGACGATCTGCTGTTCATCTACACCGGCGGGACAACCGGAATGCCGAAGGGGGTTATGTGGCGCCATCAAGACCTCCGCGAAGCCCAACTTGACGCGGTTCGCCGGCTCGGCCCCGCGCCGGAGACCCTGAGCGAACACCTAGAATTCATCAGGATCAACGGACCCGGCAATCGCACCTTGCCCGCCTGTCCGATGATGCACGGAACTGGCCTGATCACCGCCATCGGCTGCATGATGAGCGGCGGTTGCGTGGTCACCCTGCCAAGCCCCTCGTTCGACGCCGATGAGCTCTGGTCGACTGTGTCGAACCGCAAGGTGCAGTCGATCGCCATCGTCGGCGACGCCTTCGCCAAGCCCATGCTCAAGGCGCTCGACGAGAGACCTGGACTGTACGACGCCTCAAGCCTGATCTCGATCGTCTCCTCCGGGGTGATGTGGAGCCGCGAGGTCAAGGCGGGTCTGTTGCGCCACATTCCGCAGGTGGTCCTGATGGATTCTTTCGGCGCTTCCGAAGCCCTAGGCTTCGGGTCCTCGGCGATGACCAAGGACGGGGAGGTCCGAACGGCGACCTTCCAGATCGGCGAGCGGTGCAAGGTCTTCGACGAGAGCGATGTGCCGGTGGAGCCCGGGAGCGGCAAGTCCGGGATCATCGCCATCGGCGGCCCAATTCCCGTGGGCTATTACAAGGATCCGAAGAAGACGGCCGAGACCTTCCGCACCATCGGAGGCCAGCGATACTCCATCCCCGGCGACTGGTGCACGGTGGATGCCAGCGGCGCCATGACCCTGCTGGGCCGCGGCAGCGCCTGTATCAACACCGCGGGCGAGAAGGTTTACCCGGAGGAGGTCGAAGAGGCCCTGAAGACTCACGCGGGCGTCGATGACGCCCTGGTGGTCGGCGTGCCGGACGACAAGTGGGGCCAGTCCGTGACGGCCGTCGTCGTGCTGGCCAAGGGCGCCTCGTTTGACGAGGACGAACTTAGGCGGCACGTGCGCGCCGCCTTGGCCGGCTACAAGACCCCCAAGCGCGTCCTGCTGGCCGAGGTTCCGCTGCGGGCTTCAAATGGCAAGGCTGACTACAAGGCGGTCACGGACTTTGCCCGCAGAAATCTTGGGCTGATTTGAAGAGACATTGAGAAGCCCCATCGGGCTTGCTGATCAAGTGAACAGAACCTGACGATCCATTCAACGTCGGCCGCAGCGCCGTGAACAGGGCAATAATCCATGAGTTTAGCGCAAGCAGCCATCGTGCCGGATATCCGGCCGGTCGAAGAACTGGATGTCCTGGTGGTCGGCGCCGGGTTCACGGGCCTCTATCAGCTGCACCGCCTGCGGGAACTGGGCTTTTCGGTGCGACTGTTCGAGGCGGCGGCCGACCTGGGTGGTATCTGGTACTGGAACTGCTATCCGGGCGCCCGGGTGGACACTCACGTTCCGATGTACGAGTTCTCCCTTGAAGAACTTTGGCGGGACTGGACCTGGACAGAGCGATTCCCGGCCTGGGACGAGTTGCGCCGCTACTTCCACTATGTGGACAAGAAGCTTGATCTCAGTCGCGACATACGTTTCAACACGCGTGTCGAAGGAGCGGAATTCGACCTTGAACGCAACCAGTGGGTCGTGCGCGCGCAGGACGGCAGCATCGTTCGGGCGCGGTATCTGGTGATGTGTACAGGCTTCGCCGCCAAGCCCTACACCCCGGACCTCAAGGGGCTGAGTCTGTTTGCCGGTGCGAAGCACCACACCGCATGGTGGCCCCAGGAAGGCCTCGACATGGCGGGCAAGCGTATCGGGGTCATCGGCACCGGAGCCAGCGGCGTCCAGGTCGTCCAGGAAGCCGCCGCGGTCGCCTCGCAGTTGACGGTATTCCAGCGCACGCCGATTTTGGCGTTGGCGATGCAGCAATGCACGCTAGACGAGGGAACCCAAAATGAGATGAAGCGAGACTACCCCGCCCGGTATGTACGGCGGCGGGAGAGCTTCGGCGGGTTTGATTTCCACGCCAGCGGGAAGTCGGCGCTGGAGGTTTCCCCCGAAGAACGGCGCGAAGTCTATGAAGCGGCCTGGGCTGCGGGGGGCTTCAGCTTTTGGGTGTCCACCTTTTATGACATTATGATGAATCTGGAGGCCAATCGCACGGCCTATGATTTCTGGCGCGAAAAGGTCCAGGCGCGCATAGACGATCCCGCTTTGGCGGAAAAGCTCGCGCCCAAGGACCCGCCGCATCCATTCGGCGTAAAGCGACCATCGCTCGAACAGAACTACTATGATGTCTTCAATCAGGACAATGTCCGACTGGTAGATCTCAAGGAAACGCCGATACTTGAGATCACTTCGAGGGGCGTAAGGACCGCCGAGGGCGAGTACGAATTCGACATTCTGGCCCTTGCCACGGGCTTCGATGCCGTGACCGGCGGCCTTACCCAGATCGACATCACGGGGACCCAGGGCGTTACACTGAAAGAACACTGGGCGGCCGGCGCACGCACCCACCTGGGCATCGCCAGCGCGGGCTTCCCCAATCTGGTGTTCCTCTACGGTCCGCAGAGCCCCTCAGGCTTCTGCAACGGACCAACCTGCGCTGAGTTGCAGGGCGACTGGGTAGTCGCCTTTCTCGAACAGATGCGGGAGAGGGGAGGCGCACGCTTCGAAGCCACCAGGGAGGCCGAGGATGCTTGGCGAACACATGTCAACGAGGTCGGCGCCATGACCCTCTTTCCCCTCGCAGACTCCTGGTACATGGGCGCTAATATCCCAGGTAAGCCGCGCGAGTTTCTGAATTATCCAGGCGGCGTACCCCTGTACCTGCGGATGTGCGAAGCGTGTGCCGCCAATGACTATGAGGGATTTGTGCTGAGTGGTCCGGGTAGGGGCTGCGCCACGAGAGGGACTTCGATCAAGCCGCCGTGACGGCGTCCTGATCACAACAATGCGGCGAAGCTGAATTCGGGTGAGCCGCTGGAGATCTGCGAGAGGTGATAGACAGATGGCGTAACGGTCAGACCGGCGGCCTGGAGATCCTGGTTCTAAATGCGGCGCTTGACGCCGAGGCTTTTATGAGGACCCGGGACGCGCGGATATCCATCTTGGCCAGGGCCCGACTCTGAGACCGGATACGTTGATGCAGACCGCTCACGTCGTCAGGACAACACCCTTGCGGACGGGGCGGGCCATACGTTTTTGAAGCTGAGATCGTGGGCGTGCAGGAACTCCCAGACCGAGCGCCGATCCACCTTCAGCCCGCGCTCCGCGAGCAGTTCCTCCACCAGCTGACTGATGGTGAAGGCCCGTTCCCGGCAGCGCGCGATGAGCCATTCGGCATGCTCGTCGCGCAAGGGTGCGAACCGCCGCAGGCCTCGATCGCGACCTCGACGGGATCGAGCTTTGCAAAGAAGGCCACCACGTCTCTGCGTCGAAGCTTTCGGCGCAAGACGGGTTGCTCGGCTGCGTTCACCCCGTGAAGCTGGAAATTGTGCTTCGACGTATCCATACCAATTCGGCTAATCTGTTCCACGGACGGTCTCCTTGCCTGCGATCTGCAACGATCTCAGTCTGGCACATCGATGCCGTCGGGGACCGTCCACCCCAACAGCATACCACCGCTGGCTGTCGATATCGCGGCGCGGGTCAAGGCGCTCATCAACGCTGGCCATCGCGGCGAGGCGGTGGAGCTTTTCCAGAGCGAAGCGGTCGGCATCCCGCGGCCGGTCGTCGAACAGATGCGCAACGCACCTTTCCGGCCGGCGCTCGAAGCCATGGCACACGCTCTACTACGATCTCAGCGTCATGACGGCCGAGCCCGATCCGCGCTCGCTACTTGCTTCGATCACGACGTCGGCGCTCGTGATCGCAGGCGGCGACGGTCCGCCCTGGATTCGTCATAGCGCCGGGGTGATCGCCAAAGCGCTGCCCAACGGTTCGCATCTTTTAATCGCAGGCCTCACGCAAGACATCAAGGCGGAACTCCTAGCGCCGCCGATGAGTCGGTTCCTATCAACCTAACCAGGACTGTGCGAGGGGACCGCTTGGCAAACACGGTTTGCCAACGACGCCTGGAACAACATCGGCTGCGGTAAGAGCTTGCGCTTTCGACTTGGCAGTCGAAAGGCGAAAGGCACCTTCGCCTGTTAATCACCGCTTCATGGCAAATCGTAGCGCAGCGGCGGGTTCCGCCCCGCTGCAGGCGGTGCTGGCGTAGAACAACGCTCCATTTCATAGTGCTCCAGCGGAAACGTAGTTATCAGTTTCATCAACGCTGGGGCGCCATTTCTTCTCCCTTCCGACGGACCTGCCCGACGGCGCCGGGAGACATCGATGGACGACACCATTCTCGAAAGTCTTCGCACGGCGGCGGCCGAACGGCGGCTGGTCCGCATCCATCGGTCGGTCGACGATACGGCGGAGCGCGGCCAAGTGCTCGCCGTCGGCGGGGCGTTCGTCGCCATCGCGGTGGTCGACGACCGCCAGCGCTACGACGGCGTGCAGTGCTTCCGGCTGCAGGACGTCCGCGTGGTCGAGACCGATCCCTACGCGGCCTTCGCCGAGGCTGCGCTGGCGGCGCGCGGCGAGGTGCGGCCCGAGCTCGGCGAGGTCAGCCTTGAGAGCATTGGCGACCTGCTGCTGACGGCCAGCGCGGCCCATCCTCTGATCACCGTGCATTCCGAGGTCGAGGACCCGGACGCCTGCTTCATCGGCAGGGTGCTGAGCCTTGAGGGCGGCCTGCTGTGGCTGCGAGAGATCGGTCCCGACGCCCTGTGGGACGACGAGCCTGAAGCGCACCGGATCGGCGAGATCACCCGCGTGGACTTCGGCGGCGACTACGAGCAGGCCCTGGCCCTGATCGGCGGAGAACCGCCGCAGAAGGCCGAGCGCGCGACGCCCCGCCTGCGCCTGGTCGCCGACAACAGCTAGGCCCGTCGGGGCGAGCGCCGTCGCAGCCACACCTCGGCGATCAGGATGTTGGGGACCCAGCACAGCCAGGCGATGGCGCGGTAGCTGTCCTCCATCGGGACCGGGACCAGCATCGACAGCGGCAGGTAGAGGCGCAGGGTCACCGCGGCCAGGGTCAGGGCCCAGGAGCGGATCATCCAGCGGCGGTGCTCGTCGAAGCGGCGCTCCATCGCGGTGCGGAGGCCGAGGGCCGTCGTGACGAGCCAGAGCACCGCAAGCAGGCCGAAGCCCAGGCCGCCGATCGGTCCGCTCGACGTCCCGAAGGCCAGCACCAGGCCGGCGATCCCGCCCTCCACGCACCCCAGCACGTAGAGCCGGCCCGTCCAGCGGTGGATCGCCGGCCAGCGCCGCCGCACCGACGGCAGGAACTGCAGCCAGCCGATCATCAGCGCCGTCGCCCCGCCGGCGACATGGGCCGCGAGCCAGGGCCGGGCGAACAGGTTCTCCATGACGTTGGGCGCCAAGGGCCCGACCTGCGGCAAATAGCGGTAGGAGACCAGCGCCACCGCCACGGCCAGGAAGGCCGCGGTCGCCTGGAACGCCCTCGTCCCCCAGCCACGGCCGCCCTGCTTCGTCATCGCGTTCACCGTCGTCATCGTTCGCGCTCCGTCTCGACGCCGCCGTGATTGCCGTCGGCGGCGCGCCCGGCTAGGCCTGTCTTCGCGAACGGCGCCGTCACTGCGCGAACGGAGCGGCATGGGACCCGGACCGACGATCAGCGCGATCAGCAGGAAGGCGTCGCCGCGCGCGCCCTGGGTGCGTCGACTTGCGATCGAGGTCGGCGTGCTCGCCGCCATGGGGCTGGCGGTCGGCGCGCTGGCCCCCTTCGGATCGGACGACATGCCGATCGCCAAACGCTACGGCTACTGGCTGGCCAACCTCCTGGGAGGCGGATTGATCGGCGTCGCCGTCGACGAAGGCCTGGCGTGGCGACTGACCTCGCCCTGGCGGCGGGTGCTGGCCACGGCCGTGCTGATGACGCCGCTGGTCACGCTGTTCGTCACCGGCATGATGCGTCTCACCTTCGGCATGGCTCCCGGCGCGCACGGCTATGTCACCCTGCTCTGGCAGGTGTTCGCCATCTCGCTGCCGGCCATGACGGTGCGGTCGCTGGTCTGGCGGCGGCCGACGGTGCGGGTCGAGACCCGGACGGTCATCGCCCCGCCCATGCCCGAGGCGGAGGCCGCCTTCAGGCGACGGCTGTCGGCCAAGCGCCGCGCGGCCCGGCTGATCGCCGTCGAGGCCCACGACCACTACCTGCGGGTCCATACCGACGCCGGGGTCGAACTGGTCGCCGCGCGCATGGCCGACGCCCTGGACGAACTGGCCGGGGCGCACGGCTATCGCACTCATCGCTCCTGGTGGGTGGCCGCCGACGCCATCGAGGCGGTGCTCTGGCGGCGCGGGACGGGCGAGGCGCGGCTGGTCGGCGGGCTGGTCGCGCCGGTCAGCCGGGCGCAGGCGCCGACGCTCAGGGACGCGGGTTGGATCTAGCCGCAAGTTCGGCCAACAACACGGCCCGTTCCGCCGGTGTGTTGGCCCCGCGCAGTCGGACCTGGGCCTCCGCCGGACACGGCGGGCGCCCGACGCCGCTTCGCGCCACCAGCCGGGCCAGCGCCCCGCCCGCCTCGGCCTCGGCCGGCAGCGCGGCCAGATCGACCACCAGCGGCAGGTGCAGACCCTCGAACGCCGCGCCCGGCGACGGGGCGGCCAGCAGCGGCGCCAGGTCTTCCGGGGTCAAGGTCGGCGCGTCGACGGCCAGCACCAGCGCCCGGTCGCAACCGGCCCCCAGCAGCGCCCGGGCCCCGGCCATGACCCCGCCGACGGGGCCGCTTCCCGGCGGATCCTCCGAGATGCGCGGCAGGCCATGGTCGGCGACGCCGATCTCCACGACAATCTCCGCCCCCGCGGCCCGGGCGAGGGCGGCCACGCGGTCGATCGCCCGCACCCCCAACCAGTCCAGCCCGGCCTTGTCCTGGCCCATCCGGGTCGAGCCGCCGCCGCTCAGGATCATCGCGCCCAGTCGCATGGTCTTCTGATGGCGCCGCGCCGACGCTTTCACCAGCCTTCTGTCGCCGCCGTCGCTAGGACTTGGGATTCCAGCCGGTCTCGACGGGGCTGTCGAAGGTGGCCGCGATCGCCTGGACCTCGGGTTCGAAGTCTTCCATCGCCTGGATGCGGCGAATCTCGATGGTCTCGGTCTCCGAGCCAGGGCAGCGCTTGGCCCATTCGGTCGCCTCGTCCAGCGAATCAACTTCGATGATCCAGAAGCCGCCGAGCACCTCCTTGGCCTCGGCGAAGGGCCCGTCGGTGACCACGGGCTTGCCGGTGGCGAAGGAAATGCGGCGGCCGGTCGACGGCGGATGCAGGCCCTCGAGCGCGCGCAGGATCCCCGCGTCCTGGAGCTGCTGGTTGTAGGCCATCATGGCCTCGACCCGGTCGACCGGCAGGTCGAGCTCGGGGCCGGCGGACTCGTAGCCGGCGGGGATCATCAGCATCATGAAGCGCATGGTCTTTTCCTCTCTCGGGATCGGGCAGGAGCGCCGGACTTCGCAGGGACGACGATCCGACGGCGGCGATCCCGACATTTCGCCGGTGGGCGACGCAAAAAGAAAAGGGCCGCTCGCGCGGCCCTCTCCCCGATCCTCGCTGCGGAAGTGTCACTTGGCGTCCGGCGACCACTTCGATGGCTTCATCTTGCCGGCGATGGCGTCGAAGGCTTCCTTCGACGACGGCGTCAGGTTCGGTCGTCCGGCGAGAACGCCCACCGAGATGCCGAACTGCAGATAATAGACCTCGCCTTCCTCGACCTCGATCGGGGTGACGTCCTTGGTCTCGGAGTGCACGACGAACTCGTGCAGGCCCGGCGTGAAGTCGATGGCGAAATAGACGCCGTTGCTCAGCTTGCCGAGCTCGGCCTCGCCTTCGCGGACCTTGAAGCTCAGGGCGGCGCCCATCAGCTTCGACTGGCGGAAGAACACCACCTGGCCCTTGCCCGGGGCAGGCTTGCCGAGTTCGACCGGCGTCGCGGCGGCCGGAGCGGTGGGCGCCTCGGCGGCCGGAGCTTCGGCGGCGACGGGCCCGCCGGGGCTGGACGCTTCGGCCGGAGCGGCGGCATCCTGGGCCCAGGCGCCGGCGGCGAAGGCCGAGGCGGCGAGCAGCATAGCGGCGCCCAGAGCGGCGCTGCGGTAGGTCATGGTCATAGTCGTTATTCCTGCTTGGGAGCGTCGGTGGAGACGACGGCCGATTCGGCCGCCGGCGCCGACGCGGGGTCCGCGACCGGCGAAAGGGTGATCGCCGCGGCGAGCTTGGCATTCGCGAGCGTGCCTGCGGGCAGTTCGACGTGACCGCCCTGGATCAGGAACCCGACGATCGGAGAGACCATGCCGAGGGTCAGGGCTGCGGTACTGTTGTCGTTGCCGGCGCGCCCAAGCTTCATGCCCTTCAGCGGAATCCGCTGCCCATTGTATTCGAGGTATCGCGCGGCGAGGAGCAGCTCGCCAGGCTTGCCACCGAAGCTCGGAGGCGCGGAATGCACCACCTCGCCACCACCGGCGATGCCCGCGGGCAGGACAGTTCCGCCGTCGATGACCAGCGGTTCAGCGAGACGGATCTCGAACTTGTCGCCACGCTTGATCGTCTTTGAGCTGATGATCGGCACGATGGCCAGCTGAACGATGGTGTCCTTCGGCGCCATGCAGCAGACCGCGGGCGCGGCGGGCTCGCTCGGCTGCGCCTCGACGGCCGGCCCAGCCTCCGGCGCGGCCGCGCCGGCGAGTGGAACGGCCGCAGGCTCCTGCGCCAGTGCAGGCGCGCAACCGAGAACGAGCGGCAGCACCGCTCTCGCAAAAATGTAGCGTCGCATCGGCTCCCCCCGCCGTTGTGAGGCAACGGCGTAGCCGAACACCGGTCGACTGCCAAGCAAATCCCGGATACCCGCGTTCAGCCTTGCCGGGCGACCCATCCTACCCCATCTGTGCGGTCGACGTTTGGCCGCGCCCCGAAGAGGGATCGCCTGGCCGACAGACGCAATCATCCGGGGACAAGAGTGCAGCCCATCATTTCCGTGGAAGGTCTGTCGAAGACCTATGCCGGAGGATTCGAAGCGCTGAAGCGCGTCGACCTCGAGATCCGGCGGGGCGAGATCTTCGCCCTGCTGGGCCCCAACGGCGCCGGCAAGACGACGCTGATCAGCATCATCTGCGGCATCGTCAACGCCTCGACCGGCACGGTGACGGCTGACGGCCACGACATCCGCCGCGACTACCGCGCGGCCCGCTCGGCGATCGGTCTGGTGCCGCAGGAGTTGCACACCGACGCCTTCGAGACCGTCTGGGCGACGGTCAGTTTCAGCCGCGGCCTGTTCGGCAAGCCGAGGAACGACGCCTACCTGGAGAAGATCCTGCGGGACCTCAGCCTCTGGGACAAGAAGGACAGCAAGATCATGGCCCTGTCCGGCGGCATGAAGCGCCGGGTGATGATCGCCAAGGCGCTGAGCCACGAGCCCAAGATCCTGTTCCTCGACGAGCCCACCGCCGGCGTCGACGTCGAGCTGCGTCGCGACATGTGGGAGATGGTCCGGGGCCTGCGGGAGAGCGGCGTCACCATCATCCTGACCACCCACTACATCGAGGAAGCCGAAGAGATGGCCGACCGCATCGGGGTGATCCGCAAGGGCGAGATCATCCTGGTCGAGGACAAGCATGTCCTGATGCGCAAGCTCGGCCGCAAGAGCCTGACCCTGCAGCTGCGCGATCCCCTGCAGGCCATCCCGGCGGGCCTGGACGACTTCGACCTCGCTCTCAGCAACGACGGGACCCATCTGGTCTACGGCTTCGACACCCAGGCCCAGGACACCCGCATCGCCGACTTGTTGCGACGGCTGCACGAGGCCGGCGTCGACTTCAGCGATCTCAACACCGAGGAGAGCTCCCTCGAGGACATCTTCGTCAGCCTCGTGAGGGCGCCGCAATGAACCTACACGCGGTCAAGGCCATCTACATCTTCGAGATGTCCCGATGGTTCCGGACGATGACCCAGTCCATCGCCGCGCCGGTCATCTCGACCTCGCTCTATTTCATCGTCTTCGGGGCCGCGATCGGCTCTCGGATGGCCAATATCGACGGTGTGGCCTACGCCGCCTTCATCGTGCCCGGCCTGATCATGCTGTCGATCCTGACCGAGAGCATCTCCAACGGCTCGTTCGGCATCTACATGCCCAAATGGGCCGGAACGATCTACGAGCTGCTGTCCGCGCCGGTGTCGGCCTTCGAGACGGTGCTGGGCTATGTGGGCGCCGCCGCCAGCAAGTCGGTGATCCTGGGGCTGATCATCCTGATCACCGCCCGACTGTTCGTGCCGTTCGAGATCGCCCACCCGGTCTGGATGGTCGGCTTCCTGGTGCTGACGGCAGTCACCTTCAGCCTGTTCGGCTTCATCCTGGGCGTTTGGGCCGATGGCTGGGAGAAGCTCAACATCGTGCCGATGCTGATCATCACGCCGCTGACCTTCCTGGGCGGCAGCTTCTATTCGATCAGCATGCTGCCGCCGCTCTGGCAGAAGATCACGCTGTTCAACCCGGTGGTCTATCTGGTCAGCGGCTTCCGCTGGGCCTTCTTCGGGGTGTCCGACGTCAATGTGGCCGTCAGCCTGGCCGCCACGGCGGGCTTCCTGGCGCTCTGCCTGACGGCGGTATGGTGGATCTTCCGGACCGGCTGGCGGCTGAAGGTGTGACGGTGACTGCTTCCGTCGAGAGACGGTAGCTGTCCCCGACGCATGCGATCCGATTGTTGGGGCCAGCTACCGGCGATGCCGGAAGCAGTCCCCAGTCACCGCCGCCCGAGCCGCGCCCCGATGTCGGCGAAGGCCGCCGGAGCCAGGAACCAGGGCTCGACAAGATAGCGGAAGGCCAGGCGGCGCGGCTGGGAGAACAGCCTGAACAGCCACTCGACGCCCAGCTTTCCAGTCCAGCGCGGCGCCGCGTCCTGCACGCCGGCCTCGTAGTCGAAGGCGGCCCCGACGGGGAAGAACACGCCCCGCCCGATCAGGTCGCGGTTCGCCGCGATCCAGGTCTCCTGCCGCGGCATGCCCATGCCGACCAGAATGATGTCGGGATCGAAGGCGGCGATGTCCTGGCGCAGGCGGACGCTGTCGGCGCTCCGCGGGTCGATGTCGAAGTAGCCGCAGTGTTCGGCGAGCTGCACGCCCGGCCAGCGTTTGCGGATCTCGGCCGCGCCGCGCTCGCCCACGCCCGGGGCGCCGCCGACGTGGAACACCCGCCAGCCGCGGTCACGGACCCGGGCCCAGAACGCCTCGCGCCAGTCGAGATAGGTCGAGCGGTGCTGGCCGCCGACCGGCAGCCCCATCAGCTTCGCCCACAGGATCATCGGCTTGCTGTCGATCTGAACGAGGTCCGCCTCGGCGAAGAATGCCTTCAGCGCCGGCGTGCGCGGCAGCAGGAACAGGCTGTGCGAATTGTGGTTGGCGATCACCGCCGTGCCGCCGCCGGCCACGAAGGCCTCGGTCGCCGCCAGCATCTCCGCCGGGGTGATGGGATCGACCTCGCCGCCCAGCAGGCGGACGCGGGTCGTGGCGAAGGCTTGGGCGAGCGCGGTCATGGGTATCAGCATGCGCCGCCCCGATTGAAGGCGCGTTAGGGAGCGTGGTTAAGCGCGCCTGAACTTCCACTTCAGACCCAGCACTACGCCGCTCAGGGCCAGGCAGACGGCGTTGGACGTCGCGACCGGCCAGCTGCCGAGCAGGACGCCGTAGGTGGTCCACAGCACGAAGCCGGTCACGGTCAGCAGGAACATGCGGAGAGACACCGACGAGGCATCCTTCTCGCGCCATATCTTGAGGATCTGGGGCGTGAAACTGGTCATCGAGCACAGCGCCGCCGCGACGCCGATGCAGTTGATGACCAGCTCACTCATGACCACGTCCCCAGCGAAGGCGGCGAGTTCCGATCAGGCGCTCATCGGTTGGTCGCCGAGGCCCCATCGGTCGACCCAGGCCGGCGCCAGCTGGAAGCCGGCCGGCGGCAGACCGGGGGCGCGGCCGTCGCGCAGGCAGGCCTTAAGGAAGCGGAGCGCCATCTTCACGCCATGCTCGGAGTAGGGCTTGCCGATCACGCCGCAGGCCCCGGCGAAGTCCTCGGGCAGGCGCTTGACGTTCGCGGTCATGAACAGAACCACGCCGCCGCAATCGCCCGCGATCCGGCGCGCGACCTCGACCCCGGTCGGACCATCGCGCAGGTGAACGTCGACGAGCGCCAGGTCCGGCAGCAGGGTGGCGGCCAGGGCCACGGCCTCGTCAGAGCTCATGGCGTGGCCGACGTCCCGGCAGCCCGCCTCCGCGACCAGGAAGCTGAGCTCGTTCGCCAGCAGCACCTCGTCCTCGACGATCAACACGTTCAGGGCGGTGTCGGCGGTCATCTCCGTCACAACTCAATGGTGTCCGTTCACCGGCAGCCGGATCAGAGTTCGCACGCCGGGTTCAGCGGTCGTGGTCACGCACTCGGCGCGCAGCTGCTCGCGGAGCAGGCCCACGATCGTCTGCCCAAATCCGGACGGCGCGCCGTCTTCCGCAAGCCCAACGCCGTTGTCGGCGATTTCGATCCGAAAATGCTCGCCCTCTCGTCGAATCGACACCCTGATCACGCCGGGCCGGCCATCGGGGAAGGCATGGCGAATGGCGTTGCGAAGCAGCTCGTTGACCAGCAACGCCAGCGGCGCCGCCCGGGCCGCCGGCACATCGATCCGTTCCAGGTCCAGCTCGGCGCGAATGTCTCGCCGCCCGGAGGCCCCGAGTGCGTCGGCGACGAGGTCTTCGAGGAAGGCCGCGACATCAAAGCGATCGATGTCGTCGTTCTGAAAGAGGCGGCGATGCACGGTCGCGATCGCCTCGACGCGTTCGAGCGCGCCTTGAAGGGCGGCGCGCACGGCGGGATCGGACGCTCGGCGCGCCTGCAGCTGGAGCAGAGAGGACATGAGCTGCAGGTTGTTCTTCACGCGGTGGTCGACCTCGTGAAGCAGCGCGGTCTTCTGCGGCAGGGCGCGCTGCAGGTCGACGGCGGCCCCCTCGACGACCTCCCGCGAGCCCTTCCGAAGCTCAAGCGCCCGCTGATCGTCGTCCTTCATCCGAACTCCCGTTGCGCCCCCGTGGGTGGCGGAACGAGCGGCGCTGCGTCCGGGTTCCAGTCGCCTCCGAACCGGATCAAGCCGGGGCGGACGAGCCGTCCATCGGCCCAAAACGAGAGAGGGCGCGGAGACCTGGCCGGTCTCCGCGCCCCCAGTCCGTGGCGAAAGCCGGGGTCTAGAACATCACCCGGCCGGCCAGTTGCAGGTTGACGCGGTCCTCGCCGTCGACGGCTTCGTACTCGCCCTCGACCGCGACGTAAGACATCGCCGTGCCGGCCTTCAGGGACAGACCCACCAGCATCGCGCCGTCGCCGGCCTCGGTGGCCGGCAGGGCCACCCATTGGCCGCCGACAAAGCGGAACACGGTGTCGCCGATCTCGCCCGAGATATGCTGCCGGTAGCCGAAGCGCAGCTCGGGACGCCACCAGAGGTCGCGACCGAAGGTGGCGCCCAGGGCCAGTTCGGCGGTGCTGCTCAGGCGATCGCTCGTCCGCGCGCCGACTTCCTGGTTGAAGCCGCCGCTCTTGCCGTTCTCCGCTCGGGAGTCTTCGGACAGATAGAGGTAGTCCACGCTCACAGCCGGGCGGGCATAGAAGCGGCCGGCCGTGAACTCGTAGGAGGCCGAGGCGCTCGCCACGCCGGTGAAGCCGGTCCAGTCGGCCGTCGATTCGACGATCAGCTGGGTGGTCGGGTCGATAAACACGCGATCGCCGGTGAACCAGCCGTAGCCGCCGGAACCACGCGCGTTGATCGTGAACTTGCCGATCGATCGACGCCAGTAAACGCCGGCCTCGAGCAGGGAGACGCTGGTCTCTTCCCCGATCTTGGCGATCTCGTCCTTTTCCTCAGCCGTGACGAAGGCCAGGGTCGCGCCCAGGGCGCCGCCGTCGGTGCCCATGCTCTCGTAGCCGCCGACGAAGCCGAAGGCCTTGGTCTCCGAGCCGGCCGTCACGCCGGCCTCGCGCATGACCTGGACGTTGACCTCCTGGAGCCAGAAGCTGTCCGGACCATAGCGTTGCCGCAGGTCGGGCCGGGTTCCGGTCAGGCGGGAGACGGTGCGCGTCATGCTGTCGAGCGAGGAGAACAGGCCCTCGCCCTGGTCCGGCAGCATCTGCTCGAACCGGTCCATGAACTCCTTGCGCGTATCGGCGGCCAGGAAGGAGTCGCGGATGTCATCGTCGTTTCCGAGCGCCGCGTAGACGGCGTCCAGCGCCAGCGACTGGCTCTGCGACAGGTCAATTTCCGCCGCGGTGCGCCGGCGGATGTCGACATAGACCTCGCCGGCGGCGGTGTCCGCCGAGGCCTGGGCCACGAACAGATACGGCGAGTTGCCGATCAGGCTCTGGTCCAGCGTGCCGGCGGTCAGGCCGGCGGGCGTGTCGGTCTTGATGACGGTAAAGCGTTGCGGCCCGTCGATCAGGTCAGTCAGCGTCAAGCCGATCTTGGCGCCGCTGGCGATATTGGCCGTGGCGACGGTGAACTGGGTGTTCGAACCGAGCCCGCCGTTGCCGTTGGGATCGGCGGTGAAGATCACCGAGCTGGTAGCGCCGATGTTGAGCGCCGTGCCGTCGATGATTTCGGCATTGGAGATGGTCAGCGAGCCGGCGGTGACATTCACGGTCAGCTGGCCGTCGCTGTCGCGCAGGTCGCCCGTCGCCTCCGCGCCGCCCGACAGGCTGAACACGTCCGCGCCGACGCCGAAGGACACATCGCCCGCGAGCGTGCCGTTCCGCAGGTCCAGGGTGTCGTCGAAGCCGCCGAAATAGAGGTTGCCGATCATGGCCGGCTCATCGGCGTCGTCGACGCCGTCACCATCCTTGTCCGGATCGGTGGTCGTGGAGTCGAGGTCGTCGTCGCCGTCGGCGACGCCCAGCTGGACGAACGTCACGCCCGCCGCCGCGTAGCGCAGATCAACCGCGATCGCCTCGCCGGTCACCGTCTCGTTGGACGCATCGTTGTCGGTGTCGTCGGTGTCGTTGGCGTCGTCGGTCGGCGCCACGATCGCCGTGATCGTGCCGCTGTTGGTGAACGAGGTGATGCCGCCGCCGCGATCCCAGACCCCCACGGCGCTGCCGTTCTCGCCGTTGGCGATCGCGACGATGGAGCCGGAGTTGTTGAAGGTGTGGACCGAGGCGTTCTGGTCGATGCGCACGGCGAACGCCGCGAAGGCGCCCTCGGACGCAGCGGCGCCCGACGTCGCGTTGGTGGAGGCCAGGAGACTGCCGTCGTTGAAGATGGTGTCGGCCACCGCGCCGCCCTCAAGGTGCAAGGCTTGGGCGTCGTTGTTGTAGGCAATGGCGGTCGCCGCGCCCTGGGTCCGGATGCCGCCTTCGATCGTGGTCGTCAGGCCGGCGTCGGTGCCGATCCGGATCGCCGTCCCGGCAATGTTGTCGAGCGTGCCGTTGCCGACGACGCTGCCGCGCACGACGAGCCCGTAGGCGTCGTCCCCGGTCGCGGCGACCCTGCCGATGGTGATGGCCTCGGTCGTCGAACCGATCTGCAGGGCCGCAGCCTGTCCATTCGAGGCCAGCGCGCTCGAGCCCTCGATGCTGTCATCGACGCCGTCGTTGTCGAGGTCTTTGTCGCTGGTGTCGAGGGTGCCGTCGTTGTCGTCGTCGGTGTCGGTCGAATTGGGAATGCCGTCGCCGTCGTAATCGATGCCGGCGATCGGCGCGACGTCGAGCAGAATGCCGTTGCCGACATTGCCCGTGACCAGCACGGCGGGACCGCCCTCCAGCTTGTCATCGGCGTCCAGGTCGGCGCGATCCTCGGCCAGGCCGGGGCGCGTCGCGTAGCGATAGCCCCGCGCGGCGATGCCGCCCTGGATGTTCAGGCGGCCCGACACGTCATCCACCGCCAGGCCGATGGCGTTCTCGCCCAGCGCCGACACCGAACCGCGGACGTCGACCGAACCGGTCACCGGCGCCTCGATCGAGATGGCGCGAGCGTTGTCGCCGGTCACGTTGATCGCGCCGCGGCTGGTCAGGTTGCCGGTCAGCGGACCGACGACGCGGATGCCGTAGGAGTCGTTGCCCTCGATCGTGATGATGCCGCCGTTCTCGACGACGATATTGCCGGTCATGGCGCCCTCGACGAGGATGCCGTGCTTGCCGACGCCATCGACGAAATCCCCGTCGAGGTCGCCGTCGCTGTCAGTGTCCTTCTGGTCCAGGCTCGATGTGAAGCTGATCGTGCCCTTGACCGTCAGGTCGGTGGTCGATCCGTCCAGAACCTTGATGCCGGCGATGTAGTCGACGTCCTCGGCGGAAATCTCGCCCTCATGGGTGACGTCGTTGTTGCTGTTGACCGTCACGGCGCCGGTGATCGCGCCGGCCGTGCCGTCGACGGTCGGTTTGATCTTGCCGGTGGACGTGATCTTGATGTCGTCCGGCGCACCGTTGTTGATCGTCGCCGTGAAGACGCCGGTCGTGCGGGTGTCGGTGATCGTCGTCTCGGCGAACGCGCCAGAGGCGAGCATCAGCAGCGGTGTGACAGCCGCGGTGGCGACCAGACGCTTGCGGAACATGAACTGAAAACCCCGGACCTTGAACGGCTCTGTGTTTCGTCCCTTGGCGATACGGCAAAATTGCGTCTGCCGTGAAACATCGCGGAACCTGCCTCGTCTATCGCAAGCCTCACAAGGGCGCCATATCTCCATGCGAACTGGTCGGACGAATCTTTCCAAAGCGAGGCTTTCACGCCATGGCGTCCGAAGGCGACCAAAGGCTCCATCGACCGACCCTGCTCGCCGGCGCCGCCGGCGCCGCGTCGCCGCTGCTGCTGACGCTCCTGGGCCAGGCGCAGGCCGCGCCGGCCGTCCTGGCCTCCGTGGCGATTGGCGCTGCGGGGCTCTGGCTCGCGCGCCGGGCCACGGTCAGCGCCGTTCCTCCGTCTGTTCCAGACGCTCAGCCCGCGCCCGCCGCCGCCGCGATTCCCTACGCGGCCATACTGGAGGACCTTGAGGATCCGGTGCTCGTGATCGAGGCCGGCGAACCTTACGAGGTCACCGGACACAGGCTGGTCTTCGCCAACGCCGCCGCGCGCGAGCTTTTTCGCATCTTCCGGCCCGACTCGCGCCTGATCACGGCCATCCGAAATCCCCAGGTCGTCGAGCTGGTCGATGAAGCCCTGTTCGGCGGCGTCGGCGGTCACGCCACCTTCGAGACCGGCGCATCGCAGGATCGCTCCTGGATCGCCGTCACCCGTCCGTTGGGAACAACGCCCTGGGGCGCCTCGCTGGCCCTGCTCACCCTGTGCGACCAGACCGATCTGAGACGCGCCGAGCGGATGCGGGCCGACTTCCTCGCGAACGCCAGCCATGAGCTGCGCACGCCGTTGGCGTCCCTGTCGGGCTTCATCGAGACCCTGCGCGGTCCGGCCCGCGACGACGCCGACGCGCGGGAGAAGTTTCTCGGCATCATGCAGGTCCAGGCCGAACGGATGTCGCGCCTGATCGACGATCTGATGAGTCTGTCGCGCATCGAGCTGAACGAGCACATCGCGCCCCAGGGCCGTGTCGACCTGGCCGGCGCCGTCACGGATGTCACGGACGCCCTGATGCCGGTGGTGACGGCCAAGGGCGTGACCTTCGACTGGGACTCTCCGCCCCGGGACGCTGTGGTCGTCGAAGGCGACCGCGACCAGATCGTGCAGGTGATCCAGAACCTGGTCGACAACGCCGTGAAGTACACCCCGGCCGGGGGCGTGGTGCGCATCGAGGTGAGCGGACCGGCGGACGGCGACCCGCCGCCGCCGCGGGACCCCGAAGCCACGCGACTGGCTCTGCTGACTCCCGAACACCGGGCCGGCGAGACCTATGGCCTGTTGCGGGTCATCGACCAGGGCCCGGGCATGCCTCGCGACGCCCTGCCCCGCCTGACGGAACGATTCTACCGCGTGGAGGGCCAGAAGAGCGGGGAACGGTTTGGAACCGGGCTCGGCCTCGCGATCGTCAAGCACATCGTCAATCGCCACAAGGGCGGCGTCGCCGCGGAAACCGTTCAGGGCCGAGGTTCAACCTTCTCGGTGTGGTTGCCCCTTTCGGGGGTCAGGATGATCGCGCCGCCGGAGCCGGCGGCTGTCGTGAAACTGTCATAGAAGTGTCGCATAGGGGCGACGTCCCGCGAGCACGGTCCGCGCCGTTCCCGCCCTTCCCACCGGATAAGCGATGACCGTTCTGATCGCCCTGGCTCTGCTCGTCGTGTTTTCGAGCAGCGTCTACTTCCTCGGACGCCGCCGCGCCCTGGCGCTCGCTGGCCCGTCTCCGGCGTCGCTGCATTCCCTGCCCGGCTATCATGGGACCTGGGTCGCCCTGTGGGCCGGCGCGCCGGCGGCGCTGATCCTGATCCTGTTCGTGGTGTTCGGCGGGCAGCTTGAGGAATCGGCTCTGCGGGCCCAAGTCCCCGCCGCCGTGGCGGAGTTGCCGGCCGAACGGCAGGATGTGTTCTGGGGCGACGCGCTTTCGATCGCTCGAGGCGAAACGGCCAGCGCCGTCGCCTGGGACGGCGAGGTCAAGGCCGCTCTCAACGCCAAGGCGGACGAAGCCCGCGCCATCGGCTTCTACGGCCTGATCATCGTCATGGCGCTGGCCGGAGTCCTCGCCCTGGCCGGTTTCCTGCTGGCCTTTCCCCGACTGTCCCGGGAGTTCCGGGCCCGCAACAGGGTCGAGGGATGGACCAATGCGCTGCTCATCCTCTGTTCGACGGTCGCGGTTCTGACCACGGTCGGCATCATTGCTTCGCTGGCCTGGGAAAGCCTTCGCTTCTTCCAGGCGGTGCCTCCAGTCGATTTCCTACTCGGAACGGAATGGAACCCGCAGATCGCCATGCGCAGCGACCAGGTCGCCGCGGAGGGAGCCTTTGGCGCTGTGCCGCTGTTCGCCGGCACCTTCCTGGTGATGATCATCGCCATGGCCGTCGCCGCGCCGATCGGCCTGTTCTCGGCCATCTACCTGGCGGAGTACGCCAGCCCGGCTCTGCGCTCGACGGTCAAGCCGTTGCTCGAAATCCTCGCCGGCGTCCCGACCGTGGTCTACGGGTTCTTCGCGGCCCTGACCGTCGGCCCCATTTTCCGCGCCTTCTTCAACGGGATCGGCGCCCTTCTTGTCGGCGGCCCGATGGACGAACTGGGGCAGTTCCTCGAACAGGTCCAGAACCAGATGGCCCTGACCGCCGGCGTGGTGATGGGCATCATGCTGATCCCCTTCGTCTCCTCGCTGTCGGACGACATCATCAACGCCGTTCCGCAGAGCCTGCGCGACGGCAGCTACGCCATGGGCGCCACCAAGTCGGAGACGGTAAAGCGCGTGGTTCTGCCGGCCGCGCTGCCCGGCATTGTCGCCGCCCTGCTGCTGGCCGTCTCCCGCGCCGTTGGCGAGACCATGATCGTGACCATGGCGGCGGGCCTGCAGGCCAAGCTGACGGCCAACCCGCTCGAGACGGTGACGACGGTGACCGTGCAGATTGTCACCCTGCTGACCGGCGACCAGGAGTTCGACAGCCCCAAGACCCTGGCCGCCTTCGGCCTGGGCCTGACCCTCTTCGTCGTCACCCTGGGCCTGAACATCTTCGCCCTCGCCATCGTGCGGAAGTACCGGGAACAATATGACTGAGCTCGCCACCCGCTTCAGTCCGGAGAGGCTCCGGAAGCGCTACGCCGCGGAAGCCCGTTTCAAGCTGTACGGGCGTCTGGCGATCTTCGTGGCGATGACCTTCCTGGTCGTGCTGCTCGGCCGCATCGGCCTGCAGGGCTACAGCACCTTCACCACGCACACGGTGACGCTGCCCGTCTATCTGGACCCGCAGAGGATCGACACGGCCGATCTCGAAGGCGCCAACTACGACTATCTGGTGGCCCTCTCGCTGCTGAAGACGGTCGGCGCGACAGAAGACGAGTATGGAACCAACTCGGGCCTGGCCATGGATCTGGTCAGCCGCGATCTCGGGTTCCAGATCCTGAACAAGGTCAAGGCCGATCGCAGCCTGATCGGCAAGACGATCAACGTCACCGGCCCGGTCAAGGCCAACGCCGACCTCTACTTCAAGGGCGAGCTGAAGCGGACGACCGATGAGGCCGACCGCAACCTCGACAACCAGCAGCTCGACTGGCTCGACAAGCTGAAGAAGGACGGCGCGGTCACGGGCGGCTTCAACTTCGCCTTCTTCACCAGCGGCGACTCCACCGAACCGGAGCAGGCCGGCGTCGGCGGGGCGATCATCGGTTCGGCGATGATGTTGCTGGTCACGGCTCTGATCGCCGTTCCCCTGGGCGTGCTGGCGGCGGTCTGGCTGGAGGAATTCGCGCCCAAGAACCGCTTCACGGACATTATCGAGGTCAACATCAACAACCTCGCCGCCGTGCCGTCGATCATCTACGGCCTCCTGGGCCTGGCGGTGTTCATCAACTGGGTCGGCATGCCGCGCGGTGCGCCCATCACCGGCGGGGTCGTGCTGGCCCTGATGGCGCTGCCGACCATCATCATCGCCACCCGCTCGGCCCTGAAGGCCGTGCCGCCGTCGATCCGCGAGGCGGCTCTGGGCATCGGCGCCTCGAAGACGCAGATGGTCTTCCACCATGTGCTGCCGCAGGCGATGGCCGGCATGATGACCGGCGTCATCCTGTCCCTGGCCCACGCCCTGGGCGAGACCGCGCCATTGTTGATGATCGGCATGGTCGCCTTCAACCCGGGCATTCCCGAGGGCCTGACCAGCTCCGCCGGCGTTCTGCCGGTCCAGGTCTTTATCTGGGAGAACGCGTCCGAGCGCGCTTTCCACGAACGTACGGCCGCAGCCATCATCGTGCTGCTGGCCTTCATGATCATCATGAATGCGGCCGCGATCGTTCTGCGCAGCCGCTTCGAGCGCAGGTGGTAATCCCGATATGAGCGTCCAACCGCCCATCATCCAAACCGCGTCGCCGCATACGGCGAAGGCGGGCGGAGCAGCCGATCCGACGAAGATCAGCGTCCGCGACATCAACGTCTTCTACGGGGAAAAGCAGGCGCTCGACTCGGTGTCGATCGATATTCCCGGCAAGTCGGTGACCTCGTTCATCGGCCCGTCGGGCTGCGGCAAGTCGACCTTCCTGCGGTGCATCAACCGCATGAACGACACCATCCCCGGCTGCCGCGTCGAGGGCCGCATCGAGATCGACGGCGAGGACGTCAACGCCAAGTCGGTCGACCCGGTGGTCCTGCGCGCCAAGGTCGGCATGGTCTTCCAGAAGCCCAATCCGTTTCCCAAGACGATCTTCGAGAACGTCGCCTATGGCCCGCGAATCCATGGCCTGGCGACCGGAAAGGCCGAGCTCGAGGGCATCGTCGAGGCGTCGCTGAAGAAGGCCGGCCTGTGGAGCGAGGTGTCCGACCGCCTTCACCAGCCGGGCACCGGCCTCTCCGGCGGCCAGCAGCAGCGCCTGGTCATCGCCCGGGCCATCGCCGTGCAGCCGGAAGTGATCCTGATGGACGAGCCCTGCTCGGCCCTGGACCCGATCGCCACGGCCCGCATCGAGGAGCTGATCGACGACCTGCGCCAGCAGTACTGCATCGTCATCGTCACCCACTCGATGGCCCAGGCCGCCCGCGTCTCCCAGCGGACCGCCTTCTTCCACCTCGGCAAGCTGGTCGAGGCCGGGCCGACCGAGGAGATCTTCACGAACCCGCGCGAGCAGCGCACCCAGGACTACATCACCGGCCGCTTCGGCTGAGGACCCCGACATGAACGAGCACATTGTCCGCTCCTACGAGGAAGAGCTGAACCAGCTGGCCGCCGAGGTGGTCCGCATGGGCGGCCTCGCGGAGGCCCAGGTCAACGATTCCATCACCGCCTTCGCGCGTCGTGACGTCCCGCTGGCGCAGGCCGTGGCCGGCAAGGACGAGAAGCTCGACGTCGCCGAGGCGGACATCGAACGATCGGCGATTCGCCTGATCGCCCTGCGCCAGCCGATGGCCAACGACCTGCGCCGCGCGGTCGCCGCCATGAAGATCGCGATGAACCTGGAGCGCTGCGGCGACCTGGCCAAGAACATCGCCAAGCGCACCCTGATCCTCGCCGAAGCGGAGCCCGCCGGCCCGGTGACCCGCTCGATCGAGCGCATGGGCAAGCTGGTCGGCGCGCGGCTGAAAGAGGTGCTCGACGCCTACACCGCCTCGGAGGTCGACCGCGCCATCGCCGTCTGGACGCGCGACACCGAGGTGGACGAGCACTACGACAGCCTGTTCCGCGAGCTGCTCACCTACATGATGGGCGACCCGCGCACGATCACCGCCGGCGCGCACCTGCTTTTCGTCGCCAAGAACCTCGAGCGGATCGGCGACCACGCCACCAACATCGCCGAGATCGTCCACTACGAGATCACCGGTCGCGAGATCATCTCCGACCGGCCCAAAATGGACTCGCTGAGCTCATGACCCCTACCGTTCTGGTCGTCGAGGACGAGGACGCCCTCGCCACTCTGCTTCAATACAATCTTGAGAAGGAGGGCTATCGCGTGGTCCACGCCGGCGACGGCGAGGAGGCGCTGATGCTGGCCCAGGAGCAGCAGCCGGACCTGGTGGTCCTGGACTGGATGCTGCCGAAGGTCTCGGGCATCGAGGTCTGCCGGCGCCTGCGCCAGCGTCCGGAGAGCCGCAACCTGCCGATCCTGATGCTCACCGCCCGCGGCGAGGAGAGCGACCGGGTCCGCGGTCTCGACACGGGCGCCGACGACTATGTGGTCAAGCCGTTCGCCATGACCGAGCTGACCGCCCGCATTCGCGCCGTGATGCGCCGGATTCGGCCGGGCCTGGCCGACGATCGCGTCCAGGCCGGCGACATCGTCATCGACCGCGTCGCCCATCGGGTGAAGCGCGAGGGCAAGGAAATCCATCTCGGACCGACCGAGTTCCGCCTGCTTGACCACCTGATGCAGCACCCTGGCCGCGTGTTCAGCCGCGAGCAGTTGCTGGACGCGGTGTGGGGCAGCGATGTCTATGTCGAGGCCCGCACGGTCGACGTCCATATCGGCCGGTTGCGCAAGGCGTTGAACAAGGGCGCCTCGGTCGACCCGATCCGAACGGTTCGCTCCGCCGGTTACTCGCTGGACTTCGACGGGTAGGTCGCGGAGCGGGGACATGCCCTTCAGCGCGTGTCCCCCTCTGCTCCAGCCAGCCGCGGGGCACAGATACCGACGACGGCAGATATCCCCCTCAAAGGTTGACGCCCTCGCCTCGCCGGGCAAAAGCACCCGCCCATGAACATTCTCCTCATCGGCTCCGGCGGGCGCGAACACGCGCTGGCCTGGAAGATCGCGCAATCCCCGCTGCTGACCCGCCTCGTCGCCGCGCCGGGCAGCCCGGGGATCGAACAGGTCTGCGAGATCCGGCCGGTGAAGGCGACGGACGTCGACGGTCTGGTCGCGCTCGCGCAGGGGATCGCCGCCGACCTCGTGGTGGTCGGTCCCGAGGCCGCTCTGGAGGTCGGCATCGCCGACGCGCTGGCCGAGATCGGCATTCCCTGCTTCGGCCCGACGGCCTCGGCCGCCCGGCTGGAGACGTCCAAGGCCTTCACCAAGGACTTCTGCGCCCGTCACAATCTGCCGACGGCCGACTACGGCGTGTTCGAAACCGCCGACGCGGCGGCGAAGTTCCTCGACACCCAGACCGCGCCCTATGTGATCAAGGCCGACGGCCTGGCGGCCGGCAAGGGCGTGGTCATCGCCCAGACCCGCGCCGAGGCCGACGCCGCCGTCACCGACATGCTCGGCGGTCGCTTCGGCTCGGCCGGCGCGCGCGTCGTCATCGAGGAGTTCATGCACGGCGAGGAGGCGTCCTTCTTCGCACTCTGCGACGGCGAGACGGCCATCCCCTTCGGCTACGCCCAGGACCACAAGCGCGCCCACGACGGCGACGAGGGCCCCAACACCGGCGGCATGGGAACCTATTCGCCGGCGCCGGTGCTGACCGACGCCCTGGCCAGGCGCGCCTTCGAGGAGGCCGTGCTGCCGGCGGTGAAGGGCATGGCGGCGGAAGGCAATCCCTATCGCGGCGTGCTCTACGCCGGTCTGATGCTGACGGCGACCGGCCCGCGGCTGGTGGAGTTCAACGCCCGCTTCGGCGACCCGGAATGCCAGGTCCTGATGCTGCGGCTGGCCGGCGACATCGTCCCCTACCTGAAGGCCGCCGCCGAGGGCGCGCTGGCGTCGATGCCGCCCCCCGCATGGAAGGACGAAAGCGCCGTCTGCGTGGTCTACGCCGCCGAGGGCTATCCGGACGCCCCGAAGAGCGGCGCGGCGATCCGCGGCGGCGAGTCCGACTTCGGCGGAAGGGCGGTGATCTTCCATGCAGGGACGTCGCGGGACGCCGACGGGACCCTGCGGGCCGCCGGCGGCCGCGTGCTGAACGTCTGCGCGCTGGGACCGGACCTCAGGGCGGCGCGGGACGCGGCCTACGCCGCCATCGGGACCATCGACTTCCCCGGCGGCTTCTATCGCACAGACATCGGCTGGCGAGCACTGTAGACGCCGGCGACGAAAAAGGGCCGGACGATCACGCCCGGCCCTTCGTCGCTACTGCCTGCCTGGCGGCGGCTATTTGTCTTGCGGTTCGAGCACGACGTGCGCCGGGTTCGGCACCAGGTCCTGCGAGGCGCCGGTCACGGCGTCCACGCCGATGCCGATGAGGCCGCCGACCAGCACGTTGCCCGCGACGCCGGCCGCGCCGGCGCCCGACGTCTTGTGCGTGACCGTCACGGTCGCGGGCTTGAAGCCGGGCTTGGTGATCGTCGCGGTGAACTCGGACTTGCGCGACATCTTGATGGCGCAAGGCGTGGCCGGGCGCTGATGCCCATTGCTGGTCTCGACCTTGGCGCCAGACGGTTCGCTGGTGATCTGCCAGGCGTCGTTGGAACCGCGGGTGACGGTGGCGCAGGCTCCCAACGACAGGACGCCGGACGCAACGATGATCGCGCGCAGAACGCGCGACGGAGAGATATGCATGAAATGCCCCCAAGACGATCGGAATCGATCGAGACCACTTCTGGCAGAGACCGTTCGGCATGACCAGCGACGGAACGCCGCAGAGATTGCGCCACCGCAAACCTCTCCGTGCGGGCGAGGTTCTCCTGCTTGCGCCCCGTCGCCCGATCCCTAAGATCGCGCCAACTTCAAACAAGCGTACGAAACACGGGGAAACGTCGATGTCCGAAGCCGCGCCCACCGCCCAGGACCTCAACTCCGGCACCAAGCCGGTCGAGGAGCGCCACCGGATCGACGAGAGCAAGCTGGCGGACTGGCTGAAGGCGAACGTCGAAGGCTACGAAGGCCCGTTGGAAGTCCGCCAGTTCAAGGGCGGCCAGTCCAACCCGACCTACCAGCTGGTCACCCCAAACAAGAAGTACGTGCTGCGCCGCAAGCCGCCCGGCAAGCTGCTGCCCAGCGCCCACGCCGTCGACCGCGAGTTCCGGGTGATCTCGGGCCTGAACAAGGTGGGCTTCCCGGTGGCCAGGGCCTACGCGCTCTGCGAGGACGACAGCGTGCTGGGCACGATGTTCTACGTCATGGACAACGTCGAGGGCCGGATCCTCTGGGACCTGACCCTGCCCGACAGCAGCCCCGCCGAGCGTCGCGCGATCTACGAAGCCAAGATCGCCACCCTGGCCCAGCTGCACAATGTCGACTACGAGGCCATCGGCCTGGGCGACTACGGCCGGCCGGGCAACTACTTCGCCCGCCAGATCGACCGCTGGACCAAGCAGTACAAGGCCTCCGAGACCCAGAGCATCCCGTCGATGGACCGGCTGATCGAGTGGCTGCCGCAGACGACCCCAGCCGACGACCAGACCTCGATCGTCCACGGCGACTACCGCCTGGACAACATGATCCTGCACCCGACCGAGCCGAGGGTGATCGCGGTGCTCGACTGGGAGCTGTCGACGCTGGGCAATCCGCTGGCCGACTTCTCCTATCTGCTGATGCACTGGGTCATGCCGGGCGGCGAGCGCGCCTCGCTGGCCGGTATCGAGGACCTGAAGGCATGGGGCATCCCGACCGTCGAGGAAGCCGTCGAGCAGTACTGCCGCCTCACCGGCCGTGACGGCCTGCCCGAGCTGAACTGGTACTTCGCCTACAACATGTTCCGGCTGGCCGGCATCTGCCAGGGCATCGTCGGCCGGGTCCGCGACGGCACCGCCGCCAGCGCCCACGCCCAGACCATGGAAGCCCGCGTCCCGGCCCTGGCCGACGCCGCGCTGGCCTTCGCGAAGAAGGCGGGAGCCTGATGATGACGATGACCCCGTCCAGCAAACGCCTGGCGCTCGGCCTCGTCGCCGGAGTCGCCCTGACCGCGATCGGCCTCGGCCTAGCCCAGGCGCGCCAGACGCCCGCCGCCCCGGCCGCCACCTGTGTCCAGGCCGGCCGCCTTCTCGCCGACCCCGCGAGCGGGAAGATCGAGACCGAGCGGACGCTGGTCGTCCAGGACGGCAGGATCGTCCGCATTGACGCCGGCTTCGTCTCGGACGGCTGTGAGACGGTCGTCGACCTTAAGGACAGCTTCGTGCTGCCGGGTCTGATCGACAGCCACGTCCATCTGACCAGCGAGAACGGCCCCAACCAGCGGATCGAGCGCTTCACCAAGACCAAGTCCGACCTGGCGCTCGACGGCGCCTGGTACGCGATGAAGACGCTCAAGGCCGGCTTCACCACCGTCGCCGACCTCGGCGGCCCGAACGAGTCCGTCTTCGCCCTGCGCGATGCGATCAAGGCCGGTCGCGTGGCGGGCCCGCGGATCATCGCCGCCGGTTCGCCAATCTCCGTCCATGGCGGCCACGGCGATCCCGGCAACGGCATGCCGGAGGAGCTGGTCCACGTCTATCGGCCGAGCTCCGTCTGTTCCGGCGCCGACGACTGCCGCCGCGCGGTGCGCGAGCAGGTGCGGGCCGGCGCCGACATCATCAAGATCACCGCCACCGGCGGCGTCCTCTCGCCGACGGCCGCGGGCCTGGCCAAGCAGTTCTCGGACGATGAGCTGAAGGCGATCGTCGAGACCGCCCATTCGATGGGACGCAAGGTCACCGCGCACGCCCACGGCGTCGACGGCATCAACGCCTTCCTGCGCGCCGGCGGCGATTCCATCGAACACGGCACCTATGTCGACCCGGAGTCGATCAAGCTGTTCAAGGCCAGCGGCGCCTGGCTGGTGCCGACCCTGATGGCCGGCGACTTCGTGGTCCGCGAGGCCAGCAAGCCGAACACCTACCTGCTGCCCGCCCAGCGCGACAAGGCGCTGATCGCCGGACCGCTGATGATCGACATGACCCGCCGCGCCTACCAGGGCGGGGTCCGGATCGCCTTCGGCACCGACACCGGGGTTTCCGCCCACGGCGACAACGCCGGCGAGTTCGCGCTGATGGTCAAGGCCGGCTTCTCGCCGATCGACGCCATCCGCTCGGCCACGGTCGGCGCCGCCGAACACTTCGGCCTGCAGGGTCTGATCGGGGCGCTGAAGCCCGGCATGCAGGCCGACCTCATCGCCGTGAAGGGCGACCCGCTGACCGACGTGACCGAGTTGACGCGGGTGACCTTCGTGATGAAGGGCGGCGTGGTTTACTGATCCCAGGCGCCTCTCCCTTTTGAGAGAGGATTTAGAAGGTCGCCAGCAGCGCCTGAACCGCCGCCTCGTCCTCGAAGGTCGCCTTCACCGGCCACATCGCGACCCGTGACCGCCACGCGGCGGGCAGGCGGACCCAGTCCTTCTCGGTGGTGACCAGCCCCGCGCCGAAGTCCTCGGCCCGGCGCTGGAGCGCCCGCAGCGTCGCCTCGTCGAAGGCGCCGTGGTCGGGAAACGGCGCGAAATCCCTGAGGTCGCAGCCAGCGGCGATCAGGGCGCGCTCGACCTTCCACGGCTTGCCGACGCCGGCGAAGCCGACCTGCGGACCGGCTGGAGGCGGTGCGACCGGCTCAAGGCGGGCGATCAGCACCGGCGTGCCTTCGAACTGGGCCAGCAGCTCCGGATCGGGCTGAGGCAGGTCGGCCGGCAGCAGCAGCACGACCGCGTCGGCGCGGGCCAGGCCGACCTTCAGCGGCTCGCGCATCGGCCCGGCCGGGAACACCCGGCCGTCGCCGAAGGGCCACTCGTTCCCCCGCGTCTCGCCGTCGACGACGACCAGCGACAGGGTCTTCTTCAGCGACGGGTTCTGGTGGCCGTCGTCCATGACCACGACGCCGGCGCCGGCCGCCTTCGCGGCCTTCGCCCCCGCCGGCCGATCCGCGCTGATCCACATCGGATAGTCGTGCGCCAGCATCAGCGGCTCGTCGCCGACGTCGGCGGCGGCGTGGACCGTCGGGTCGACGCGGTGCACGCCCTTCAACGCGCCGCCATAGCCGCGCGAGAGGCCGTGAGCGGCCAGGCCCCGCGCGGTCAGCAGCCGCAGCAGCTCGCGCACGACCGGCGTCTTGCCCGTGCCGCCGGCGGTGAGATTGCCGACGCAGATCACCGGCACGCCGGCGTCCTCGGGAACGGTCCGGGCGATCCGGTCCGCTGTCACCGCCGCCCAGATCCAGCCCAGCGGCGTCAGCAACGCGCGGCGCAGCCGGCCCGGCGACCGGTCGCGGACGTACCACCAACGCGGCGTCGACAGCTTCATGGCAACAGCGGCTCCAGCTGAATCCAGGCGTCCTCAAGCGCGGCGGACGTCTTCGCCGCGTAGTCGCGCGCCGCCTCGCCGATGCGCTTCGCCCGCGCTGGATCAGCCAGCAGCTCGTGCATCAGGCGCGTCAGGTCGGCCTCCGTCCCGGCCTGCAGCGCCGCGGGCCCGCCCGCCAGCATCTCGGCGAAGACGTCGCTGAAGTTGAAGGCCCATCCGCCGGTGATCACAGGCACGCCGAGCCGCGCGGGTTCGAGTGGATTATGCCCCCCGATCCCGGCGACGAAACTGCCGCCCATCACGGCCACCGCGGCGAGCCGGAACCACAGGCCCATCTCGCCCAGGGTGTCGGCCAGGTAGACGCGGGTCTCCCCGGTGACCGGCTCGCCGGCCGAACGCTGCGCCACGGCGACGCCTTGGGTCCTCAGCCAGGCAGCGATCTCGCCCCCCCGCTCCGGATGGCGCGGCGCCACGATCAGCAGCGGCGGCTCGCCGGGCGGCGGCGGCAGTCTCGAGAAGGCCGAGTTGATGAGCGCCTCTTCGTGCGGGTGGGTGCTGGCGGCGACGACGACCTTGCGGTCGCCGATCTCGGCCTTCATCCGCGCCAGCTCGGTCTCGTCGCAGCCGAGCGGATCGCCGACATGCTTCAGGTTCACCAGCGGTCCGGGGGCGACGTACTTCGCCAGCCGGTCAGCGCTGGCGCGGTCCTGCGGCAGCATGCGGTCGAACGCCCTGAGCACGGTCTTGGCCAGACCCGGCGCCCGGCTCCAGCCCTTCGCCGTCTTTTCCGTAATCCGCGCCGACAGCAGCACCATCTTCGCCCCCTGCGCCTTGGCGCCGAGGATCAGGTTCGGCCAGAACTCGCTCTCGACGAAGATCGCCAGGTCGGGCCGCCAGTGCTCGAGGAAGCGGCCCGACGCGCCCGGCGTGTCCAGCGGCGCGTACTGATGGATGGCCCCGTCCGGCAGCCGTTTGCCCAGCAGTTCGGCCGAGGTGACCGTGCCCGAGGTGACCAGCACCGTGGTCTCCGGCCGCCGCTGGCGCAGGCGCTGGATCAAGGGCAGCACCGACAGGCTCTCGCCGACGCTGACGGCGTGGATCCAGACCAGCGGCCCCTCCGGCCGCTCGGCCGAGGCCACGCCCAGCCGCTCGTCGTGACGGACCGGGTCTTCCTTCCCGCGCCGCGAGCGGTCGACCAGGATGCCGGGCGTGAACGGCTCCAGCAGCGCCACGCCGAGCCGATAGAGGGTCAGGGACAGCGGCAAGCGGTCAGACCACGTCGGCGGAAGCGAGGTGGCAGGGATGTCCGCCATCGCCGGTCTCGACCTGCACGGTCGGATGGCCGATGCCGAACCTGTCCTGCAGGCCGTGCGCGACATCGTGCAGGAAAGCGTCGCAATCGGCGTTGTCGGGCCGGATCAGGTGGGCGGTCAGGGCCGTCTCGGTCGTGCTCATCGCCCAGATGTGCAGGTCGTGGACCTCGGTCACCCCCGGTCGCTCGGCCAGCCAGGCCTTCACCGCCGCGGGGTCGACGCCGCGCGGCGCGGCGTCGAGGGCGAGGTCGAGGGAGTCCCGCAGCAGGCTCCAGGTTCCGATCACGATGACCAGGGCGATCAGCAGGCTCACCGCCGGGTCGACCCATAGCCAGCCGGTGAAGAAGATCAGCGCTCCGGCCGCCACCACGCCGAGCGACACCGCCGCGTCGGCGGCCATGTGCAGGAAGGCGCCGCGAACGTTGAGGTCGTGATGTCCCTTCATGAACATCAGGGCCGTGGCCGTGTTGATGAGCACGCCAATGGCGGCGACCATCATCACCGGCCCGGGCTGCACCGGGTCCGGCGAGCCGAAGCGGCGGATGGCCTCCCAGACGATCATGCCGACCGCAACCAGCAGCAATCCGGCATTGGCCAGCGACGCCAGGATCGTGCCTTTGCGATAGCCGTAGGTGCGACGCAGGGTCGGCGCCCGCTTGGCCATGCCGGCGGCCGCCCAGGCCAGCAGCAGGCTCAGCACGTCGGAGAGATTGTGCCCGGCGTCCGCCAGCAGGGCCAGCGAACCGGTCCATAGCCCGGCGGCCGCCTCGGTCGCGACGAAGGCGATGTTCAGCCCGGCGCCGATCGCGAACGCACGGCCGAAGTCGGCGGGGGCGTGACTGTGGCCATGATGCCCATGGCCATGGCCGTGCCCGCCGTGACCATGCCCGTGATCGTGATCGTGCTCGTGGCCGTCGTGCGCCATGGCTCAGGGTCTCACTCGCCGACCGGACCGTCCAGCAGGGCTTCCGCCCGCTGCGTCGCCGCCGTCAGCCGCCGCGCCCATTCGACATTCAGGGCGTCCAGATCATCGTCGCGGCCGGCATAGACCGGACCGTCCCACACCATCGCGCCCTTCGAGAAAGGCAGCGGGATCACCGTCCTGTCCCAGCTGCCGATGCGGAGGCAGGGCTTGCTGGCCAGCCCGACGAAGATCACCGGCGCGCCGGTGACGCGGGCCAGGGTCGGCGTTCCCGACTGCATGACCTCGACCGGCCCGCGCGGACCGTCCGGCGTGATGGCGATGCCGCCTCCGCCCTTCACCCATTTGATCATGTCGCGAAAGGCCTGTTCGCCGTGCTTGTTCTTGCCCGGGTCGGACGACTTTTTCGACGAGCCGCGGATGGCCGGGAAGCCGATCTGCTGGACGGTGAGGGCGATGAACTCGCCGTCGGCCGAGCGCGAGATCAGGGCGCGCATGTCCTGCTTGTCCGGTCCTTGAGGCCAGCTTTGCGGAGCGAGGGGAATACGGGCATGCCAAAAGCAGAGGATGACCCCGCCGCCGCCGGCCCACACGGCCTGCGCCTTGTCCTGCCCCTCTCGCGTCCAGCGCAGGGTCGCGTAGCAGAGCCTCAGCCAGGTGGCGAAGATGAAGGCCAGCGTGTGCTGCACGGCGGCGGATCGGAAGAAGGCCTTCAACTCAGGAGGCTCCGGCGGGAACGGTTTCGAGATCCTGCGCCTTGGCGAGGCGCGCGTAGAGACCGCCGCGCTTCCGGATCAGCGCGCCGTGGGGGCCCTGTTCGACAACCCGCCCCCTGTCGATGACATAGATGCGGTCGGCGCCCTTCACGGTCGACAGGCGGTGGGCGATGACGATGGTCGTACGGCCGGTCATCAGCCGGTCTAGGGCCGCCTGCACCTGGGCCTCGCTCTCGGTGTCGAGGGCGCTGGTCGCCTCGTCGAGCAGCAGGATCGGGGCGTCCTTCAGGAAGGCGCGGGCGATGGCGATCCGCTGACGCTGGCCGCCGCTGAGGCGCGAGGCGGCCTCGCCGACCACGGTGTCGTAGCCCTCCGGAAACGCGACGATGAAGTCGTGGGCCGCGGCGCGCCGGGCGGCCTCCTCGATCTGCGCGTCCGAGGCGTCGGGCCGGGCGTAGGCGATGTTGGCGCGGATGGTGTCGTCGAACAGGAACGGCTCCTGGGTGACCAGGGCGATCCGCTCGCGCAGGCGGGCGATTTCCGCCTCGCGCACGTCGACCCCGTCGAGCGTCACGCTGCCCTCCGTGACATCGTAGAAGCGCGGGATCAGCGACAGCACCGTGCTCTTGCCGCCGCCGGACGGGCCGACCAGTGCGACCATTTCACCCTTGCGGGCTTCCAGGGTCACATTCTCCAGCACCGGCGGGCCTCCGGCGTAGGCGAAGGCGACGCCGTCCAGCCGGACATGGCCTTCGGTGCGGGCCGGCAGGGGCCGCGGACTGTCGAGCTCGACCACCTCGGGCTCGACGTCCATGGCCGAGAACAGGCGCCGGGCCGCGGTGGAGCCTTCGGTGAAGATGGTCTGCAGGTTGGCCAGCTGGCGCAGCGACTGGGCGGCCATCATCAGCGCCAGGATGAACTCGGTCAGCGAGCCGGCGCTGATGCCGCCGTGCTGGGCGCGCCAGCCGGCGTAGAGGAAGACGGCCGCCACCACGACCATGCTCATCAGCTCGGTCACCGGCGCGGCCCGGGAGCGGGCGTTGGAGCCCTTGATCAGATGTCGCTGGCGACGCTTCACCACCTCGGCGACGCGGGCTTCCTCATAGTCCTCGCGGTTCTCCATCTTGACGATGCGGATGCCGTCCAGCGCCTCCATGATCGCCGTCGCCAGGGCCGAGGTCTCGCCCATCGCGCCGCGCGTCGCCTTCCGGCTGCGTTTGGAGAAGCGCCGCATCAGCAGACTGGCCAGCGGCGCGACCGTGATCACGCCGACGGTCAGCCACAGGTCGTTGCGGCCCATGGTGACCAGGGCGCCAAGCACGATCAGGGTCTCGCGGGCGTAGTTGACCACGCCGCTGGTCGAGGCCTCGCGGATCAGCCCCGCGTCATAGAGCATCGAGGCGACATACGAGCCCGTATGCGTGGTCTTCAGTCGCGCCAGGTCGGCGCGGATCAGCCGGCCGAACAGCTGCACCTGCACAGCCCCGACGACGCCGTTGCCGATGCGGTTGATCAGGGTCGACTGCAGCACCTGAAGCAGCGTGCGGGCCAGGGCCAGGGCGATGATCGTGCCGGGGATGATCCACAGCAGGCTCGGGTTTCGCGCCGTGACCAGGTCGTCGATCGCCGGTCGGATCATCTGCAGCAGCTTGGTGTTCACCGCCGCGATCAGGGCCGCGCAGACCAGGGCGACCACGAGGCCCGGCCACTGCGGCCGGAGGTACTCGCGCCAGACCCTCGCCATCAGGGCGCGGCTGGAAAGTTCGGGAGGCGCGGACATCGGTTCGCGAATCGACCTTGGGGTTTGCGTTCCAGGCTAGGGGCCCTACTTAGGACGCTCTTTGAGGGAGCGCCACTTGTCCGGCCACGACCTTTCCACGCGCTGGGGCCGCTTCAAGGCCTACTGGGGCTCGATCTGGGGCGACCACGCCTTCCTGCGGATCGGCTTTTCCAACGCCCACTGGATCGGCCCGGACATGGTGCGCGCGGCCCAGCCCTGGCCCTATCAGTTGGCCTACTGGAAACGCGACGGCATCAGGACGATCGTCAACCTGCGCGGCGGCTTCGACGCCAGCTTCTACGCGCTGGAGAAGGACGCCTGCGAGCGCCTGGGGCTCAACCTGGTTGATTTCACCATCACCTCGCGGGCCGTGCCCAAGCGGGAAACCGTGCTCGCGGCCAAGGCGCTGTTCGAGACCATCGAGTATCCGGCGCTGATGCACTGCAAGTCCGGCGCGGACCGGGCGGGGATCATGAGCGTCTTCTACCGCCACTTCCATCTGGGCGAGCCGATCCGGCAGGCCGTGAAGGAACTGGGCCTGCGCACGATGCACGTGAAGCAGGGCAAGACCGGCGTACTGGACTACGTCTTCGAGCGCTACCTGGCCGAGGCCGAGCCGAAGGGGATCAGCTTCATCGACTGGGTGAAGAGCGACGCCTACGACCCGGTCGCCATCAAGGGCGACTTCCAGGCCAGCTGGTGGGGCGCCTTGCTCACCGACAAGCTGCTGCGTCGGGAGTAGCGCCCCGGTCAGGCGGTCTGGTCGACGCCGCCGATCGCGAACACGGCGACGCCGAGGACCACGAACATCGCGACGGCGATCAGGTTCTCAAGCATGGGGAGCCTCCCTGGATGGACGGCTCCCTACAGGCGTACTGTGACGTAGCGTTGACATCCCCGCCTCCGCTCATCCCGGCGAATGCCGGGATGAACGGTTAGAAATCAGTGCTGATAGTCCGCGCTCGCCGGGTCCAGCAGCTTGTGGGCGTGGATGATGAAGTAGCGGGCGTGGGCGTTGTCGACCGTCGCCTGGGCGCGGCGCTTCCAGGCGGCGTAGGCCTCGGCATAGTTGGGGTAGGCGCCGACCATCTCGACCTTGTCGAGGTCGCGGAACTCGGTTCCGCTGACGTCCTTGAGTTCGCCGCCGATGACGATGTGGAGAAGTTGCTTGTCGCTCATGCGCGGGGGCCCTTCCGCAGGGTGAGTCTCAGTTGGGGCGCTCGATATGCCGGACGCGGTCCAGGATCAACGGGTGCAGTGCCGGCGCGGCGCAGATCAGGCTCGGTTCCTTCGGAATCGGCCGGTTGTAGCCGAAGGTCCGACCCTTGTGGTCGGTGACGATCGCGCCGGCCTCGCGGCAGATCAGGTCAGCGGCGGCGAGGTCCCATTCGTTCTTGGCGGTCAGGGCGATGGCGGCGTCGAAGCGCCCCTCGGCGACCAGGCACATGCGGTAGGCGATCGAATTGCGCGTCTCGATCCGCATGTCCGGCCAGGGCGTGGGCCAGGCCGGATGACGGAACATCGGACCGTCGCCGAGCATGCCGCAGCCCTCGACCGCATCGCAGCCGCTGGCCGCGATCGGCGCGCCGTTCAGGAAGGCCCCGCCGCCGACGAGAGCGGTGAAGGTCTCCTCCAGCTCCGGCGCGTGGACAACGCCGGCGACCGGCTGGCCGTCCTCGACCACGGCGATCGACACGGCCCAGAACGGCTTTTCCTTGAAGAAGGCCACCGTGCCGTCGATCGGATCGACCACGAACAGCCGTGACCTGTCCATCCGGGCCGGGTCGTCGGCGGTCTCCTCCGACAGCCAGCCGTAGTCGGCGCGCGCCGCGCCCAGCCGCTCGCGCAGCAGGGTGTCGACGGCGATGTCGGCGTTGGTCACCGGAGAGCCGCCGTCCTTGGACCAGACCTTCAACCCCTCGGCCTTGAGCTTGCGGGCGAGGACCCCGACCTCGCGGGCGGCGTCCTCGATAAGGGCCAGATCCCGCTTCATCGACCCGCGATCGCCAGCCCGTCGACCAGCAGGGAGGGGCTGTTGGATGCGCCGCGCAGCTCCAGGTCCGAGCCGGGGACCAGGCGGCCGTAGATGTCGATCAGATTGCCGGCGACGGTGATTTCGGCGACGGGATAGGCGACCTCGCCGTTCTCGAACCAGAAGCCGGAGCAGCCCACCGACCAGTCGCCCGTGTTACCGTTCAGCGAGGGGCCGAACATCGAGGTGATCAACAGGCCGTCCTTCGCGTCGGCCATCAGACCGGCCAGGTCGCGCGCGCCGGGCTCGACCGTCAGGTTGCAGGGCGCGACGCCCGGAGGGCCGGCGAGGCCGCGCGAGGCGTGGCCCGTGGTCTCCAGGCCCAGTTGCCGGGCCGAACTCGTGTTCAGCAGCCAGGTCGTTAGCACGCCGTCGTCGATGATGTTCATCGCCCGGTTGGCCACGCCCTCGTCGTCGAAGGGCGAGGAGCCCAGCCCACGCACGCGGTGCGGATCGTCGCTGATGCGCACGCCGTCGGCGAACAGCTTCCGGCCGAGCCGATCCTTGAGAAAGCTGACGCCCCGCGCCACGGCGGGGCCGGAAATGGCGCCGATCATCGGGCCGATCAGCGACATGGCCAGTCGGTTCTCGAAGATCACCGGGGCGGTGGTCGACGCGATCTTGCGGGCGTTGAGGCGCTGAACGGCGCGCTTGCCCGCCTCCAGACCGATCGCGTCGGCGCCGGGCAGATCGGCGGCGTGGCGCGTGGTGCGCCCCTCCCCGCCCCGCTCCATGCCCGAGCCCTCCCCGGCCACGGCCGAGGCCGACAGCGAGAAGGACGAGGCGCGGTGCAGGCCATGGAAGCCGTCGCTGGTGGCCATGGCCCACGAGCCTGTGGACCAGGACGCCGAACCGCCGTCGGAATTGGTCACCCCCGCGATGCTGCGCGCCGCGGCCTCGGCGTCGCGGGCCAGGGTCTCGAGATGCTCAGGCGAGGGCTCGACGCCGTCATAGAGGTCGAGATCCGGGAACGGTCCCGTCGCTAGGCGGTCGTGCGGGGCGAGGCCGGCATAGGGATCTTCCGGCGCCAGACGGGCCATGGCCACGGCGCGCTCGATCAGCTTGCGGCGGCCCTCGGCCGAGATGTCCGAGCCCGACACCGTCGCTTGGCGCGCGCCGATGAAGACCCGCAGGCCCAGATCGCGGGATTCCTCGCGCTCGACCTCCTCGAGCGCGCCTTCGCGGACGCCGATGGAAAGAGACTGGCGCTCGGCGAACACGGCCTCCGCCGCGTCGGCGCCGGCCTTGAGGGCGGCGGCCACCGCCTCGTGCAACTGGTTTTCGTCCATGCTCCGGTTATGGGCGCCCGGACGCGCCGCCGCAAGACGCTCAGATGATGGCGAAGAACAGGGTGGCGGCCACCAGATAGACGTAGGCGACCCAGGTCAGCGTCATGCCCAGAGCGCGCGGCACCGAGGCGCCGCCGCTGTTGGACAGTCCGACCGCATGCACCACCCGGCCGACGAACAGCACGAAGCCGCCGATATGGACGAGCAGCGGCGCGGCGCCGGCCACGTCCAGGACGATCAGGCCGGCCAGGCCCACGGGTACATACTCGCTGGCGTTGCCGAAGGCGCGAATGGCCTGGGCCAATTCCGGCACGCCGTCGTCGCCGAACGGGATCTTGTGCTTTTGCCGCTGGCGCGTGACCAGCGCCGACAGGACCAGCATCAACAGGATGTGCAGGCCCACCCAGAGGGCGGCCGCGTGGCCCAGGTTGACGACTTCCATACTCCGTGTCTCCCCGAAGACCGACAGGGTGGCGATAGGGGCGCCGTTTGCCCGGCGATGCAACCGTTCTCGGCGCATCCTGCAACAGGGGCTCAGCGCCCTCCAGACGCCCGCCAGACGCGTCCTAGAACTCGGTCCAGTCGTCGTCGGCGGGAGCCAGGGCGATGGCCGCTCCGCCCGCCGCCGCGACGCGGCGCGGCGCGGGCGTCGTCGCCGGAGCCGGCGTCGACACGGGCGACGCCCTTCGCTCGGCCTGAACGACGGGCGCGCTCTTCGGCCGCACCGTCGGTTCGGCGGTCTCGCCGATGCGGAAGCGACTGACCAGCGTCGCCAGCGCCGAGGCTTCGTTCGCCAGCGAATGGCTGGCGGCCGTCGATTGCTCGACCATGGCCGCGTTCTGCTGCGTGACCTGGTCCATCTGGTTGACGGCGGTGTTGACCTCCGCCAGCCCGGTGGACTGTTCATGCGACGAAGCCGCGATCTCGGTGACCAGATCGTTGATCTCCGCCACCTCCGCGACGATGCGTTTGAGCGCCTCGCCGGTCTGGCCGACCAGCCGCACGCCCTGCCCCACCTGTTCGGAGCTTGAGGCGATGAGGGTCTTGATCTCCTTGGCCGCCTCGGCGGAGCGCTGGGCCAGGGCCCGCACTTCCTGGGCCACGACCGCGAAGCCCTTGCCCGCGTCGCCGGCGCGCGCCGCTTCGACGCCGGCGTTCAGGGCCAGAAGGTTGGTCTGGAAGGCGATCTCGTCGATCACGCCGGTGATCTGGCTGATCTCGTTGGACGACTGCTCGATCTGCTGCATGGCCTCGACGGCCTGGCCCACGACCCGGCCGCTCTGCTCGGCGCCTTGGCGGGTGCGGTCGACCGCGCCCTTGGCCTGGGTCGCGCCCTCAGCCGAGCGACGGACCGTGGCGGTGATCTCGTCGAGCGCCGCGGCCGTCTCCTCAAGGCTGGCGGCCTGGTGCTCGGTGCGGCGCGACAGGTCGTCGGCGGCGTGGCTGATCTCGTCGGTCGTCGACCGGATGCCGGCCGCATTGCCGACGATGACCCTCATCGTGTCCTGCAGCTGCGCCATCGCGGCGTTGAAGTCGTCGCGCAGCTTTCGGTACTCCGACGGGAACTCTCCGGTCAGGCGGAAGGTGAGGTCGCCTTCGGCCAGCTTCTCCAGCCCCTCGCCGACCGATGAAACCACCTGCTCCTGGGCCTGCGCGTTGGCGCGCTGCATCGCCTCGTTGCGCGAACGCTCGGCCTCGGCCTGGACCCTCGCGCGCTCCTCGTCCGTCCGCAGCCGGCCGGTTTCGGCGAGGTCGTGTCGGAAGCCTTCCAGCGCCCGCGCGATGCCCCCGATCTCGTCCTTCAGGTCGAGGCCCCGGATCGGCTCTTCATAGCGCCCGGCGCTCAAGGCGTTGACGGCCCCGGTGATGCGCGCCAGCGGGCGGCGGACGACGACCATGGTCGTCGCGAACAGCGCTGCGAGCACCAGTCCGAGCATGACAGCGCCGCCGACCATCAGCGCGAAGGCCAGCCGGTTGGCCGGGCCGTTGATGGCGGACACCGGAATGTCGGTCACCAGGGTCCAGCGGCCCTCGATGCCGGGGATCGTCGCCGGCGTGAACAGGCGGCTGACGTCGTGGCCGCCGGCTTTGACGCCGTCGATGGACATCGCCGGGCCGCCGCGCAGAACCGACCTCAGGGCGTCGGCGCCGGCTCCCTCGTAGGCCCTGGTGCGCATCGCCGCGTCCGGGTGGGAAACCCAGTTGCCCCCCGGGGACACCAGCATCACCGTGCCCTCGCCGAACGGCTTCATCTTGCCCAGCATCGCCGCCAGGTCATCAAGGGCCACATCGACGCCGGCCACGCCGATCACCTTGCCGCCTGAAACGACCGGATAGGTGATGGAGGTCATCAGGACCTGCTTGTCCCCGACCTTGTCCGTGTAGGGCTCGAGCAGCGCCGGTTTTCCGCTCCCGAACGAACGCAGGTAGTAGTCCTCCTGGTAGTTCTCCGGCTCAGTGGCTTCAGTCTCGATCGTTCCGTCGGCGCGTCGCACCCAGAAGGAGGAGAAGTTGCCGACGGCGTTGGTCGCGGGCGCGCCTGTACCGGCGAGCGCGGCGTCCTGGCCGTCCCAGGCGTCAGGCGCGATCATGAACCAGCTGGTGAGCACGATGGGCGACATCGACACCGCCGGCCTGGCCATCGCGTCGGCCACGGCGCGATCGCGCAGACCCGCCTCATGCGCGGCTCCAAGGTCAGCCGCGAGCGTCTTCACCCCACCGGATATCTCGCCCAGGCGCGCTTCGACGCTGTAGGAGGCCTGCTGGCCGAGCGCCTGGGCGTAGTCGCCGGAAAGGCCCTTCGCCACGGATCTCGTGTGCTGCGAAACGGCGAACGCCGCGATCAGGAGCAGAAAACCGACCACAAAACCCGCGGCCGTAAGCATCTTCCCCGCGACAGACAGTCGCTGGAATGCCTGCATAGTCTTTCCCCTCGGGAACCCCAATAGGCTCCGATAGGCCAGCTATGCTTAACGACGTCTTGAGATCGGGAAATCAGCGCTCGCGCGCGATCGGGTAGAGCAGATAGCGGTCGTCCCAGAACGGCGTGCGCTCGTAGAACCAGGACAGCCGCGCGTCGGGATCGGCCGCGAACGTCGGATCAGCGGCCAGCTTCGCCTCGAAAGCGGCCTTCAGGGCCGGATCGGCCGCCAGCATCCGGTCGGCCAGCGGCGCGACAGCGTAGCCCTCGATGTACTCCACCCGGTTCAGGATCTCGGGAATCATGCCCCAGGCGAAGAAGCTCTCCGACGACTGCGGCTCCAGCAGCAGGACGACAATGTCGCCCAGCGGCTGGTCGGTGGAGATCCTGACCGAGCCGGCCGGGAAGACCCAGTCGCGGCGCTCGACGCCGACCGACGTCACGGAAATCGGCACATGCCCCTCGTTGGTGCGGGGCGAGAGCTTGGGATCCCTCAGTCGCAGCATGTCGACCGCGACGGTCTTTGGCGCCGCCAGGGTCTCCATCTCCACCCCATGGATGCGCAACCGCTCGATCAGGTCGGACCGGTAGGCCGGAACCCAGTAGGCCTTCGGCCGATCCAGGCTCAGGGTCGGCCTGCTGCCGTAGAACGGAACCTTCCACGGCTCCGGGTCCGGCTTGCCGAGCCAGCGGATCTCGGGGCCGCCCGAGGCGGCGCTGTCATAGCGCTCGAACAGGATACCCTTGAAGTCGCGAACGCGGGACGGGTTCTCCTCGGACTCGAAGTTGGCGAGGATCTTCGCCGGTCGCAGGGCCCGGTCCTTGTCGATCGCCGCCCGCAGTCCGGCGCCCTTCGCGGCCAGGAGCTCCATGGCTTCCTGAATGAACACATAGGTCCCCAGCACCCGCTGCTCATGCGGCTTGAGGCTATGGTTCTCGATCAGGATGGTCGGGACGTGGGCCGCCGAGCCCCAGCCGTTGGAGAAGCGCTCGCCCAGGCCGCCGTCGCTGAGGCCCTTCTTCGGGTCGCGGTCGTCGATCGCGAAGACCAGCTCGCCGGGGATGTGGCCCTGGTCCTCCAGCGCCCTGTAAACCGCCGGTTTGAACGCCTCGTCCAGCCAACGAGCGACGCCCGGCGATCGCGACCAGACGCCGGCCTCGCCGTTGTATCCAAAGGTCACGTCGTACTGGTAGTCGATGCCGTCAGTGACGTGGACATCGATGTAGAGGTCCGGCCGGTACTTGCCCGCGAAGGCCCGCACCGCCCGCATCTCGGGCTGGTCCAGCTTCATGTAGTCGCGGTTGAGATTCTGGTTGGTCGCCGTGTTGCGCCAGCCCTGGATGCGCGGACCACGCTGGTTGGGCCGCGAGTAGGGTCCGGACCGCTCATGGCCGTCGACCGACAGGATCGGGATCAGGATCAGATTCACCCCGTCGAGGAGGCCGTCCTTGCCGTAGAAGGCGATGTCGCGCAGCAGCATCATGCCCGCGTCCTTGCCGTCGATCTCTCCCGGGTGGATGCCGGCCTGGACCAGCAGCACCGGCTTCTTCGGATCGAAGGCCGCGCCGTCCTTGCTGGCGATCACCGCATAGATCGGCCGCCCCTCCGGCGAGACGCCGAACTGTTCGATGCGGATCAGGTCGCTGGCCGCGTCCAGGCGGTCGAACCAGGCGCGGGTGTCGGCGTAGTTCGGGCTGAAGTCGTGCTCCGGGTCCTGCTCGAAGGCGCTGGCCCAGGGGTCGGTCGCCGGCCGCAGCAGGGCGCGGCTCTTGCCGTCCCATTCGGGCGCCGGCGGCAGGAAGGGCTGGTCCCAGGGCTTGGCGTTCGGAATCGAAGCGGGATCGGACATGGCGGGACTCGCGACCAGAAGAGCGCCGAAAACGGCGGAGACAAGGGACATTCGCATGGAGGTCACTCTTCGAACATCTCGCGCAGAGTGGCGAGCAGGGTCGTCAACTCGACCGTATGCAATCTGCCGATCTTGCGGATCATTCGTGTCCGGTCGACTGAGCGCATCTGGTCTGGAACCAGGAGACCAATCCGACTGGCGAACCGGACTTCAGGGCGAAATCGGGACGGCAGGCTCCCGGTGGTCAGTGGTACGATGAGATGGACGGGGAGATGGCTGAGGCCATCCGGAGACACGATCACGCAGGGTCGGGTCTTGCGCAGTTCGCTGCCGACGGTTGGATCGAGTCGAACAAGCCAAACGTCGCCGCGTCTGATCAAGGACGTTTCTCTTCATTGGCCGCGAGCGCGGCCTCCAGTTCAGCGATCTCTTCTTCCGTCCAATCCTCACCCAGAGCCTCGGTGTCCATGTCGGAGGCCAGGTCGGCATCAAGCCATTCCCGCTCCTCCTCGGTCAGCCCCGCAGCCGCAATGCGCCTGGCGTCGTCTTCCCAACCCTGGCGAGGGGTCCTTCGCGCCGGAATAATGGTGATCTTGCCGGGTTCGTAGACGAACTCAACCGCGCCGCCCTCCGCGACCCCGAGGGCCTGAAGCGCGGACTTGGGCAGGATCACGCCTTGGGAATTCCCGATCTTTCGAATGGACGAGGCCATGACTGCGCTCCGTTACAACAAAGTTATAACATCGCTACCCGCCTACTTCCAGATCGGCTTGCCGTCACCGGGGAGGCCGAGCCTGCCCCACATCTCCGACACCCGGTCGACCACAGCCTGGTCCATGCGGATCTTCTCGCCCCATTCGCGGTGGGTTTCTGGCGGCAGCTTGTTGGTGGCGTCGAGGCCGATCTTGCTGCCCAGGCCGCTCTCGGGGCTGGCGAAGTCGAGGTAGTCGATCGGGGTGTTCTCGATGACGGTGATGTCGCGGGCCGGGTCCATCTTGGTCGAGATGGCCCACATGACCTGTTTCCAGTCGCGGGCGTCGATGTCGTCGTCCACGACGATGACCCATTTCGTGTACATGAACTGGCGCAGATAGCTCCAGACGCCGAGCATCACCCGCTTGGCGTGGCCGGGGTAGGCCTTCTTCATCGACACCACGGCGATGCGGTAGCTGCAGCCCTCGGGCGGCAGCCAGAAGTCGGTGATCTCGGGGAATTGGGCGCGCAGCAGGGGGATGAAGACCTCGTTCAGCGCCTCGCCCAGCACCGAGGGCTCGTCCGGCGGGCGGCCGGTGAAGGTGGTCAGGTAGATGGGGTCGCGGCGCATGGTGATGGCTGTGACCTGGAAGACCGGGAAGGTCTCGACCGAATTGTAGTAGCCGGTGTGGTCGCCGTAGGGGCCTTCGGGGGCGTGTTCGTCGAACAGGACATGGCCCTCCAGCACGATCTCGGCGTTGGCGGGGACCATCAGGGGCACGGTCTTGCAGGGAACCAGTTCGGCCTTCTGGCCGCGCAGCAGGCCGGCGAACTGGTACTCCGACAGGGTGTCCGGCACGGGCGTCACCGCCGCCAGAATCACACCCGGGTCGGCGCCGATCACCGCGCAGGCGGGCAGCGGCTCGCGCTTGCCGGCCTTCTTGTGGCGGCCGTAGTGCTGGGCCCCGCCGCGATGGGCCAGCCAGCGCATGATCGCCCGGTCCTTGCCCAGCACCTGCATGCGGTAGATGCCGAGGTTGAAGTCGTCCTCCTTCGAGTCCGACGGCCCCTTTGTGACCACCAGCGGCCAGGTGATCAGCGGCGCGGGCTCGCCGGGCCAACAGGTCTGGACGGGCAGCTTGCCGAGGTCCACCTGGTCGCCCTTGAGCACCACCTGCTGCACCGGCGCGGACTTCACGGTCTTCGGCCGCATCGACATCACGGTCTGGGCCAGCGGCAGCAGCTCCATGGCGTCCTTTATGCCGCGCGGCGGCTCGGGCTGGCGCAGGAAGGCCAGGAGCTCGCCGACCTCGCGCAGCTCGCCGGCCGTGGTGCGCGGCTCGCCGCCGAGCGTCACGCCCAGCGCCACCCGCTTCACCGTGCCGAACAGGTTGGCCAGGCAGGGCATCGGCGAGATGGAGCCGTCCTCCATCACTGGCTTTTCGAACAGCACCGCCGGCCCGCCCGTGGCCAGCAGCCGGGTGCAGATCTCGGTCATCTCCAGCACCGTCGACACGGGCTCGGTCACCCGCACCAGCTCGCCGTCCGCTTCCAGTTTCGCGATGAAGTCCCGCAGCGACCGATAGGCCAAGGTCATGCTCCCGTTACGCGGGGCGGAAGCTAGGGCGGAGCGGGGTGCGTGTCACGGGGGGCATTGCGTCCTTCGCGACGCGATCCCGAGGGATCGCTCCTCAGGATGACGGACTCAGAGAAGCGCTACCCACTTTCGTCATGGTGAGGCGCGAGCCTCAAGCGAGCGTCGCGAACCACGCACCGCCTACCCGCCCCCATCCCGCGCCTTGATCATCGTCTTCGTCGCCAGCTTGCGCCAGCGGCGGTCGAGGAACCCTCGGAGCTGGGCGGGATCGAGGGTCGCCAGTCGCGCCAGCACCGAGGGGTAGTCCTTGTAGTGCGGCGTGATGTGGAAGGTCTGCGGCTCGACCTCCATCAGCATGTCCCGTTCGTCGAAGGACACGTCCATCAGCACGGCGCTGTCATCCTCGGCGCGCACGCGGGTGAAGAACTTCCCCCGCACCTTGAACGCGGGCATCCCGTAGCTGGTCCCCTCCTCGGCGCCCGGGAAGGACAGGGCGATCGCGGCGAACTCTTCCCTCGTCATCGCTCCTCCGACGTTCCGGCCTCGGCGGGGCGGCGGCGTCTGGATCAGTACGCCAGCGCCACGCCGTCCTTGCGCATCTCGGTGGCGGCGGCGTAGCGGCCGGGCCAGCGCTCGATGGCCTGGTAGCCGCCGAAGCCGCCGTCGCTGCCGCCGATCTTCCAGCCGATCGCCTCCAGCGCCTTGCGCGTCGCCTCTGGCACGCCGGTCTCCAGCCGGAGCAGGCCCGGATGGCCGAGCTGTTCGCCGGTCGGCTCCATGCCGCCCTCGTGGTGCCAGCGGGGGCTGTCCCCCGCCGCCTGCAGATCGAGGCCGTGGTCGACCATGTTGCTGATGATCTGGGCCTGGCCCTGGGGCTGCATGTCGCCGCCCATGACGCCGAAGGCCAGCCAGGGCTCGCCGCCCTTGACCGCGAAGCCGGGGATGATGGTCTGGAACGGCCGCTTGCCCGGCGCATAGAGGTTGGGGTGGCCGTCGGTCAGGCTGAACAGCTCGCCCCGGTCCTGCAGCATGAAGCCCAGGCCGTCCGGCGACAGGCCCGACCCCATGCCCCGGAAGTTGGACTGGATGATCGAGACCATCATCCCGTCGCTGTCGGATGTGCAGAAGTAGGTGGTGTCGCCGTGCGACGGGGCCTGGCCCGGATAGGCGGGGGTCAGGATGCTGTCCGGCTTGATGAGCTTCGCGCGCTGGGCGGCGTACTCTTTCGAGTTCAGCCACTCGACCGGGATCTTGCCGAAGTCGGGGTCGGCGAAGTAGCGGCCGCGGTCCTCGTAGGCCAGGCGCTTGGCCTCGACCGCGTGGTGGATCGAGGCGGCCGATTGGAAGCCCATCGCCTTGACGTCGAACTGCTCGAGGATGTTCAGCAGCTGCAGGGTCGACAGACCCTGGCTGTTGGGGGCCAGGCCATAGACATCGACGCCGTGGTAGCCGCTGACCAGCGGCGGCGTCCATTCGCTGTGGTGGGCCTTGAGGTCGGCGCGGGTCATCCAGCCGCCGATGCGCTTGAAGTAGGCCTCGATCACGTCGGCGATCGGGCCGTCGTAGTAGGCGTCGCGTCCGCCCTCGGCGATCATCCGGTAGGTCCTGGCCAGGGCCGGGTTGCGGAAGACCTCGCCCTCGCGCGGCGCGCGGCCGTCCGGAGCCCAGACCTTGTTGAAGTTGGCGACCTCCTCGATGCCGGAGCCGGGGCCGTTGAACCGCCTGAACGAGGCGGCCAGGTAGTAGGCGACGTTCTGGCTGACCGGCGCGCCCGCCTCGGCGTGGGCGATGGCCGGATCGAACAGGTCCTTCCACGGCAGCTTGCCGTAACGCTGGTGCAGGTCCCACCAGGCCTGGACCGCGCCCGGCACGCTGACGCTGACGGCGCCGAAGCTCGGGATCAGGCCCCTGGCGTTGGCGCGCGCGCGGACGGTCTCCAGCGACAGGCCCTTGGGCGAGCGACCCGAACCATTGAGCCCGACGACCTTCCGGGTCTTCGGGTCCCAGAGCATGGCGAAGCAGTCGCCGCCGATGCCGCAGGCGATCGGCTCGAGCAGGCCCAGGCAGGCGTTGGCCGCGACGGCGGCGTCGATCGCGCTGCCGCCCTTCTTCAGGACCTCGATCGCCGCCATCGTCGCCAGCGGATGGGCGGTGGCCGCCGCGCCGTGGATCCCCCAGGCCGCCGACCGGCTGGCGAAGGTGGCGCCGTCGATGCGGTCGCCGCCCCTTACGTCGGGCCGGTTGAGATTGGGGTTGCCGGCGCGACTCTGGGCAAGGGCCGCGGTCGAGGCGAAGGCGGCGGCCGGCAGGGCGGCGAGAAAGGTGCGGCGGCGCATGGTGATGGCTCCCCGGGGTACTGGTCGTGGGGACTATAGGCCGAACAGGAGCGCTATCCAGTCTCCCTCCCCGCATGGGGAGGGTGGCCGGCCGAAGGCCGGACGGGTGGGGCCCCTGCGGGTCGAAACACTGGCTGATCGACGAGCGCAGCCTGGATGACCAGCATCACGCCGTCGAAGTTTTCGCGAACGGCGGTGGTCGAGAACCGCAGCACAAGGAAACCCTCGCGCCGGAGCACGGCATCGCGAACCGCGTCGTGGCGCCTCGCTTCGTCCTCGCCGTGCTGGCCGCCATCGACCTCGATGACCAGACGCCGCGTGAAGCAGACGAAGTCCAGATAGTATCCGCGGAAGGGCGCTTGCCGTCGGAAGCGATAGCCTTCTGCTCGCATCTTCTTCAGCCGCGACCAGAGCTTGACCTCCATCGCGGGCATGTCCGACCGCATCGCTCTGGCACGATCTCGCGGCTGCATCGCCCCACCCGTCCCGGCTTCGCCGGTCCACCCTCCCCATGCGGGGAGGGAGACTGGCTCTAGGTTTCGCTCCACACCGCCAGCTCGTTGCCGGCGGGGTCGCGGAAGTGGAATCTCCGGCCGCCGGGGAAGCTGAAGATCGGGACGGTCACCGCGCCGCCGGCCGATTGCACCTTCGCCTGCATGGCCTCCAGGTCATGGGCGTAGAGAATGACCAGCGGCTTCGCCGGCACGCCGTCGCCCGCGGGGGCCGCGTCGAAGCCGCCGTCGAGCCCTTCGCTGTAGGCCGCGTATTCCGGGCCATAGTCCGTGAAGGTCCAGCCGAACGCAGCCGTATAGAAGGCCTTGGTTCCCGGCAGGTCGCCGCCGGGCATTTCCACGTAGTCGATCTTGCCATCTTCGCGCATGGGGCAGCTCCTGTTGTTCTCATTTTGTTCACGCCGTGGAACGGGAGTCAACCGCCCTCAGGGAAAGGCCCAGACGCTGGTCCTTTTGACTTCCATGTCCTCCAGCTCGCGCGTGGTCGGGACCTGGTACTCGGCCAGTTTCGTCAGGCCGTCCTTGGGGAAGTAGGTTCGGCCGGGGTCGCCGATCAGCACCGTCTTGCCCCCGTCGCGCGCGGCGGTCAGCCAGGCGAGCACCCGCTCGGCCAGCGGCTTCTCGTAGCAGATGTCGCCGGCCAGGAAGACGTCGGCGTCGGCCGGCGGCGGGCCGTCGAGCAGGTTGTCGCCGGTGAAGTCCACGGCCACCCCGTTGGCTTCCGCGTTCACCGCGATGGCCGCCTCGCAGAAGACGTCGATGTCGGCCGCCAGCGCCGAGGCCGCGCCGGCCTTCATCGCCGCGATGGCGACGATGCCTGAGCCCGAGGCGAAGTCGACGACCCGCTTGCCGGCGACGATGTCCGGATGATCGAGGATGAAGCGCGCCAGCGCCTGGCCGCCCGCCCAGGCGAAGGCCCAGAACGGCGGCGGCAGGCCGATGGTCGCCAGATCCTCCTCGGTCAGCCGCCAGATCGGGGTGATCTCGTCGGCCAGGTGCAGGGACAGCTCCGGCGCATGCGGCGTCGGCTGGAAGCGCGTGTTCTCGAGGATGAAGGCGCGGCGGTCGGTGATCATGCGGCCGTCCTAGAGCAGCGGCCTCTGCAAACCAACCGTCAGGCGGCCGCAACCAGCCCCTTGCTCGACGCCGCCTTCAGCACGCCGAGATACCCCTTCGCCACCAGCATCCGCTCGGTCACGCCCTTCTGGCGCAGCAGCCGGTGCGCCTTGGGCAGGTTCCAGCAGGGCACATGCATGAACATGTGATGCTCGCAGTGATAGTTCACGTAGTAGGGCGCGATCAGCAGCCGCTCGATCGGGTTGGCCAGCGTCGTGCGGGCGTGGCGCAGCGGGTCGGGCTGGTTCGCGCCGACCAGGGCGTGCTCGGCGATGTTCCGCAGGCGCGTGACCAGCGGATACCAGGTCGCCATCGGGATCAGCCACAGCACCGGCCAGGCCCACCACAGGCCGAAGGCTGAGGTGACCGCGATGATCGGCGCGTGGACGATCAGGAACGGCTTCCAGAAGTTGAAGACACCCTTCGCCGTCTTGCCGAACGGCACGCCCTTGGCCTTGCCGGTCCTGAAGGCGTCGAGGCTGGGCTGGATGCGCTGCTTGTAGAAGGTCTGGCCGGTCAGGTCGCGGACCACCTTGCGCCACAGCGAGGCGCGGGTGGTCGGGAACGGCGCCGACAGCGACAGGTCCGGATCCTCGGCCTGCTGGGCGAACTTGTGGTGCTGCAGGTGATAGTCGCGGTAGCGCTTGAGGTCGCCGTTGGTCGGCGCCCCGCACAGCCACTGGCCGACCCAGTCGTTGACCTTGATGTTGGGGTGCACGCAGCCGTGCGCCGCCTCATGCATCAGAATGGCCAGCCCCAGCTGCCGCGCCCCGATGACCATCACCGCCAGGACGAATGTCAGCGGGTTTGGAAAGACGATGAACAGCGCGCTGGCGGCGGCGATGGTCAGCCAGGCGTGGGCGACCAGCCACAGCCCGAACCAGCTGGAACGCGCGGCCAGCGGCGCCCATTCCTGGTCGGTGAAGAAATCCTTGGGTTTCACGCGCGCTGCGACGGCCATGCGGGGACTATCTCACCTTGATCGGCGGCTGGCCAGAATGACGGGGGCGTCAGTTTCGGCCTCGCGCCGGGACTGCTTCGCGAAGCGTAGCTGTCCCGCAACTGCGTCGAAGGGTGTTGAGGGACAGCTACCGGCTATCGCCGGAAGCAGTCCCAGGCCTAGAACCCGCTCGCCGGCTTCCAGGCGGCGACCGCGAAGGCGACCGCCAGGATCAGCCCCGCGACGGCGTTGGATTTGAAGAGGACCAGCGCCGCGGCGCCGTCGCCGACGTCCAGACGCGCCGCCTGTCGCGACAGGTGGACGGCGAACAGCGCCGCCAGCGGTAGGAACAGCGGGCCGATGTCGGCCGCCGTCGCGGCGGCGAGGACCAGCGCGAAGCTGACGGCGTAGAAGGCCAGCACGCCCCACCTGGCCTTGTCGCCCAGCCGGCGCGCCGACGACTTCACGCCGGCCAGGGCGTCGTCCTCGATATCCTGCACCGCGTAGATGGTGTCGTAGCCGAGGGTCCAGAAGACGAGCCCGGCGTAGAGCAGCAGGTCGGGCAGGGTCGGGGCGCCGGCGACGGCGGCGAAACCCATCAGCGCGCCCCAGTTGAAGGTCAGGCCCAGCCAGGCCTGCGGCCACCAGGTGATGCGTTTCATGAACGGATAGGCGGCGACCAGGGCCAGCGACCCGACGCCCAGGCCGATCGCCCAGGGCCCGAGGGTCAGCAGGATCAGCAGGCTGACCAGGCAGCAAGCGATCACGAAGACCCAGGCCTGTTTGACGCTGATCTGCCCGGCCGGGATCGGACGAAGGGCCGTTCGTGCGACCTTCGCGTCGATGTCGCGGTCGACGATGTCGTTATAGGCGCAGCCGGCCGCCCGCATCAGCGCCGCGCCGAGGAAGAACTCGACCAGCAGGATCAGGTCCGGCGCCTCGCCCCGCATCGCGCCGGCCAGGGCGACGCCCATCCATCCCGGCAGCATCAGCAGCCAGATGCCGACCGGCCGATCGAACCGCCCCAGCTTCAGCCACGGCCGCAGCGCCGCCGGCGCATGGCGGTCCACCCAGTTGGTCGGCGCGGCGTCGGGCAGGATCGTGGACATGGTCCCTGGATAGCGGCAGCCGGCCTTCGTTCCAATCTTTGGCGGCGACGCGACGGGCGCGGCGAGGCAAAGTGGGCTGATGGCAGAAGGTTCGATCCGGTCGCGGCCGAAGCGCTCGCGGGCCGCCCACTGGGCGATTGACGGGCTCGGCGTGACGCTGGTCGCGGTGGGCGCGGTCGGGGTGGTGACGCCGGGCCTGCCGACCACGGTGTTCTGGATCGGGGCCGTCGTCTGCTTCCTGAAGACCCGGCCTTGGGCCGTGCGGCCCCTGCTCAAGACCCCCGTCGTCGGCCCGGCGATCATCGGCTTCCTGCGCTGGCGGCCGTTCGGCGGCGGACGGAAGCGCCTTGCGCCCTTCGACACGCGCCCCTCGAGCGCTGCTCAGGATGACGTGGACTGAAGCGCTTCTGGACCCGTCATCCTGAGCAGCCCGCGCAGCGGGCGTGTCGAAGGACGCACACCCCGCCTAAATCGCCCCGCGCCTCTCCCGCCGAACGCCGTTCGGGCCTATCTGGTCCGCAGGTCATTCCCATGAGCGAGCAGTACGAAGACGAGGAGGTCACCCGCGGACGGGTGCTCTCCAACGGCCAGGTCCTGGCCTTCATCGCCCGCTTCTGGCTGCGGCGGCGATGGCTGCTGCTCGCGGCGGCCGGACTGATGCTGCTCGCCGTCGGCTTCGATATCCTGATGCCGACCGCCGCCAAGGCCCTGATCGACGCCGTCGCCGATCCCGCGCGCGATCCCGACCGGGCCTGGCGCGCCTGGGCGCTGTTCGTCGGCGTCTATGTGGCCTTCGTGATCACCCGGAACATCGCCTTCCGGTTCTGGAACCCTCTGGCGGCCCGGAACATGGAGGAGATGACCAACGAGGGCTTCCGCCGCGTGCAGCGGTTTTCGGCCGACTGGCACGCGGACAATTTCGCCGGCGCGACCGTGCGCAAGCTGTCGCGCGCCATGTGGGGCTACGACTCGGCGTCGGACGCCGTGGTCCTGTGGCTGGGCCCGGCGCTGCTGGTGCTCTTCGGCCTGTCGATCCAGATGATCTTCAAGTGGCCGTTGGTCGGAGCCCTGGCCGTCTTCACCGTGGTCGCCTTCCTGTGGCTGAACCTGTGGCTGGTGAAGGTCTACGCCCGGCCGGCCAACCTGAAGTCCAACGCGCTGGACAGCCGCATCGGCGGCGCGCTGGCCGACGCCATCACCTCCAACCCGACGGTGAAGAGCTTCGGCGCCGAGGCGCGTGAGGAGGGCCGGTTCGGCGCCATCACCCTCGCCTGGCGCAGGGCGGTGCTGATCACCTGGAACCGCTTCATGGACATCTGGCTGATCCAGAACGCCCTGATGGTGGCGCTGCAGGCGGGCATGACCGGCATTCTGCTGAACCTGTGGGTTCAGGGCCGGGCCTCGCCGGGCGACATCGCCTTCGCGATCACCTCGTTCATGCTGATGAGCGGCTATCTGCGGAACATCGGCGAGAATGTGCGCATGATGCAGAAGGGCCTGGATGACGTGGAGGACGTCGCCAACTACGCCCGCATGGCGCCCCAGGTGGCCGACTCCCCGGGCGCGCGGCCCTTCGTCGGCGGCGAGGGCGAGATCGTCTTCGACCACGTCACCTTCCGCTACAAGAGCGCCGAGGCGCCGCTCTATGACGGCTTCAACCTGACCATCGCCCCGGGCGAGCGGGTGGCGCTGGTCGGACCGACGGGCGCTGGGAAGTCGACCTTCGTGAAACTGATCCAACGCCTGTACGACCTGCAGGGCGGCGCCATCGTCATCGACGGCCAGGACGTCTCCCGCGTGGAACAGGGGTCCCTGCGCCGCGCCATCGCCGTGGTGCCGCAGGATCCGGCCCTGTTCCACCGGACCATCGCAGAGAACATCGGCTATGCCCGCCCCGACGCCACGGCCGAGGAAATCCGGCTGGCGGCGAAGCGGGCCCGCGCCCACGACTTCATCGAGAGCCTGCCGATGGGCTACGACACCCTGGTCGGCGAGCGCGGCGTGAAGCTGTCGGGCGGCGAGCGCCAGCGCGTGGCCATCGCCCGCGCCTTCCTGGCCGACGCCCCGATCCTGGTCTTCGACGAAGCGACCAGCAGCCTCGACGTCGAGACCGAGGTCCAGGTCCAGGCGGCGATGGACGAGCTGATGGCGGGCCGCACCACGATCGTCATCGCCCACCGCCTGTCGACCATCCGCGGCGCCGACCGCATCCTGGTCTTCGATCGCGGCCGCATCGTCGAAGAGGGCCGGCACGCCGAGCTGAAGGCCAAGGGCGGGGTCTACGCGCGGCTGGCGGCGGTGGCGGAGGGGACGGCGTAGGCGACTCCGGCGCGCCTATCCGACCATTCGCGTCCTGGCCTGCTCGATCAGATCGCCGGCGCCCCGGACGATGTTGTCGAGCCATTCCGGCGGAGGCGCATGCGGTTGCGCTTCGGCCGGTCGCTCCGCCCGGGTCGTGGTGGGATGCCAGCCCCAGACCGCGACCAGGACGGAAAAGCCGACGACATAGGCGAGGGCGACATGCCAGCCGTGCCGCAACCAGCCGAACACCGAACGCGCCTCGGGATAGAGGTTCGACAGCGCCACGCCCGCCGAGGAGCCGAACCACACCATCGAGCCGCCAAACCCGACCGCGAACGCCAGGACGCCCCAGTCGTAGCCGCCCTGCTTCAGGGCCAGGGCCGTCAGAGGGATGTTGTCGAAGACCGACGACAGGAAGCCGAGGCCGAACGCCGTCTGCCAGGCGGCCCCGGGCAGGCTCTCGACCGGCATCAGCGAGGCGGTCGCCACCAGCGAAACCAGGAACAGCGCGCCCTTCGCGGCCCCCGGAAGCAGACTCCACTGCGGCGCTCGGATGATGGAGGTCAACAGGATCGCGGCCCAGAGGCCGAGGCCGAGCCACGGCGCGGCGTCCTGACTTTCCGGATACCAGGCATTGCCCGCGAAGTTCACCGCCAGCAGCGTGGCCAGGATCACGGCGACGATGACGGTGCGGGCCTTGTCGATGCGCGGCGTGCCTTCCGCGACATGCGCCAGGATCGGCGCGAAGCGATGCTGCTGCAGGGCGGCGACCAGGCCGAAGACGGCGAAGGCCGCGAACGAGGCGACGAACGCATGCAGGACCGCCACGGGCGAAACGCCGCTGATCCACATCATCGTCGTTGTCGTGTCGCCGATCACGCTGCCCGCGCCGCCGGCGTTCGAGGCGGCGACGATGCCCGCCAGGTATCCGATGCTGACGCGACCATGGTAGACGTGCCGCGCGACGACGCCGCCGATGATGGCCGCGGCGATGTTGTCGAGGAAGGTCGACAGCACGAAGACCATCGCCAGCAGGGCCAGGCCGCCCTTCCAGTCATCGGGCAGCAGCCTCGGCATATGTTCGGGAATGTTGCTGCGTTCGAACTGGTTGGCCAGCAGCGCGAAGCCGAGCAGAAGAAGCATGAGGTTGGCGAGGATGACGCTCTCGTGGCCGAAGTGGGCGGAGAGGCCGGCGAGCCCTGGGCCATGCGCGAAGCCGGCGAACACCAGCTTGTAGAGGATCGTCGTCGTCAGCCCGGCCAGCGCGACGGTGAGCGTCCTGTGATGGAACAGCGCCACGCCCAGCAACGTCGCGCCGAAGATGTAGAACTCGATCGGCGCGCCGACGATGACGCGCAGGAGGCCGCCGGCCTCCGCAAGGATGCTTTGCATGTCGCCCCCGATTCATGCGCCTGACTGCCGGCGCATGTCTTCCCCGACCCGATTTCAACGTGGTTGACGTGTGAACGTCAAGACGCAGACGCAATGCCATGAAGCGGTTGAGAGCGTCGGCGGCAGGGCCTACGACTCCGCACTGATCGGTTTGGAGGGGGTTGCGAATGCGTATGCTGAAAGTGATCGGACTGGCCGCGGCGCTGGCGCTGGGAGTCGTGGCGACGACGGCGACGGCGGCGGATCCCGCGCCGGCGGCCGACAAGAAGGCCGACATCGACCTGCCGCCCTTGCCGGCCCCGGCCTCGGTCAAGCAGACCGCGCGGCTGAACGGGAAGGTGATCAACTACACCGCCACGGTCGGCGCGCTGCCGGTGCGCGACGCCAAGGGCAAGGTGATCGGCGAGGTGGTTTACACCGCCTATGTCCTCGACGGGCCGCGCAACCCGAACCGTCCGGTGACCTTCGCCTTCAACGGCGGTCCCGGCGCGGCCAGCGTCTATCTGAACCTCGGCGCCATCGGCCCCAAGCGCGTGCAGTTCGGCGCCCAGGGCGACGCGCCGTCGGACTCGGCGGTCCTGCAGGACAATCCGTTCACCTGGATGGATTTCACCGACCTGGTCTTCATCGACCCGATCGGAACCGGCTTCTCCCGCTCTCGGGTGACGCCCGAGGAGAGCAAGAAGGCCTTCTTCGGGGTGAAGCAGGACATCGAGTACCTGTCGCGCATCGTCTACGACTGGCTGCTCAAGAACGAGCGCATGACCTCGCCGAAGTACCTGGTCGGCGAGAGCTACGGCGGCTTCCGGGGCCCGCGCCTGACCCACTATCTGCAGACCGAGCTCGGCGTCGGCGTCAACGGCGTGGTGCTGGTCTCGCCCTTCTTCGACGGCGTCAGCTGGGCCGGCGGCGACTTCTCGCCGATCCCCTGGGCCATGACCCTGCCGTCGATGGCCGCCGCCCACTACGAACGCCAGGGCAAGCCGCTGAACGCCGGCCAGATGGCCGAGGTCGAGGCCTATGTCAGCGGCGAGTTCCTGACCGACTTCATGAAGGGCCGCAGCGACCAGGCCGCTCTCGACCGGCTGGTCACCCGGGTCAGCGCCTTTACCGGCCTGCCACAGCAGGTCGTCCGCGAGATGGGCGGCCGCATCGACAGCCGCGCCTTCCTGCGCGAGCTTTATCGCGCCGACGGCCGCATCGGCAGCTGGTACGACAGCAACGTCACCGCCTACGACCCCTACCCCTGGGCGCCGAACCAGCGCAGCGGCGACCCGATCCTCGACGCCCTGATCGCGCCGACGACCAGCGCCATGGTCGACTTCGTCACCCGCGTGGTCGGATGGAAGGTCGAGGCCCGCTACGAGGCGCTGTCGAGCTCCGTCAACGAGGCCTGGGAAGATGAGCTGGTCACCATCGAGTCCGTGTCGGCCCTTCGCCGCGCGCTGGCCAACGACCCGAAGATGAAGGTGCTGATCGTCCACGGCTACAACGACCTGAGCTGCCCCTACTTCGTGTCGAAGACGGTGGTCGACCAGCTGCCGCCGATGGGCAATCCGGGCCGGGTGCAGCTGCGCGCCTATCCCGGCGGCCACATGTTCTACAGCCGACCGGACAGCGGCCAGTCGATGCGCCAGGACGTGATGGCCATGTACGGGGCGGTGGGCTAGAGGGCTCGCCAGCCCAAGCCCCTCGAGTGAGGCAGGAATGACCCCGGACGACATCGAGACAAGCGAAAGGGCCAAGTCCAAGCCCGGCGTGCGAAAGCGGGCGAAGGAAATCGCACCCTTCCGCTGCAAGAACCTGATCGCGGTTCTGGAAAACCCCACCGATATCGCGAATATCGGCACGGTGATCCGGAACGTGAACGCCCTCGGCGTCGAGAAGGTCTATGTCGTGGACCCTGGGGGCTCGCTGCCGGAAGACTGGCAGGACCTGAGGGAGCGCCGAACGATCTCGAAGACCTCCGTGTCGGCCGTGAAGTGGACTTTCGTGAAGCGGTTCGACAGCACTGACGCGTGCTTCGATCACCTTGAGCGCAACAACTTCGTGTCGGTCGTGACGTCCCCTCACGTGAAGGGTAAGACGAGCATCTTCCTGCACGAAGGCGACTTCACCGAGCACGCCAAGCTGGCCGTGTGGTTCGGCAGCGAGGCGACCGGTATCAGCGACCTGGCCGTCTCGCGCAGTTCGATGTGCGTCAGCATCCCGATGTTCGGGATGATCGAGAGCCTCAACCTGGGAACCAGCTCCGGCATCGTGCTCTATGAGGTCGCCAAGCAGCGTCGCGAATACCAGAGCCTGTACGAGAAGCGGAACAAGCGGCTGCCCCGCAAGGAGCCGCTGCCGACCACGATCGCGCCGAAAGTCTGACGCTGACTAGGCGCCGGCGAACAGCAGGCGGCCGCCGTCCATGTCGGCGCGGAGGGCGTTGAGGTCGGCCTGGGAGACGGCGAAGCAGCCGAACGAGCGGCCGAGCTTGCCCTGCGACGCTAGGTAGGCCGGCTCGCAGTAGTCGGCCGCGTGGACGATGATCGCCCGGTCGCGGACCTCCGAATTGGTCGGATCAAGGCCGTCGAGCAGGACGTTCGGACCGTGCTTGGAGCCCCAGGACTGGCCGGCCGTCAGATAGGCGCCGACCGAGGAGGCGTTCGAGTTCGGCACGTTCGAAAACTTCTGGGCGTAGCCGCTGTGCGCCGGGTCGGAACCCCGGCCGTGGGCGGTCCGGTACGCCGTGGTCTCGCCGGTCGTCAGGTCGAGGCGGAACAGGCGCGGCTTGCTGGAGTGGGCCTGGAAGTCGACGATGTAGACGCGATCCTCGTGCTCGACATGGCCGCGATGGCGCTTGAGCGCGTCCAGGGCGGCGTAGAGCAGCGGGCGACGGATCAGGCCCTGCGGGTCCAGGGCGGGGCCGAGCGCCGGGACGGCCGCCGGCGCGGGCGGGACGATGAGCGGCGGCGGCGGAGGCGAGGGAACAGGCGAGAAGGTCTGCGAGACCAGCGAGGGTTTCGGCGTCGAAGTGGCGCACGACGCCGTCAGGGCGGCGAGGCCGACGATAAGTCCACGACGCGACAAGCGCGCTTGCTGTTCCAGCATGCCGTCTGAGCTCCGGGTTTGCGCCCCCCGCGCGGTCAGTGCGGCAGCGGATAGCCCGGGATGACGCCCGCGGGAAACCGCGCACGGCGTCGCACCCGCTCACTTTTTCGCCAGCGCCTCCGAAAGCGGCGCCGCCAGGTCGCCCTTGCGAACGGCTTCAACGCGATCGAGACCGAGCCATCCCGCCATCCGCGTCAGTTCGGCCGCCAGGGCCTGCGCGGTGTCCGGCCCGGCGTTCGGCTCCGCGTGGGCGGCCTGGACCAGCAGCACCTTCTTCTGCCGGTCGGCCTTGAGATCGACCCGGCCGGTGATGGTCTCGCCCTGCAGGAAGGGCAGCACGTAGTAGCCATGGGTGCGCTTCTCGGCCGGGGTGTAGATCTCCAGCCGGATTTTCACGTCGAACAGCCGCTCGGTTCGCTCGCGAAACCAGATCAGGTTGTCGAAGGGCGACAGCAGCGCGTGGGCCTCGACCCGGCGCGGGGCCTTCGCCCCGGGGGCCAGGTAGCCGGGCCTGGCCCAGCCCTCCACGGCGACCGGCGTCAGCTCGCCGGCCTCGACCAGCTCACGCACCGCACGGCGGGCGGGCTCCAGCGGCAGGCGGAAGTAGTCGCGCAGGTCCGCCTCGGTCGCCACGCCCATCGCCCCCGCCGACCGGCGCACCAGTTCGCGGATCGCGTCGGGCTCGTCCAGAGTCGGGGCATCGATGACGGCCGCGGGCAGCGCCCGTTCGGTCAGGTCATAGACCCGCTCGAAGCCGCGCCGCGTCCGGGTGGTGACGTAGCCGGCCCAGAACAGCCATTCGAGCGCGCGCTTGCCGTCCGACCACGACCACCAGCCCGGCTGACCGCGCGGGCCGGTCGCGAAGTCGCCGCCGGTGACGGGACCGCGCCTTTCGATCTCGGCCAGGATGTTGTCGATGTAGTCGCGCCGCTCGCGGCCGAAGCGGGCCAGCCCGCCCCAGGTCTCGCCGCGCTCGGCCCGCGCCATCCGCCAGCGGAAGAAGGGCTGCAGGTCCATCGGCAGCAACGAAGCCTCATGGCCCCAGTACTCGAACATCGACCGCTTCTTGCCCCACGCCTCCGCCTCCAGCACCTCGCGGGGATAGTCGCCGAGCCGCGAGAAGGCGGGCAGGTAGTGGGTGCGGGTGACCACGTTGACGCTGTCGATCTGGATCACGCCCAGCCGGTCGGCGGTCTTGCGGAAATGCCGCGCGCCGGGCGCCTCGTGACGGCGGGCGTCGGCGAAGCCCTGGGCCGCCAGCGCGATGCGCCGCGCCTGGGCGGCGGAGAGGTCGTGGGTCTTCTTCATCGGCGACACCATGACCGATTCCGGGTGTTCGCCCAATGTTCCCGCATCTTTCTCCGCTCATCCCGGCGAATGCCGGGATGAGCGGATGAGGGGATGCGCCTACCCGTGGTCCAGCACCGGCTTGGGCTTGTAGGGCTTTTCGAGCGTGGCGATCTCGTCGTTCGACAGTGTCACGTCAAGGGCGGCCAGGGCCTCGGACAGGTGATGCATCTTCGAGGCGCCGACGATCGGGGCGGTGATGGCCGGGTTCTTCAACACCCAGGCCAGGGCGACCTGGGTGTTCGACAGGCCCCGCTCCTTCGCGATGGCCTCGACCGCGTCGACGACCTCGAAGTCGGCGTCCCGGTAGTAGAGGCGCGGCGAGAACTCATCGGTGCGGGACCGCTCGGTATTGCCCTCGCCCACGGCCTTGCGGCCGCCGGCCAGGAAGCCGCGGGCCAGCGGCGACCAGGGTATGACGCCGACACCCTCGGCTTGGCAGAGCGGCAGCATCTCGCGCTCCTCCTCACGGTAGACGAGGTTGTACTGCGGCTGCATCGACACGAACTTCGTCCAGCCGTGCCTCTCGCTGGCGGCGAGCATCTTCGCGAACTGCCAGCCGTACATCGACGAGGCCCCGATGTACCGGGCCTTGCCGGCCTTCACGACGTCATGCAACGCCTCCAGCGTCTCCTCGATCGGCGTGTCGTAGTCGAAGCGGTGGATCTGGTAGAGGTCGATGTAGTCCGTCCCGAGGTTCTTCAGCGACCGATCCACCGCGTCCATGATGTGCTTGCGCGACAGGCCGCCGGCGTTCGGCCCCTTGCCGTGCGGGAAGAAGACCTTGGTCGCGATCACCACCTCTTCCCGGCGCGAGAATTCCTTCAGCGCCCGGCCGGTGATCACTTCGCTCTGGCCGTTGGAGTACATGTCGGCCGTGTCGAAGAAGTTGATCCCGCCCTCGATCGCGGCCTTGAAGAAGGGCCGGCTCGCCTCCTCCTCCAGCACCCAGGGACGCCAGCCGCTGGAGCCGTAGGTCATGCAGCCGAGGCAGAGGCGCGAGACCTTCAGGCCGCTAGAGCCCAGACGAACGTATTCCATGCGCGGCGATCTCCCTGGTTGCGTCGGCGTTCAGCGCGCCAGCCGGCCGTCCTCGAGCGCTTCCAGCGTGAACCGGAAGATCACCTCGGGATCAGGCTCGGGCACGCCCTTGAGCAGCTTTTTCGGCGCGGACGCGTGCAGCAGCCAGCGCAGGATGTTGAGCCGCGCGGGCTTCTTCCTGTCTCCGCGCACGCAGATCCACGGCGATTCCTCACAGTCCGTCCGGCGCAGCATCTCGTCGCGGGCGACGGTGTAATCGTCCCACTTCTTCTCCGCGACGGCGTCGAGCGGACTGATCTTGAAGGCCTTCAGCGGATCGGACCGGCGCGCCTTCAGGCGCTCGGCCTGCTCCTCGCGGGAGATGTCGAGCCAGAGCTTGATGACCCTCATGCCGCTGTCGACCAGCATCTGCTCGAACGGCACGACGTCGCGCAGGAACTCCTCCTGCTCCTCAAGGGTGCTGAACCCCATGACCCGCTCGACCCCGGCCCGATTGTACCAGGAGCGGTTGAACAGCACGAACTCGCCGGCCGCCGGCAGGTGCGCCACATAGCGTTGCAGGAACCACTGCGACCGCTCCCGGTCGGAGGGCTTGGGCAGGGCCACGACCCGCGTTTCCCGACGCGAGAGCGGGGCGATGATCCTGGAGATCGCGCCGTCCTTACCGGCGGCGTCGCGCCCCTCGAACAGCATCAAGAGCTTCCAGCCCTCCTTGATCGCCAGGCGCTGCAGGCCGACGGCGGCGATCTGAAGGTGGCGGAGCTCGGCGTCGTAGGCGTCGTTGTCCATGTCGCGAGCCTACCCCCGGACGCGGCTATCGGGCTAGAACCCCGTCATGATCCGTCTCCATGTCCCCGACGACCTCGCCGCCGGCGCCTCGGTGTCGCCTTCGCCGGAGCAGAGCCGCTACCTGATCGCGGTGATGCGACTGGCCATCGGCGCGGAAGTGCTGCTGTTCAACGGCCGGCATGGCGAGTGGCGCGCGACCATCGTCGACGCCAACAAGCGCGGCTGCCGGCTGACCGTCGGCTCGCTGATCCGCCCGCAGCGGGCGAGCCCGGATCTCGACCTGGTGGTGGCGCTGATCAAGCGCGGGCCGCTGGAGACCATCATCGAGAAGGCGGTGGAGCTGGGCGTGCGCCGCATCCGGCTGGTCACCACCCGTCGCACCAACGCCGACCGCGCCAACGTCGAACGCCTGCAGGCCATCGCCGTCGAGGCGGCGGAGCAGACGGAACGCCTCGATGTGCCGGAGATCGTCGCGCCGGAGAAGCTGGACCGGATGTTGACCGGTTGGGACGCGGCGCGGCGGCTGATGTTCTGCGACGAGGCCGGCGGCGCTCCGCCGGCGCTGGCGGCGCTGCGGGCGGCGGAGAGCGGCCCCTGGGCGGTGCTGATCGGCCCGGAGGGCGGCTTCGATCCGGAAGAGGGCGAAAAGCTGCGCGGCCTGCCCTTCGTCACGCCCGTGTCGCTCGGCCCGCGCATTCTGCGCGCGGACACGGCGGCGATCGCCGCGCTCACGATCTGGCAATCGGCGATGGGAGACTGGCTCACGCCCTCTTGAGACCGTAGCCTTTTGCTACCACCTGCTGAACAGCGTAAAGATCGCGCCCGGCCGGGGAATGGGCCTCCCAGCCACCAACATGAAGAAGCCGGGGAGGCTCGCGAAACTATGGCGACGACTGTGTGTGATGATCGGCCCCTGTCCCTTGAGGACCTGACCAACTACTTCGCCAAGGGCTGCAAGCCGGCGAGCGAATGGCGCGTGGGCGCCGAGCACGAGAAGTTCGGATTCCGCCTGAACGGTCACGAGAGCATCCCGTACGCGGGTCCCGACGGCATCGAGGCGATGCTGAAGGGCCTGATGCGCTTCGGTTGGGAAGGCGTCTACGAGGACCGCGCCGACGGCGGCCAAACCCTGATCGCCCTGCAGCGCGGCGGCGCGAGCGTCAGCCTGGAGCCCGGCGGCCAGTTCGAGCTCAGCGGCGCGCCGCTGAACTCCATGCACGAGATCTGCGAGGAGACCGGCAGCCACCTGCAGGAGGTGAAGACCGTCGCCGACGCGCTCGGCATCGGCTTCCTGGGCCTCGGCTTCCACCCGACCATCACCCGCGAGCAGGCGGCCGTGATGCCCAAGGGTCGCTACGTGATCATGAAGCGGTACATGCCGCTGGTCGGCGGGCTGGGTCTGGACATGATGTTCCGCACCTGCACCGTGCAGGCCAACCTCGACTTCTCGTCAGAGGCGGACATGGTGGCCAAGTTCCGCACCAGCCTGGCGCTGCAACCGATCGCCACCGCCCTGTTCGCCAACTCGCCCTTCACCGAAGGCAAGCCCAACGGCTTCCTGTCGGCCCGCGCCAACGTCTGGACCGACACCGATCCCGACCGCACCGGCATGCTCGACTTCGTGTTCGAGGACGGTTTCGGTTTCGAGCGCTACGCGCGCTACGCCCTCGACGTGCCGATGTATTTCGTGAAGCGCAACGGCCTGTACGTCGACGTCGCCGGCAAGAGCTTCAAGGACTTCATCGACGGCCGGCTGGAGGGCGTCGACGGACGCGCCACGATGAAGGACTGGGCCGATCATACGACGACCATCTTCCCGGAAGTGCGGCTGAAGACCTATCTGGAAATGCGCGGCGCCGACGGCGGCCCGTGGAGCCGACTGTGCGCCCTGCCGGCGCTGTGGACCGGCATCTTCTACGACAGCGCGGCGCTGGCCGCCGCCTGGGACCTCTGCAAGGACTGGACGCGCGAAGAGCGTGAGACGGTCCGCAGCGACGTCAACAAGCTGGGCCTCAAGGCCGTCGTCCACGGCCGCACGGTCCAGGACATCGCGAAGGACATGATCGCGATCAGCCGCGAGGGCCTCAAGCGCCGGGCGCGCCTGGACGGCTCCTTCATCGACGAGACCACCTACCTGGGCGAACTGGAGCAGATCGCCGACAGCGGCCTGACCCCAGCCGAGCGCCTGCTGGAGAAGTTCCACGGCGAGTGGGGCGGCGATATCTCGCGCGTGTTCCAGGACTGCGCGTACTGAGGCTTCCCTCCCCTTCATGGGGAGGGACAGACCCGCGCAGCGGGTCAGGGTGGGGCAGCAGGGCGCCAGTTACAACGCCCGGTGATTGGCATCCCCATTCCCCACCCGGTCCCTTCGGGACCACCCTCCCCATGACGGGGAGGGAAGGCGATCATGCATACGGCGGATCCATGGGAGAGACGTGGCGGACGGGCTCGGCGACGGCGTCCGCCTCGAAATCCACATGCTGCGGCATGAAGGCGATGTAGCCCTCGATCAGCTCCGCCTCGCCGCGCCCGCGCACGTAGGACCAGGCCACGTCCTCGACGATCCTGGCGTCGCGCATGATCGTGAACCAGGCCGCGGCGCCCTTGTCGTTGGTCGAGCCGTGGTCATTGCGCTTGAGAACCGACATCTGAACGTCCTCGCGCGGGAAGTAGTAGACGGGATCGGCGCCCGCTTCGTGGAGGACGAGCGTGCGGGCGCTATCGGCCACTTCATGGCCTTCGAACAGCACCCGGACCCGGCCCGGCGCGGCGGAAATGGTGAACGGCGTAGCGGCCTGGGCCATGATGGGAACCTCCGCCCCTACAACGCCCGACAGGCGAATGTGGCTCCGGAAACGCCACGCGCGGCAAGCCGTTGCTTGTGAAACGAGGCGGCGCGTGATTTTCTCGCGCACAAATCGGGGCGGACGCGGGGGAATCTTGCCGCTCCCCGGCGTCTAAAGTTACAGGAACGGCAGTATGAATATCGTCATTGCGCTGGGGATCCTCGTGACCCTGGCGACCGGGATTCCGGTGTTTCTGCAGATGCGGAAGCATCCCAAGGGCCTGCTCATCCTCTTCTTCGCGGAGATGTGGGAGCGCTTCTCCTACTACGGGATGCGGGGCATCCTGATCTTCTACCTGACGCAGCACTTCCTGTTCAGCGACGAGTACTCCGGCGGTATCTACGGCTCCTACACCTCGCTCGTTTACCTTCTGCCCCTGATCGGCGGCCTGCTGGCCGACCGCTACCTCGGCACCCGCAAGGCCATCGCGTTCGGCGCCCTGCTGCTGGTCGCGGGCCACGGCATGATGGCCATCGAAGGCAAGCCGGCGACCCAGACCCTGACCTATCAGGGCGCGGCCTACGAAATCGTCCTCGAAGGCCGCGGCGACGCGCGCGAGGTCGGCATCAAGGTCGGCGACAAGGTCTACGAATTCGCGGGCGCCGAAGGCGGCGGCCTGGCGATCACCGACCTGCCGGCCGACGCGCCGCTTCCGGCCGTCCTGGCCAAGGGCTCCTACGAAATGAAGGAAGCCCGGAACCCGACTTACGCGAACATCTTCTTCCTGGCCGTCTCGTTCATCATCATGGGCGTCGGCTTCCTGAAGCCGAACATTTCGACCATCGTGGGCCAGCTCTACCCGCAGGGCGACCCGCGGCGCGACCCGGGCTTCACCCTCTACTACTACGGCATCAACCTGGGCGCCTTCTGGGCCTCGGTCCTCTGCGGCTACCTCGGCCAGACCTACGGCTGGGGCTGGGGCTTCGGCCTGGCCGGCATCGGCATGCTGGCGGGCTTCATCGTCTTCGTGCTCGGCAAGCCGCTGCTGCAGGGCAAGGGCGAACCGCCGAATCCCGAGCTGCTGGCCAAGCCGATCGCCGGCCCGATCAACCGCGAAGGTCTGATCTACATCCTCGCCCTTCTCGGCGTGGGCGCGGTCTGGTTCATGGTCCAGCGCAACGCGCTGGTCGGCAGCGTGCTGACCGCCAGCACGGTCGTCTCGCTGGCCTTCATCGGCTGGTTCCTGATCTTCAAGTGCGACAAGATCCAGCGTGAGCGCATGATGCTGGCGCTGGTGCTGATCTTCGGCGCGGTGGTGTTCTTCACGCTGTTCGAGCAAGCCGGCACCTCGCTGAACCTGTTCGCGGACCGCAACGTCGACCTGTCCCTGATCAGCGCGCCCGTCACCGTCGAGGCGTTCGGCCGGAGCTTCTTCTTCGGCACCCGCGAGATGGTCATGGCGCCAGGCGTGCCGGCCGACGTCCTGTGGATCGACATGGGCATCACCGCCGCCCAGACGCAGTCGTTCAACGCCGGCTTCATCCTGATCTTCGCCCCGATCTTCGCGGCCATGTGGCTGTGGCTCGGTCGTCATAACCGTGATCCGAACCCGGTGATGAAGTTCGGCCTCGGCCTGGTTCAGGTCGGCCTCGGCTTCATGGTCGTGGTCTGGGCGGCCGGCGCGGGCATGGCCAACTCGGCCTTCCAGATGCCGCTGATGATCCTCGCCCTGCTCTACCTGCTCCACACCACCGGCGAGCTCTTCCTGTCGCCGGTCGGCCTCTCGGAAATCACCAAGCTGTCGGTGGCCTCGGTCGTCTCGTTCATGATGGCCGTGTGGTTCCTGTCGAGCTCGATCGCCCAGTATGTCGGCGGCATCATCGCCGGCGCCATGGGCACCGAAACCGTGGGCGGCCAGGTGCTCGATCCGGCCGGCGCGCTGCAGACCTCGCTGGGCGGCTTCGAGAAGCTCGGCTGGGCCGGCATCGGGGTCGGCGTGGTGTTCGTCCTGATCAGCTTCGTGATCAAGCACTGGGCGCACGGCGTGAACGACGCCTCGGCCCACCCGGCGACGGAGAACGACGGCGAACGCCAATCGATGCCACACTAGACGCCGACCACACCTCTGAAGCGGCGAAGGGCCCGGAGATCACTCTCCGGGCCCTTCTTCCTTGGCCGATGGGGCGAACTCCGGTTCAGGGCGGAGCCGAGGGGTCAGTCGGCCGAGGAGCCTTCTAGCCGAACGTCTTCCGCAGCCGCAGGTAGACGCTCATGCCGTTTTCATAGGTGCGGGTCTCGCGCAGCTGCAGCGCGCCGGTGGCGCGATCGCCGCTGTAGAACGCCTGCTCCTTGATCAGGGGGCGCTCGGTGAAGTTCTTGAACTGCACCAGGAACTGCAGGTCCTTGCGCGGCTTCCATTCGGCGTAGGGAATGACGAACGACTTCAGCTCGGTCGTCTCGACCCGGTTGTAGCGCCAGTAGGTCTCCTGGAACTCGCCGAAGACGTCGACGCCCCAGGTCAGCTTCCACTGCGGCAGGTCCTGAGTGAAATGGATCTCCCAGTCGTGAGGATGTTCGCCGGTGATGCGCCGCGGGTCGAAAGTGGTCGGGTCGGTGACCTCCGATTCGCGCCAGACGTAGAAGCCGCGCACCGTGCCGCCCTTCACGCCGAGGCGGTCCAGCGGCAGGGTGAAGTCGATCTGCGCCTGATCCTTCGTGCCGTCGCCGATGTTGGCCGGACGGTCGTAGCGGGTGCAGAGCGGCGAGGTCGGGTCGGGAACGCCGCTGACCAGCGGACAGGTCGACAGCACCACTTCCGGCGCGCGGTCGATGGCGTCCTTCAGGTCGACATGGCGAAGGGTCAGGGTGATCGAGCCGCTGGACCAGAAGCGGCGCTCGTAGGCGATCTCGTAGACCCAGCCGTTCTGCGGATCGATGTCCGGGTTGCCGGTGGTGACGCCGCCGCCGGTGTTGATCTGTGAGCCGGCGACGAAATCGCCGAAGTTCAGCTGGCCGACCTCGCGTTCGGCGCGGACGCGGAACTGGTTACCCTCGTTCGGGGACCAGGTGGCGACCACGCGCGGCTTGGCGAACTGCAGACTTTTCTCGAGCGCAACGTCGCCTTCCGAACTGATCTGCGAATACTCGTAGCGCAGGCTGCCTTCGAGGGTCAGAACCGAGAGGGGCTTCCAGGTCGCCGTGCCAAAGGCCTCGCCGCGGCGTTCCTCGACACGCACATTGGCGGCCGGCAGCGCGACCGGCGCGCCGTTGTAGCTGTAGGCGGTGGCCGACTCGAGCCAGTTGAAGGCCCCCTCGCCGCCGAACTCCATGGACAGCGCATCCGACTGGCGGAAGTTCACCGAGGCGCGGCCGATGGTTTCGCCCAGTTTGCGTTCGTTGCTGAACAGCTCCACGTCGGGGCCGGCCACGAAGCGCAGGTTGAAGTCCTGTTCGCGCCACTGCTGGATGAACAGGCTTTCCAGCTTGGTGCGCGGACCGAGGTCGCGGCCGTATCGCAGGCCGATCTCGCCCTCGCGGCGCTCTTCCAGCTCGCGGTCCCGGGAGGTGTAGCCGGCGACATCGAAGTCGTCAGTCTGACCATAGTAGAAGCGCTGGAAGAACAGCCTTCCGTTGATCCGGAACTTGCCGCCGGCCAGCGGCGTCGAATAGGCGGCGGTGCCGACGATCTGCTGGCCGTCGCCCTCGGCGTGCATGTCGCCCTGTTCGATGACCGCGCCGGACGCATCGCGCTGGACGAGCGGTCCGTCGCCGGCGCCGTCGTCGTGGAAGGCCGCGGCGATCAGCGACCCCTCGAGGGTCCGGCCGTCGGCGCGGCGGACGCTCTCCAGACGGATGCCCGGCGAGTTGCGGCCGTCGTAGATGAAGTCGTTGACGACCGCGATCACGCCGGTGACCGCCGCGCCCTTCTTGATGACGACGTTGGCGAGGACCGTCTTGCCCTGCATGTCGATGCCCGGCGCGCCGCCGCGGATCACGTCGACGCGCTCGACCTGGTTGGCGGGAATGCGGCGCAGGATGCTCTGCAGGTCGTCGCTCTTGGTGGTCGGGCGCTCGCCGTCGACCAGGACGTTGCCGGCCGCGCCGGCGAAACCACGGACGCCGGACCCGCCGTCGAACACGAAGCCCGGTAGACGGGCGACCATTTCCATCGCCGTGTTCGGCTGCGCGTCGGCGAAGAAGCTCGGAGGATAGGCGATGACGCCCTGCTCGCCCTCGGCCGCGGGCGCCGTCGGGGGAGCGTCCTGAGCGGCCGCGCCGGTCGCGATGGCGATCGCGGCGGCGGCGGCGGTGGCGAAAAGCGCGGTTCTCATCAATCACTCCCCCATGAGCCCCCCGGCCCAGGTGGAAGCGAAACTGACGGGGCGCCCCCCGCGAGACACGTTACAACGCTGAAATGTGGATTAAATCGCCGATATGTTGACGCCGATCAGTCAGCGCTAACGGGATCTCAGACGGCCGTGCCGCCGACCGTCAGTCCCGTGATCTTCATCGACGGCTGGGCGACGCCGACCGGGACGCCCTGCCCCGCCTTGCCACAGACGCCGATGCCCGGGTCGAGCGCGAAGTCGTCGCCGATCATGGTCACGCGGGTGAGGGCGCTGGGGCCGTCGCCGATCAGGGTCGCGCCCTTCACCGGCCGGGTCAGCTTGCCGTCCTCGATGAGCCAGGCCTCGGTGCACTGGAACACGAACTTGCCGTTGGTGATGTCGACCTGGCCGCCGCCGAGATGGGCGCAGAAGACACCGCGCTTCGTCGAGGCGATCATCTCGGCCTGGGTGTCCTTGCCGCCGAGCATGCCGGTGTTGGTCATCCGCGGCATCGGCATGTGAGCGTAGGACTGACGGCGCGCGTTGCCGGTCGGGGCCATGCCCATCAGCCGGGCGCTCATGCGGTCGTGCATGTAGCCGACCAGGATGCCGTCCTCGATCAGGATAGTGCGCTCAGTGGGCGTGCCTTCGTCATCGACAGTCAGCGAGCCCCGGCGATCCGGAATGGTCCCGTCGTCGAACACGGTGACGCCCGGCGCGGCGACGCGCTCGCCGATGCGGCCGGAGAAGGCCGACAGGCCCTTGCGGTTGAAGTCGCCCTCCAGGCCGTGGCCGACGGCCTCATGCAGCAGCACGCCGTTCCAGCCCGGGCCGAGCACAACGTCCATCTCGCCAGCCGGACACTCGACCGCGTCGAGGTTGACCGAGGCCTGGCGAATGGCGTCGTCGACCTGTTCCTGCCAGCGGTCGGGCGAAATCCAGGCCTCGAAGCCGGCGCGGCCGCCGGCGCCGGAGACGCCGGTCTCGCGACGGCCGTCCCGCTCAAGCGTGATCTGGACATTGACGCGGACGAGCGGACGGACGTCGCGGATCAGCCGGCCGTCGGCGCGCAGGATCTCGACCATGCGCCGCTCGCCGGCCATCGAGGCCATGACCTGAACCACGCGGGGATCGCGCGCCCGGGCGAAGGCGTCGATTTCCTGCAGCAGGGCGACCTTGTCCGAAAATCCGGGCGAGGCGACGGGATCGTTGTCGCCGTAGAGTCTCGCGTTGGTGGCGCGCGGCGCTTCGGCGGCGACGCCGTCGTAGCCACGCCGGGCGAGCTTGGCCGAATCGGCGGCGCGGCGGATGGCGGCCTCGGAGATTTCGCTGGCATGGGCGTATCCCGCCGTCTCGCCGGCCACGACGCGAAGGCCGAAGCCCTCGCCCGAGTCGTAGCTGGCGGTCTTCAGCCGGCCGTCGTCGAAGACGAAGGCCTCGCTCTCAGAGCGTTCCAGGAACAGCTCCCCGTCGTCCGCCCCGGCCAGGGCTTCGCCCAGGATCGTGCGGGCGCGTTCAGGATCGACGCCGGCGGCGTCCAGGAGCGAGGGGGCAAGCGGGGAGGCGGTCATGACGCTACAGGTAGGACGTCAGACCGCCTTCGTCATCAGTAGTCCTGGTCGACGTCGCCGGAACCGCTGATTTCGCTGGTCAGGCTTGCCGGCTTTGCGCGCAGCTTGACGCCGCCGCTGCCGGCGATGGCGATCTTGACCGTCCCGTTGGCGTTCACGGTCGCGTCACCGCTGCCCGACAGATCGACCTCGGCGTCGCCGGCGGCCAGTTCTCCGACGTCGATGCTGCCGGAGCCGACCACGCCCAGCTCTAGGGTCTGGGTCTTCCCGACACCGGTCACATCGCCGCTTCCCTGCACCGCGACGGTCATCTTCGGCTGGTCGTAGCCCTGGATGTCCAAATCGCCGGAGCCGTTGACGGAGAAGCTGTTGACCGTGGGCGCGGTGACGGTGATGCGCAGCCGCTCGGCGTCGTCGATGATCCGTACGCCGTTTATGTCGATGGTGACGTCCCCGGAATGCTGGATCAGATCGCCGTCATAGGAAATGCGACCGTTCTCCACGCGGATGCGGTCGACGATATCCTTTGGACCTTCGATGAAGATCCTACCGGCGTCGCCCTGGATGTAGGTCACGTCGGCGGGCAGGTCGACGGACAGGACCTCGCCGGTCCAGGGCAGGTCGCGGGTGATGCGGTCGGTCGCGGACACGCGCTCGACGCTGCGGCGACCGTCACGATCGGACACCCGGAAGTGCCAGTTGTCGGACGTCCAGCCGTGTTCGGCGATCTCGCGGCCGCCGAGCGCCGCGGCGCCGGCCAGGCAGGCGACGGCCAGGATGAAGCTCGCGAACGCGATGATGCTCATGGTGCGGATCATGGTGCGGCCCCTCAGACTTGCGGTTCGATGGCCGGCTTGAGCAGCCGGTAGTGCAGTCGCCCGTACCAGACGAGCAGGTTGACCAGCAGAATGGTGACAATGGTCGTCACCGCCGCCAGCGAGGTGGCGATCGCCATCAGGCCGATGCCCGCCAGGATCGCGGCCAAAGGCCCTCCCGGCGGCCCCATGAAGGGCCCGGCGGCGAAGATGAAGCCGCCCCCGACGAAGATACCGATCGCCGCCATGAAGAAGCCGAACAGGGCGCCGATGACGCCCATCAGGATCGGCAGCAGCACCAGGATGTCGATGGCGCCCAGGCCGAGCACGGCGAACACCGCGCCCATGGCGGCGGAGGGGTTCTTCTGCGCCTCCCAGCGCTTGACGCCTTCCTCGGCCTTCAGCTCTCGCGCCAGGCGGCTGGGGTTGCCGAGCGCGGCGGCGACTTCCGCCTCGCTGCGGCCGGCGGCCGCGCCGTCGTCGAAATGTGCTTCATAGTCGGCGACGATGTCGCCGATCTGGTTGGCGGAGATGCCCGCCAGACCGGACTTGAGCCGCGAGATGAATTCGGCGCGGGTCATGCGTTGTCTCCCAGGATGGCGTCGACAGCCTTGGTGAAGACCGTCCATTCGGACTTCTGCGAGATGAAGCTGGCGCGCCCCGCCTCGGTCAGCCGATAATATTTCCGCGGCGGGCCGCTGGGCGACTCCACCAGATAGGTGTCGACCAGGCCGTCGGCCTGCAGTCGGCGCATCAGCGGGTAGATGGTCCCCTCCCCCATATCGATGTCCTTCGCGAGCTGGCTTGCGATCTCGTAGGCGTAGCTGTCGGCGCGATGGAGCAAGGCCAGCACGCAGAGCGTCAGAACGCCCTTTTTCAGTTGGATTTCGATGGTTTCCGGCACGTGGTCCGTCTCCAGGTTCTGGAGCTATCTATAACACGGTACTGTTTAACGCAAGATACCAATTTAAGCCCGGTAGCTGTCCATGCTTGATAGCCCATTCCGGGTTTCGAGGCGGCCGAGCGCGGCATGAGACGATTTCGCGCCGGGACCTGTGACGGCGAGGCGCTTGGCAAGGGGGGTTGATACGCGTATTCACGCCCCCGGTAGGCGTGGAGGGGCGTCGCAACAGGCTCGCGCGCGGGTTTGCCGGCGGCGTCGCCTCCTTCAGCCAGATGGAAGAAGCCGATAGCCTACGGTCCCGCGGGGGCCGGGGACGGCGAAGCGGGCCAGAGAGGGTCATGAAGGCGAAGTTTCAGGGAATCGCCGGTCTAGTGGCGGGCGCCAGTGCGGCGATGTGGGGCGCTTACGCCTTCGCCGAAGAGCGGCTGGGACAGCCGACGCCGGGTGGAATCGGTCTGCAGCCGGCGGCCTCGCCGCTGAAGCACGAGGCCCATTTCTTCCACGACGTCATCCTGCTGCCGATCATCACGGGCATCAGCCTGTTCGTCCTGGCCCTGCTGATCTGGGTGATCTTCCGGTTCAACCGCAAGGCCAACCCGGTTCCGGCCAAGTTCAGCCACAACACGGCCATCGAGATCGCCTGGACCCTGATCCCGGTCCTGATCCTGATGTTCATCGCGATCTTCTCGTTCGGCCTGCTGTTCCGCTACCACAACATGCCCAAGCCCGACCTGACGGTTAAGGTCGTCGGCTACCAATGGAACTGGGGCTACGAGTACCCCGACCAGAAGATCCCCGAGTACATCTCGAACATGCTGCCCGAGGACGAAGTCGCCAAGCGCGGCCTGTCCAAGGACCTGTTCCGTCTGGCCTCCACCGATCCGCTGGTCGTGCCGGTGAACAAGGTCGTCCGCGTCCAGGTGACCGGCGCCGACGTCATCCACGCCTTCGCGCTGCCGGCCTTCGGCCTGAAGACCGACGCCATCCCGGGTCGTCTGAACGAGACCTGGTTCAAGGCCGAGAAGGTCGGCACCTACTACGGCCAGTGCTCGGAACTGTGCGGCGTCGACCACGCCTTCATGCCGATCGAGATCAAGGTCGTCAGCCAGGCCGACTTCGACGCCTGGGTCGCCACCAAGGCTCCGGCCGCGGCTCCGGCGGCTCC